>JAISHO010000005.1 GCA_031262485.1 Propionibacteriaceae bacterium
GCACCCGACGCGAACTCCTCAAACCACCCGCCCCAACGGCGGACAACTAGAAACACAACCAGAAGAGGGGTCAAAATTCACCGACGCAAAAGGGTCAAAATTCAGCCGTCGTTGACAGATGGCTCCCCGCGCCATTCAGAGCCTCGGGGGGCGTGTGTCGAACGCGGCGGTGGCGTCGAGGAGGGGTGGCGTTCCCGGGATGATCCAGGTGGACGCTTTGGCGGCGATCTGCTGCATCGTCAAGGACGGTCGGAGTGTGATCTGGCCCGTCTCAGGGTCGAAATCGACGAGGAGACGGTCGCCGGCCGCTAGGCCCGCCCGTTTGCGAATCTCGGCCGGGATGACGACCTGCCCCCGGGTCGAGATCGTGGTGGTTGACATAACTTACCTCCTTGTAATCATCTTACTATGATCGCCGAATAAGTCATTCCAGGGAGAGACTGAACGAACGTCGCCACCTCCGTGGTTCCGCCACGAGCCCATCCCGTCAAGATGCACGCCGGGCAAATTTCTATTACAATTGCCACAATTTTGATCACCAGACCGGATCAGGCCTCAGCATCGTCGCTCATAGAAGCGCTTCCCTCATTCCCGTCCGCCGCCCCTGATCCCAGTCCCCAAGGAGTGGACTATGTCGCAGATAGTTCGTGGAGTTGTCGCGCGAGCCAAGGGAGCGGAGGTGAGCGTCGAGGACGTCGTCGTTCCGGACCCAGGGTTGGGGGAAGCGGTCGTCAAGATCCTCACCTGTGGTGTGTGCCATACCGATCTTCACTACAAGGAGGGCGGGATCGGTGACGACTATCCGTTCCTGCTGGGCCATGAGGCCGCCGGGATCGTCGAGCGGACCGGCCAAGATGTCACGGAAGTTTTTCCTGGGGATTTCGTCGTGCTCAACTGGCGGGCCGTGTGCGGTGAGTGCCGAGCCTGCCGACGGGGCCGCCCGTGGTATTGCTTCAACACGTTCAACGCCAAGCAGAAGATGACGTTGACGGACGGCACGCCGCTGACGCCCGCGCTAGGCATCGGCGCCTTCGCTGAGAAAACCCTCGTCGCGGCGGGGCAGTGCACGAAAGTCGACCCGCTCGTCCGTCCCGCGGCCGTCGGGCTGCTCGGGTGCGGCGTCATGGCTGGCATCGGCGCCGCTCTCAACACCGGCGGGGTCACCCGGGGCGATTCCGTCGTCGTCATCGGGTGCGGCGGGGTCGGCCTCGCCGCCGTGGCGGGCGCCCGGTTGGCGAGCGCGAACACGATCATCGCCGTCGACCCCGACGACGACAAGCTGAGCCGGGCGACGTACATCGGCGCCACCCATACGATCAACCCAGACAACCGGGAGGTCACCGTCTCTCCCATTCCCGGCGGGGCGCCGTTGTCGATCATCCCGGGCATCGACGGACGCGACGTCGTCGGCTCCGTCCGGGCGTTGACGGGCGGGTTCGGCGTCGACGTCGCCATCGACGCGGTCGGCACCCCCGAGACCTGGAAGCAAGCTTTCTACGCGCGCGATTTGGCCGGCACCGTCGTCCTCGTCGGCGTCCCCACCGCAGGCATGGAACTGCCCGACATCCCCTTCCCCGACATTTTCAGCCGCGGCGGCGCCCTCAAAGCCTCGTGGTACGGCGACTGCCTGCCCAGCCGCGACATCCCCTTCCTCGTCGACCTCTACCGGCAGAAGCGGCTCGACCTCGACACCTTCATCAGCGAACTCATCCCGCTCGACGACGTCGAGGGGGCTTTCACTCGCATGAAAGAGGGCAAGGTGCTGCGCTCCGTCGTCGATATGACGATGGCGCGGCGGGTGACGGATCCGTATTCGCAACGCTTCCCCATCGTTGGATCCACCCTCGAGGACACCAGCCCTCTGTGGGAAGTGCCTAGCCAAGGATCGAAAGGGCGAGGCGAGTGGCAGGGCGTGCCGAGCGAGGCGCCCGGCGTGCGCGGACGTCACGGCATCTACGACGAAGACGACGACTAAGAGCAAAGCCATCGGCATGTGGCATTGTGGATAGGCTCTTCTGGCGGGTCGATTCCCGCTAGAGTGACGCACAAGCCCGCGTCGACGTTGATCAGTGGGCCCGCCCCGTCCCCTGAGGAGTTTCCATGGTCACCGTCGCACAAAACATGATCGACACCCTCGCCGCTTGCGGCGTCAAACGGGTCTACGGCATCCCCGGCGACTCCCTCAACGGTTTCACCGACGCCCTGCGCTCATCGGGCATGGAGTGGGTGCACGTGCGCCACGAGGAGGCGGCCGCCTTCGCCGCCGGGGCGGACGCCGCGCTGACGGGGGAGGTCGCGGTCTGCGCCGGCAGCTGCGGGCCCGGCAACCTCCACTTCATCAACGGGCTCTTCGACGCCCACCGTTCCCGGGTGCCCGTCGTCGCGATCGCCGCGCACATCCCCACCTCGGAGATCGGCTCCGGCTACTTCCAAGAGACGCACCCGCAGGAATTGTTCCGTGAATGCTCGGCTTACGCTGAGTACGTCTCCTCGCCCACCCAGATGCCGCGCATCATGCGCACCGCGATCCAGACGGCGCTCGCCCAGCGCGACGTCGCCGTCGTCGTCATCCCGGGCGATGTCGCCTTGTCGGAGGCCATCGACACGACCGTCACCGAGGTGCGCGCCCCCCACCCGCGCGTCATCCCCTCAGCCGAGGAGTTGAGCTGCGCGGCCGACTTCCTCAACAAGGGCAAGAAGGTGACGATCCTCGCCGGCGCCGGCTGCGAGAACGCCCACGAGGAGCTCATGGCCGTCGCCGACGCGCTCGCCGCCCCCATCGTCCACACCCTGCGCGGCAAGGCCTTCGTCGAGGTGGACAACCCCTTCGACGTCGGCATGACGGGCCTGCTCGGCTTCGCCTCCGGCTACCGGGCGTTGGAGAACTGCGACACCCTCCTCATGCTCGGCACCGACTTCCCCTACCGGCCCTTCCTGCCGCAGAAAGCGACCGTCGTTCAGATCGATTTGCGCGGCGAGGTGCTCGGGCGGCGCATCCCCCTCGACCTCGGGCTCGTCGGCGACGTCCGCGAATCCCTCCGTGGGCTCCTCGCCCACCTCACCCGCAAAACCGACCGCGGCCACCTCACCGACTGCCTCGACCACTACCAGAAGACCCGCCGCAAGCTCGACGACTTGGCCACCCCCCGCCCCGACGACCAACCGATCCACCCGCAATACGTCGGCTGCCTCGTCGACCAGATCGCCAGCGACGACGCCGTCTTCATCCCCGACGTCGGCTCGCCCGTCATCTGGGCCGCCCGCTACCTCAAGATGAACGGGAAACGCCGCCTCATCGGCTCGTTCATCCACGGCTCCATGGCCAACGCGCTGCCCCAAGCCATCGGCGCCGCTAGCGCCTACCCCGGCCGCCAGATCGTCGCCCTCTCCGGCGACGGCGGCGTCTCCATGCTCCTCGGCGAACTGCTCACCCTGACGCAGAACAAACTCCCCGTCAAGATCATCGTCTTCAATAACTCCTCCCTCAACTTCGTCGAGTTGGAGATGAAGGCGAGCGGCTACGTCACTTACGCCACCGACCTGGAGAACCCCAGCCTCGCCGCCGTCGCCGACGCCGCCGGAGTCAAGGGTTACCGCGTCACCCGCTCCGACGAGTTGGAGAACACCCTCAAAGAGGCCTTCGCCCACGACGGCCCCGCCCTCGTCGACATCGTCACCGAACGCCAAGAGCTGACGATCCCGCCGTCCGTCTCCGTCGAACAAGCCAAGGGCTTCGCGCTTTACGCCATGCGCACCCTGCTCAACGGGCGCGGGGACGAGTTGCTGGATCTGACGAAAGCGAACTTGCGTCAGGTGTTCTGATCAGAAACGACTGAGGATTCGCAAGCAGTTCTCCCGCATATTCGGCAGGAGGCGCGAGCGCAACTCGCTGATCCTTCCGTCCCAGTCGTCGAGGCCTTCGAACGGCTCTTTGATCGCGTCGGGGAGCCGTTCGGCCATCCAAACCACCCGGCCCACGAGCCAGTCGGGGTCGACGCCGACCTGCTCGGCTTGGCGATTCCACTCGGTTGGCCCGATAGCGTCGCGCACATCCTCGCCGCCCACACGCATGGCGACCTTGCGCTTGTGATTGCCGATTCGCTCATGACCCAGGTCCGTGGCGACGTCGTAGAGCGGTGAGACGTGTAAGCCCCCGTCGGTGAATTGGATGGAGAAGTTGCGGGCATGGGCGTCTGGCGAGCCGACGACGACGTTGAAGACCACCTGGTCGAGGAACTCGGCCACATTCCACTCGGCTTGGGAACGCGTGGATGAGTGCTCGCGTAGCAGTTTCACCACGCTCGCTATCGATGGACCGCCGTCCTCCTCGTACTTGACCTCGGTTCCCGCAGCCATGCTCATGTCCTCTTGATGCAGCCGCGCCAAGCTACCGTCGCCCGTGGATAAGCGGTCGAAACGCGTCACGACGAGGGCTGGCTGCACGCCGAACTCGGTGTAGGCGACATCGGCGGCACGAAGCTCGAGACGGTGAGCCGCTTTCATGGAGACGTATTCAGCCAACGCTTGAGCGCGCACCCGGAAGAGGCCCGGTTTGACGATGTGCGACGTCGGCTCCGAACCCAAAGCTCGATACCACTGACCATCGTGGCGGCGCAGAGCGAATTTCTGCTGCGCTCCGCCCAACGACCAGTGCTCACCCGGCAGAACCCAGGAGGCGTCTTCGTCCATGTCCAATTCGGCCAGACGCGCTTCCAGATCCGTGACACTCACCGATTCTAGAGATCCTTGCCGTTGTTGGACGGCCTCGATCTGGTCGGGCGTGCAGAGTTGGACGGCGCCGGCGCAGTCCATTCCGACGGCTTCCAGCAAGCTAAGCGGGTCACGAGGGTCGGCTCCGTATTCCTGGGCGATCGCGCTCAGGGCGGTCCGAGAGTCTGGCAGGAGATTCCACAGCCATGTCGTCACCGCAGCGCCCGCGTGCTGTGAGGAGGTGGACGGCAGCGAGAGCGACAGCGGCATGGGGCCCGGATCTGGGGCGTATGTCAGGCGGATGCCGGAACGAACCCTCTCCACGTCTGCGATGTGCCGACCAGCCAAGAGCACGGCTAGTCGCGTGATGCTCGCCATCAGGCCCCCTCGAGATCGTCGCGTAGGTACAGGCTCACGTCCAGCGCGTCGAGAACCCGCAACAGCGTGCCCAGCTCCAGACCCCGGGTCTGGGCACGCTCCAAGGAGATGATCCACTGACGGGAGACGCCAGCTTTCTCCGCCAGAGTCGCCTGAGTCAGGCCACGACGTTGGCGTAAGCCGCGGACGTTGTTGCCGAGCTTCGTCAGGGAACGAGAGTTCATGAATTCAGGCACGGTGTCAGTATACGGTGACATTGTACTGATGTCTACATATACTGACATTGGCGCGATGTCTTGGCTCGACGGGGCGAGGGGTGGCTGGGGCGAGTGGTGACACCAGATCTGCATCTTCTTCAAGTGTCTCCGTAATGGGATGCGCGACCATATGAGGTGTCATGGCGCCTTGACCGTTCTGTCGATGCCACATCAACACGACGCCGCTGCGTCTGATTTAGCGACGCAATTTACGGGGTCTTGGTGGCGACGTCCCAGTCTTGCGAGCGTCGAGCGACTCGACGACTGGTACCTGTTGGAACCGCCGTCTCTTCAACCCATGAAGGCGAAAGGAGTTGTTACTCACTTGATAAAACATCTAGACTTGTTTATAGTCTTGTGTAGATTGCTCTTACGTGGAGGTCATAACCGTGAAAGTTAAATCAATTATCTCATGCTCAAAGATGACATTATCCATGTCTCTTTTAGCTGTTGTGTCTCTAGTTTCCCAAGGCACACAGGGGATGGCCTCTTTAGGGTTAAACGGTGTGACGTCTAGTATGAGCCAGGTTGATTATCCGGTCGAGTTTTCTCCTCAGGATGATTCAGTACTGGAAGAATCTGAATCGCTCTATAGTTACCGTAGCAAGGAAAGTAAATTTTCATATTTTGGTGGAGTCCCTTATGTAACGGTGGATGGTTTTGGGGATCCAGTAGAAATTGATATATCCAAGCTAGACCATAATGAGGGGATAGCTATAGATCCTTATTCGGGGGCTGGCGTGGGTGGGGGGAATATTTCTCCACAAACGATAATAGGAGTAGATGAAAGATACCAGATTCTTGATACTACAAAATATCCATACGGTGCGATCGTAAATCTAGAAAGTTCGATAACCCGGTGTACTGGATGGATGGTATCATGGGATACGATAGTTACGGCAGCCCACTGTATGTATAGCCCGAAACTTAAAGAATACGCATCAGAGTGGAAAATTGCTCCAGGAAGAGATGGCGACAGCTACCCATTCGGAGTGTATGACAGCTCAAATGTCACCTTCACTTATATCAATGGGAACTATATTCTCAGCGAGGGGAAGGATATTTCATCCGATTGGGGTATTATTAAGCTGAATAATAGGATTGGTGAGGTAACTGGCTGGTTCGGGGTGTTGAGTGCTGTCGATAACGATAGTGGTGGAGCGTCGCAATTAGTGAGTATAACGGGATACCCCGGCGGGGACTCTTGGGGAACTATGCTCTCTATGATGGGGTACGTAGCTCCGACTGATTCTATGGGTCTATGCTACTCTATTGACACCATTGGTGGGCAAAGTGGCGCACCAGTTTATCTTCCATCCAAGCAGGTTATAGCAATACATACTTATGGAGTCGGCGCCCATTGCGATAATACGAATAGCGGCACTTTGATTTCCGAGTTTATTTACAACCTAATTGTATTAGTAGCGTTGAGTGATGCTTCGTAAATCCGAGTATACGGCGTCGATAACTTGTGGTTGTATTTCTATACTCGCATTCGCATCGGGTGGATGCGTGGCCGCTCCCGATTCTGACTCCACTGGGCCCAGTAGACCGATGGGCCACAATTCTTCTCCCGCCCAGAGTATAAATTCTGGGGACGAGAACTCGGATAAGGGTCTATTGGAAGGTTTTGTACTTGATGAAGTGGGTGATCCTCTTGAGGGCTGCGCGATAGATCGAAGGGGAGGAGTGGATCCGGAGATCGATGTTCACACCGACTCTGCTGGTTTTTTTTCCCACTCTCTTGCTGTCGGGACTTGGGAGATTGAAGCCTTCTGTTGGTTTGATGGAACTCAGCACAGGTCGGGTCTCTATCCCGTTGATATTATTGGCGGAGAGGCGACCTTGATTACAATAGTGGTCGATGATGAATAAAGGCATGGTTTTCTCAAATTAGTATAGGTTTCAGTAATACCAAGGAAAAGCCGACCAGTCCGGCTCGCGCTTGCCGAGGAAGGCGTCGCGCCCCTCTTGGGCTTCGTCGGTCATGTAGGCCAGGCGCGTCGTCTCGCCGGCGA
Organism: Propionibacteriaceae bacterium; assembly: GCA_031262485.1. GTDB lineage: Bacteria > Actinomycetota > Actinomycetes > Propionibacteriales > Propionibacteriaceae > WQYJ01. The sequence continues at coordinate 7,364 of JAISHO010000005.1, forward strand.
AGATTTGTTGGCCGATGAGGCCGTCGTCGATGGCGTTGAAGGCGTATTTGAGCATGCGGATGGCGGTGGGGGATTTGCGGCAGATGCGCTCGGCCCACAGGAGTCCTTCGCGTTCTAACTCGCCGTGGGGGACGATGGCGTTGACGACGCCCATCTCGTGGGCGCGGGCGGCGTCGTAGGTCTCGCCTAAGAAGAAGATCTCGCGGGCGAATTTCTGGCCGACTTGGCGGGCCAGGTAGGCGGAGCCGAAGCCGGCGTCGAAGCTGGCGACGTCGGCGTCGGTCTGCTTGAACTTGGCGTGCTCGCGGGAGGCGAGGGCGAGGTCGCAGACGACGGCGAGCGAGTGTCCGCCGCCGGCGGCCCAGCCGTTGACGAGGGCGATGACGGGTTTCGGCATGAAGCGGATGAGGCGCTGCGCCTCGAGGATGTGGAGGTGGCCGAAGGCGGCCCGGCTGGCGCGGTCGTCGCTGGGCGCTGAATCGTCGCGATACTCATATCCGCTGCGCCCGCGCATGCGCTGGTCGCCGCCGGAGCAGAAGGCCCAGCCGCCGTCCTTAGGGGAGGGCCCGTTGCCGGTCAAGAGAACACAGCCGACGTCGGCGCTCGTGCGCGCGTGTTCCAACGCCTGGCACAACTCGTCGACCGTCTGGGGGCGGAAGGCGTTGCGCACCTCGGGCCGGTCGAAGGCGATCCGCACCGCCGGCACATGCTTGGCCCGATGATAGGTGAGGTCGGTGAAGGAGAACCCGGGGACCTCGTCCCAGTCCTCGGCATGGAACGGTTGGCTCATGGGGCGACCCTATCGAGTGATGAGGGACGACGAGATGAGCTGGCCGCCTGAGCGGGGACGTTCCCTGGCAAACGACGAAAGACCCAGTGGCAGTGACGAGCTGGCCGCCTGCGCGGGAACGTTCCGTCGCGCTGAAAAGGGGACGATCGAGGCCCCCGGTAGCCTGGGCGCGCAGTGAACCAGATCACGAATTCATCCTCAACGAACCTTGAGAAGCTTTATCCAGATGGTAGAATTCTGTGAGATCAGTCATCGCGGGGTGGGCCGCGGATGGGCTGGTGAGAGGGTATCGACGAAGGGCGCTGGTGGGAATGCGCCTTTGCCATTGAGAGTGAATCTTTGGACGCCCTGTGGGATCATGGCCGTGAGGGATCATGAGGTGAGGTTGTGCCTGGCGGCGTGCCGCTGGGCCGTGTGTGGGAGAGGTCAGGGGGCTGTGCGGTGATCGAGGTGAGCAACCTAACCAAGGTCTTTGGTGACAAGGTCGCGGTTGACGATATGAGCTTCACCGTCCGCTCCGGCATGGTGACGGGCTTCCTCGGCCCCAATGGCGCCGGCAAATCGACGACCCTGCGCATGATCCTCGGCCTCAACGAACCCACCTCCGGCTCCTGCACCGTCAACGGACGTCACTACACCTCGAGCAAAGCTCCCCTCCATGAAGTCGGCGCCCTCCTCGACGCCAAGGCCGCCCACCCCGGCCGCACCGCCCGGGCCCATCTCCAGGCGCTCGCCTATTCCAATGGCATCTTGAAAGGCCGCGTCGACGAGGTCATCGAACTGGCCGGCCTGCAAGCCGTCGCCGACAAACGCGTCGGCCAATTCTCCCTCGGCATGGGCCAGCGGCTCGGCTTGGCGATGGCCCTGCTCGGCGACCCGGACACCCTCATCCTCGACGAACCCGTCAACGGCCTCGACCCGGAGGGTGTGGCCTGGGTGCGCCACCTGGCCCAGCATCTCGCCGCCGAGGGTCGCACCGTCTTCCTCTCCAGCCACCTCATGAGCGAGATGGAGCTGACGGCCGACCACCTCATCATCATCGGGCTGGGCAAGCTCCTCGCCGACGCCCCCATGAGCGCGATCATTCAGCAGGCCTCCGGCAACGTCACCAAGGTGCGTTCGCCCCAGGCGGCCGAGATCGTCGCCTCCTTCCGCGGGCCCGGCGTCCGCGCCAAAGTCGAAGCGCCAGGCCTCGTCACGATCCGCGGGGTGGAAGCCGAAGTCATCGGTGAGGCGGCGCAGTCGCGCGGCTGGGTCCTCTACGAGCTCAGCCCCCAGATCCGTTCGCTCGAGGACGTCTACCTCGAGATGACGGAGACGGCGCAGGAATACCGTTCCAGTGTCGCCTTGGGCGAGGTTGGCGAGCAGGCCGAGGATTACCGTGAGGTTCTCGCGGTCGCCTCGCCGACGGATCATGAGATGAGCTGGGACGGTCGCATGGACGAGCGCGGTCGCGCCGGCGGCTGGGAGCGGGACGCCCGCGACGCCCGGGACATCCGCGACGCACGAGGCGCCCGCGATGCCAGAGCGCTCCTCGATTCCCGCGCTGACCGAGACCCACGAGACGCCCGCGCGGAGGTGCGCGGCCTTGACGACGATCGCAGGCGTGACGACCGGCGGGCCCGCGAGGACGGCCGCAGCCGCGAGGACGGGCGGTCGCGTGACGACGCCCGCATGTGGGACGACGCCCGCGCCTGGGGCGAGGAGCCAGCCCGCGAGGACGCGTGGAATCGCGACGACGTCCGTTCCCGCAACGACCGGACGCGCCGCGACGATCCCTGGAACCGCGACGACCGCCGCAGTGACGATCGCCGACCTGATGACCATCGCGTCGAGGAGGGCCGGCCCTGGTCCGCCGACGACGACGAGGACGCCTGGGTCGCCGAGTCCCCGGCGTCGCCCAGCCAACGTTCCCGTCCGGGCGCGCCGGCGAGTCAACGCTCCGGAGGCACCCGGCGGGTGGCGGCTCCGCCCTCGCCCGTGCGTGGGGGGAAAGCCCGCGCCGCGTCGCCGGGGTTGCGTTCCGGCGCCGATCGTCCCGCCCCTGGCCGCCCGCAGAGCACACGTTCGCGTGACGACCGTGCGACTATCGCACCGAGCGAGGACGGCCTGCGCGACGACCGTCCCCGTGACGAGCGTTCCGGCGGCGAACAGATCTACCGCGCCACGGCCAACCGGACAGAGGCCGATCGCCGGGGAAGCGATCGTTTCGACGCGGATCGCCCGCGCGACGAGCGCCGAGACGATGACCGCAGGGGCGCCGAGCGTCCCACCACACGCTCCACCGTGCGCCCGATGACCACGGCGCGCCCGCCATCGACCCCGCCTGAGGCGCCCCATTCCGATCTGATGCGGCCCGACGCGACGCGCTCCGACACGATGCGGCCCGACGCGACAAGGCGCGACACGACGCGTCCCGAGACCGATCGGATGACGTCGGCCCGCCCGGCCTCGGTTCGTCCCTCCGCCCCTGCGTGGACGGATCGCTCGGGCGGGGAGGAGCGCGACGACCGGACGCTTTACGAGCCAGTTCGTGACGTCGACGGGTCTCGCGGCGCCCGCCCCAGCTCCGTGCGAGGCAACGACTACGACCACGACTACGGGCTCGGCCAGGATTATTCCGGATTCGACGACGGCCCCGGGCGCGACCAACGCTTCGACCGCGACGTTCGTCGAGACGATCGTCGTCGCGACGAGCGGACATCGTCTTACGATCGTCGATCCGACCGCGCCGGCGGTGATCCCCGGGGAACGCGTGACGGGCGCGTGTCCTCGTCGAGCCCCCGCGGCGGTTACGACTCTCGTGGCGGCTATGACTCCCGCGACTATGACCGAACCCGCGACACGTATGACGAACGTGACTCATACGCTGACGCCCGTGGCACGTCGTCGAGCGCGCGCGATGTCCGTCCCCGGACCCCGGTTCGCCCCGCGACGACGCGACGGGATGACAATCCCGGCCCGGATTTCCTGGCAGGGCGTGCCCCCTCCTCGGGCCGCGACGAACGTGGCGAACAACGAACCTCGGATGAGCGGACGCCGCAGCGATTGCTGTCGGCCCGCCGGGCGTGGACGGATGGCGACTTATGAGCAGCTCAGTGTTCGCACGGACGATGACGGAGCGCGACGACGTCTCCCTCAAGGACCGCATCGCCCAAGCCCGGCAGAAGCACGCTGAGGCCTCCGCCGCCTCGGCTGTCGCCCACGCCCCCGGCGGACCAGCCAGTGGCAAGGTCACCTTCTTCCGGGTGCTCGGCATGGAATGGCTCAAACTGTTCAGCTTGCGCTCGAGTTGGTGGCTCCTCCTCGTCACCGTCCTCCTCGGCGCCGGATTGTCGATCCTCCAGTGCGCCATGGCTAAACCGATGTTCGCTTACACCGAGGAGGAGATGCTCGAGCGTGGCATGACCGGCGAGATGCTCGAACAGATCATCGGCAGCCTCGCCACGACCGTCGCCAACAGCTGCACGACGCTGGCCCAGCTCATCTTCATCAGCCTCGGCGTCATCGTCATGACGAACGAATTCGCCTCCGGGATGATCCGCTCCACCTTCACCGCGGTGCCGCACCGCTGGCTGCCGATCGTCGCCAAAGCCGTCCTGTTGGCGGTGATCTCCGGGGCCATCACAGCGGCGGCCGTCCTCGTCTCCTGGGCCATCGGCTTCGGCATGCTCGACGGCGAGGTCTTCCCCATGACGGGCGTCGCCTACGACACCAGCCTCGGCGGCGACAACACCCGCGTCCTCGTCGGCGCGATCTTCCTCATCATCGGGATGACGCTCTTCGGCTTCGCCGTCGGCCTGCTCGTCCGCTCCAGCTCCGGCGGCATCTGTGTGGCCCTCGGCGTCGTCCTCGTCCTCCCCCTCGTCTTCACCATGCTCGGCGCCAACTCCGAATCGACCGGCTGGAAGAAAGGCATCTACTACCTCCAGTCGCTCATGCCGGGCGAGGCGGGGATGCGCATTCTCTCGACCGCGCCGGTGGAGAACTTTCTGCTCACTCCCTGGCAGGGCATCGGCGTGCTCTTCGCCTGGGATATCGTGCTCATCGGCATTGGCATCTTCCTGACGGCGAAACGAGACCTATGAACGCAACGGCGAACCAGTCGACGGCTGGGGGGAAACCCGCCCCCGTCGACCTCACCCGGTTCGCCTGGCTGTCGATCGGCGCCGCCGTCGCCACGATCGGCCTCAAAGTCGTCGCCTGGCTCGTCACCGATTCGGTCAGCCTCCTCTCCGACGCCGCCGAATCCCTCGTCAACCTCGTCGCCGCCGTCCTCGCGCTCGCCATGCTCAAGTTGGCCGCCAAGCCGCCCGACGACGGACACAACTTCGGCCACGCCAAAGCCGAATACTTCTCTGCCGCCGCCGAGGGGATCATGATCTTCGTCGCGGCCGTCCTCATCATCGTCGCCGCCATCGAACGACTCCTGTCACCGCGCCCGCTCGAAGCGATCGGCGTCGGGGTCGTCGTCGCGCTCGTCGCCTCCCTCATCAACGGGGCCGTCGGATGGATTCTCGTGCGGGCCGGGCGCCGTCACCGCTCGCCCACCCTCGTCGCCGACGGCAAACACCTGTGGACCGACGTCGTCACCTCGGTCGGCGTCGTCGTCGGGCTCGTCCTCGTCCTCGTCACCGGCTGGAGCGTCCTCGACCCCATCGTCGCCCTCCTCGTCGGCGTCAACATCATCATCACCGGCTTCGGGCTGATCCGGGAATCGGCCAACGGCCTCATGGACGCCACCCTGCCCACGGAGGACAACGACGCCCTCGCCGCGATCCTCGCCCGCCGCAGCGACGACCGCGTCGCCTTCCACGGCCTGCGCACCCGCCAGGCCGGGCGCCACCGCTTCGCCGCCTTTGACATCCTCGTCCCCGGCGATTGGACCGTCCGCGCCGGCCACGACCTCATCGAAGAGATCGCCGCCGAGATCGACGAGGCTCTACCCGGCCTCGAGCTCAACGTCCACCTCGAGCCGCGCGAGGACCCACGCTCCTACAATGATTACGCCGTGGAGATCCCTATCCCAGACTGATCCGAATCCGCGGGGAATAACCCGCCCCGCCACGCCGTTACAGCGGGTGGCAGGGAGACGACGAGGGTAAAGAAATAACACTTGAGAAATCATGTGAAGGGGTGCGAGGAACGTTGAAGTGGAGTAACGTCGGCGGGGTAAACGTAGCCCGCCCTCGACCCCGCCTCAGGTTTCTCACTCCTGTTGAAGTTCTTCAAAAGTCTGTTATGACCTGGGGGTGACCCTGTCTAGGTAGGTGTGCGAGCGGGGGGCTCACACAAACTGAATCTCACTGGGGGTCACATTCATGAATCTGACGAGGCGTCTAAGGAAAACGGGGGCGATCGTCGCCGCCGCGGGTATGTTCACCGCGGTAGGAGCGGTCAGCCTCATCGTCGTCGCCAATGCTGACGATCTCGCCGTCTCGCCGAGCACGGAATGTCCGACCCCGGCCGTCGCGGAAAGCGCGGCCTCCACCCCCGCATCCCCCATGCCGACGTGGGCGGGTTCGGATGAGGACGCCTCATCCTCTCCCGAACCCGCTCCGTCGGTGGATCCCTTGTGTGATCCGGCGGTGGCGGATGGCTGCCTTCCCGAGTCACACGCATTCCCCACTTCGCCCACCCCGGCGAAGGACACGCGTCTCACCTCAGACGCGTCAACCCCATCCCCCTCCGGCTCGGTCGACGACGCGGTGTCCCTCACCACCCCAGCCGCGTCGTCGACCGTGAGCCCGGACGCCGCGGAAGCGACGACCGAACCCGAAGCCACGACTGAACCCGCCGCAGCCGCGATCGAATGCGATCCGGTCACCGGCCAACCCGTCCCCGTCCTCGACGTGACGGAGCCTCAGGCCGACCCGGCCACCGAACCTGAGTCTGCGGCCGCCCCCGCCGCGACGACCGATCCCGCCCTCGGCCCCGAGGGCGACACCGAAGCCACTTCCTCGCCGTCCGATCAGTCGGCGGACGAGGCCAGCGCTGACCTACCGTCGGCATCCCCCACCATGCCCACGGATCCCTCATCCCCTCAGGAAAGCGCTGATTCCATCAACACCGGAGGGTCTGCTGACTCGACGTTCACTACCTCGACGGACGAACCTCAGCAGACCCCCGGTGTGTTGCTTGCCGCCCCCGCCAACCCCGGCTGGGACCTCTCCGGCTATGACGTCGGAGGCCTCATCGATCAATACGGCGACTACGCCAAAGATGTCGACATGGGCCAGTACCAAGACCTCATCGACGAATACAGCCCGATGATGGACGACGTCAACCTCTCCGACTACGGCTTGAGCGACGACGACATCAACGCCATCAACGGCGCCACCGACGAATACCTCGGCAGCTCCGCCCCGGCCCAATCCGCTCCCGCAGCGGCGGCCCCGGCGCAGACCAACAGCGGCTCGACGGTGACGAGCAACAACGGCTCGACGACGGCCTCCGGCACGACTCCGAACCGCTCCACGACGAGCGGCACGACGTCCGGGCGCTCGACGACAGCCGGATCCTCGGTCGGCAGCACCATCGACACCAGCGCCCTGGTGAGCGGCTTGACCGGCGGCGCCGTCCTGCCCGAGACGGGCAACGGGATGACGCTCGGCTTCCTCCTCGCCGGCGGCCTCGTCCTCGCGACCGGAACCGGGCTCCTCGTCCGCTCCCGCTGCGGCGCCCAAGGCTGAGTCCCTGGTCACACGAACATAGACAACTTCACTACACACATTCGGCGCGAGCCGTCACTCGGAACACCGGGTGGCGGCTCGAGCTGTGTCTGCCCCACGGGGATCACGATCGGCTCGTGAACGGTCGCGCGCTGGGCTGCCGGGCGACCGACCCACCAGGCTCTCGCCCCTGGGCCCGCGCCCCAGGATCACAGTCGGCTGAGCACCCGATCCGGGTAGTCGGTGATGATCCCGTCCACCCCGAGGCCGAGCATCCGCGCGATGTCCTCCGGCTCATTGACCGTCCAGACGTTGATGTCGAGCAGCGCGTTGTGTGATTCGGTGACGAGGTTCGTCACATAGTCGACGTAGAGCCAATGCGGGTGCAGCGCCGTCGCCCAGATCTGGTGGGCGTAATTCCACGGTTCGTAGAGGACGTCTTGGAAGAGGATCCCGGTGCGCAGCATCGACCCCGACTGACGCATGTGGGCCAGTGTGTTGTGATTGAAGGTCGAGACGATGACGCGTCGTTCCAGGTGGCGCTGCGAGATCATGGCGAGCACCTTGTCGGCCAACCCGGCATAGGGGATGACGGAGTCCTTGATCTCGACGTTGATCTCCAACTCGCTCGGGGCGAGCAGGTCGAGGACCTCCTCGAAGGTGGGGATACGCTCCCCGGCGAACCCGGGCATTCCGGCCGAGGCGTCGAGCCCCTTGAGCTGATCGAGGGTGAGCTGGCAGACATAGCCGGAGCCATCCGTCGTCCGGTCGAGCGTCTCGTCATGGATGACGACGAGCTCATCGTCATTGCTCAACTGCACGTCGAACTCGACGCCGTCGCAGCCCATCTCGATGGCTCGACGAAACGCCGCCAGCGTGTTCTCGGGCGCGTAACCACTGGCCCCGCGATGGCCGAAGACTTTCACCATGATCAATCACCTTAGAGGTTGTTCGTACCGGGGGCCGGTCAAGCCCGAGGGGTGACGGCGAGGCGTCGCTCCCAGGAACATTCAATGTCGCACGCTGTCGAGCGGGTTGTCGATGACGATGCGGGGCGGGAATCCCTCCTGATGCTCGATCCGCAAGGTCACATGCCAATACTTATGGTTCCACCAGAGGGCGAAAGTCGCCACGACGAGGGCGGCGATGGCCCCGACGCCGATCGACCAGCGCGCCCCCCAGACCCCGGCCAGCCAGCCGACGAGCGGGGAGCCGATCGGGGTGGCGCCCTGGAAGATGAGCATATAAAGGGCGATGACGCGCCCGCGCATGGCCGGGATCGTCGTCAACTGGATCGTCGCGTTGGCCGTCGTGATGAGGGTGAGCGTGCACAGGCCGACGAAGATGCCCGACAGGCCGAACGTCCAATACGTCGGCATGAGCGCCGACAGGCCGGAGAAGATGCCGAAGCCGAAGGCGGAGACGACGACCATGCGGATGCGGGGGCGTTGCCGGTGGGCGGCCAAGAGCGCGCCGATGAGCGATCCGACGGCGAACATCGAGCTGAGGACGCCGTAGTCGCCGGCCTGGCGGTCGAAGACTTGCGTCGCCATGAGGCCGATCGTCAGCTGCGAGTTGAATCCGAGGCAACTGATGACGCCGATGACGATGAGGATGAGGACGATGTCGGGCCGGTGGGCGACGTAGCCGACGGCCTCACGGATCTGCCCCTTGCCCCGCTTGACTGGCTCGACCGGATAGAGCTCGGACTTGCGCATGATGACGAGCCCGACGATGGTCGCGGCGAAGGTGACGCCGTTGATGATGAAGGCCCAGCCGCTGCCGGCCACCTGGATGAGCAGCCCGGCGATGGCGGGCCCGATGAGCCGGGAGGTGTTGAACGAGGCCGAGTTCAACCCGACGGCGTTCGTCAACATGGTCATCGGCACCATCTCGGCGACGAAGGTTTGACGCACCGGGGCGTCGATCGCGGTGACGCACCCCAACAAGAAGGCCAAAAGATAGACATGCCACAACTGGGCGTGGCCCGAGAGGACGAGGACGCCCAAGACGACGGCGAGGATCCCCTGGCCGGTTTGGGTGGCGATGAGTAGGGGCCGACTGGGCAGGCGATCGGCCAACAGCCCGGCGTAGGCCGAGAGGAAGAGGGCGGGGAGGAATTGCAGGGCGGTGACGATGCCGGCGGCCAGCCCCGGATCGGCCGGCGCCATCTCTTTGAGGACGAGCCAATCCTGGGCGATTCGCTGCATCCACGCCCCGACATTGGAGACGAGGGCGGTGGCGAACCAGACCCGATAGTTGAAAAAACGAAGCGACGCGAACGTCTGCCCGATCTGACGCCCGATTCGCGACACCTGAAATTCTCCTCGTCCCCTCGCTGGGGCTCTCGCTCAACTTCATCAAGACTACTCCTCGTCCAGAGTCGGACGGCTGAGGATCCGCTCTCCGGAAAGAATTCGGAAAGTCACAGATCTCATTTTCTTTTGAAGAAATGACGAAAGTCTGTGAAGAAGGTCACATTTGTTGACCCTGGGTAGCTTGTGGAAACCACGATTAGTGGTCTCGTGTGGTATTCGGGGGTATTCATGTTTCAAATTGTTGCGAACCGCGTCCGGCCTCGCCCGGGGGTTCGACGGAACGGGCGGAGTCACACCCGCTCGACGTCGGCCTCAGCACGGGCGTCGTTCCGCCGGGCTCTACGCAGGGCCCGCGGCGAGCTGTCCCGTGGCATGCTCGTCTTCCTGACGGCCAGTCTCACCGTCGGCTCCGCCATGGGCTTCATGTTCATCTCGGCGCCCAAAGCCGGGGCGGCGACGACGACGGCGGACTACAGCCAGATCTTCTACTTCACCGACGTGCGCTGGTGGCACGACGCGGATCCAGGGGACGGGACGTGCGCGACCAGCGACACTGCCAGCGCCGACACGTCGCTCCATGGCGTGTGCACCCTGCTCGCGGCGACGGAGGAGGCGAACGCCTGGTCGGCCGCCCACCCCGACGACACGATCCTCATCACACCAGCTGAGGCGAGCTCTGAGGGGTCGCTGACCGGTCTCGACCCGAGGAACGGCTGGGCCGTGCGGAAGGACAACTGGGCCATCGCCCCGCTCGACACCACCTCCGAGGCCTCTCCCCGCTACGGCAACGATCCGAGCTTCGACGGCATGTTGGACGGCATGGACGGGTACCAGAGCGGAACCCTCGGCGTCATGGGAGGCGCCGGATCCGAGGCCTTCGGCAACCAGACGACTCTGCTCTACTTCACGGCTAACAACGTGACCATCGACCTGCAGAACCGAGTCGGCTTCTGGATCAGCGGCAGCCAGTGTTGGGACGCCCTCACCGCCGCCTCGTGCAGCGTGGTCATGGGCCTCAACGGCACGAACCAGATCCTGCAGAACTTCGGCACGGCCGACACCGCCTCCCGCGACGGCGACGGCTACGGCCTCATGATGCTCAACTCCGAAGACAACGTCACCATCGGCCAAAACGCGCGCAACGTCACCGTCCGCAACGGTTACATCGGCAATGCCCATACTGAAATCGCTGGGATGACCGGCGACACCGAGGCATGGACGAATGAACGCGGCATCACCGTCATCGGCGGCGCTGAGGACATCACCGTCGACAATGTCGTCATCGATGGATTGGCTTCGGCCGGCGTCGCCATCCTCCCCAACGGGACGGACACGACCTCCTCGGTCACCCCGGTCAAGAACCTGACGATCAAGAACTCGACGATCTCGATGCAAGCCCGTCAAGACTACAATAACTATAGTTACCTGGGTGTCGGTGTCACCGGCCAGGTGGGGCGGAACTCCTCCAACGCGGAAGCCACCAACGTGGCGCCGGGGGTGGATGGTCTCCACATCGTCAACAATAAGGTGACTCAGTTCACCTTGCAGGGGTCGCGGTACTTCGATGACGACGCCCCCGGGTCTCCCAGCTACAACATGCCGATCGACTTGTCGTACGTCAAGTTCACCGGCACGACGAACAACATCACGAATAACGTCTTCGAGTGGACCGATCCGCTCCGCAACTGGACGCCGGGCGCCGCCGACGCGAAATCCGTCATCCTCCTCTCCAATGTCGACGGCGAATTCGAGATCGCCGACAACGTCTTCAGGCATGACGACGCCTTGGCGAACCCGCAGTTCCCAGCCATCCGGATGGCTCGCACCGGCTCCTACTCCGGGACGATCGACCACGTCTGGATCCACGACAACGTCCTCGCCGGGTGGGGGTCCGCCACGAACAGCCGGGGCATCTACGCCGACGCCTACAGCTCCTCCGTCTACCCGACGTACACCGCCGAGCGCAACATCATGCCCGGCTCCCTCTCCGGCACCGCCGCTTCGATCGAGAACCAACCGGGCGCCACGAGCTCCAACCCGGTCGACAACGCCGGCACCTACGCCAACGCCCAGCCTAGCGGCGCGAACTCGATCCGCACCTGGTACCCCGGCGACGCCACGATCGACGGCAGCTATCTGACGGTGCCGCTCAACCCGCCGGACGGAGGGTCGGGCTCCGACCCGGTCTACCCCGTGCAGGTCGACGTCTACACCGGCGAGGCCGGCACGAACGCCTCCGGCATGGCCACCTATGTCGGGCGGGCCCAAGTCGAGTCCGCCGAGGCGACGAGCGTGACCTTGCCCTTCGCCTCCGGCGCGGCCGACCTCGTCCGTCTTCAGACGATCGACGCCAACGGGCTCTCCTCGCAGATGTCGCGGACGGCTGCGGTGGCCGGTGAGGACACTCTGGCGCCGATGTTGTGGATCGACAAGGTGGCCGACCAAGAGGCCACGACATCGTTGCGCGCGATCCGCTTCACCCTCATGAGCTCGGAGCCGCTGACCGGCGGCGCCGGAGCCATCACGTCCGATCTCATCACGAACGACGGCACGGCCGGAGCCTGGCGTTCCGTCGACGTGCAGCCGCAGTCGAACAGCGCGGACAACACCCAGTGGACGATCACCGTCAAGGTCGACCGTTCCGGCACGGTCGTCCCCGTCATCGCGGCTGACGTCGTGACCGACTTGGCCGGCCTGGCCAACACGGCGACGAACACGGTCGGTTTGCCGAACCCGAACGATCCGTCCGATGAGAACCAATACACCCCGGCGTCCTTCCTTGGATCGCCAAACAATGATGGCGTCGGCTATCCGATCGACGCGCTGCCGGGCAATGACACGGTCAATTACCTATCTCCCCTGTCGATCACGGACACGACGGCGGAGGTCGATGAGCCCGACACAGCCGGCTACTACGTCGTCACCGTGCGGAACACCGATAATATCGCCACAGTCGCGCCGGTCGCCTATGTTTACATCCGCTCCGACCTCGGCGAACTGACGCCCGACTCGACGATCACACCCGATCCGAAGCAGACCGCGGCCGGCATCCTCGAGCCGATCGGCAACAACCCCGGCATCGGGGCGGTCGACCCCTACGGATCCACCGGCGACGCCACGACGATGGGGGTCATCGGCCCCGTCAACATCGACGTCGACGTGCCGCTCCACCCGATCGACAACAATGTTCTCGACGGCACGCGCACCGTCGTCGTCCAGCCGCACGCCATCTCGGCCGATCCGAACTACGACGGCCTCGAGCTGGCGCCGGTGACGGTGACGGTGACGGACGACGACGCGCTCGTCTCCGGGGAGCTGTCGACGACGGGGGACAACGCCCCGTCTGACTGCACGACGTCGAACACGGTCGTCGCCGCGACTCCGCGCAACGCCGCCGGCGAGGCGGTCGCCAACGCGACCGTCACCGTGACCCTGCCGAAGAGGGTCAACCTCTCCAGTGACGACGACGCCTTGCCCGAGGGGGCCACCGCCGTCGTCAACGCGGATGGCACGACGACGATCACCGCCGTCACCGACGGCACCGGCACCTTGCCGCTCAAGATCGTCTCCTGCCGGGCCGGCACCTTCACCGTCACCGGGTCGGCTAAGGCGCCCGAGGTGACGTTGACGAGCACCGACGTCACGTTCGAGATCGTTCCGCTCGACCCGACGAAGTCGACGTTCCAGGTCTCTCAGACCGACGTCGCCGCCGACGGCACGGCCACGGCGACGATCACGGTGACGGCGAAGCGGGCCAACGGCTCGGCCGCTCCCGACATCGTCACTCTGCTCGACCAAGCCACCACGACGGATGATCTCGGCACAGGTTCCATCTCCTCCTGGACCGAGAAGAACGTCGACGAGGGCGATGGCGTCTACACCGCAACGGTGTCTTCGAGCAAGATCGGTGACAAGGCTATTGCCACAACTGTAACGATAGAAGGTGTGACGACCGCTCTGGCAGCAGCCGGGACCGGCCTCGACGAGGCCCACTTCGTGGCGGGCGACCCGAGCGACATCACTGTCGCCATCGACAACGCCACGGCCCTCGCCGCCGACGGGGCGCAAAGCCACGTCGTCACGGTGACCTTGGCCGACGTCAACGGCAACCCGGTCACGGGCAAGGCCGCCGCGCTCACCGCCGCCGCCGCTCCGGCCGCCGGCGTGACGATCTCCGCCTTCTCTGAGACGGAGACGGAGGGCACGTACACCGCGAACGTCTCCTCGACGTCCTCCGGCGACAAGACGATCACCGTCTCCTACGCCGGCACGGCCGACGCCGACACCGTCGTGGCCGTCTTCAAGGCGGGCGCTCCGGACGCGTCCCAATCGACCTTCGAGATCGAACCGGCGACGTCGGTGACAGCCGGCGACACGACCGGCTTCACCGGCACGCTGACCGTCCGCGACGCCAACGGCAACCTCGTCACTGGCACTCCCGTCGCCTTCAGCGGCGAGACGGGCCTGACGGTGGCGCCGACCGCGACGACGACGGACGAGAACGGTGAGGCGACCGTCAAGCTGACCTCGCGTTGGGCCGACACCTACGACGTCTCCGCCTTCCTCGGCGACACGACGGGCGCGAAGGTCGGCGAGACGAAGACGGTCACCTTCGTTCCCGGCGCCGCCAGCGCCGAGCACTCGACCTTGACGGTGACGACCGACGGCACCCGTGTCGTCGAGACCGATCTGACGCTCAACGACCCGACGACGCTCCACCAGGCCGCCGTCACCGTCCGCGATATCAACGACAATGAGATCAGCGGGCAGGAGATCGTCTTCACGGTCACCGGCGCGACTCGCCTCATCGTCGACGGCGTCGAGACTTCCAACTCCGACGGTTCTCAGTTGACGATCGCCACGCCGAGCGACGCGAATGGGGTCGCCCGCCTGTCGGTCGCCTCGACGATCGCGGGTGAGGCGGAGATCACCGCCACGTTGGGCGGCACGGAGGTCAAGGACAGCCCGGCCGACGTCACCTTCGTCGCCTCCGATCCGGTGGCGGGGAACTCGCAGTTCTCGCTCACCATCACCGACACGTTGAAGACTTCGGTGATCGCCGACGGTGAAGAGTCGTACACCGCCCGGGTGCTCGTGCGCGACGCCAATGGCAACCATGTCGGCGGTGTCACCGTCGACTTCGACGCCGCCACCGGCGCGCTCGTGACGAACGCCTCCGGCACGGCCGTCAACTCGGCTGTCTCGAACAACGATCCGACATCGCCTGATTACGGGTACGCCGAGGTCTTCATCACCGCGACGAAGGCGGGCAGCTACGCCGTCACCGGCAAGATCGCCGGCACGGATCAAGAATTCAGCCCGTCGAACGCCATCTTCGGGGCGGGCCCGGCCAGTGCCGAGCACTCCTCGATCGCCGTCACGACGACCGGGTCCAAGACGGCCGACGGCGCGGATTACCACGTCGTCGTCGCGACGGTGCGCGACGCCAATGACAACGTCGTCGCCGACGCCCCGGTGACCTTCGAACTGGGCGACCTTGTGACGATCAGCAAGAGCGACGACGTCACCGACGCGAATGGCACGATCACCCTGCACCTCGCCTCCACGGCGGTGGGGACCTTCGAGGTCGCCGCGCTCGTCGGCGACGTCGATGTGACGAACTCGCCGGTCGAACTGACCTACGCCGCCGGAACGCCGGCCGCCGCGACGCTCGACGCCGCGCCCAGCCCGTTGACCGTCGGGAGCGTCTCGACGGCGACGGCGACGGTGACGGACGCCGACGGGCACCCGGTGCCTGACGTCCAGGTGTCCTTCTACATCACGAGCGGCGCGGCCGTCTTCGGCACGGATTCCACCGCCACGGCGACGACGATCACGGCCCCGACGAACACGGCCGGCAAGGCGATCGTCTCCGTCTTCGATCTGACGGCCGAAGAGGTGACGGTGACAGCTGCCGTCCCCGGCGTCGTGGCTCAGCCGATGGCGACGATCGTCTACGAGACGGCGACCTTCTCGGCGGCCAACTCGTCCTTCGCTGTCGTCCCGACGACGGAGAGCGCCACGGAGGTCGTCGCCGATGGGATCGACTCGTGGACCGGCCAGCTCGTCGCGCGCGACGTCTACGGCAATGTGTTGACGAATCTCGACACGTCGCTCATCGAGTTCACCGCCTCGTCGACCGAGGTGACGGTCTCGCCGACGGTCACGCTCGACAAGGCCACTGGCGCCTATGAGGTGACGTTCACCTCCCAGAAGGCGCTCGACGGCACGGCGTCGACCGCAATTGTAACGTTCAATAAGCAAGCTGTCGGTCAATCAGAGCCGATTCCGTTCGTCGCTGGCGAGCCCGACCCGTCCAACTCGACGCTCGTGCTCGACACGACGAAGACGCCCGTCGGCCAGTCGGTCACGGCGACCGCCACGATCCTCGACGCGAACGACAACCCGGTCAAGGACGTCGAGGTGACCTTCGCGGCCACCGGTTCGGCGACCTTCACCGACGACGTCGTCACCCTGAAGACGAACGCGGACGGCGTCGCCGAGGTGACGCTGACGGACGCGGTCGCCGAGGCGGTCGACGTGTCGGCGACGATCTCCATCAAGGGGGCCGACACGCCGATCGGTCAGACGCGGACGGTCACCTTCGAGGATGTGACGGCGCCGACGGCTCCGGTCATCACCGCCCCGGTCACGGGCGCGGCGGTGACGACGACGACGCCGACGATCACCGGCACGGGCGAGGTCGGCGCCACGGTCGTCGTCAAGGATGGCTCGACGGTCATCTGTGAGACGACGGTCGGCGAGGACGGCGCATGGACCTGCCCGGTGACGACCCCGCTCGCGCAGGGCGCGCACTCCATCACTGCGACCTTGGAGGACGCCGCCGGCAATGAGTCGGCTCCGTCCGCCGCAGTCGGCTTCACGGTCGACAGCATCGCTCCGGCGGCCCCGTCGATCGACACGGCCAACGCCACGACGATCGGGGGCCAGGGCACACCGGGATCCATCGTCACGGTGACGGTCCCCGGTGTCGAGGAGCCGCTGACGGCGACGGTCGGCCCGGATGGCGCCTGGTCGGTTGCCACGCCTGAGGGCGCGACCGACGGCGGCGAGATCACTGCGGTCGCCTCCGACGCCGCTGGGAACACGTCTGATCCCACGACGAAGGTCATCGATCTGACGGCCCCGGAAGTTCCAGTGATCTCGACGGCGAACGCCACGACGATCGCTGGCACAGCGGAGCCGAATTCGACGGTGACGATCACGGTTCCTGGTGTCGAGGAGCCGGTGACGGTTCCGGTCGATGCTGAGGGCAAGTGGTCGGTCACGACGCCTGAGGGCGCCACGGATGGGACCATTGCCGTGACGGCGACGGACCCGGCGGGCAATGTCTCGCCGGAGGCGACGGCGACGCTCGATGTCTCGACCCCGGCCGCGCCGGCGATTGCGACGGCGAATGCCACGACGATCGCTGGCACAGCGGAGCCGAATTCGACGGTGACGATCACGGTGCCGGGGATCGCTGATCCTGTCACGGTGCCGGTCGATGGCACCGGAAACTGGTCGATCCCAACGCCTGAGGGCGCCACGGATGGTGAGGTCTCTGCGACGGTGACGGACGCGGCGGGCAATGTGTCCCCAGCGGCGACGGCCACTCTCGATGTGGGGGTGCCGGGAGCCCCGGTGATCTCGACGGCGAATGCCACCGAGATCGCTGGTACCGCGGAGCCGGGTTCGACGGTGACGATCACCGTCCCGGGTGTCGCTGATCCCGTCACGGTTCCGGTCGGTGAGGATGGCAAGTGGTCGGTTGAGACGCCTGCCGGCGCGACCGATGGACAAATTGTCGTGACGGCGACGGATGCCGACGGCAACGTCTCGCCGGAGGCGACGGCGACGCTCGATGTGTCGACCCCGGCCGCTCCGGTGATTTCGACGGCGAATGCCACGACGATCGCGGGCACGGCGGAGCCGAATTCGACGGTGACGATCACAGTTCCTGGTGTCGAGGAGCCGGTCACAGTTCCGGTCGATGCTGAGGGCAAGTGGTCGGTTGAGACGCCCGAGGGCGCCACGGATGGGCAGATTTCTGCGACGGTGACGGATCCGGCGGGCAATGTGTCGCCGGAGGCGACGGCGACCCTCGATGTCTCGACCCCGGCAGCTCCGGTGATTTCGACGGCGAATGCCACGACGATCGCGGGCACGGCTGAGCCGAATTCCACGGTGACGATCACGGTGCCAGGGATCGCTGATCCTGTCACTGTGCCGGTCGATGGCACCGGCACGTGGTCGATCGCGACGCCGGAGGGCGCCACCGATGGCCAGATCTCTGCGACGGTGACGGACGCGGCGGGCAATGTCTCCCCAGCGGCGACGGCCACCCTCGATATCGGCGTTCCGGATGTTCCGGTGATCTCGACGGCGAATGCCACGACGATCGCGGGCACAGCGGAGCCTGGTTCGACGGTGACGATCACGGTGCCGGGTGTCGAGGAGCCGGTCACGGTTCCGGTCGACGATGAGGGCAAGTGGTCGGTTGAGACGCCTGATGGCGCGACCGATGGTGACATCGTCGGGACTGCCACGGACGCGGCGGGCAATGTCTCGCCGGAGGCGACGGCGACGCTCGATGTGTCGTCGCCGAGCGCTCCGGTGATCTCGACGGCGAATGCGACGGAGATCGCGGGCACAGCGGAGCCGAATTCCACGGTGACGATCACCGTGCCCGGTGTCGAGGAGCCGGTGACGGTTCCGGTCGATGGCACCGGCAACTGGTCGATCACCACGCCGGAAGGCGCCACGGATGGTGAGATCTCTGCGACGGTGACGGATGCGGCGGGCAATGTCTCGCCGGAGGCGACGGCGACGCTCGATGTCTCGACCCCGGCCGCGCCGGTGATTGCGACGGCGAACGCCACGACGATCGCTGGCACAGCGGAGCCGAATTCGACGGTGACGATCACGGTGCCGGGGATCGCTGATCCCGTCACGGTTCCGGTCGACGGCACGGGCAACTGGTCGATCACCACGCCGGAAGGCGCGACCGATGGTGAGGTCTCGGCGACGGCGACGGATCCTGCGGGCAACGTTTCCCCGTCGGTGACGGCGACGCTCGATGTGTCGACCCCGGTCGCTCCGGTGATTTCGACGGCGAATGCCACGGAGATCGCGGGCACGGCTGAGCCGAACTCCACGGTGACGATCACGGTGCCGGGTGTCGAGGAACCGGTCACGGTTCCGGTCGATGCTGAGGGCAACTGGTCGGTTGAGACGCCGGAGGGCGCCACGGATGGGCAGGTCTCTGCGACGGTGACGGATGCGGCGGGCAATGTGTCCCCAGCGGCGACGGCCACCCTCGATGTGACTGTTCCGAGCGCTCCGGTGATCTCGACGGCGAATGCCACGGAGATCGCTGGCACCGCTGAGCCGAATTCGACGGTGACGGTCACCGTCCCAGGGATCGCTGATCCCGTCACGGTTCCGGTCGACGGCACGGGCAACTGGTCGATCACCACGCCGGAGGGCGCCACCGATGGGCAGGTCTCTGCGACGGTGACGGACGCGGCGGGCAACGTCTCCCCAGCGGCGACGGCCACCCTCGATGTGGGGGTGCCGAGCGCTCCGGTGATCGAGACGGCGAACGCCACCGAGATCGCAGGCACAGCGGAGCCGAATTCCACGGTGACGATCACGGTTCCTGGTGTCGATGAGCCGGTGACGGTTCCGGTCGACGCCGAGGGCAAGTGGTCGGTTCCGACGCCGGAGGGCGCGACCGATGGTCCGATCTCTGCGACGGTGACGGACGATGAGGGCAACGTCTCTCCAAGTGCGACGGGCACGATCGATGTGACGATCCCGGACCCGCCGGTGATCGAGACGGCCAATGCCACCGAGATCGGTGGCACCGCTGAGCCGAATGCGACATTGACGATCACTGTTCCGGGCATCGAGGAGCCGATCACGGTTCCGGTCGATGCTGAGGGCAACTGGTCGATCTCGACGCCGGAGGGCGCCACGAGTGGAAGCATCGTCGTGACGACGGCGACCGATGGGGCGGGCAACGTCTCGGAGGAAGCGACGGCCACGCTCGACATCGTCGCTCCGGCTGCTCCGGTGGTCGAGACGGCGAATGCCACGACGATCGCGGGCACGGCTGAGCCGAATTCCACGGTGACGATCACGGTGCCGGGTGTTGAGGATCCGGTGACGGTTCCGGTTGACGCTGAGGGCAACTGGTCGGTTGAGACCCCTGAGGGCGCCACCGATGGTGACATTGTCGTGACGGCGACGGACGCTGCGGGCAATACGTCCCCGGAGACGACCGTTCCGCTCGACGTGTCGACGCCGGAGGCTCCAGAGGTGACGACGGCGAATGCCACGACGATTGCGGGTACGGCGGAGCCGAACTCCACGGTGACGATCACCGTTCCTGGTGTGACCGAGCCGATCACGGTTCCGGTCGACGCCGAGGGCAACTGGTCGGTCACGACGCCTGAGGGCGCCACCGATGGTGACATTGTCGTCACGGCGACGGATCCGGCGGGCAATGTCTCCCCGTCGACGACCGTTCCGCTTGATGTGTCGACGCCGGAGGCCCCGGAGGTCACGACGGCCAACGCCACCGAGATCGCTGGCACCGCTGAGCCGAATTCGACGGTGACGATCACCGTTCCTGGTGTGACCGAGCCGATCACGGTTCCGGTTGACGCGGAGGGCAACTGGTCGGTCACCACGCCGGAGGGCGCGACCGATGGTGACATCGTGGTGACAGCGACGGACGCTGCGGGCAACGTCTCCCCGGAGACGACGGTCCCGCTCGACGTATCCACGCCGACTGCCCCTGAGGTGACGACAGCGAACGAGACTGAGATCGCGGGTACAGCCGAGCCGGGTTCGACGGTGACGATCACCGTTCCTGGTGTGACCGAGCCGATCACGGTTCCGGTCGATGCTGAGGGCAACTGGTCGGTTGAGACGCCGGAGGGCGCGAGCGATGGCGAGATCGTCGTGACGGCGACCGATCCGGCGGGCAACGTCTCTCCCGAGACGACCACCACGCTCGATGTGTCGACCCCGACGGCGCCGGTGGTCTCGACGGCCAACGCCACGGAGATTTCGGGTACGGCCGAGCCGGGTTCGACGGTGACAATCACCGTTCCTGGCGTCGATGAGCCGGTCACCGTTCCGGTCGACGAGAATGGCAACTGGTCGGTTGAGACGCCGGAGGGCGCGACCGATGGCGAGATCGTCGTGACGGCGACCGATCCGGCGGGCAACGTCTCTCCCGAGACGACCGCGACGCTTGACGTCTCGACACCGGATGCCCCAGAAGTCTCGACGGCGAATGCCACGGAGATCGCTGGCACAGCTGAGCCGGGTTCGACGGTGACGATCACCGTTCCTGGTGTGACCGATCCGGTGACGGTTCCGGTCGACGGCGAAGGCAACTGGTCGGTCCCGACGCCGCAAGGCGCCACCGATGGTCAGATTGTCGTGACGGCGACGGATCCGGCGGGCAATGTCTCGCCGGAGACGACGGCGACCCTTGACGTCGGTGTTCCTGCCGCTCCGGTGGTCGAGACGGCGAACGCCACGGAGATCGCTGGCACGGCGGAGCCGGGTTCGACGGTGACGATCACCGTTCCTGGTGTGGCCGATCCGGTGACGGTTCCGGTCGACGGCGAAGGCAACTGGTCGGTCCCGACGCCGCAAGGCGCCACCGATGGTCAGATTGTCGTGACGGCGACAGATGACGAGGGCAACGTCTCTCCGTCTGCGGTGTCGACGATCGATGTGACGATCCCGGATCCGCCGGTGATCGAGACGGCGAACGGCACCGAGATCGCGGGCACGGCTGAACCGGGCACGACGTTGACGATCACTGTTCCGGGTGTCGAGGAGCCGATCACGGTTCCGGTCGATGCTGAGGGCAACTGGTCGATTCCGACGCCGGAGGGCGCCACGAGCGGAAGCATTGTGGTGACGACGGCGACCGACGGGGCGGGCAACGTCTCGGCGGAGGCGACGGCGGATCTCGACATTCTCGCTCCGGATGCTCCGGTGGTCGAGACGGCGAATGCCACGGAGATCGCGGGCACCGCTGAGCCGAACTCCACGGTGACGATCACGGTTCCTGGTGTGGCCGATCCGATCACGGTTCCGGTCGACGCCGAGGGCAATTGGTCGATCCCGACTCCGGAGGGGGCCGCGGATGGCGACATCGTCGTCACAGCGACGGATGCTGCGGGCAATGTCTCTCCGGAGACGACCGTCCCGCTCGATGTCTCGACCCCGACCGCGCCGGAGGTCGAGACGGCTAACGCCACGGAGATCGCTGGTACGGCGGAGCCGGGTTCGACGGTGACGATCACGGTGCCGGGCGTCGATGAGCCCATCACCGTCCCGGTTGATGAGAATGGCAACTGGTCTGTTGAGACGCCTGAGGGCGCCACGGATGGTGACATCGTCGTGACGGCGACGGACGCTGCGGGCAATACGTCCCCGTCGACGACCGTCCCGCTCGACGTGTCGACGCCTGAGGCCCCGGAGGTCGAGACGGCCAACGCCAGCGAGATCGCTGGTACGGCGGAGCCGGGTTCGACGGTGACGATCACGGTGCCGGGTGTCGATGAGCCGATCACCGTCCCGGTTGATGAGAATGGCAATTGGTCTGTTGAGACGCCTGAGGGCGCGACCGATGGTGACATCGTGGTGACGGCGACGGATCCGGCGGGCAACGTCTCTCCGGAGACGACCGTTCCGCTCGATGTCTCGACGCCGGATGCCCCTGAGGTCTCGACGGCGAATGCCACAGAGATTTCTGGTACGGCTGAGCCCGGTTCGACGGTGACGATCACCGTTCCGGGTGTCGATGAGCCCATCACCGTCCCGGTCGATGACGAGGGCAACTGGTCGGTCCCGACGCCGCAAGGCGCGACCGATGGTGACATTGTCGTGACGGCGACGGATCCGGCGGGCAACGTCTCTCCGGAGACGACCGTCCCGCTCGACGTGGTCGTGCCGGAGGCGCCGCAGGTGAACCCGTCCGACGGTTCGGAGGTCTCGGGTGTCACCGAGCCGGGTTCGACGGTGACGGTGACGGATGCGGACGGCAACGTTCTGTGCACGGATGTGGCCGATCCGGTGACGGGCGAGTACTCCTGCGAGCCGCAGCCCACGCCGGCCGACGGCGAGGAGCTGACGGTGACGACGACGGACCCGGCGGGCAACACGTCCCCGGCGACGTCGGTGACGGTCGACTCGACGGCCCCGCAGGCCCCGGTGGTGGATCCGTCGAACGGCTCCGTCATCTCGGGCACGGCCGAGCCGGGTTCGACGGTCGACCTCAAGGACACCTTCGGCAACACCCTCTGTTCGACTCCGGCCGATCCGGTGACCGGCGCGTTCTCTTGCGCGTTCGATCCGGCCCTGCCGGACACGGGCGTCGTCCTCGTGACGGCCACGGACGCGGCGGGGAACACCTCCCCGGAGGCGTCGGTGACCATCGACGGATCCGCCCCGGCGACTCCGACGGTCGATCCGTCCGACGGTTCGACGATCTCGGGCACAGCCGAGCCGGGCACGACGGTGACGGTGACGGATGCTGACGGCAACGTTCTGTGCACTGATGTGGCCGACGCGACGACGGGCGAGTTCTCCTGCCAGCCCCAGCCCACGCCGGCTGATGGCGACGTCGTCACTGTCACGTCGACGGACGAGGCGGGCAACGTCTCGCAGCCGCCGGCCACGGTGACGATCGACTCGGTCGCTCCGGCGGCCCCGCAGGTGACGACGGCCAACGCCGCCACGATCGCGGGCAAGGCCGAACCGGCCAGTGTCGTGACCATCACGGTCCCCGGCGTCGACGAGCCGATCACGGTTCAGGCCGACCTCAACGGCAACTGGTCGATCCCGACCCCGGCCGGCGCTGAGAACGGCGACCTCGTCGTCACGGCGACGGACGCCGCGGGCAACGTCTCTGATGAGACGGTCGCTCCGCTCGACGTCACGACCCCGGGCGCTCCGGCGGTCGCGGTGGCGAACGCCACGGAGATCTCCGGGCGGGCCGAGCCTAATTCGACGGTGACGATCACGGTGCCAGGTGTGGCTGACCCGATCACCGTCCCGGTCGACGAGAAGGGCAACTGGTCGGTTCCGACGCCGGCCGGCGCCCAGGACGGCGAACTGGTCGTGACCTCGACGGACGCGGCGGGCAACGTCTCTCCGGAGACGAAGGCCACGCTCGACGTCGGCGCTCCGGTCGCTCCCGTCGTCCAGCCGACGGACGGGATCACGATCACGGGTGTCGCTGAGCCGGGTTCGACGGTCACGGTGACTGATGCGGATGGCACGGTCCTGTGCGAGACGACGGCCAACGAGGCCAGCGGGGCGTTCTCCTGCTTCCCGACGCCGCTGCCGGATCTCGGCGACGAGGTCGCGGTGACCTCGACGGACAAGGCGGGCAACGTCTCACCGTCGACGACGGTGACGATCGGCTCCGGCGTCCTCGACCTGACGGATTCGGAGATCGACAACACGGTCGCCGGGGTTGAGACGGGCGGCATCGCCCGGGTCGCCGACGACGCGGACACCTTTGTCGTGACGATCAGCTTGGCCGATGGCCTCGGGCAGCCGATGACCGGTTTGGCCGACCATCTGACGATCGAGGTTCCGGCCGACACGACGGTCACGGCCATCGTCGACAACGGCGACGGCACCTACACGGCGCTGCTCCGTTCGGCGGTGCCGACGACGAAGGCGGTCATCGCCTACTACGACGGCAACCAGATCGGCGAGGTCATGGAGGCGCAGTTCATCGGCGCCGAAGTGGAGAAGCCGGTTCTTCAGCAGGGCACGGAGCAGGTCATCATCGGCCTCAACTTCCGTCCCGGCGAGACGGTCACCGGCGTCATCCACTCGACACCGATCGAGTTGGGCTCCGTCGTCGCCGACGCCAACGGTGTCGCCACCTTCCGGACGGTTCTGCCGGCCGACTTCGAAGTGGGCGCCCACACGGCGACTCTGACCGGCGAACTGTCCGGCGCCGTCGAGGTTCCCTTCGAGGTGACGTCGACGCCGGTGCTGCCGGTCGTCATCCCGGACACGGGCAACACGGTGGGCCCCTGGCTCATCGGCGGGACGGTCCTCGTCCTCGCGCTCGGCGCCGGGTTCCTCCTCCTCGGTGGGCGACGTCGCGATGACGCTCGTTCCTGAGGGACAAGAATCAGGTTCCCGGTGATGATCAGTGCGATGCCCGCGTGACGGTCGGTTCGCGATGAGGATCGGCTCGTCACCCGGATCGCCGGGACCATAAAGAACATGAAAAGGGGGGTGTGCCCAGATGGGCACACCCCCCGATTTCTGTCTCAGCCCGACTCAGCGGATCGAGAACGATGCTCTCATCGGCTCACAGGCCGCGGATGTTCGCCGCCTGGAGGCCTTTCTTGCCTTGTTCAGTGTCGAATTCGACTTTCTGGCCCTCGTCGAGAGTGCGGCTAGGGTCAGTGATCGCGCTGATGTGAGCGAACACATCGGCCGACCCGTCGTCCGGCGCGATGAAGCCGTAGCCTTTGTCGGGATTGAACCATTTGACGGTGCCAGTGGCCATAACGTCATTCCTTCGGTGTTCATTGGCCCCGCAGGGCCGGTGTTGATGGGCCGGAGCCCAGTTCCACGGCAAGGTAGCCGTGTTTCTTTGTGGGGGGATGCGCGGCACGCCCCTCACGACGGATGATCAAGTCACGCCCCATGAGAGATGCGAATAAATAACCGTGTAGAACAGGAAGTCTAGGGCATAGAAGCGGTCCGCTGTCACCCTGGTCGGCGCGTCGGACACATCGCGGCGTTCCGACGGTGAGTTCTCCGATCGACATTCGACTACAACTATTTCTCGCGTTGCGCGCCATTGCGCCCTAGAGGAACATGCGTTCGTCACGTCTGGTTCTTCTCCTCGCGACGCCCGCAGTCGCGCCGTGGCGGCGAACACCGTCGAGATGGCCGACGACTCATCCACGTGAGACGGCCGGAGCTCTGCGATAGACCACGAGCGGCTGCGTCATGTCGGGCGTGCCGCCGAGGGAAGAGATTCTCCCCGCTCGGCGTTGAGAAGAAGGGATTGATAGGGTCCGGTGTGGGAAAGGGGGGTTCCGCGCACCCACGGAGACGACGCGTTCGGGCGCGTCGCCCCACGCGGAACCACCTCACATGATTACAACTTCTGTTGAGATAGTGTGATGATATGCGTTTGCTCAAAGAACTGCCCGGGTACGACCTGACGTACGCCGATGTGTTCATGGCCCCGTCGCGCTCCTCGGTGACGTCGCGTTACGACGTCGACCTCACCTCGACCGATGGCTTGGCCCTGCCCACCCCGCTCATCGCGGCCAATATGACGGCCGTGTCGGGCCGTCGCATGGCTGAGACGATGGCGCGTCGCGGCGGTTTGGCTGTCATTCCCCAGGACCTTCCGGTCGACATCGTCGCGGCGACGATCGCGCGGGTCAAGGCCGCTCCCGTCCTCTTCGACACTCCCGTCGTCGTCGCTCCGACGGATCCGGTCGGGGTGGCGCTCTCCCTCATGCCGAAGCGGGCCCACGGCTGCGTCGTCGTCGTGGACGGCGATCGTCCGGTCGGGATCATGACGGCCGCCGACGCCGCCCGGCTCGACCGTTTCACCCAGGTGCGCGAGGCGATGCGCACCGATCTGACCCTCGTGGCGGAGGACACCGCTCCGGTCGACGTGTTCGACGATTTGACGGCGACGAAGCGTCCCGCCGCCATCGCCGTCGACGAGGAGGGCCGTCTCCTCGGCCTCATGACGCCTCAGGGCGCGGTGCGCGCGACGATCTACCGCCCCGCCCTTGACCGGTCGGGTCGTCTCATGATCGGCGCCGCCGTCGGCATCTCGGGGGATTCCGAGTCCCGCGCCGCCGCCCTCATCGAGGCGGGCGCCGACGTCCTCGTCCTCGACACCGCCCACGGCCACCAGGAGCGCATGATCTCCGCCGTCGAGCGGGTCCGCGCTCTGGTGGACGGCTTCGAGGGCGACGGCCGCGTCCCCATCGTCGCCGGCAACGTCGTCACCCGTCAGGGCACGGCCGATCTCATCGCGGCGGGCGCGGACATCGTCAAAGTCGGCGTCGGCCCGGGCGCCATGTGCACGACACGCATGCAAACCGCTGTGGGCCGTCCTCAATTCTCCGCCGTCCTCGACTGCGCCGCCGAGGCGACCGCCTCCGGCAAGTCGATCTGGGCCGACGGCGGCGTGCGCTACCCCCGCGACGTCGCCCTAGCGCTCGCGGCAGGATCCGGCGGCGTCATGATCGGCTCCTGGTTCGCCGGCACCCACGAGTCCACCGGCGAACTATTCCACGACTCCGAGGACCGCCTCTACAAGGAGAACTTCGGCATGGCCTCAGCCCGCGCCGTCCGCGCCCGCACGCGCACCCAATCCGCCTTCGACCGAGCCCGAGCCGCCCTCTTCGAAGAGGGCATCTCCAGCTCCCGGATGTACCTCGACCCCGCCCGCCCCGGCGTCGAGGACCTCATCGACTTCATCGTCTCCGGGGTTCGCAGCTCCTGCACCTACGCCGGCGCCACAACCCTCCCCGAATTCGCCGACCTGGCGACGGTAGGAGTCCAATCCACCTCCGGCTACGAGGAGGGCCGCCCCCGGCCCCTGGGGTGAGCGGTCTCAGCAGACCAAGCGGAAGATCGTCGAGGCGGACCATCCCCGTCTCGGGGTGAATCGACTCGTCCACCCCATCGTCGCGTCGTGACGAGGTGAGTCGGCAGGGTTTTTGTGAGTTCGCTTACGGGATGATCAGCTGATGTGCAGCCCGCGCAACTCTTCGAGGAAGGGGTCGACGATGGCGTGATACGCCTCCTCGTCGTCGCGGCGGACGGTGTGGCCGACGTTCGGCAACTCCCAGGTTTTCACGTTGGGGTTGGTGATGTCTTCGATGGTGGGCCCGAGCGAGATAGGGCCGCTCTCCGGTTTCACCATGACGACGGGGATCTGGAAACGATTGAACATCTTCTTCCAGTTCATCTTCGGGGAGACGGAGTGGGGGATCATGTGCCGGTCGACGTTGATCTTGCAGGCCGCCCAAGCGAAGATCTCCGTCTCCGTCCAGTTGTATTCCCGGGCCCGTTCGATCTCCAGATTCATCCCGTCCTCGGTCTCCATCGTCGTGAGGAAGGCGATGGTGTCGGCGGCGAATTTTCGTTCTAGTGGCACGGAGTGGAATCGCGCCAACCAGGGGTCTTCGAGGACGAGGCCGCGCAGGAGATTCGGATGTTCGTCGAGCGCGCGGATGGCCATATGCCCGCCGAGCGAATGGGTCACGGCGACGGGCGGCGTCGGGAAGCTGAGGAGGAAGTCGGTGACGTCCTTGAGCATGATGTCGATGACGCTGTGCATCTCGTCCTCGGCGAAGCGGGGCGATTCGCCGTGGCCGCGCAGGTCGGGCGAGTAGATGTGCCAGAAGGGCTCCCACCGCTCGACGGCGTCGGGGAAGGTGGTCCCGGCGTCGGTCAGGCCGTGGAGCAAGACGAGCGGGGGCGCGGACGGATCACCATATTCGTGGACGACGATTTCACCAGGCATGCCCGAATTCTACTGATGTGAGCAACCATTTTTTCTATGCGGAAAACGTCCGTGCGACCGTCGCCGAACTACGATCGAAGGCGACGAGCGATCACGCAGGGTTCACCGCGGTGAGTTCGATGAGGACGGCTTGCTCGGGCTGGATGAGGGGAAGGCGCACACCGACGACGGCGAGGGCGCGTCCGGTCAGCTCCAGCGGCTCACCGTCCCACCAGGTCTTTTCCGCTCCGGGGGCGGTGTGGAAGATCGCTTCTTCGGCGGCGTGCAGCGTCACCTCGTAGCGGGTGTCCGGGGAGAGCCCGGGGAGCGTGGCGACGCGGGCGGGGAAGGCGCCGGAGCTGGTGAGGGCGGTGGCGACGATGAGGGCGTGCGATCTGTCCTCGGCGACGACTCCCTGAAGGTCGATCGCCTCGTCGGGGCTGGTCGGGTGGATGACGTCGCCCCGATGAGCGAGAGCGCGGAACCGCTTGTGGAGGGCGATCCACTCGGTGAGTTCGGCCAGTTCGTCCGGGCTGTCCGAGGTGAGGTCCCATTCGACGCCGAGGTGGCCGAACAGCGCGGTCAACGCGCGCAGTGAGAGCGAGGCGGCGCGTCCGGTGGCGTGCGAGCGCGGCGAGCCGATGTGGCAGCCCATGAGCTCCCAGCCGATGAGGAGGTTCGTGCCGCGTTGGATGCGGACTCGTTCCATCGGGTCGATCATGTCGGAGACCCACACGCGATCCGTGCGTTCAAGGATCTCGAGGTCGATCCGTCCGCCGCCGCCGGAACAGGACTCGATCTCGACGGCGGGATGGCGAGCTTTGAGTTCGTCGATGAGACGGTAGAGGGCGAGGGTTTGCTCGTGGACGGCCGGTAGCCGCACGTCGTGTTCTCCGCGTCGCGCCAATCGTCCGGGTTCGACGAGGTTCCGGTTGTGATCCCACTTGAGGTACGCGATGTCGTGTTGTGTGAGGAGGGCGTCGAGCCGGTCGAGGATGTGGTCGAAGGCGTCAGGGTTCGTCAGATCGAGCACCTGTTGGTGGCGCGATTCGCGGGGCAGGCGCGGCTCGGGGCGAAGGATCCAATCCGGGTGGGCACGGGCCAGATCGGAGTCGAGGTTGATCATCTCCGGTTCGACCCAGAGCCCGAACTCCATCCCCAGCCCGGTGACATGCTCGATGAGCGGATCGAGGCCGTCAGGCCACACCTCGTCGGAGACCACCCAGTCGCCCAAACCAGCGCTGTCGTCGCGACGACCGCCGAACCACCCGTCGTCGAGGACGAACCGTTCGAGACCGACGCTCGCCGCCTTGTCGGCCAGGGCTGTGAGACGGCCGAGGTCGTGGTTGAAATAGACCGCCTCCCAGGTGTTGAGGGTGACGGGCCTGGGCCGCGCCGGATGCTGGGGCCGGGAGCGCAACCAACGGTGGAAGCGCTGGGAGAGCACGTCGAGGCCGGCGCCGTAAGAGCCGTAGAACCACGGGGTGGTATAGGAGGCGCCAGAGGCGAGACGGACCTCGCCTGACTCAAGCAATTCCCCACCCATGAGACGGCCGGGTTGGTAGGGGCCGCGCTCCGCCACGGTGCGATGGTTGCCTGACCAAGCGGTGTGAACCCCCCAGGCCTGCCCAGTGCGATATTCGAACCCGGGTGTTCCCGCAGTCAGCACATAAGCGGTGTCGAAGCCGGTCGCGCCGCGTCGGTTGTCGCGCAGACGGGTTCCGTGGGTGAACTGGGTGCGTTGAGGGTCGCGTTCCCGGCTCCAATGGCCTGAGAAATCAAGCAATTCCGTCGCGGTTGCGGGGACGGGCCAGGCGAGGAGGAGCCCGCCTAGATCGTATGGTTCGGCTTCGGCGTCCGCCGTCGAGGTGAGGACGGCGCGCTGGCGGATCAATCCCTGCGCCGTCATCTCGATCGTCAGACGCAACCGAAGCTGAGCCGCCTCGTCGACGGCGTGGACGGTGAGCCGTTGGTCCGCCTCCGGTGCACCGCTCCTCTCCCATTCCGTCACGGTGAACGCGGTCGAGTAATGCCGCCCGGCCCGGGAGCCGGTCAACCCCGGTGTGCCGAGATCCCCCTCGGACGTCTGAGGCAGGACGAAAAAATCGACGACGCCATCGACGGGGAAACCGCCCGCCTGCGGAATCAACGCGCGCCTCATCTGGGCGAGCTCGTCGTCGGTCGGTAGCGCCTCGCTCTTCAGATCACCGCCGTCCGGCGAGACTTCACCGGCGAGCGAGGCGCCCCAGTGGAGCACCCGGGGCAGACGGCCGTCCGTCAGATCAATGACAAGGGAGACACCGCTAGCGTGGAAATGGATGATTTCAGGCACCATTGCCTCCTGATACGACGAAATGACTCGTTGACAAGGGTAAGGCAAACCGGAATAGACAACGGTGAGCGCCTGCGAAATTTCTCGCGAACCCGTCCCGTCCGTCTCAATCCTCTCGGGAGAATGATTTCGTTCTGATTTTCGTGGCGGTTAACCAGGTAAATTAATGGAGGGGGCGCGGGCACTCGTCGCCCTCTCCGCCGACCTGTCGAAGGAATCCCATGCGCGCCTACCTCGAGGTGTTGCGGACGCCGCACGCGTGGCCGTTCAGCGCCGCTGGAGTGATCGCGCGCTTCCCCCACGCCATGTTGGGCATCTCGATGACGCTCATGATCCAGGGGATCTACGGGCGCTACGCCATCGCCGGCATGGTCTCGGCTGTCTTCACCATCAGCATGGCCGTCGGCGCGCCGCTCGTCGCCCGCTTGATCGACACGCTCGGCCAGCGGATCGTCGGCCGGGCGCTCATCGTCTTTGGCTCGCTCTCCTTGGCCGCGTTGGTCGCCTTGACGTTGCTACGGGTGCCGCCGGTGCTGCTCTGCCTGCCGGCCATCGGCGTCGGGGTCACCTCGCTTCCCGTCGCCGCGATGTGCCGGGCGCGCTGGAGCTACCTCCTGCGCGACAAACCATGGATGGTCACCCGGGCGTTCTCCTGGGAATCCGTCATCGACGACGTCTCCTTCGTCCTCGCGCCTTCGATCGGCACGGCCCTTGCCACGGCCGTCCACCCGATCGGTGGGGTCGTGTGCGTCATCGTCCTCCTCATCGGCGGCGGGTCGATCTTCCTCGCCCAACGCGCCTCCGAACCCCTCACCGCCCGCCAAGAGGCTGAGGCGGCTCAAGCAGGTGAATCGACCCCGAGCTCCGCGCGGGTCGATCTCGTGGCATCCGGGGATCCGGACCTTGCGGCGACCACTCTCGCCGACGGCGGATCGATAGCGACGAATTCCCCCGCCGCCCCATCGGATGAGGCTGGGTCCTCGGCATCCCCCGGCGCGAACGCGGACGCGACGCCCCGTGGCGCCACCGCCCCAGCGACGGGCGGACGACTCGTCATCCTCAACCCGGCGGTCGCCCTCGTCTGCTGCGTCCTCTTCTCCGCCGGCCTCATCTTCGGGGCGAACAACCTCTCGGTCGTCGCGTTCTGCGAGCTGCATGGCATGAAGTGGTTCTCGTCGATCCTCCTCGGCGTCGGCTCACTCGCCTCGATGACGGGCGCTCTCCTCTACGGCGCCTACTCCTGGCGCATCCCCCTGTGGAAGCGTTTCCTGATTTTCGTCCTCTGTTTCGCCTTCTTCGGGATGCTCTTCCCCTTGTCGAACAGCGTGCTCGTCCTCTTCATCATCAACTTCTTCTTCGGCGCGACCGTCTCCCCGACCTTCATCAACGGCAACATGATCGTCCAGCAGATCGTGCCGCCGCACCAGTTGACCGAGGGCCTCACCTGGATTGGCACCATGGTCAACGTCGGCATGTCCGTCGGCTCGCTTGTCGCCGGCTCACTCATCGACCAGTTCGGCGCCCACGCCGGGTTCTACGTCGTCGCCGCAGCGGGTTTGCTCGGCGGAGTCACCGTGCTCTGCGCGACGCCGACGCTGCGCAAAGCGTTGCCGGAGGACGCCAGCGTCCTGCGGTGACCGCGCCGCATATGCCGAGCAAAGAGCGCCACCAGGCATTCTGAAAAGGAAATTACCTATGGGTGATGAATTCGTGGAAGACGTTATCTATCCTCCCACTAGCGAAGAGATTGAGGATTTGAAATCGCACAATATTGGACTGGCGATTCGGTTTGCCTCGAAACTGGGGCGCCCCCTCTCCGATTGGGAATACGATATGTTCAAAAGAACGCCACCAGATCAACCGCATTCCTTGGTTGTACTACCAGGCGGTGGCCTCGGAATTTCAGGATGAGAAGGATCCCGCTCGCGCGACAAGTTTTTTCACTTCTCGTCTAGCCCATGCCGATAAAAGCGCCTTGTTGCTCTTCGTCTCCTCAGGGAAAATATTCCTCCTCGGGATGATAATGGGAGGGCTGACTGGCGATAAATTTCCATGATCTTCGCGAATCTCAACAATATTGAAATTTAGTGGTAACTGGCCTGTCGAAGAATAGATTATATAGATTGCCGACACTGGGGTTTCAGGATTATTCACGGATCGGATAATGGCGCGAAACCCCGACAGGGGCGTGATTGTTTCTAGGTAGTTCCTAGGGTTGAGGTAGGGGCTGCGGTCTTCAAGGGTTTCAAATCGAGATTTGAGGATTAATCTAGGGTGGCATTCATCAAAATGAGTAGATGCTAAGATGAAATGATGAAGGCAGAGAGTCAGGAGCCTGGAGAGGCTGGGTAGATATCTCTTGTCTTCCGTTGTCTCAAATAGACTTCGTTTTACAGTGGACTCATGTTCGATGGCGTCTTCGAGTGATACGAAGATATTTCCTGCGGTGTCGATGGTGCGTTCTTCAATGAAGGTGAGGAAAGTAGTGAAAACACCATCGTCCGCAGCCTCCAGCGCATCGATGTAGTCGTCGCGCTGATCAGCATAAATGACGAGGGGGACCCCAGGCCTCCGATAAAGGAAAACACTGGCGAGCGCCCTTGCGACACGCCCATTCCCATCGGCGAACGGATGGATGCAGACGTAGGCGTAATGCGCATAAGCGGCTTGGATCACCGGGTGAGCTTTATGGAAATCGTCGCCACGGAGCTGGTCGATGAGCCGGTTCATCTCCGATTCGACCATGTCGGGCGGCGCGTAATGGTGGATCCGTCCCGTTGAGAGGTTCGTCGGGTTATTGGGATAGTGCTTGTATTCACCCAAAGGGAGGGGCTGTTGCTGTTCACCGACGGCCGTATGAACGGTATAGGTCTCTTGGTGTCGGCACATGACGGCGTGGAGTTCCCTTATCCATGCCTGGGTGATCGGACGATGCTCCGTCACGGCGTCAAGGACGTAGTCGTAGGCTTCGAGCGCATCTTCGATCGAGCGTCTCGTCTTCTCACCTTTGAGGGCGAGCGCGTTCTCCCAGTGGGCGGTCTGAGTGGCGATCGTCTTCGTGAATCCCCGGTCTGTTTGGTAGAGCCCCTCGAGCGCTCCGGTGTCGACTGCGGCGTAACGCGTCGCGACTGTGAGTGCTCGTTCCAGTGATTTGGGTGTCGCACGTTTCCGCGCCTCGTCGAGCATGCTCTCGTACTGATCAATGGTCGCGGAGTCGAACCCCGAGGTGTCCCATTCGGGGAAGCCCGGGAAGGGAACATAGTGATCGACCTCAGTTGCCATACATTCATCATAGAGAGGTCACATATCAGCGTTGAGAGGCGGTGCGGTGGTGATGATGTCGACAGGGCCAGTGAGAAGGTCGTCGCAGGGAGCCATGAGAACGGTGGGCGCGATTATCGTGGCGATACTATCCATTGCCTTCGGAGTCCTCGCCCTCGGCGCCGTCATTATTGGCGTGGTCATACTCACTGACTCTGAGACGGGCATGGGCGTCGGATTCCTGATCTCGGGAATAGTGTTCGGCGTCTCATCGTGGCTGCTGTATAGGCTGACGAAGCGACTCTCTCCCACTGTCGCCTCATTCGCCGAGGCGGCCATAGAGGACTACGGGAGACTGCCCTAATTTTTCCCGTGAAGGAGCAATCGTCGATCTTTGAGAACGGCTCTTCCGCCGTCACAATGGACAGATGAAGCTCTCCCGAGACGAGATCATCGCGTGGCGCTGCTACGTGCAAGGGCTGTGCGCCGAGCCGGACGATCTCGCGCCCGTCGAGGTCGTGGGGCGGATGGCGGCGATGCAGGCGCAAAAGCTGCCGGATTCCATGTGGGGGATCGGTGTCCGGTCGCGGGCCACAAGGGATGATCTGGAGCGGCGGATCTCCGAAGGGCGCGAGTTGGCTCGGGGCTGGCCGATGCGTGGAACTCTCCATCTCATGGTCCCGGGCGACGTCCGCTGGCTTCACGCCGCGACGGCCCGGGGGCAGTTCGGCGCCGACCACTTCAAGGGCTCCGGCATCGCCGATGTCGCCGAGGAGGCCTGTGCGGAGATCGTCGGGTTCATCCGGGAACGGGGAAGCGCTTCCTTGCCTCAACTCAAGGAACACCTGAAGGAGCGTGGAATCGATTTCGCGATCGGCCATCTTCGAAGCCTCGTCTACTACTTGACGAGGACGGATCAGCTCATTCTCGGTCCGATCAACGACCGCGGGAATAGCCAGGATCTCGTCCTCGCCGACGAATGGTTTCCCGATTCCACCTCCCAGCACCAGCCGGACGAGTGGGGCATCGTCGTCGACGCCGCCAGCGGCGAAGAGAAAGACGCCGAAGCGGCCCGCGTCCGGCTCGTCCTGCGGTACCTCCGTGGCCATGGCCCGGCGACAGACAAGGACATGGCTTGGTGGTCGGGGTTGCCGGTGACGGTGATCCGGGCGGCGCTCCAGCGGGCTCAGGCGCTTCTCGACGAGCGTTCCGGCGTCTGCGGTGCGGGCACCATGAACGTTGCCGACGCAGGTAATGCGGTGGCGCCCGACAACGTAGAGAACGGGAATGCGAACGTCGGGTCGATCAGTGACGAGGGAACGGAACAAGCGGGCCTCTCCCCGGAGCGTCTCGTCCAAGCTGAGGGCCCCAACGGCGAAGCGTTCTGGATGCTTCTCGGGGCATCGCCCTCGTCCCCGCCGACGCCGCCCGCCCCGCCCAAGCTCATGCTCCTGCCGTCGTTCGACGAGTATCTCCTCGGTTACGCGGACCGTTCCCACGTCCTCCCCGACGAGCACGCCCGAGCCATCGACCCGCTCCGCAACGGTTCCTTTAAGCCCGTCGTTGTCGCCGACGGCCACTGCGTCGGCACCTGGACCTTCCCGACCCGTGCCCGCCTCTCCGGCAAGGCGCCCCTGGCAATCGACGTCACCCCCTTTGACGCGAAATCATCTCGCCGCATCGGAAAACGAGCTTTACACAAGGCGGCTCTCCGCGTGGCGGCCCACGTCGGCAGGACAGAGGTGATCTCGCAGATCGTCAGGTGAAAAGGAGACCGGCACGAAATCGCGATGACGTGATGTAATCACCCCAGATTGCCTTGAAAGGAAGAAATGGAAAATTCGTTCCGACCGGAGAATCTCCTCGTAGTTGCAGCCGTCGAAGGATATTCCCGGCGGCATCACATTCACGCGCGGGAGACGATCAGGCTTTTCGATAGCAAAGATATCTTCCGGAAAATTAGGGAAAATAGTGCCGCCCTCTGCACTCAGAGTCTTGAAGAGAGCATCGATTTCGCCGAGGATGTGCTTGCTCGTCATTCAATGTGAGATGGTGATTCTTCAACAATGATCGATTTGTCCCGACCTGTCCTTGAGATCGCACAGGCACTTTTGGGAACTGTCATCCGTGTCGGCCCGGTTGCGATCCGGCTCACTGAGGTCGAGGCCTATGCCGGTTCTGATGACGAGGCTGCTCATTCCTACGGCGGCCTGCGGCCGTCGACGAAAGACCTTTTCGGACCCCCGGGAACGTTGTACTGCTACCTGTCGTATGGCATTCACATCTGCGGCAATATCGTGTGTGGACCGGGCGACGGTTCGGCTGTGCTCTTACGCGCTGGGGAAGTTGTCGATGGGATTGATGTCGCGCGTGCTCGCCGTCATGGTGCCCGCGATCATGCTCTCGCTAGGGGCCCCGGTTGCTTCGGCCAGGCGATGGGATGGACCCGCGCTTCCTCCGGCGGAACTCTTGGCGATGATTATGAACTCATCGGTACGGATAATCCTTTGTATCCCGGTGCTGTCCGGAGTGGGCCCCGGGTCGGCATTTCCGTCGCTGAGGATTTACCGTGGCGTTTCTGGATCGCTGGCGATCCCACTGTTTCCCACTATCGCCGCAGTCCTCGTGCGCCGAAGTCGAGGAGCTAGGATCTGCCTCCTCTCAATGCGGTTTGTCTGGAGGCAGCAACGAACCGATTGATTGGAATAACGACGATGCCCTAACGGGCTTTGGTGAATGGCGGAATAGCTACGAGTGGTTCTCCGCCAGGAACGGATCGACTAAAGCATAGTAAGCGTCCGGATTATCGCGGCGGACGGTGTGGCCGGCGTCGGGGATCTTGTAGATCTGCACGAGCGGGTTCGTCACCTCGTCTTCGGTGGGGCCCATGTCGACGGGGCCGTGGAGGGGTTGGACGAGGAGTGTGGGGATCGTCAGCCGGTTGAAGATCTTCTTCCAGCTTTGGTTTTTGGGGATGGAGTGGACGATCATGCGCCGGTCGACTTGGTGTTTCGCTTCGATCCAGGCGTAGAGGCCCTCGTCGTCCCAGCCCATGGAGCGGCCCAGTTCGTGGCGGGCGGCGACCCCTTCTTCGGTGTCGAGTTCCTCGAGGAGGGCGACGTTGTCGGCGGCGAATTTCAGTTTGATGGCCGACATGTTGTACCGCGGCATCGACGGGTCCTCCATGACGAGGGCTTTGATGAGGCCGGGGTGGGCGTCCTCGGCGAAGATCGCCAAGGTGGAGCCGAGGGAGTGTGAGACGACGACGGGTGGCGTGTCGAACGAGCGTAAGAGCTTGTCGACGTCGGCCGTCATGATCTCGATCGTGTGGCGCAGTTCGTCGTCGGCGAAACGCGGCGAATCGCCGTGGCCGCGCAGATCAGGGGCGACGATGTGCCAGGAATCGCCCCAATGGTCGACCGCGTCGGGCCACGCGCTGCCGGAATCCGTCAACCCATGAAGAAACAACAATGTCGGCGCATCGTCGGCACCGTATTCATGTATGACGAGATCCCCTGGCATGACGGTCATCCTACCGTCCCCACCACAGATTCTCAGCCCCTTGAGGAAGACGGTTGAGAGCGACGATTTTGCCGTTTGGCAAGGTATTTCTCTCTAATCTTCGGGGTGAATGGGACTCGGTTCGGCGAAGCGGGCCCACGGCGGCCCGGGGGCCACCCTGTGAGAGGTGGCCCCCGGTGAAAGGGTGGCGCCGTGGAGAGGGCGCCAGGTGGACGAGCCCGTGGAGCAGAGCGCGTCCGGGTGAGTCGTTTAGCCGCCGTTGACAGCCAGCCAGGAAATGACCGGCGCGTCCGAGGCGTCGCCGTAGACGACGTTGAAGGTCGCCGTCCCAGCGCGCATCGTCACCGGGTCGGAGGTGAAGACGACGTCGCTGGGATACGAGGACGACGAGCCGGTGCGGATGACGGAGTCGTTGAGTTGTTCCGTCACCGTGCGGCCGCGGCTGTCGACGTAGGTGAGCGTGATGTTCATCGTGCGCGGGCCCGTCCACCACTCGCGGAAACCGGCGGAGAAGGAGTAGGTCCCGGCGTCGAGCGGCAGCGTGTAGGTGATCGGCGTCGTCTTGTCGGTGTAGAGGCCGGTCTGCTGCTTGTCGAGCAACTGGTCGCCCGAGTTGCCCTTGACGGTCACCTGGTTGAGGTTGCCGCCCCAGGATCCCCCGCTGGCTTGCTGGTCAGGGGCGTTGTTGCGCAGGTCGGCCAGTGCGGCGACGGCGTTGTACGGCTCCGAGGTGAGCCCAGCCATCCCCGAGTCGATGAAGTAGACGAGATCGTCAGGCACGACTTCGACGACAGCGGTGACGGGGCGAGAGTAGCCCTGCACCGTCCCCGTGACGGTGACCATGGCATACGAGGTTGCGAAGGCGCCGGTGGGCACATCCCAGGAGACGGGAGCCTGAACGGTCGCCCCGCTCCGCGTTGTCATGGCAACGGTGGCCGGCAACGCGGAGGCGCCGGAGCCTATGTGAACGGCGTACGACAAACGGCTGGACGCAGGGGCGACCACCTGGTTGGGGTCGACCTCGCCGGTGGCGGCGTGGACGGCGATCTCGACGATGCCGTTGGCCCAACTGGCCGTCGAGTTGCCGTTGTGGTCGTTGACGACGTTGAGCACCTCGACGCGGACGTAGCGGAACAACCCGACGATCTCGTCAGAGGTGAAGGCGACCTCGGTGTTGCCCGAACGGTCGGCTAGCAGCGTCCACGCGGCGGAGTT
The DNA here is from genome assembly GCA_031262485.1 of Propionibacteriaceae bacterium. Taxonomy (GTDB): domain Bacteria; phylum Actinomycetota; class Actinomycetes; order Propionibacteriales; family Propionibacteriaceae; genus WQYJ01. The sequence continues at coordinate 46,023 of JAISHO010000005.1, forward strand.
CGCCGAGGCGAGCGAGCTGATCGGGCTGTTCGAGCCCCACGCCCGGTAGGTGTAGCGACCCTCAGAGCCGTTGCAGACGGCGAAGCTAAGGTCGATCCGCGCGAGATCGTGCGCCTGCCCCAGATCAACCGTCCAGGTGTAAGGAACAGTGTCCTGGCCGTAGTACTCCTTGTTTGAATCCCAGAAGCTGTTGAGCACATCGTTGCCGTCGTTGGCCAGCTCGGGCGCCAGCCTCGTCCCGTCGCCGTTCGTCAACGACGTGGCGGTGGCGTAGACCGGCTGGTTCTCGCTGACGAGCGCGGTCTCCGGCATGACGATCGAGCCGGTGGCGACGTCGAGGCTCCACCCGGGCGCGAAGGTCATGTCCATGGTGCGAGCGCCCGAATTGATCGACAACGGCATCCAGACGTAGCTGGAGGAACCGAGCGCCTTCGAGTTCCACCGGTCGCCCATATAGACGTACGAATTGCCCGATTCACCAGCGATCGTCATGATGTTCGTCGGTTGGCTGTAGTAGGTCGAGTTGTTGCCGATGACCTGGAGGGCGCTCCAGGAAGCCGGATCGGTGATGTCGGTCGCCGTCGCGTACATCGCCTGGTTGGGATACCAGCCCGATTGGCTCGACGTGATGGCGTAGTAGACGCCGTCGACCTTGACGAGGGCGGGCGCCTCGCGCCGCTGGTCGACGAAGAGCTGGTAGCTCAGCACCGGTGCGCCGTTGGCGAGCGCGACGTCGTCGAAATCGGTCGTCAACTGGTGCAGGCGCATCGTAGCGTGGTCCTCGGAGGAGAGGAGGTAGGCGGTGTCACCTTCGGCGTAGACGGTGAGGTCGCGCGAGCCGAAGCCGTACCGGCTGGTGTCGGAGACGATGTCGCCGGTCAGATCGGCGGAGCGTCCAGCGGCGTAGGCGGCGTCGGAGATGTAGTTCGACCCCGAGACGCGCCAGTTGCGATACTGCGGGTCGTCGAGCGCGCCAGGGCGCCAATGGCCTTGGAAGGTGTACGGCCCGGTGATGGAGTCAGAAGTCGCGACCATGATCTGGCTCGACGAATACCCCGTCATGTCTTCCCAATGTCCCCACAAAACGTAGCCACCGTCAGGATTCTTGACGAGTTTGGGACGTTCGATCTTGCAATCGGTCAACCCATGCTCCGCCCCGGCCACGGTCGGCGAGGCGGCGGTGAGGATTTGCCCCTCGTCAGTCCAGTTGAGGAGGTCTTTCGACGAGTACAGGTGGACGGCGAGGAAGTTCGAACTATTGTGGGCTTTGTCCTCGCCGACCCAGTAGTAGGTGTCGCCTTCCTGGAGGAAGCCGCCCCCGTGGGCTTGGATCGAATCCCCGTCGGTGTCGTACCACGTCTGCCCGACCGGGACGCCGTCGTAGGTGATCGGCGTCGCTGTCGGAAGGGGGGCGGCGTTGGCCGCTCCTGGGGTGAGTGCTAAGACGAGCGGAAGCACCGCTGCCGCCGTCAGGGCATGGCGAATTCTGCGTTTCATTTTGGTCCCCGTTTCTCAATATGAGATGCCCATTCAGCAATGATTGTGGGCACTTATGAGTGTGGCAGGGGTGGCGAGAAGCCGCAAGGTCGATCGTTAAATACAGATGAGGTCAATCGTGCCGACAAGGCAACTAATGATGGAAACAAGTGGCATCTTCGCTCACAAGGTACGGGAAAACATCGGCCGGTCGCTCGGGCGATCCAGGTAGGCGTCGAACGCCATGGCGATGTTGCGGAGGAAGATTCTGCCTAGTGGCGTGGCCCGGATCGCGTCGTCGTCGAGGGTGACGAGGCCATCGTCGGCCAGCGGCTTCAGCCGGGCCAGGCTCTCGGCGAAGTAGGAGTCGACGTCGATGCCGTGTCGGCGTCCGAATTCCACCTTGTCGAGGGCGGTGTGGCAGAGGATCTCGCCGATGGCGTCTTGGCGGATGACGTCGTCGTCGTTCAATTCGATCCCACGGAAGCAGGGTAGTTCGTCGTTCTCGATCGCCGCGCGCCAGCCGTCGACGTCGCGCCGGTTCTGGGTGTAGGCGTGCCCGATCTGGCCGATCGAGGTGATGCCGGCGCCGAGCAGATCGGCCCCCGCTTTCGTCGTGTAGCCCTGGAAGTTGCGGTGCAGCGTGCCGTCGCGTTGGGCGACGCACAGCTCGTCGTCGGGGCGGGCGAAATGATCCATGCCGACATAGGTATAACCAGCGTTGGTCAAATGCGAGATCCCGGTGCGGAAGATGCGGAACTTCTCCTCGTGCGTCGGCAGAAGATCCGTCAAAACGCGCTGTTGCTTCTTGATCCACGGCACATGTCCGTAGCTGAACATGGCGATCCGGTCCGGGTCGAGGGCGACGACATGCTCGAGGGTGCGGGCGAACCCGGCGGCCGTTTGCAGGGGGAGCCCGTAGATGAGGTCGAGGTTGACGGAGTCGAAGCCGAGTTCCCGGCAGCGCTCGACCATGGCGCCGACCTGCTCGACCGTCTGAATGCGACGGATCGCCTCTTGGACGGCCGGGTCGAAATCTTGCACGCCCATCGAAAGCCGGTTGAAGCCGACGCGGCGCAGCATCGTCAGATGCTCGTCGGTGGTGACGCGCGGGTCGATCTCGACGCCGATCTCCGCGTCGTCGGCGAAAGTGAAGCGCTCCTGGGTGAACGTGAAGAGGCGTTCGAGTTGCTCCGGGGTGAAGTAGGTCGGTGTGCCACCGCCCCAGTGGAACTGCACAACGGGTCGTGATGTGTCGACGACGTCTGCCAAGAGTTCGAGTTCGCGCATGAGGGTCGCGAGGTAGGGCTCGGCTTTGTCATGCTTGTGGCTGACGATGACGTTGCATCCGCAGAAGAGGCAGAGGCGTTCGCAGAACGGCAGGTGCATATAAAGGGAGAGCGGCGCGCCCGTCTCGTTCGACGCGGAGATGACGCGTCGGGCGTCGGCGGCGCCGAAGTCGTCGCTCCACATGGGGGCGGTCGGGTAGCTCGTGTAGCGCGGGCCGGGAACGTCGTAGCGCTCGAGCAACTCTTGCGTCAATGGGACGGTCACTCCGTCGATCGTGACGTCGAAGTTGTCGGGGGCGGGGGTGGCGTGGGGATTGTCGAGCACGGGGTGATTCTACGGGGGAGCGTCCAACCCCGCGACGGAGCGACCGATCCCCCTCCACCCCTCACCCCTTTTCCGCTGCTGAGGGTCTCCTCTTCGCCTCTCTTTCTCCGTCTCTTCGGTGGAGGCGATACGAGGAGGACATCCGCACTTCTCCCCAGTAATCAACGCCGTCTTCGTCGCGAGGATTGACGGACAGAGTTGTAGAATTCCCTCGTCACCGGCACGCGTGGCATGGTTTCTGCCCAACTCGTGCCCCACCCCCAGGAGGACGACGATGGAATCACTGTTCCGCGAGGATCGCCGGGTCGCGATCGTGCATTCGAGCCGTTTCGGGCACAGCACGAAGATCGCCGAGACGGTCGCCGATGTGCTCTTCCACAACGGGGTTCCTGCCGATATGCAGGCGCTCACGACGGCGACGACGCCGGATCCACAGCGCCACCACGGCCTCGTCATGGTGACGTCGGTGCGCTACGGGCATTTCTCGCCAGGATCGTTCGCGCTCATCAAGAAGCATCGTGACTGGGTGGAGTCGGTGCCGACCTTGCTCATGACCGTCTCCCTGACGGCCCGCACGCCCGAGAAGCGCGATCCGGCCGTCCACGTGTACACCCGCAAATTTCTCGAGAAGACGCACTGGCAACCGACGCAGATCGAGGTCGTGCCCGGTCTGCTCGACTACCCGAGCTACAACCTCTTCGACCGCAAGGCGATTCAGCTCATCATGTCGATCACCGGTGGGGAGACGGATCCGACGGCCGTCATCGATTTCACCGAATGGGACGAGGTGCGCGCCGCCTCCCAGCGCTTCGCCGACACGATGCTGCGCTGAGCTCTCTGGCGGATCTTTCACCTAGTGGAACGGGTCTTTCTATCCTTGTCTTTCTCCGTCTCATTCTCTCCCCTTGAACCCCTTGGGGGTTACGCGCCCTTCGTCCCCCGTTTGGCGCCCGACCGTTCGCTTCACTCCATCGCCTGATCGCGGGATGAGTCACGATTCACTTCGTTGCCACCGCGTTCTCCCTTGCCAGGCCATTCTCGTGAGGTGTTATAACCCGGGGTGATCCCTTCCCCAAGGGAAAGAGGGCGACCATCCCCTGGGGGCGGTGGTCTTCGCGGGTTACAGTGAAAAAGACGGTGGCATCGCGGCGGGCCGGGTCGCTCTGAGCGACGCGGGCGAGACGATTCTTGGCGCGGTGGCAAACACAGACCCCTCCAATGAAGGAGACGCCATGGCTTTCGACACGATCCTCGACGCGATCGGCCACACCCCGCTCGTGCGGCTCAACCGCATCGCCGGGCCGGACATGGCGGAGATCCTCGTCAAGGTCGAGGCGGTCAACGTCGGTGGCTCGATCAAGACGCGCACGGCGTGGAACATGATCAAGGCGGCCCAGGAGCGCGGTGAGATCGGCCCGGACACGATCATCGCCGAGCCGACGAGCGGCAACCAAGGCATCGGGATCGCCCTCGTGGGGGCTGTCTTGGGGGTTCCGGTGCGCATCGTCTTGCCCGATTCAGTGAGCGAGGAGCGGCGCAAAATCATCGCCGCCTATGGGGCGGAGGTCATCACCGTCCACGATTCCGGCGACATCGGCGAATGCATCGACGAATGCCTTCGCACCGTCCAACAAATGGCGGCCGACGATCCGAACGTCTACGTTCCGCAGCAATTCATCAACCCGGCGAACCCTCAGGTCCACGAGTCGGAGACAGCTGCGGAGATCCTCGCCGCCGCCGATGGCCCGATCGACGGGTTCTGCGCCGGCATCGGCACCGGCGGCACGATCTCCGGCATCGGTCGGGCGCTCAAAACGGCGAACCCGGAGTTGGTCTGCTGGGCCGTCGAGCCGGAGGCCGCGGCGATCCTGACGAACGGCTCGTCGGGCACCCACATCCAGATGGGGATCGGCGACGGCCTCATCCCCGACAACCTCGACCAGTCGGTCTTCAGTGACGTCGCCGTCGTCACCGATGAGGAGGCGGTCGCGATGGCGCGCCGCTTGGCCCGGGAGGAAGGTCTCCTCGTCGGCATCTCGTCAGGCACCAATGTGACGGCGGCGGTGCGCCAAGCGGAGAAGCTCGGCCCCGGCAAACGCGTCGTGACGATCCTCCCCGACACAGGCGAGCGGTATTTCTCCACCCCTCTCTATGAAGGCTGAGTGTCCCCGGTCTCAGTTCGGTAACAAGACGCCACGACGCCGCGTCATTGCACCATCCTGAGATGGCCTGCCGATACAGTTTCGGAAAACGCGTTCCACCCGTGGCGACGAGGTCGCGGAGTTGTCGCGCTCCACCCGTGCCGTGTTCGGAGGTTTGATGTCGTCCCTTGCCGTCGCCCCCTCGGCGGCTTCCCCCGGCCCCTCTGGCGTCCCCGCTTCTGAACGCCCGCCGAAGAATCGGATCCGGCGCGATTGGCGCGGCTGGATGTTCGTCGGGCCTTTCGTCGTCTTCTTTTTCATCGCCTTCATCGCGCCGCTCATCTACGCCATCATCCTCAGCTTCTTTCAGCCGCAGATGGTGTGGGGCGTCTCCCAGGGCGAGCAATTCGTCGGCTTCGCCAATTACGTCAAGCTGTTCCAGGATCCAAATTTCTGGTCCGGGTTGGTGCGAGTCTCGCTCTTCCTCCTCATCCAGGTGCCGATCATGCTGGGAATCTCCACCTTCCTGGCCTTAGCGATCGATTCCGGGCGACTTTACGGCGCCTCGTTCTTCCGCGTCTCCGTCTTTCTCCCCTATGCCATCCCCGCCGTCGTCGCCACCCTCATGTGGGGATTCCTCTATGGCAACCAATACGGGATCATGGCGTCGGTCAATGAGGCTTTTGGCACGAGCGTCAATCTGTTCTCAGCCCGGCTCGTCCTCGTCTCGATCGGCAATATCGTCACGTGGGAGTTCATCGGCTACAACATGCTCATCTTCTATTCGGCGCTTAAGACGATCCCCGTCTCGCTCTACGAGGCGGCACGGATCGACGGCGCCAATGAGTGGCAGGTCGTCCGCGCCATCAAACTGCCGGCCATTCGCGGGGCGCTCATGGTGGCGCTCATCTTCTCGATCATCGGCAGCTTCCAGCTCTTCAACGAGCCGAACGTCCTTCAGCAAATGTCGGGCAACACGATCACGACGTATTACACCCCGAACTTCTACGCCTTCCACCTCGCCTTCGAGGCGAACAATCCGAACTATTCGGCGGCGTTGGCGATCGTCATGGGCCTCGTCACCGTCGCGATCGCCTATGTCGTGCAATTGCGCGGCTCGAAGGGAATGGGGTGACGATGAGCAACGTGACTCTGCGCCCCGCCCTCACCCGCCCGGCCTCGGCCGAGACGGCGACGAAGCGGAAGAATCCACTCTCGCGCAAATCGCTCATTCTCACGATCGTCACGGCGATCTTCGCGATCTACGCCCTCATGCCGCTCGTCTGGCTCCTCATCAACGCGACGAAGACGCAGCACGATTACGTCTCGACCTTCGGGTTCGCCTTCGGGCATTCCTTCGCCTTGTTCGACAACATCGCCGACACGTTCGCCTATCGCGACGGCATTTTCGCCCGCTGGTTCCTCAACACGATCATGTATGTCGTCATCGGCGCGGGCGGCGCCACATTGCTGGCCATTCTCGGCGGCTATGGTTTGGCGAAATTCCGTTTCCCCGGGCGCAAAGCCGTCATGGCCGTCATCATGGGCGCGATCGCGGTGCCGTCGACGGCGCTGACAGTTCCGCTCTTCCTTCTTTTCAGCAAGATTGGGATCACGAACACCCCGCTCGCCGTCATTCTGCCGTGCCTCGTCACGCCGTTCGGCTTTTACCTCATGTGGGTGTTCGCCGATCAGGCGGTGCCGACGGAATTGCTCGAGGCCGCCCGGGTGGACGGCTGCCGCGAGTTCGGCATCTTCTTCCGCATCAGCCTGCCTTTGCTCGCCCCGGGGATCGTGACGGTCGCGCTCTTCGCCATCGTCGCGACGTGGAATAACTACTTCCTCCCCCTCATCATGTTGACGTCGGAGAAATGGAAACCGTTGACGACGGGCCTCAACGACATCAAGCTGCAGACCTATTCGCCGGCCGGCGGCCAAGAACCGCTCCAAAACGTCATTCTCACCGGCTCGCTGCTGACGATCATTCCCCTCGTCATCGCCTTCCTCATCCTCCAGCGCTATTGGCAGGCCGGGCTGGCCGCCGGCAGCGTCAAAGAATAAGGGCGGAGAAGGTCATGGCGATCCCGTCTCCCCACCTCGGCGATGGCGTTGTGACGTGCCAGGTGAGACATCCGGCGGGTGCTCCTATCGGTGGGACGAAGTGAAGGGCCACAGCACACGAGAGCGCGGCCATGGGAAAAGCAGAGTTTTATCAGCAGAATCATCTATTCACGACAAGATAAGGAGACCTTCCCCGTGAAGAAGTTTCATAGAGCGGTGACGATCGTCGCCGCTTCCACCCTCCTCCTAGCGGCGGCCGCTTGTTCGGGCGATTCCGACGACGCCCCAGCTGGCACCGATGACGTCAGCACGACGGCGCCCGCGGACGGTTCGACCGGTTCGGGTGAGTTGACCGAGTTGACGGTGTGGGCCTGGGAGCCCACGCTCACCGCCGTCGTCGAGCAGTTCGAGAAGGACAATCCTGATATCTCGATCAATTTGGAGAACGCCGGCGGGGCCGCCGACACGTACACCAAGCTCGACAATGCGATCGCCGCCGGTTCGGGCGCCCCCGATATCGCGCAGATCGAGTATTACGCGGTCGCTCAGTACGCCATTCCTGGCCGTTTGGCCGATTTGACCGAGTTCGGCGCCGCCGATTTGGCCGACACCTATACCCCGGGCACGTGGAACTCCGTCACTCTCGCCAATAGCGGCAAGATTTACGGTCTTCCGGTCGATTCGGGCCCCATGGCGCTGTTCTACAACAAGGCCACCTTCGACCAGGCTGGTGTGACGGCCCCGCCGACGACGTGGGACGAGTTCTACGAGGCGGCCAAGGCGATCCGCGCCCTGGGCGACAACTACTACATCACATCAGACAATGGCGACGCCGGTATGGCGACGTCGATGATGTGGCTGGCCGGGGCGACCCCGTTCCAGATCGGCGACAACACGGTGACGATTGATCTCGGCCAGGAGGGCGTGCTCACGTTCGCCGAGTTCTGGCAGAAGCTCATCAGCGAGGATCTCATCAACACGCAGATCTCCGGCTGGTCGGACGACTGGTTCCGCGCGTTGGGCGACGGCACCTTGGCATCGCTCGTTACGGGCGCGTGGATGCCCGCCAACCTCATCGGTTCCTCGCCGGACGCCTCGGGTGATTTCCGGGTCGCCGCCGCGCCGGTGCCGGTGGCCGGCCAGAAAGCGAACGCGGAGAACGGCGGCAGTTCGATCGCCATGCTCGCCTCGAGCGAGAAGCAGGAAGCGGCCTACCGGTTCCTCGAGTACGTCTCCGCGGGCGACGGCATCCAGATCCGCGTCGACGGCGGCAACTTCCCCGCCACCACCGCCGATCTCAACAATCCGGATTTCCTCGCCTACACCGACGAGTACTTCGGCGGCCAGGCCTACAACGAGGTCCTCGCCCAAGCGGCGGCCGACGTGCTCCCGGGTTGGAGCTACCTACCGTTCCAGGTGTATGCGAACTCGATCTTTGGCGACAAGGTAGGCCCCGTCTACGAGGGCAACGGCACTCTCGCCGACGCCTACGCCTCCTGGCAGACCGACCTCGTCGCCTACGGCAATGAGAACGGGTTCAACGTCAACCAGTGACGATTGAGCGGTCGGCGGTCAGCGTCGACCGACGACGAGAGAGAATGTGTGCCGCCCCGGGAAGCCGGGGCGGCACACGTTCTTTGTGGAAAGGTTATTCGTGCACCCAGACGAGGGTGCCGATGTCGACCCAGTCGTAGACGGCGTGCGCATCCGCCTCGGGCAGGTTGATGCAGCCGTGGCTTTGGGGGGTGCCGAAGTCGTCGTGCCAGTAGGCGGTGTGGAAACCGTAGTCCTCGAAGAAGTAGGACTGCCAAGCGACGTCGGGGTAGTAGAAGTCGGGCCCGGCGAGGTCGGTGAGGTGTTGCTTCGTCCAGATGCGGAAGAAGCCGCTCGGCGTTTCGTTGCCGGGCGTGCCGCTGCTGCCGAGGAAGGACGCGGTCGGGGTCGAGCCGGCGTAAAGGTAGGTCATTTGTTCGGAGAGGTCGACTTCGACCCAGTGCGTCGTCGTGTCGTCGACGAGCGGGGCGGGCGCTTCGACGAGGGCGATCGGTTGGGTGAGCGGTTGTCCGGTGACGAGCGCGGAGACGATGGCGGCGGTGACGCCCGCCGGGTCGGCGACGCCTAAGCCGGGTGTGCCCTCGGAGAGGACTTCGACGACGACGCCGTCGCGGGAACGCAGCACGACGCTCGGGGTTCCGCCGGGGGCGATGATCCCGGGCAGCGTGCCGGTGACATAGGCGGAGACGGCGGCTTCGTCGATTGCGGCGTCGATCCGTCCCTCGTCCGGGAGGGGGGTGAGGGTGATCCACGAGGCGATCGTCGCCGGGTCGACCGTCGGTCCGGGCGCGCCGTCGACGGTGAAGGAGAGCGGCAGGTTGATCCGTGTGTTGGCCCAGTCGCGTGCGGTGATCGCGGCGGTCTCGTCGATGCTCGGGGGGGTCTCCACGAGCGGGAGCGGCACCCAGCCCGGCGTGGTCGTCACGGTGAGGGACGAGATCCGTTCAAGCACCTCCGCTTCGTCGAGTTGACGCCCGGGCGTGCCCAGCGTCGTCGTGAAAGCGTTGACGGCGGGGTCGAAGAAGACGCTCGCGTCGGCGGGCCCAGCCGCTTCCGGGTTGAGTTCGGGGAAGGCCTGCTGGATGAAGGCGAGGGCGGTCATCTGGTCGTCTTCGACGACGAGGCTGATGTTCTTGACGGCACGCTCACTGAACGCGGTGATCGGCGATTCCGTGCTACGGATATGCAGCGCCCGCTCCGTCGTCGCGGCCTCGTCAAGGTGGAGGCCAACCTCGGATGGCCGCGCCGAGACCGTGTGATCGTCGAGCGTGAAAATGACGCTCCACCCGTCGAAGATCTCCGAGGCGACCGCGCCCAACCCGTCGGGCGTCAATCCCGAGACGTCCCGCCCTGCCAAATGCGTCCCCGGCAAGGCCTGATCCGCGTAACGGTGGCGCAAGGCGCTGATCACCCCTGCGGCGACCAGGCTGAACGTGACGATGAGAACAGCGACGACGAACCCGACCGTTCGAGCCCGGCTGGCCCGAACCGCGGCGACGGCATGCCCCAGCGGCGACGACGCCTCATGCGCCCGCCGCGGAGCCGCCCGCTTCGCCCGATTCATGCCGATGATCTTACAAGGAAGAGGGAGTTCACTTCGCCCCTCGGGCAGGGGCATCACGTGTCGCGCACGGGAAGCCTCAGGTCGTCCTTGAGGTGACGCGTGTCTGCTTCAGCTCCGGCTCCTCGTCGCACCGGCGTTATCACTGATCTTCTGGGAGTAGGCGGCCCAGGGCTCGTCGAGATCCTCGTAGACGAGGAAGTTGAACATCGCCTCAAGGAAGGAGCGCGCTGCCCGGGTCGGTGGCCATCCCCACAGCGTCGACTTCGCATCAAGCTTCGATGGGCCCAACGCGTTCCATCCAGGTCCTGGCTGGAGACGCGTCTCAGTCGCCTCAGAGAGATAGCAGCGGTGAATGACTGAGAGCTCCTCCGCCATGACAAGGGTGCGGTTGAGGACCTTCTGGATCGTGTCACGCGAGCGGGGGAGATTGACAAGGTCACAGGCGATCGGCTCGAACCCGGGGATCTTGTCTCCTTTATTGAGGGCGTTATGGATGTCCGTCGGCCGGAATCCGAGCACGCAGCACAGGCGGAGCCATTGGAGGGCGTGCCCGATCGGCTTCGCGTTCCCTGCGTCCGCGCAGGTCTGTTCAAACGTCGCCAGCAACCGCCAGGTCTCCTCCGCGTATCGAGCGAAGGCGCTGGATCGTGCGAGCGTCGTGTGATTCTGCTGGCCCCACCGAGGGCTTGTCGGGGAGAGCAGGAGGAGCGGCCCGTCGTGAGAGTTCACCGGTTCAAGATCGATGACGTCGGCGCCGAACCAACTATGAGCCGCGAGAGCGAAAAGAGCCTCGGAACCCCAGACGTGAGTCTGTCGCGTCACAGCGATCACACGCGGCGGTGATGCTGACGGGTGGTTGGAGTCGAAGCCCGGCGACGCCCCACCGTCGTGCGAGGCGAGAGGAGAAGTCGAGACAGCAATGCTGCTCTCAAACGGGGTCGTCTGTGGAGGCATCTCGTCACTCCTCTCTCTCTCTCTCTCTCTCTCTCTCAACTACGGGGGAAGGGGGTTGAGCGGAGTGCCCGCCAGGAATCAGGTGAAGGAGCCCCACCCCCGTCGAGAGCTCCGGCTCCCGACGGGTCGTGTCAAGCAAAATTCCATCCTGGCCCTGGTTGTTCGACGAGACGACGACGACATCGAACGGCCCATGCTGCCGCCACGCGTCCAGCGCCGCACCGGCTCGCGTACAGACATAAGGATCGACAACCGAAGCTGTGTCCGGATGCTCTCGAAGTGCGAGGAGAACGTCCTCACGAAGTCCAAGCCCAAGGGCAGTGGACGGTAGTCGGGCAGGTGGGCGGAACGCAGCATCCATGGCCGATCCTCCTAGCTCATCAGTGAGTGCTGTCGGGGTCCTCACAGAGTATTGGATCTACGACCCATGTGGAGACGCAGTCCGGGAAACGAATATCTGATATTTACGAATGAAGAAGTCAAGGAAAGTACTAGCGATATACAGAGTCTCGGAAATATACAATTCCCAGATCATCTAAAGGGAGCGTCCTAGAGTGAAGGTTTGCGAGCTAGAGGGGTAGTCGAAAATCTCCGAATGCTAAATTACAAGGTAAAATAAATATCTATTCCCGATAGTAGCCATCCCTTTCGCGCCTTTCTCGTAGTATGAGAAGAAGCGTATCTCCTAGTCAAAATGATTTTGTGAAGAGACTCCAACAGAACAATCTCAACCAATGAGAACAGTTTTCATCTTTGTATTAATGCGATTCCTATGTTGGCTATACTTTGAAATAGTTGTGTTTGGAAACTAGTATATTGCTCCCTATTGTTTTATGGGCAACCCTTTCTTCCATGGTATTTCTAGTAACTTACTGGTGAAGAGAGTCAAAGAACAAGATCATGACCTAAATTTAGGATAGATCATGCCGAAATTATGACCATGGGGAAATGTCAGGATATTTTCCAATTATGGCGACTCGAAGAAGATTAACCTAATTTGAAAAGGCCTGAAAAAGCAGAGGCGCGTTGTAAAAATTATGTCACGCATAAGGACTGATAATGACTGATTTTGTTGATTATTATACCGAACTTCTATCGGAAGATTCCGATTCATCGCTTGAGACAATTAATAGTAAACTCAAATTGCTTAAAGCACAGTTATCGTCCAGAGCAATGAGGCCAGGGTCCCAAAGAGAGGAAACTCTTCAACAACTTGAACTGGTTGAGAAGGCATTGCAAGTCTTCAAGGATGAGGACAGCAGAGAAAGATATGATGTTGAGCTCCGAAGAGCTAAACAATCTGGTTCAGTATCCGAAGCAGAAATCAACTGGACGACTCGAGCTTGGAACTATTATTTTGTTGGCGATATTGGCGCTGCTTTAGTTGCCGCGCGTAAAGCAAAGGAGCAGTCACCGAAGTCGGCCATGCCCTTTGTGGTGTCTGCTTGGGTAAGAATCAGGGATGAGGAGTGGAAGCTTGCAAAGCAAGATGCTGATGAGGCCTTTGTTCTCGATGATCAGGTAGAGGACGCTGTTGACGTTCAAATGGTTCGTGGAACAGCGTATTACATGATGGGTAAGCATGAGAAGAACATTGATCCCAATGAGTTCTATAAGCGATCTCTCGCGAGTTACGAAAAGGCATTGAGTAAAGCATCTCCTGGTGAACGTGCGGATATCTTCTGGCGAAGAGCCGATGTTTACGAGGAGCTGGGTATGGAAAAACTTGCATATGAGGATGATGTGCAAGGGCTGAGTGTCGAATATGAAATACCAACATATTTGCGACAGGGATTAGAAGTAGATTTAGCTCGGCATGTGTACAACTTATGTGGGGGCAGAGTGGGAAAGTATCAAGATCTAAAAAATATCTTAAATTCTTATACACAATACCGAAATGAACTTTCAGGAAAGCCAATTTTCGATAGCTCAAAAAAGAGAATTATAGAGAATCTAGATTATAATATCGCACAACTTGAAAAATTCAGTAATTTCAAGGTACGTCTTGGTAGAGCGGAAAGTGTACAAGGACCAGGAGGGCCGCAACCAGAAATTCCGATAATCTCCATTATAGTATGCGTCGTAGGATTATTGATTTCGCTAGGGTTATTCTCTGCCTCGGTTGTTGCAGGAATTATCGCGATAATTATCATTGCTGGTATCGTCGTCTATATCGCAAAACAGATCAATTATCGTAAAGAATATATTGACCAAGAAGTCAGATATAACTCTGCCAGAAGAGAGGTCGAAAGCCTACAAAAGCAAATTAACAATTTGCCAGAAATTCCTCTTCAGCTAAAGAATGATTAAAGATGCAGCGGGATTTGTTGAGTGTAGCGCAGTTTGTCCAAGTCGGCTCAAGTAAAATTCCCTTCTTGGGCTTTTCCAATATTTGGGTGGATGATGGACTGGTTGATAGTAAGTCAATCGAGTTAGTCCAAACGATTTTAAAAAATTCGCTTGAACTGACCTCACCTGGCCAACTAGAGATCATTGTGTATGATGATGGTTTAACTGGTATGGCTGCTCCACTGTCGGCATTAAATTCATACCATGATAAAATTCTTCGCATCTTAAATGATGAGGATGATCTTAAGTATGAGTTACGTCGCCTTCGTGACCATGTTCAATCTGTGCGTAATGTGATTAGCGGAACGGCGCAGACTTTGGTTGATTTTCGGGGAAAAATCAATTACCCGGTCGAAGGATATAAAATAGTTGTTGTAGCAACAGATTTTTCGATGCTTGCAGATGAGACCCAAGCACAATTAGGAATATTGATGAAAGCAGGTCCCCAAATGGGGGTCTCCTTCATTATTCATTCAATTCCTCTCGGTGCGAATCCTTACCTATTAGCGCTGTGCGACCATTTAGTGGTGAAGGATTCCTTCATTGAACGGGTAAATGAAAGTGATATTTTTGGTTGGACGCCGAGTTCGTCCCAAGAACTGATCGCGATCAGTGAATCTGTGGCTAAAACTCAAACGACTGTGAAGATGGAACCAATATCGTTTGCTGAAATACAATCTATATCGGATATCTGGGGATCGTCTTCTGCGTCTGGAATCACTTTTTCATTGGGGAAGTATGGCTTGAAAACAGTCGAAGTGACACTGGGAGATGAGCTAAATCAAAGACATAATGTTCTGATTACCGGTGCCGTTGGTCAAGGTAAATCGAATTTGATATCGATCATAATCCATAGTATTTGCCAACGATATTCCCCGATAGAAGTTAACTTATATCTTCTCGATTTCAAGGAGGGTGTAAGCCTCCAGCCATATTTTGATGAAAAAAATAATTCTTTTCTTCCTCATGCGCGAGTTCTTGGATTAGAGGCGGATAGGGAATTCGGACTGAGTGTACTCTCATTCTTGTTCAACGTGTATAGAGAAAGGATGAGGAAATTTAAGGAATGTGGGGTGCAGAACTTAGAGCAGTTCAGAAGGGTCCACCCTAATGAAGAGATGCCAAGGATAGTTCTGATCATTGATGAATTCCAATTAATGTTTTCAAATCAGGATAAATTGTCGAATCAGATTGCTGAGCTATTAATCAGCGGTATGAGGTTATTCAGGGCATCTGGGATTCACATCATCCTCGCGTCCCAGACGATTGGCGGAAATATGGCGTTGATTGGTTCTAGTGGGGAAGGGTTATTTGCTCAAATCCCTGTTCGATTAGCGCTGAAGAACTCCTTAAATGAATCCCGCGCAACGTTAGGCGACAGAAATGATGCAGCGGCTCGGTTGCGCGCAAGGGAAGCGATCGTAAATCTAGACTATGGTGAGTTGTCGGCAAATATGAAAACGTCGATAGCCTTCGCCGACGAGGAAGTTTTGTCACCTTTACGTTCGCGGTGGTGGAATATGGCAAAAGACTACGTTGTTTCACCTCGAGTATTTAAAGGTGACGCCATAAGATCGCTGGATAGCGATAGGGCGCAAGTTTTGAATATTAGGCAGAACGGAGAACCGTGCATTTTGCTTGGAGCAACAATTGACGTCGATACAAGCTCCGTGCAGGTTTCATTTGGACGTGATATGGGCAGGAACGTCGCAATTGTCGGATCAACGTGTGAGCAGGCTGAAATTTTCAGTATAGCTGCGATGGCTTCTTTGCAGAAACGTGCAGCAAAATTATATATATTTGATTTCGAAAAAGATAGCTCCAAGAAGATAAAGAATATCAAAAATACTTCCATTGAGTCATTTGGTAACTTTCGTGAAGTTAGACACTTTGATTTATTAAGCGCAATTCCCTGCATTCACGGCCTGATGACTGACTGTGAAGGAGGAGATTGCGGTAGTGACATTATTATAGTTGCTCTGGGAATGGATAGATTTAGAAATATTCCAAACGAGTTCAGGGACCTAGTAAAGATAGGCCCTTCCGCGGGAGTTCATTTCATCGGATGGTGGTCGAAATATTCATCATTTAAAGAGCAGGTTGGGTATGGAGGAGAAAATTGTTTCGATGTACGAATAGCAACAAGACTTGACCAACAATCAACAAAGCTATTCATGCAGGACGCATTATTGGACTGGGATTCGCCAGAAAATAGAATTCTGGCATGGGACACATCAGAGATGACGAAACCCCAGCGGCTCATTCCATATAGTGAATTCAGCATCAAATGTCTGAATATACAAAATAGTACAACGAACCAATAATTATTTTTTGAATCGGAGGCCGTGTTATGTCATTAATGGAGACGATTGCTCAGATTGGGTCATTGCAAAGATCGATAAATGATCAAATCAGTCTAATTGATGATTTTCTAAGATCTAATCGAGATTCAATTCAATTGGTTCAATCGGCACTGAGTGGTAGTTCCAGGGGATGGGATAGGCAAATGTTAATGTCATTGGAACGGGCAGAGACGGGGTTGAAGAACTCGCGGTCTGGTCTTGTTCAAGCCTCCGCAGCCCTAGATGTTGTCCAAATGATTTGAGGAGTAGAAAATGACCGCAATTGAAGATGTTGTTCTTGCCGCTACTCGCATAGGTAATGCATCAGAAACGGTGGAGAGATTAACGATTGTTTGTGCAGATACTTTGAGAGATGACGGGGGGCAGCTTTCGGCTGTGGTAAGAGGGTCAAAGACTGGTGAGGATGCTGTTCGTTTAGTTCAAGTTGCCGAGAGGCAGGTTCGAGATTCAGCTGCTGGACTGTTGACACTTCAAGCGACTATCGATCAATTTATTCAAGACGCTAAGAAGTAATGATCGATGGGATGGGTGGTCGATCAGAGAGTCCTCAGACTAAGAAATATGGCTAAGTCTGATGCAAATCAAGCACTTGACCAATGTAGATCTAGTATCCCTCCATCACGCGATGTGGAGACAAAAACAGTAGCTCTATTCAATGGAGATGATCAGATAGAGCTGTCAATAGTTCAGGATATCGTTCAAGGTGTGCGAGCACTAGAAACGGCGAAGGCTTCGCTTGAGATGGCGCTTGAATACATTGACAAGATAAATATTATGACTTGGGAAAGCTCCAAAGATGCATGATTTTCAATATTTCATATATGAAATACGCTACATGCAATCCGAATTATCTAAAATTGAGTGCATGGTCGTGGTTGTTCTTGATAAAATCAATTCTGCTATTTGCAATCTTCGAAATCTCGACGACGACTTTTCGCGCAGCGCAATACGTTCTCTGAATTTGGCAGAAGCAGAACTGGAAGAATTCATTAAAGTATGGTCATACGGCTATCGGACTTCGGGAAATTCCCTCCAAGAGTCAATCAGTAACTAAACAATGGAGTAGTGCTATTATGGGTAAAATATTATTTGGTTCTCCCTTTAAAATTCTGTATTGGGTGGTTTGCATAGGTTTTTTAATAGCAGGTGCGACAGAGGGTGAAGTTGGCTACGCCGGAATAGGATTATTCTTTTTAGTGCTCGGTCCGTGCATCGCCATTCCAGGGATAATGGCTCTTAAAGTCAAGAAGTTTAACACTACTCGCTCTATCGGAGAACTTGAGCGCACAATGAATTCTGTTTTCTTGACTAAAAAAGTTGGTGATTCTTGGTCTCGGGTCAGTGGCGATGGTGATTATAATTTCAAACTCGATTCCGTTAGTGGAGGAGATGGTCCTGTTATTACGATCAATGTTGACGACCGCGAACTTGGAGACAGGACTGTATCTTTTGCTGTTAGCGAGTTTACTCATGGGGGACTCAACGGAGGAAAGGGAAGTCCATTTTGGGTGTGGGGAGGAGTACGTGCTTTAAATAAGATTCGATCTCTATCAAATGCTTTTTCCCGATAGATGTTCGAGGTCGCCTCTTCACTTTTACCGATGTGTACGTGGGCGATGCAACTCATTTTTTTGAAGCATTGGGCCAAAGATCGGCTTGCAAATAAATTAGTTAATTTTCGTTCTAATGCTTCATCGTTGCGATTGATAACACAACTACTCTGTCGGATCGGCGATAGTTCGGCCCGGTTCCGGTGATAACTAGCCTGGCATCAGGCTCGCCAACGGTCTGCGAGTCGATCGTTGAGGCGACCTGCTTCAAATTCTCAGCTGCTTTCTCAGCTGCTCCGACTCCAAGTTTGATCTCGCAAGCAATCCACCCGTCTGGGTAAGCAATGATCGCGTCGATTTCCCGATCTGCTGAGTCACGATAATGAAACACCTCGCCTCGGTGAGCTGCTGCATAGACGCGCAGGTCGCGGATGACGAGGGATTCGAAAAGGGTTCCGAGTGTTTTCGGCTCTCGTAAGAGGGATTCTTTTGTTGCTCCGAGGGCGGCGGCCGCCAATGAAGGGTCGACTAGGTGACGCTTAGGTGACTTTCGCAAGGTGGCTGAATCTCGCAGAGCTGTTGACCAGGCTGGTTGGTTATCCGTCACCATAAGCAGTTCGAGCGCGTCGAGGTAGGCGGCGGCGGTCTCGCGGTTGAGCGGGTCGCCGTCGCCGCCCGTGTCTCGCGTGAGGGTAGAGATGCTCACCTCCGTCGCTGTATTGCGTGCAATGGAGGAGAGGAGACGTCGAACGCGGCTGGGGTCGCGTTTGGCGTCAGAGACTCGATTGATGTCAACGTTGACGAGGAGGTCGAGATAGTCACGAACGTACTCGCCGGCGTCTTCCAATGGCCAACCGAGCGTCGAGGGCCATCCCCCACGGATCACCAGTTCAGCCAGGGTCTCGAGATCGGCGCCCGTATCGCTGGAGGTGGGGATGGGTTCTCCGCGTCGGATCCCCTCAAGGCTGATCTCGCCGGTTGAGTGCCCGGATTCCCACAGCGACATCGGGCGGAGCCGCATCACGGAGAAACGGCCGGCGCCGGAATGGCGTCGGACATCGTCGTCGGGCGTCGCCGACCCGGTGAGGATGAACTGACCGGGGAGCCCCCGGTCGTCAATTGCGCGGCGGATGTGGTTCCACAGGCGCGGTTGCATCTGCCACTCGTCGATGAGGCGCGGCGTCTCGCCCAGAAGGAGGCGATCTGGATCGACTTCCATGAAAGCCTCGACGTTCGGATCGACGTCGACACGGACGGTGCTGGCTGCCGCCTGGCTCGCCAGCCACGTCTTTCCACAGCCCTTAGCGCCTTCGACAAGCACGGCTCCGCTGCGCCGCAGCCGTGCGGAGAGATCGGCGTCAGCCACGCGTGGGCGGTACTCCATGATCGCCTCCTTCGGCCTTCATATTCACCCTTGTCAGGCTAGATAACCAGCAAAATAGAAGAAATCCAACCAGCAGAATAGAGAGATTCTATCCAGCAAAATAGAGACGATCCAGTCACGTGCGGCTGCCACTGCCGCCTGATCCTCCCTCACCGTTTCGGCTTCGGTTGTATCTGCTGGAGAGGTAGTGCGCCACAGCCTGCTGAGTGGAGCGCCAGTGCCCGTGTTGGTCGAGCGAGGCCTCCAGTCGTCCGCGGCTGGCTGCTTGCCGGAGGGCGGGCAGCGTGATTTCGTCGTTGGCGAGCGCGGAGAGGGGCACGAGGTCGTCGCCTCCCGCCAGAGTTGGCAGGAGCGCGTTGAGCGAGGCGTTGGCGGCGCGGGCGATGATCTCGGCCAGCGGATCGACGTCGTTGTCGTCAGCTTTGATGAGGGCGGAGAGGTAACGCCGTCTCTGTGTTTTGAGGATGACGATGGGCGGCCAGCCGAGGCGCACCAGGATGAGGTTGAGGAGGAGGCGACCGGTTCGCCCGTTGCCGTCGAGGAAGGGATGGATGCGTTCGAAGGCGGCGTGGCAGCCCGCGATGAGTCGGGGTCCCTCGGCGATCGGCGCTTTCCCTTCTCGGAGATCGGAGCCGACATGGTTGACCTGGTCGACCCATCCGCTCAGGAGCGCTGGGACGAGCGGATACGTCGGCGGTTTCATCCCTCCGGGGAAAGCAAGGATCTCATGCTGGCGGAAACTCCCGGGGGCTTCGTCGGCGCCTGCGGCGGGGTGCGGGGCGACGTCCCACACGTGCGTCATCGCTCGTCGGTGGATCTCGCGAACCTCGGTGAGGGTGACGATGTCGTCGTGGTTCCAATCCCTCGAGTCGCCGGCTTGCGCGTACACCCACGCTGCCGCTTCACCGTAGCCGAGGACTTCCATGTAGTCCTTGAGCTCTTTTGCCCCGACAGCTCTGCCCTCGTCCAGGAGAGCCTCGACCTCGCGCAGAACGAGGGTGTTCCCCTCGATGGCGGTCGAGTGGTGCACATCCATGTGCCACAAGTCGTCCCACAAGGGGCGCGCCTGCTCAAGCGGTGGGAGGCCGCCGTGTCGTGCCAGGTCGCCCATGGCGGCGGCGAACTGGTCGAAGACGGCCTGCCGGGGTGGGCGGCCGCGCCTCCGATGGGAATTTGTCATAGGTCAAGGGTATCTAAATATACGAAACACTTTCTCGGGATCGCCTCGTCTGGGCAACCTCCCCGTGTTTCATGCACTGCTGGTTTCTGGGGCGCTCACAATCGCCAAGCGCCGAGGAGGTCGTCGGCGCCGAAGGCGAGGTCGGCCCCGGCTGGTTTGTCTCCATGGGGGCTGATGGCGGCATAAGAGGCGTCTTGGGCTCGGGGGACGGAGGCTCCGGCGAGGCGGAGCGCTCGCATGTCGCGTTCGGTGATCGGGCTCGTGGAGCGCCACTTGATGCTGCCGACGACGGCGGTCCGTTGCGCTGTGGCGGCGACGACGTCGATCTCGATCTGCCCGTCACGGGTCCACCAGGGCAGAACGGTCTCCACATCGGCGAGGCGATCATCATGAGTGGCGAGCCTCAGGAAGGACGCCCGAACGAGCGGCTCGACGCTACGGCCGCGCCAGGCCGGCCAATCCCTCGTGAACGCGTCGATGGCGAGGTCGGAGCGTCCCCGGGCGATGCGGTCGTGGTTGCGGTCGAGATAACGGAACCAGAAGCGCAGATACGGGTCGGTGATGCGATAACGGCGCAGTTTGCCGCGCGGCGGAGCCCATGCGGGCGTCTCCAATTCGATGAGACGTTTCTGGTTCATGAGGAGGTCGATGGCGCGGGTGATCCCAGTTTCCGTCTTCTTTCGATCTTGTGGGTCGGCGATGGTGGAGAGAACGTCGTTGAAGCCGGGATGCGCGGTGTCGTCGGCGCCGATGGCCCCGAGAACGCGGGCGGCGATCGTCGGCTCGGGAAACTCCGCGTCCAAGGTGAAGCGCGCCGTCGTCGCGAGCGGGCTGTAGGGGTCGGCCAACTCGGTGACGACGTAGCGGTCGACGGGCACGCCTGCGCGGGCCATATCGGTGACGAGGCGGGGATAGCCCCCGGTGACGAGGGCGGCGTCAAAGATCTCAGTCGCGGACAGGTGCGGCAGGGCGTCGGCGAGGTCGGCCGGGGTGAGCGCGTCCAACACGAGAGTACGCAAGCGTCCATAAAGAGGGCGGTCGTGCTCCTCGAGTCGAGCCATCATGGAGACGTCGGAGCCGATGACGATCATGAGGATGGGCAGCTTCTCAAGGAGTCGATCCCAGACGACCTGAAGCTCGCTCTCGAGTGTCCGGTCGGAGCCCAAAAGCCACGGGAACTCATCCATGACGACGATCCCCGGGCCCTGCCGGGCGGGGATGGCCAGCCGAGACCACCACTCTTGCCACGAAGACGCCGTCTGGGCCAACAACTCAGTCTCGGCCCACGGCCACTTCGACTCGACGACGGAGGCTTGGGCGTTCCGCAGTTGCTGAGGAACGCTCCCGTCGCGGAGCCCCGTGAAGAAAAGGTAGGGGACGTCGCTCCCCTCGACGAAGCGCTCGACGACGGTCGACTTGCCGATCTGACGACGCCCCCGCACGGAGACGATCCGCCCACGGCCCGAGCGGGTCACCGCGTCGAGATGCCCGTGGAGCCTGGCGATGAAATCACTGCGACCGAAGAAGTAACCACCAACGGATGTATCATACATGATGAGTATCATACATCAGGTGTATTTTAAATCTTGAGCTCGTGCGGGTTGAGCGACCGAGTCTCGGCTAGGAATTTGTCATAGGTCAAGGGTAGGTAAATATACGAAACACTTTCCTGGGATCGTCTCGTGGTGCACCCGTGGATCGGGCAGCCCTGGCTGGAGGACCGCCATATGGGATGCCGCCGACGACGGTCGTTGGCTGCTCCTGATGGGCTTAATGAGAATATCGGGGCCGGATTTTCTCATTAAGAGGGGGCCCTGCGCGGGGAAGAAAGATGGTCCAGTCGGATGCTAGAGGCGCAACCGCTGATCGAGGGCGCCACGCTCGTCAGCCTCGACCATGCTTTCGACGGCGCACCTGGGCTGCGGCGGTTGTGGTGAGTTCGACGAGTCAGCAGCTTTATTCGGTCGAGTGACGGTGACCTGCGGTGGCAGCGGATCGTCCTCGTGGGTGAGAGCATGGTCGACTTCCTCGTGAATGAGGCTATAAACGGCACTCATGAAACTCCTCATAAAGCTAGTCAGCGATTGCCTCGCTCCGTCTCTCGGCTGTGACCCCCCCCATGAAACTGGCTTCCACAAGCCAATTCAAGTAACCAATAGCCAGAATATGCCGTCCACTATATGAGATTTCTTTGCTCGGCTGGATTAGGTTCAGGTACCTTCAAAAAACTATGCCCGGCCCGCCTGCTTCTGCAGGTCAGGGCCGGCCTTCTTCTTTATTGGGTGATGCCATGACAGGTTCCCCGGAGCGCGCGAAGAAGTCGGTCACGATCCCGACGGATCATGACGAGTCGTGCGAGTCTCTCCTGCCGGATGGAAGCTTCTCCGCTTACGCCTCCACCGCCTTGCGTCGGCAAGTCGAGCGAGACAATCTCGCCCAGCTTGTCGACGAGATGAGCGCCCTCCATGATCCCATCAGCGACGCCGAGATCGAGGAGAGGGTCCGCGAACTGGCATGACGGCCCCCACCGCCGAGATCCACCGTCCCTCGCTCATGCTGACCGGAGACGTCGACGATATGACGTTGTTGTCTGACGGCCTCGACATTCGGATCCGGAGCCTCTGACCGGGTGGCGGGTGAGCGCCTCACTGCCAGCTTCGGCGGCCCGCTCGCTGGGCGAAGGCGTCGAGGGCGCGAAAGACGGCGGGGACGCTCCAGACTTGGCTGCCGTGAAGTTTGCGTTCTTCGCGGAGGAGCCCGGCGGCGAGGAGTCGCTCGATGATTCGGTAGGCGGTGGGAAGCGCGATTCCGGCGTCGGCGAGGCTGCGGGCGGTGAAAGCCCCTTCGGCGACGCTCAGGTCGGTGAGTTCGACCAGTGCCGCGCTGCGGCGCGTCACGGTCTCAAGGATCGCCTGGCGGGCCTGCTCGATGTCGTCGCGGAGCCGGGTGGCGTTATCAAGCGCGGCGTGGGTGGCGTCGATGAAGCGGGTGATGATCTGGGATGGGTCGCCGTCTCGATACGCCTCTAGCGCGGCGAAATACGTGTCTGTGTTCGTGAGGAGGCCGGCGGACAAGGGGATCGGCACATGCGGGGCGAGTCCGGAACGGCGAAGCATGACGGTGACGAGCGCACGGCCTGTCCGCCCGTTCCCGTCGGTGAAGGGGTGGATCGTCTCGAACTGGGCATGGGCGATAGCGGCGTGGGTCAGCGGTGAGACATCGCCCCGGCGGATGAAATGGACAAGGTCGCTCATGGCATCAGGGACAAGCTCGGGTTTCGGGGCGACGTAGCGGGCGACGACAGGCGAGGCGCCTCCGACCCAGACCTGCACGGGTCTGAGCGCGCCGGCGTTCTCGGGGTCATACTGTTCCATGATGCGCTGATGAATCGCCAAGACCTCGTCAAGATCGATGTCGGATTCGACACGCGTCGCCTCCGTGAGGGCTCGAACGTTGCGCGCGATGAGTGTCGCATTGGCAGAGCTGGAGTCGCCGAGCATGGCGAGGGAGAGGCGTCGTGCGGACGCGGTCAACTGCTCGATCTGGGAGGAAGAGGCCGATTCGCTGCGCAAAAGGATGGCGGCGAAGGGCAGCGACCGCAGGCTTGAGGCGTCGAATGCTGCGATCGATGACTCTGCGTCTGCGACCTGTTCCTCGAGAGACGGATCAAGTTCCACCGGCGCCTTGGCGATGGCGGGTGTGATAGTCGATCGGTAAACGCCAAGAGCCCGTCGTCGTTGATTGCGCGACATGCCGGGTTCGGCGGAGAGCCAGGTTGACTCCTCGTAGTCGACGCTGGGCCAGGTGCTCATGTTTTTCGCCTCCTTGGTGGGCTTAATGAGAATATCAGGGCCGGATTTTCTCATTAAGGACGCCTCGGGGGAGAACGTGCTCTGTACGAGGAAGAAATATGGTCCAGCTGGTCTGGTACTGTTTTCCTATGACGTTGACGCTGAACATTCAAGACGCCAAGGCTCAGCTCTCGCGCCTGGTCTCGGCGGCGGAGAACGGTGGTGATGTCGTGATCGCGCGTCATGGCAAGCCGGTCGTCAAGCTTGTTCCGATTCCTGACAAGGCGCCGCGGCCGTTGGGGATCATGCCGTGGAGCGGGCCTTCCCATCGGGAGGCGCTGTTGGGCCCGATCTACACGGAGGCCGAACTCGTCGACATGGGCCTCGCGTGAAGCTCCATCTCGATACGCACACCTTGCTGTGGGCAGTTCAGGCGCCGGCGGAGCTGAGCGCCACTGCTCGGCTCGTCATCACGGATCCCGATAACGAGGTTTTCGTGTCGGCGATCGTCGCGTGGGAGCTGAGCCTCAAGGAACGCCTCGGCAAACTCCCCGAGGCCGGGCCGCTTGTGGCGGACTTTCCCGGCCTGCTCTCGCGGATAGGGTTCGTCTCTCTGCCGCTCGACGAGCGTCACGCCGTCGTCGCGGGCCAACTCGACTGGGATCATCGCGATCCGTTCGATCGGATGCTAGCGGCGCAAGCGCTCATCGAGGGCGCCACGCTCGTCAGCCTCGACCATGCTTTCGACGACGCACCCGGGCTGCGACGGTTGTGGTGAGTGCGAAGGGCCGGCAGACTTGTTTGGTCGTGTCTGCTCACAGGGCGAGATGTAGTTTCAAGCGCTCGTCTAGCTCGTCGATCTGAGTTGAAGAGAGTCGTCCGATACGACGGATGAATCGCTGATAGTCGACTGATCTCAGCTGCTCGGCTTGTGCTTTCGAAGGGACCGCGATGTTCGTCTCGCTGCTTTGTGGGATGAGCATCTGGAACGAGTAAATCTTGGAAGTGTTGCTTGTGATGGGTACGACGGTGATCACTCCTCGCCCGAGTGATGAGGCGCGAATATTGGCGCCGTCGTTGCTGACGATGATGACGGGACGTGTCTTATTCGCTTCGCTGCCGCGTACCGGTTCGAGGTCAACCAGCCATATTTCCCCTCGTCGCATCAGTCGTCCAGCCCATCGGTGAGCACGATCTCCCAGAGGGGGCCGTCGTCCCATTCGTCCCAGGCCGCTTCGTATTCATCTGCTAGCGACTGGTCACGAAGGGCGTGGACGGCCTCTTGGATGACAGCCGATCGCGTCGGCAGGCCCGTTGACTGGGAGTATGAGTCGATGAACGCCACATCGGCCTCGGGGATGCTGACACTCAGTTTCATACCTTCAATGCTACTCTATGGGGCAAACCCGAGGGGTGGATCACTCCTAGGTCGCCATCGATCCACGAAGCGTGCTCCCAGGCCTGCGATTCTTCCCGCCATGAAGCCATGAGATCCTCCGGGGTGGCGGCGATCGCCTCGCGGAGGCTGCTGATCATGCGGCGGCGAGATCGATGGTGCTCCGTGTTAGGCACGGGGAACTCCCCGCGTTGATGAGAGTTCTGTGGGTCATGGCTCGTGAGGTTCATTGTCACCATCCTCTAGGGAAAACTGGTTTGTCGCTGTGGGGGCGATTCGGTACTGAAAACTACGTCCATCGCGCGGTTGCTTGACCGCGCGTCCTTCGTCGATCAGTTTTCCGAGAGAGTAGGTCGTTTGGCGAAGGGTGAGGCCGGCCGCCTCGGCGATCTCGCGGGTGGATCGGGGCTGATCGGTGAGAGCGGCGAGGACACGTTCTTCCGTCGAGGAGTGCTCGGAGTCGGAGGGGATCGTCCGTTTTTGTTCTGGTGACGGCGAGGAGCTTCGTAGAAATTGCAATTGAAATTGTCGACGGTCCGGCGAGGTGGAGAATGCTGATGACCGTGCGGCGCCAGCGCCCGGATCAGTGCTTGGCGAGTGGAGTGAGACGTCTGCCTCCGTGCCGGTCCTCGAGGGCATGGGGGTCGAACTGATCCGCGCGACGAACCGGACACCGAGGTCATGGAACCGAATGGGCGGCAAACCGGCGGAGCGGAGGGCGGCTTGAGCGGTGGGGATGCCGCTGCCGAGACGCTCGACGACGCGTCCGCCGCCGGGTAGGCGGACGGATTGAAGGATGTCGGTGAGCCGGGCGTTGCGTAAGTGAGAAGCGGTGTGGCCGAGGGCGTCGACGCGGACACCGTAGAGACCGCCGGGGTTGGTGATGATGAGTTGGTCGCTGTTGATGACGACGCTGACGGGGGTGCTGAGTGCCCAAGGCCCGTAATCGCGGTGGATGAGAGCGTTGGCGATGAGCTCGCGGAGCGCGACTGGTGGGAATTCGTCGCCGGTGCGGACATCGCCGGTGATGGGATCTTCGACGAGGGGGTGCCGGGTCGCCCGGTGGGCCCAGGCGAGGGTGTCTTCGAGGAGGAGAGGGATGGGTCCAGTGAGATAAGCCGAGTCGGCCACACGCTGCCCTGCCTTCGTGGGGGCGACGCTGACCTGGACCCCGTAATTGGGGATGAATTGTTGCGGGTAGACGCCGAGCGCGAGTCTCGTCGGGCTCTATGCGGCAACCGCACTATCGCGTTAAACTATGTGCAACGGCACAGCGTCATCGTCGACGAGAGGGCTCGCGAGTCCGCCGTCGGGGCGTCACCGTCCACCTCTCCGCGCCAGCGTGAAGGCCGACGCCAACCATGACGATGCGTTGTGATCCCCCACTCGA
The DNA here is from genome assembly GCA_031262485.1 of Propionibacteriaceae bacterium. Classification (GTDB taxonomy): domain Bacteria; phylum Actinomycetota; class Actinomycetes; order Propionibacteriales; family Propionibacteriaceae; genus WQYJ01. The sequence goes on from JAISHO010000005.1 coordinate 72,790, forward strand.
AGGAGAGATATGTCCATTTATGAGGATTTCGCGGGCAAGACCGCGCTTGTCACCGGAGCCGGCTCCGGGATCGGGAAGACGACAGCATTGCGGCTGGCCGAAGAGGGAGCCCAGGTTCTCTGCGTCGACGTCGTCCAAAGCGGCGCCAACGCGGTGGCCGATGAGATCGCCGCTGCCGGCGGGGAGGCGACGCCGTTCGTCGCCGACGTGGCCGACTCCGTCCAGGTGAAAGCCGCCGTCGACTTCGCCGTCTACACCTACGGCAAGCTCGATCTGGCGTTCAACAACGCCGGCATTGGCGGGCCGAACGGGCTGCTCGCCGACATCGACATCGCCGGCTATCGGCGCACCATCGACGTCGACATGAATTCGGTGTTCTACTGCATGTTTTACGAGATCCCCCACATGATCAAGGCGGGCGGCGGCTCGATCGTCAACACCTCGTCGATCTACGGGCTCATCGGCACCGCCACCTCGGTGCCCTATGTCACCGCCAAGCACGGCGTCACCGGCCTGACGAAGGCGGCCGCCATCGGTTACGCGCACCAGAACATCCGCGTCAACTCAATCCACCCGGGCGTCATCGAAACGGCGCTCATCGGGGCCCTCGACGAGGCCTCGCGCGAGGAGCTCATGAACCGGCACGCCCAAGGCCGATTCGGCACCGACGACGAGGTCGCCGAGGCGGTGCTGTTCCTCCTCTCGGATCGCTCCAGTTTCACCTCAGGCACCCAGTTCACCGTCGACGGCGGCTACACCTCCCACTGACCCACCCCCACCAGGGCGCCCAAGCGCCGAACGAACGCGACGAGCGCGACGCGAATCCACCGCCGACGAGCGCGCAGGCCCGCCCTGGCCCTTCTTTCAGGAGAACACCATGACCACGAAAACACACACGAAGCCCAAGACGTCCGAAAAGACGAAAGAGTTCAAGGGCAAGGTCGCGTTCATCACCGGCGCGGCCTCCGGCATCGGCGAGGAGACGGCCATCCGGTTGGCCGCCGACGGCGCCCAGGTCGTCCTCGTCGACCTCAACAAGAAAACCGCCCAGGCGCTGGCCGATCGGATCATCGCCAACGGTGGCGAAGCGGCGCCGTTCGTCGCCGATGTCGCCGATCAAGTCCAGGTCAAAGCGGCCGTCGACTTCACCGTCTCGACCTACGGCAAACTCGACCTCGCCTTCAACAACGCCGGAATCGGCGGCCCGGCCGGTCTGCTCGCCGACATCGACATCGACAGCTACCGGCGCACCATCGACGTCAACTTGAACTCTGTCTTCTATGGGATGTATTACGAGATCCCGGAGATGCTCAAGGCCGGCGGCGGCGCCATCGTCAACACCTCGTCGATCCTCGGCCTCGTCGGCACGGGCACGGCTGTCCCCTACGTCGCCGCGAAGCACGCCCTCACCGGGATGACGCAGGCCGCCGCCATCGGCTACGCCCATCAGAACATTCGCATCAACTCGATCCACCCCGGCTACATCGACACCCCCCTGCTCAAGAACATGGACGACAACAGCCGCAAGGCCCTCATGGACCGCCACGCCCAAGGCCGTTTCGGCACCGACGCGGAAGTCGCTGAATCCGTTGTCTTCCTGTTGTCGGATCGGTCGAGCTTCACCTCGGGCACCCAGTTCGTCGTCGACGGGGGCTACACCGCCCACTGATCGCCTCGATCGCCGACGATCACACGGCGAACCAAACGCGGGCGCGCCTCCCGGGAAACCGGGACGGCGCGCCCACGCTTTCCACGTATCAGTAGTCTTTGCACGATGAAAGCGAACGGGGAGCCACGATGACGGAGGATGCGCCGGCCGGTGGTTGGCGCCGTTTCGCCATCGCCGCCTACGGGCCGCCCTTCCTCGCCTCGATCGGGTTCGGCGCCGTCACCCCGCTCATCGCCTTGTCAGCCCTCGCGCTCGGGGCGTCCGTCGGGCTCTCCGCCCTCATCGCCGGGCTGACGGCGATCGCCCAGTTGCTGAGCGACCTGCCGGCCAGCTGGATCGCCACCCGGCTAGGGGAAAAGCGCGCTATCATCGCCGCTTGCCTGTGGGACGCCGTCTTCATGACGGTCGCGTTCAGCGCCTTCTCCTTGCCGGTGCTGTGCGTCGCCGTCTTCGCCATCGGCATCTCCGGGGCTGTCTTCGGTTTGGCTCGCCACACCTATATCACCGAGGCGGCGCCGGTACGGTTCCGCGCCCGGGCGCTTTCGACGCTCGGCGGCATCCACCGGATCGGCTTCTTCATCGGCCCCTTGGCCGGCTCCGCCATCATCGCTCTCGCCGGGCTGACCGCCGCCTACGCCTTCGCCGCCGTCATGTGCCTCGTCGCCGCCGGGGTGACAGCCCTGCTGCCCGACCTTCCCGCCGACGTCCGCGAGCGCCGTCGCACACCGGAGGGCGCGCCCCGTCTCGGCGCGGTGCTGCGCGATCACGCGCGGATCTTCGCGCTACTCGGCACCGGAGTCCTCGCCCTCGCCCTCGTCCGCGCTGTCCGCCAGACGATCCTGCCGCTGTGGTGCGAGTCGATCGGGATGACCCCGTCGGCCACCTCGCTCATCTTCGCGCTCTCGATGGCGGTCGACATGAGCCTCTTCTTCGTCGGCGGCTCGATCATGGACCGCTTCGGGCGCTTCTGGGTCGCGACCCCGTCGATGATCGTCCTCGGCGGCGGCCTCATCGCGCTAGCTTTCGCGCACACCACCGTCACTGTCGCCCTCGTCGCGATCCTCCTCGGGCTCGGCAACGGCATCGGTTCGGGCATCATCATGACACTAGGCTCCGACGCCTCGCCCGCCGCCGGTCGGCCCCACTTCCTCGCCGGATGGCGCCTCATGGGCGACTTGGGCGGCACACTCGGCCCGCTCGCGCTCTCCGCCATCACGACACTGGCCAGCCTGGCGGCCGCCTCCGTCGTGCTCGGAATCGTCTCCTTCGCCGGCGCCGCCTGGTTGGGTTACGGCATCACCCACGCGGGGAGCGCACCTCAGCGAGGTGCCGACAGGCTTCCTCGGTCGGCTCCGTGATCGATCAGCGACATGCGTTCGAAGCTCGCCTGCTCCCAAGCGCGACGTTCAGCTAGGTGTGTTCCCCGTCGATCCGACGGTGGGCGCGTCCGTCGTCACGTCGGCTGGCGGGGCCAAGGGTGCGATCTTCGCCCAGACGATGAAGATGATCGAGACGACGATGAGCGCGATCCCGGTGATGAGGTTGGCGTTGATATTCCCCGTCTTGTTGTATTCCGGGTCGAAGACGAGTCCGCAGACGACGAGGAACACACCGATGAGCCCGAGCGCGACGGAGATGAAGGTACGGATGTCGAAGGCGGTGCCGTGGTCGTGCGCCTCTTGATCCTCTTCGGCGGTCGTCGAGACGGTGAGGACGGGGGTCGACGAGGTGGTCTCCAAGGGTGATTCAGCGGCGCTGGGCGGAGTGGCGCCCTCCGGCGAGGTCGTCGAGACGACATCGGGGCCGCCAACAGAGATGGCGTCGGGTTGGCTGTTCGAAGCGACGTCCGGTTCGCCGCCGGAGTTGGGAATAAGAGAAGGGGCCGAACCGGTCGGGGTCGTCATGCCTTCGGGTGTGACACCCGTGGACTCGGCGGGGATGCCCGATGTGGTGTCGGACGGCGTGGGGCGAGGTGTGGGGTTCGATGACGAGACACTCATGATGAATCCTTCTTAATGTCGGCTCACGCGAAGATGATGTTGAGGACGATGACCATGGCGAGGGAGACGCCGGCCAGCGGCACCGGACGGCGATACCACGGGTAGGTGCGCCCGTCGTGATCTTGACGGCGTTCCTTGGGGGTGAGCGAGTAGACGAAGCCGACCAACTCCTCCTCCTTGCGTGGTGTCGTGAACTGGGTGACGATGACGGACAGCACGATGTCGACGACGAAGGCCGCGCCCGCCGCGACGAAGGCACCGCCTTGCCCGGGCAGGTTGATGACGCCGGTCTCGTTGCAGACGAACACGGCGACGGCGGAGAGGGTGCCGAAGACGAGGCCGACCCAACCGGCCGTCGGTGTCATCCGCTTCCACAACATGCCGAGCAGGAAGGTGGCGAACAACGGTGCGTTGAAGAAGCCGAACAACGTCTGGAGATAATCCATGAGGTTGTCGAACTGCCCGGCGATGGCGGCGGTGAAGATGGCGATGACGGTCGCCGCGATCGTCGCGATCCGCCCGAGCTTGAGGTAATAACCGTCACTCTTGTTCTTCTGGATGTAGCGTTCCCAGATGTCGTAGGTGATGACGGTGTTGAACGCGGAGATGTTGGCCGCCATGCCAGCCATGAAGGCGGCCAGCAGGCCCGTCACCGCCAGGCCGAGCAGGCCGTTGGGCAGGACGTCCCGCATCAAATACAGCAATGATTGGTTCCAGGTGATCGAGGTGTCGCCCGATCCGGCTTTGAAGGCGATGATCTCCGGCACGAGGACGGCGGCGATCATGCCGGGGATGATGACGATGAACGGGATGAACATCTTGGGGAACGATCCGATGATCGGGGTGAGACGGGCCGAGCGGATCGAGTTCGACGCCATGGCGCGCTGCACTTCGACGAAGTTCGTCGTCCAATACCCGAAGGAGAGGACGAAGCCGAGCCCGAAGACGATGCCGATGACGGAGAGCACCGGGGAGCCGAAGCCGGAGAGGGCTTGCCCGGGCCAGCTCGACATCTGCTCGGCGCCGCAGCCGTAGGTCTGCCCGGGCGCGCAGGGCGAGGCGGAGACCCGATCGACGAGCCCTTGCCAACCGCCGATCCGGTGCATGCCGATGAGGGTGAGCGGCAACAGCCCGGCGACGATGACGAAGAACTGGAGCACCTCGTTGTAGATCGCGGCTGAGAGCCCGCCCAGCGTGATGTAAGACAACACAATCGCGGCGGCGACGATGAGGGCGACCCACATCGGCCAGCCCAGCATGGCGTTGACGATCGAGCCCAGCAGGTAGAGGTTGACGCCGGCGATGAGCAACTGGGCGCAGGCGAAGGAGATCGAGTTGACGAGGTGGGCGGTGACACCGAAGCGCTTGAGCATGAACTCCGGCACCGAACGCACCTTGGAGCCGTAATAGAAAGGCATCATGACGACGCCGAGGAAGAGCATGGCCGGGATCGCGCCGACCCAGAAATAGTGCGCCGTCGGCAACCCATATTGGGCGCCGGTGGCCGACATCCCCATGATCTCGACCGCCCCGAGGTTGGCCGAGATGAACGCCAACCCGGTGATCCAGGCCGGCAACGACCGCCCCGAGAGCAAGAAGTCGAGAGCGTTGGAGACCTTGCGGCGGGCCATGAACCCGATCCCCAGCACGAGGGTGAAGTAGATGACGAGGGGCACATAGTCATACCAGCGTGCGCTGATGATGGTCTCGTAAGGCAGCATTCTTCGTCTCCTCTCTCCGCGTGGCATGACGGGCAGCGGAGGTCAGTCCCGTGGGGTCGGCCGCCGTTGATCGGCCGCCTCGCGGTTCGAAGCGGGGGAGGTGGCCGGCGTCGCCGGCCCCAGCCTGGGGATAGAAAAAGACTACTACTTGTGACGTGCCAATTGTTCACTGTTGTAATGGGGATTTCCGTTGGCAGGATGTCAACTCGCGGAGACCTGGGAAGTGGCGGGGGTGATCGTCGCACGTTCATCCCCTCTGGTGTCGTGCTCGACGTCGTCCCGGTGTCGCGTTGTCGTGATTCCGGGAAAACCGGAAGTCTAACTCCAGGAAAACGGGAGTTAGACTTCCTGGAAAACGGGAGTTAGACTTCCAGGAAAACGGGAACTGGAACAGGGAGGGTCACGTGGAAGTCCCGGGAAGCTATCGGCCGAGGCTCGTCGACGACGCCGTCGCGAGCGCTCTTCGTGGGGCTGGCGCCGTCGTCCTCGAGGGGCCGAAATGGTGTGGGAAAACGTGGACGGGCATGGCCCATGCCAATTCGGCGGTGTGGGTGGCCGATCCATCGGGCAACTACATGACGCGCCGGATCGCCCAATCGGATCCGTTCTCGTTGCTTGAGGGTGAGCGCCCCGTCCTCGTCGACGAATGGCAGGACGCCCCCGGGCTGTGGGACGCGGTGCGGATGGCGGTCGATCGCCATCCGGGGCCTGGGCAGTTCCTATTGACGGGTTCGGCGACGCCGCGCGACGACGCGGTGTCCCACAGCGGCACCGGGCGCATCACGCGGCTGAGAATGTGGCCGATGACCTTGGCTGAGAGCGGTGTCTCCAGCGTCGAGGTGTCCTTGTCTGGCCTTCTGGACGGTCGCGTGCCTACGGGCCGGAGTCACTGGTCTGAAGAGGACCTCATTGAAGCGATCCTTCGCGGGGGGTGGCCGGGAACGCTCGATCTGCCGACGGCAGACGCTATGCGTCAGCCGATCGGCTATCTGGAATCGGTGGCGTATTCGGACGCGTCTCGGATCGACGGTGTCCGGAGAGATCCGTCTCGGTTGGAGGCGTTGCTCGCTTCGTTGTCGCGCACCACCGCCACGCTCGTCAGCGGGGCGACGTTAGCGAGGGACATGGCGTCGTCCGGCGAAACCGTCGCTACGAAGACGGTCGCCACCTACCTCGATGTGCTTCGACGCCTCCATGTGCTCGTCGAGATCCCCGCCTGGGCGCCTGCCTTGCGTTCCCCGGTGCGTCTACGCAGCAGCCCCAAGCGAATCCTGTGCGACCCCTCTCTAGCCGCTGCTGGGCTTCATGCCACACAAGCCACCCTGGCGGCCGATCGCAAGACCATGGGTCTCCTCTTCGAAGCCCTGTGTTTGCGCGACCTCTCGGTCTACGCGCAAGGATTGCCAGGACGCGTCTTCCATTACCACGACGAATCCGAACTCGAGGCTGACGCTATCGTCCAAGCCGACGACGGCCGCTGGATGGCCGTCGAGATCAAACTCGGAGCCGAGCAGGAGGACGCCGCCGCGAAATCTCTTCTCGCCCTCGACGAGAAGATGACGAGAGCGGGAGAGCGCTCAGCCTCGGCGCTCGTCGTCATCGTGGGCCTGGATAGTTTCGCGCACCGCCGCGACGACGGCGTCATCGTCGTCCCCGCCGACACGCTCGGTCTGTAAGAATCCGAACCTCCTTGCGTCTGGTGATAGCGGCAGGCGGTCGTTGGACAATGGCCTTCGGGCTTGGCCGGCGAGGCGCCTCACGTCGTTGTGAGCGCGTGCTCCCCGATGGTTGACCCGACCTTGTCGAACTGCTTGAATGAGCGCACTGTTCCCGGTCGCGCGAGCGCTTGAGGGAACCCGGTGAGAGACCGGGACTGCGGACCACAACTGTGATCGTGGACGAAGGCGTTGTTGCCACTGTCGTACCTGTAGCGGGGCGATGGGAAGGGACGCCGGAGGATGAAGCGAGAGTCAGGAGACCTGCCGTGAACAGCCAGATGAATTCTTGGGTCATGTGAGGAATCGAATCTTCTATTCCTGACGGCAGTCGTCCTGTCGCCTTGTGCCGCCCCTGCGTGGGCGGTGTCGTTCGGCGGGGCGGTGTTGTCGCGCGCGGTGACCCCTGAGCTGAACAGGGAAACCATGAGAGAACCGAATGACACCAGCGATCGCCCGGAGGATCTGCTGACGGCTGGCGAGGGCGCGGGACGCGCCTCAGTGGGGGTGAGGTGCGGGCGCCACGACGCCGCGCTCCTCGCAGTCAAGAGAAGGCCTCCGTGCGTGGCGTGGAAGACGGGCGTCGAACGTCGAAGGTCGTGGTGGGTCGCCGTCGTCGCCTGTCTTGTCGCCACTGTCGCGTTCGTCAGCGGAACCTCGCCCGCCCAAGCGGCGTCGGAAGGGCCAGTCGTTTATCTCTCCGTCGAGAAGTTCACAACAGGGCAAGGCTACATCCTCGAACCGGTCGAAGTTCCCCTGACTGAGGGGATGACGGTGGCGGAAGTCCTCGAGAAAGCGTTGGCTGACGCTGGCCTGGCCTCACGCCACGATGGATCGGCGGTCTTGGGCGGTGACTATCTCCTCGTAGCGATCGAGGATCCGACCGGCTCCTCCGATCCCACGCTCATCCCGCAATACATCAAAGACGATGTCTATTGGGACATGCTGGGTGAACCGGTCACCCCTCGCGCCGACGACGCCTGGTTGTCGACCGGTGATTACACGATGTTCTCCGGGTGGATGTTCACGGTCGACGATGTCGCCCCGGACGTTTACGCCTCCGACGTCACCGTCGCCGATGGCGACGTCATCCGCGTCCAGTACTCGCTCTACGGTGTCGGCGCGGATCTCGGCCTGGGCGCCGCGTTCTGGGGCTATGAACTCGTCGAACCGGCCAACGGCGACTCCGTGACGAGGACACTCGCTCTTCTTTTCGCCGCCGAGGACCGTGAAGTCCTTCTCGCCGATTCCGCTGTCGTCGCAGCCCGCGACGAGGCGCTTCGTCTCCTCATCGACCAAGAGACCCCCCAAGCGGAGATCGACGCCGCTGAGGCCGCTCTACTCACCGCCATCGACGCCGCACGAGCGGCCGAACTGGCTCCCGAACCGACGGTGGAGCCCACACCCACGCCGACATCGGAGCCGACGCTGGAGCCCACGCTCGAACCGTCGCCGACCGCCGAACCGAATTCGACCACGCCGATCACGGAACCGACGTTCGGCCCCACTCCCGCGCCAGTCCACCCTGAGCCGACCTCAACGGTGCCGACAGCACCGGCGACGGGGACGGCCACGACGACTCCAGATGCCGACGCGGAGCCGTCGAACGAGGTTTCGCCCGCTCCGTCCGCCTCGGTGAGCGCGGTTCCGTCTCCATCCTCGGAAGATACGGATCGCGATCCCTCCCCGGCCACGATGGAGGCCACGGGTTCAGACGTCACACCAGCCGTCGTTGCCGCAGATTCGTCCCATGCGGGTGTGGTCTCTCTCCCCGACACGGGAGCGGGATCTGCGGCGGCACCGCTCTTCGGGAGCGCCCTCGTTCTTCTCCTAGTGGGAACGTGGCTCACCGCATCGGCTCGTCGCCACCAGCCGACGACGATCCGGTGACCGTGCGTTGACCAAAAGCAAGACCACCGATCCATGCGTTCTTTCCGGTGGTCTCACGAAGGGGCCCGTCAGTCACGCGACTGGCGGGCTCCCAGTGGAGTCTGATGCTATGATTCGTATCATCTGATTCGAAAATTGATGTTGGAGAAGTGATGAGAACGACGGTTACGCTGAAGCCGGATTTGATCGCCGACGCCAGCAGGCTCACCGGCATTGAGAACAAGTCGGATGTTGTCAACGAAGCTTTGGAGCTCTTGGTGAGGGTCGAGGCGGGTCGTCGACTGGCGGCCTTGGGCGGGAGCGACCCAGACGCGAGAATCTCGCCGCGACGGCGGGGCAGCGCTTCGTGATCCTCGTCGATACCTCCGTGTGGGTCGACCATCTCCATCGTCGCGAAGCGTCGCTTGCCGCTGCTCTAGAAAAGGACGAGGCCCTCGTCCACCCCTTCGTCATCGAGGAACTCGCGGTGGGGGCATTGGCCCAACGTGGGGTAGTGCTTGAACTGTTGCGTCATCTCCGTCGTCCTCCGGTGCTCGACCATGATGAGACGCTCGCATTGATTGAAACGCACCATTTATGGGGAAGGGGGCTCTCGGCGGTCGACGTCCACCTCATCGGTTCGGCCCTCCTCGCCGTGAGTTCGAGCCTCTGGACGCGCGACAAGAGGCTGATCGATGCGGCCCGCGAATCAGGAGCCACCGTTTTCGTCGAGTCGTGATCGCTGAGCTGAAGGGGAGAATAATCCATGCTCCCTGATGCCAACCATTTCCAAGCGGAGCGTTCGATCATTGGTTGTGCCAGCTTCTCCTTGTCGTAAGAAGCGGTCCGCCAACCATCAAGCCAACAAACGAAGGGGCCCGCCTGTCACGCGACTGGCGGGCCCCCGTTCGTAAGAGGAACTCAGCTTGGCGTCATGGGGTGACGTTGATGTTCGTCAACCCCTTGCCGGCGTTCGTCGCGGTGTTGGAGGCGTGGACGACGTTGAGGTGTCCGGAGCACTTCGAGGTCGAGGTGACGTTGATGGCGTAGCCGTCGACGCCGCCGAGGTCGGTCTCGTTGCTCTTCCAGACGTTGCCGCAGCCGTATCCGGTGAGCAAATTGTGTGTCTCGTAGCCGTGCTCGAGGACGCCGGAGCCGTCGTGACGGCCCACGTTGCCCTCGATGAGGTAGTCGTTGCCCTTGGCGTCGATCCAGGAGGTGGCCGAGTTGGCGCCCGACACCCCACCAATGAAGGTGTTGTCTCGGATGATGCCGTCGGCGGTGCCCTCCTTGATGTCGATGTGCTCGCCGCCGATGTCGGGGCCGATGGTGTTGCCGATCACCTGGATGCGGTCGGAACGGTCGACGCCGTCGACGGTGCCGTAACAGTCGAAGTTCGAGTTCGATGAGCCGAGGTAGATCGCCTCGCCGTAACCCGGCTTGACGAGGCCGGTCCGGGTGATGGTCGAATCACGCACGACGCCGTCGGAGGAGGAGGCGCGGAAGTGGATGCCTTCCTCTTCGATGTCGCGGACGGTGACGCCGACGATGCTGACGTGCGTCGACGAGTCGAGGACGATGCCCTTCTTGGCGTCGGCGACGGTGAAGCCCTGAAGGCGCCAATGCGAGGCGCCGTGCAGCCACAGGCCGTACCCGGAATCCCACCCGGCGGTCGGCGTCGGGCAGCTGGGGCTGGTTCCGAGCGGACCGTCGTTGGTGATGATGGCGTCGGCGGGCCCGATCAGGGTGATCGGTTCGGTGATCGTCCCGGCCGTCGTGGCGACGAAGCTTCCCTCGTAGGTCCCGGAGGCCAAGGCGATGACCTGCCCGGGTTGGGCGGCGGCTAGGGCCGTGCTCAGTTCAGCGGCGGTTGTCACGTAGACGTCGGCGTCGGCCGGTGGGGTCACCGGGATCGTCGGCTCAACTGTGGGTTCTATGGTGGGCTCAGGATCCTCCGAGGGCTCGGCGGTCGGCTCGGGCGCGGGAATCGTCGGCCCACTCGTCGGAACCGTGGTGGGTTCCGGGTCGCTCGTCGGCTCCTCGCTCGGCGTCCCGCCTCCGCCGGAGGTGAACCCGACGCAGGGATATCCGTCGATCGTGCAGGCGGTCGGCAGGCCGGGACCGTCGACGTTGAAGCCGAAGTCCTCGCTGTCGCCCTTCTTGATCGTGCTCGTGTATGACATCGGGGAGAAGATGAAATCCTGCCCGTCGCGCACATACGTCGAACGCCACGACTTGGAGACGGTCGTCCCCTCCGGCAAGGTGATTCGCACCGTCCAGCCCTCGATCGTGGCGTCGGTCGTGTTCGTCACGACGATCTCGCCGCCGTAGCCGTCGCTCCACGGGGAGTCGACGGTGAATTCGGCGATGAGCCCGGAACTGGCGACGGGCGCCGAGGTCGTGGGCTGTGTCGTCCCCGGATTTGTCGGCCCAGCCGTCGGAGCCGAGGTCGTCGGCGTCGTCGTGGGTTCCCGCGTCGGCGTCGGGCCGGTCGGCCCGCTCGTCGGATCAGCGGTTGGATCGGCCGTCGGTCCAGCGGTCGGCCCGGACGTGGGCGTGTCCGTCGGCTCTGTGGTGGGTTCTGAGGAAGGCGTGTCTGTCGGCGCATCGGTGGGATCGACGACTGGCGTCGTCGGCTCGACCGGATCCACCGGAGCGTCCGAGACGCGCCGATCCGGATCGATGAGGAACAACGACTCACCGTTATCGGTCAGGCTGACGTCGACGCCCCCACCATTGCTGTAGTCACCGGTCTCGTGGTGCGCCCAGTCGCTGATCGACGTGCCGTCGACATTGAGGTGGGTCCACTCCGTCCCGTTCCAGCCGAAGCGGTAGAGCTGCCCCGGTTCGGAGTAATACGGAGCGTAGGAGCCGTCGCTCATCTCCTTGCTGAGATCATTATTGAAAAATACGTTGTGAGGACCGGTCGATCCGGACCACTTGATGGCTTTCTGCCCGGCTCCCCACCAGATCGGGTACCAGGTCGAGCCGTCGGGCCCGCCGCCGCCCTCTTCACCGCAGTTGACGGTGCAACTGCCGGAGCGGTGGTCGTAGGGCACGGCCACATGGTTCAGTTCGAAGAGGTTGTTGCGCTCCCAGCCGCCGTGGAGGTTGAGATCGGAATCGAAATCATTGCCGATGACGACGTTGCCGGAGGCGGCCCACTGGAAGGTGAAGTGACGGAGGTTGCGGGTCGTGTTGCCGGCGTAGAGGGAATCCCACACTCGCGATCCGCGGAAGTATCCGTTGCCGCCTTTGCCCTTGTTCCAGGCGCCGTCAAGGACGTTGTCGACGATCTGGAGGTTCTTGGCCTCCTCGGTGACGATCGGGTGCGAACCGGTCATCTCGGTGCGGATGCCGCGCACCCACGAGTCGGCCGCCCACTTGAAGACGATCCCGTGCATCGCCTCGGCCGGGGCCAGGTTGCCGTACTCGTGCACGGCGTCGGCGGGGGTCAACCCGTCGACGACCTGGGTGAAGGCGAGGTCTTCGATGCCGACGCCGACGACCGGGTCGACGATCGCCGCGGCCTTCGAGGCGTAAGCGCTGCCGTCGATAGCGGCCGAGCCGTCCGAGGTGGAGTCGACGGTGACGTCGTATTCCAGCGGCTTGTCGAGAGTGATCGTCCGGTTCGACGTGTCGACGGCGGTGATCCTGAAGATCTGCTGGCGCATGTGGAGGTTCTGCAAGGCGTGATCTGTCGGCAGGGCCTCTTGTTCAGCGTAGAAATCCATCGAGTTGGCGACGCGGATATTGACGAGGGTTCCGACGGTGAAGTTCGTCATCGAGCCCTTCGACGCGAGATGGACGACGGTGTCGCCGGCCCGTGCCGAATATCCCGGGTCGCCGTCTTTGGCTCGGAGCGCCAGCCCCGTCTTCCAGTGGACGTTGACGGTGCCTTCGAACAGGTCGGCCCGATTCTCCGGGGCCGACGCGTAGTCGGAGGCGTAGCTCGTGTGGACGCCGCGCGATTGCACGCGGAACAGCCCTCGCCCCGGCCAGAGCCAGCCGCCCGAGCCGGAACCGTAGGACATCGCATCTTTATCCCACTCGGATCCGTCGGCGGTGATGGTGTCGTAGCGGGTGTTCTCATCCGGCCGGTAGACGAGCAGCGTGCCCGTCGACTCGTCCGAACCGGCCCCGCGCACAACGAGATAATCGGCGTCGACATGGATCTCCTGGGAGACGTCGAGTTGGCCGGCCGGCAAGGTGATCCGGCTGAGATTCTCATAGTCGGCGTTCGGCGAGCAGGTGTCGCGGATGACGTCGATGGCGGCTTGGATCCCAGCGGTGTCGTCGACTCCGTCATTGGGGAAGACACCATAGTCGCCGGCCAGTTCGGCGGCGGTGATGTCGCAACTGGAAGAGGGGGCGAGCGCTTCAGTTCGGGGCAGGTCTTCCCCGCCCCGATAGCCGGCCCCGCTCCAGTCGTAGACGCCGTCGATGGCGGCCCGGCGGTTGGCTGCACTCGTGTCGAGTCCGGTCAATGCCCCGGGATCAGCGGCGTTGGCGTCCGCGACGGGTCCCCAGGCCGTCAGCGGAACGATGAGTCCGATGGCCACCCAGGGGGCCCATCGATGCCGTCTCACTAATGGTTGTTTCATTGCTCCTCCTCATGGTCCGGCCGGCGCCGTGGGAGGGCTCTCCGCCCATCAGCCGCCGGCGAGGTCGAGCTGGGACAGACCGGCCATGAAGTAATGAAAATTAAGTGTAGTTTAACGTTGTGACGATGGCAAGGGTTTTCCGACGCGGTCGTCCACGATAACGAATCAAGAAATAAAATTGCTTGTCACAATGCATTGAGGGAACCTTGTGACGCGACACCGATATGGCAAACGTTTTCCTGCCTTAGGATTTTCGATGTGAACGAGACTGCGAGGGGTGGCCGGAGGCGTGTGACCCTTTACGATGTGGCGCGGCTGGCGGGGGTCTCTCAGCCGACGGCGTCGCGCGTCCTCAATGGCTCCGATCGCCAGGTCTCCTCGGCTAACAGGGAACGGGTGCTCCGGGCGGCCCGGGAGCTCGCCTATGTGCCGAACGCCTCGGCTCAGGCCTTCGTGCGCGGGTCGTCGAAGATGATCGCTTTCGTCGTCGGCCGGATCGACGGCACGTATTTCTCGTCGATGGCCGCCGCTCTCATGCGCGAGGCTCGCTCGGCCGGGTACTGGGTTTCGATCGCGGTGACGGATCGTCAGCCGGAGCGGGAATTGAGGGTCGTGCGGGAACTGCGCGCGCAGCGTCCCCGGGCCATCGTCTTCGCCGGTTCTGGGTTCATCGATCCGACGGGCAACGAGGTCCTCGCCGATGAGTTGTCTGGCTATGAGAGGGCCGGTGGCAAGGTGCTGCTCATCAGCCGGACGGATCTGCCTTTCGAGCGGATCAGTTTCGACAATCGGGCTGGCGCCGAGGGGCTGGGACAGGCCTTGGCGGGTTTGGGCTATCAGCGGGCCCTCGTGCTGGGATCTGAGACGCCACTGCTAGGGATGTTGCATCGGGTCGAGGGTTTCAGCGATGGCTTCGCCCCCGGGACGGTCGAGGTGCGCCAGACCGCGCTCAGTTGGGAGGGCGGGCGCGACGTCGTCGAGCGGATGCCGCCGGAGCAGTTGTCCCGCTTCGACCTCGTCGTCGGGGTGACCGATGAGATGGCGCTCGGTGTCATGGCGGCTCTGCGCGTCCACGGCCGTCGGGTGCCGGATGACATCGCCGTGGCGGGGTTCAATGACATTCGCACCTTGCGTGACGTCTCCCCGCCGCTGACAACCGTCCATGTGCCGCTCGATCTCGTGGCCGAGGCGGTCGTCCGCCGCGCCATCGCCGGCCATGAGGAGGGATCGGGCCCACCGATTCCGACGCACCCGGTGCTGCGGGAGAGCACTCCACCGCACCACTGATGACGGGACACCCTTGCTCATTCGTGGAATGTTTTCCATAACGGAATGGAAAAGGTTCCCATGGTTCCTTGACATACGGCGAGATTCGGTCGTATCTTCGAGGAGACGGATGGAAATCGCATTCCGATCAGCCGGGCGTGGCGGAGCCGCTGCCGCCCGGAACGACTCAACGAGGAGAAATTATGAAGCCACGCCATCGCCGGCCATGGATCGGCGCCGCCGTCGTCATCGCCAGCGCGTTGACCTTGTCCGCCTGTGGCGGTGGAGACGACGTCTCGACCGATCCGGGCGACGACACCAGCACCGCCGCCACGGACGCGGCCGAGGTCTCCGGCCCGCTCGAAGTGTGGGTTCGGGCGGCCAACGACTCCCTCGTCTCCTATGAGATGTTGTTCGAGAAGTTCACCGAGGAGACGGGCGTCGAGATCGAGGTCTTCGCCACGTTGACCGATTTCGAGACGAAGTTGAGCGCCGCCGCCGCGGCCCGCGATCTGCCCGACATCGTCATCAACGACGCCTCCCAGCTGGGCAACCTGCAAAGCCAGGGCATCATCCGCTCGTTCGACCAGTCCTCGATCGAGGGTGGAGACGATCTCAGCGACGCCGCCTGGAGCTCCGTGGAGAGCATCGACGGGCAGACCTATGGCGTCCCCTTCTCGGCTCAGGCCAACCTGTTGTTCGTACGCACCGATTGGCTCGACAACCTCGGCTTGCAGGCGCCGACGACGTGGGATGAGTTCGTCAACGTGGCCAAGGCCTTCACCACCCAGGATCCCGACGGCGACGGCCAAGCCAACACCTACGGCGTCGCCATCCCCGGCTCGACGCAGCGCGGCTATATCTCGTGGAACTGGTCGACCTACCTGTGGCAGGCCGGTGGCGAATACGTCGAGATCGACGGCGACACCGTCACTCCGGTCATCGACTCCGACGAGGCGATCGAGGCCGCGACGTGGTTCCAGAACCTTTTCTGCACCGAGAACGTCGTCCAGCCCGGCGCCCTCAACGCCACCACCTTGGAGACGAACGAGGCTTTCCAGACGGGTGTCGTCGGCATGTATCTGACCGGTCCGTACAACATCCCCACGTCTGACGGCACCGCGGTCGGCGGTCACTACACCGTTGTCGCCCCGCCCAAGGCGCCGAACGGTGGCACGAGCACGATGGCCGAGGGCACGACGATCTACTTCATGGTGGATTCCGAGGTCGAGGCCGCCGCCGACGCTTTCGCCGAGTTCATGATCACACCGGAGGCCCAGGAGATCGGCATGGTCGGCAACCCCAAGGCCTCGATCGTCCGTCTGCCCGTCAACACGACGGTGGATTCGACGACGGTGCGCGACGGCGACGAGCGCTGGGGCATCGCCCAAGAGGTCTACGAGTCCGACGGCCACTACGAGCCGATCGCCGTGCCGCAGTGGCAGGAGATGCGCCAGGCCGCCTCCGACACCTTCAATAAGACGATCTCCTCGTGTGGGGACATGTCCGCCGCGCTGGCTGAGCTCAACCAGCAATACGAGCAGATTCTGAGCTGACCTGTGAGCGCCACCGCGACGAGAGCCGCCACCCCCAGCCGGGCCGTTCCGGCTGGGGGGAGCCGGCCCAGCCCCGGACGCCGCCGTCGGCGGATCAAGCAGGGGCTCACCCCCTGGCTCTTCCTCCTGCCGGCCCTCGCCATCTTCGCCATCTTCAAGTTCTGGCCCGTCCTCTACGGCATGTGGCTCAGCTTCTTCGAGGTCCGCCCCTATCTCGGCAACCTCTGGATCGGCTTGGGGAACTTCGAACGGGCGGTCACCGACCCGGCTCTCGGCTCGGCCGCGCTGCACACCCTCATCGACGCGGCCGCCGCCGTCGGCCTGTCGATGCTCTTCGGCTTCCTCCTCGCCCTCCTCCTCGAGGGCCCGGCGCTCCATCTGCGTCTCATCCGCACCGCCGCCTTCCTGCCGGTCGTCGCCGCGCTCGTCGTCGTGGCGCAATTGTGGGACGTCATCATGTACCCGAGCAGCTACGGCATGCTCAATAGTTTCCTCGGCTTCTTCGGGATGGGCCCCAACGAGTTCCTCTCCGATCCCGATCAGGCGCTCGCCTCCGTCATCCTCATCCAGGTGTGGAAGCACGCGCCCTACGACATGGTCATCTTCATCGCCGGCCTGGCTGGCATCGACCGTCAGCTTTACGAGGCGGCCGACATCGACGGCGCCAACCGCTGGCAACGTCTGCGGTTCATCACGATCCCGGCGCTGCGCCCCGTCATCACGATCGTCCTCATGCTCGGCATCATCCGTGGGTTGCGTGTCTTCACCGAGGTGTTCGTCTTGACGAACGGCGGCCCGGCCGGCGCGACCGAGATGATCGTCACCTATCTCTATAAGACCGGTATCGAGCTGGGCGACTTCGGATACGCCTCGGCCATCTCCACGATGCTGCTCCTCGTCACCATCGTCGCCACGAGTGTGACGAACTGGATCCGTGGCCGGAAGGAAGATTGATGAGCGCCGGATCCCACCAAACCGCCCTCAATATCCGTTGGCCCAAACCCCACCAGCTGCCCGGACGGATCGTGCACTGGGTGCTGTGTCTTCTCGTGCTGTTCGTCTTTCTCCTGCCGATTTGGAGCATGATCGCCACCGTCTTCAGCGGCGCTCAAATGCGTCAAGGGCAAATGAGCTTGTCGATCCGTGATTTCACCGTCGACAACATCGTCCAGGCCTGGCAGTACGGCGTCGCCCGGGGCTTCTTCAACTCCATGGTCGTCGTCGTCATCGGGTTGGCTTTGCAGATGACGGTGAGCACCCTGGCCGCCTACGCCCTCGCCCGCAAACGTTTTCGTGGCGCCGCCATCGTCACCGTGCTCATCCTCGCCACCATGATGATGCCGGCCGAGGTCATCTCCCTGCCGCTCTACCTCGTGCTCGGGCAGATCCCCGCGCCGACGGAGTCCGGCTCGCTGCTCAACTCCTTCGGTGGATTGATTCTGCCGATCGTCGGGTGGGCCATGCCGATCTACATCATGACGGGTTTCATGAAGGAGATCCCCAAGGAACTGGAGGAATCGGCCCAGATCGACGGCGCCGGCGACCTGCGGGTGTTCTTCCAGGTGGTTTTGCCGCTGTGCCGCCCCGCGCTCGGCACCTGCGCCATCTTCGGCTTCCTCATGATCTGGGATCAATATCTCCTGCCGATGCTGGTGGCCCGCACACCCGATATGTACACACTCACGATGATTGTGACGAGTCTGCAATCGAGCGACGGGCTCGGCACACCGGTCCGCTTGGCGGCCGCGCTCATGCTCATGGTGCCCGGGGTCGTCGTCTATCTTCTCCTGCAACGTTTCTTCGAACGCGGGTTGCTCTCCGGCTCGGTGAAAGGATGATGGCGGTGGTCACACCCGAACAACACAACGACGCCACGCGCTGGGCTGGGATCAGCCCCTGGGGCAAGGCGGAATGGGAGGGGTTCGCCGACGATCTGCTCGACGGTGTGGCGCCCTACCGCTCCCCAGCCGGCGCCTCCTACGACTTGCCGGGCGGTCCGGCCCGGGCGGGGTGGCGTTCCGACGGCCTCGAGGGGTTCGCCCGCACCTTCATCCTCGCCGCCTTCCGGGTGGCGGGGGCGGCCGTCGACGCGCTCGATCCGATGGCCTGGGAACCGGCCGGCGCGCTGGTCGAACGGTTGGACGCCTACCGGGTTGGTCTCGTCGCCGGGGTGACGCCCACCTCGCCGGAGGCATGGCCGCCGATCCGTTCGGTCGGCCCGGGCGGGCAGGCCATGGTCGAGGCCGCGGCGATCTCGCTGGGGCTTCGCATCACGAAACCATGGCTGTGGGATCGTCTCGACGACGCTGAACGTGACGCCGTCGAAGGCTGGCTGCGCGGCGCCGTCCGCGGTGAGCCGGCGTCGAACAACTGGTATCTCTTCCCCCTGACGGTGGCCGGTTTCCTCGAATCGGTCGGTCGCGGCGACGCGGAGACGCGGGCCGCGATCGACCGCGCCTTCACCCTCCTCGACGGCTGGTACGAAGGCGAGGGGTGGTATCGCGACGGCGACGCTCGCTCCTTCGACCACTACAACAGTTGGACGTTCCACTTCCTCCCCTGGCTCTTCCTTGACGCCCCCGGGGATTGCGGCCTCACCGACACCGAGACGAACGAGCGCCGCGCCGTCATCCGCGAACGCTTGCGCGATTTCCTCGACTCCTACCTCGACCTTTTCGATCATGAGACGGGATCCCCGCTCTATTTTGGCCGGTCGCTGACGTATCGCTGGGCCTGCCTCGCCGCCGTCGCGGCCGGCTGCCTGGCCGACGCCATGCCCCGCCCCTGGGGAGAAGCGCGCGCCCTCCTCGAGCGGACGGGCCGCTATTTCTTGGAACACGGCGCCCTCGACGATGGCGTCATGACGCGCGGCTGGCATGGGCCCCACGCCGCCACCCTCCAGATCTACTCCGGGCCCGCATCGCCCTACTGGGCCTCGAAAGCCTTCGCCCTCCTCCTCGTGCCCCGGGATCATCCCTTGTGGGCGGGGGAAAAAGATGATCCTGCCCCGGCGGATGCCTCGCCGGCGTCGGTTATCGACGAAACGGGCGATCCCTCGGCGGACGTCTCCTCTGGTGCGGGAACAGGTGGGCCGTCCCCGCTCATCCGTCCCCTGGCGGCAGCCGGTTGGCTCATCCACCGCACCGAAGACGGCATTGCCCGGGTTCACAACCATGGCTCCGACGACCTCGATCCTGCGGGTTCCGAGGATGGCCCGGCTGACCCTCTCTATGCTCGTTACGCCTATGCGACACGCACCGGCCCGACTTCGGTCCGCAACCTGTCCGACAACGACATCACGATCGTGTGGCGTGGGGTGCCGAGCGCACGGCGGAGGATCGATCCGCGTGGCTGCGGCGAGGACTGGGCCGCCTCGCGTCAGCGGCTGCGTTTCCCGGTGCCGATCGCGATCCGGGAGGCCTCCCCAGCCCGCCCACCCGATCTGCCGCTCTCCTACCTCGACGCCATCACCGTGGCCCGGGGCGCCTGGGAGGTGCGTCTCTTCCGTTTCACCGGTGTGCCCGAGGGCTTGGAGGTGCGCTGCTCCGGCTGGGCGCTCGCCGCCGACCGTCCGGGCGACATCTCCGTCGAGACGATCGCCGTGCCCGGCGCGGCCTTCCCCGCGTCCAACGAGACGCTCGTCGAACCACACCAGAATCTTTCATCCCGCGATGCCGTTTCGTCGTCACCGGCATTGCCTTGGCCCGTCATCGACCCCGTCTTCACGGTCGAATCGGGCCTCGGTGTCGGTTTCCCGTCCCCATACGAGAGGGAGGACGGGAAACCGACACCCGGCGTGGCCTTGGCAGCAGAGGGGCTGCGCGCCGACCTCGTCCCGCTCAACGGATGGACGGACGCCGTCGTCGACCGTGCTCCCCAGGGCACGGCTTACGGGCGTTACGCCCTCATCCCCGTGCTGGTGGGACGCAGCGGGCCGGCCTGGTTCGCCGCCGCCGCTCGTCTCACCGCAGACGTCGTTTCCTCGGCTGAACCGCCCCGACTCGTCGGCGTCTCCGTCGACGGTGTGGTGATCGAGTGGCATGACGGAGAGCACACGATCTCCTGGACGGGCGATGTCCCCGCGGTGACCTGGTCGTCGCACGACGGCGGGTCTCTCTCATGAGCCGACAGCGACGATCCCTCCTCGTCATGGAGGAGCGTCGGCGCGACCTCGTCTATCCGGCGGCGGTGCGGGAGAGGATCGAGCGGATCGCCCCCTCGATCGCACCGCCGATGACGCGCGAGGAACTCGCCGCTCGCCCTGAGGCTTTGGCCGAGGTCGATCTCCTCTTCACCGGGTGGGGCGCCCCGGCTCTCACCGACGATCTCCTCGACCATGCCCCCGGTCTCACGGGTGTCTTCATGGCCGCTGGTTCGGTTCGCGGTGTGACGACTCCTCAGTTCTGGAACCGAGGCATCCCCATCGTGTCGGCGGCGGCGGCGAACGCCCGTCCCGTCGTCGAATTCTCCTTCGCCCACGTTCTGCTCGGCCTCAAACAAGCCCACCGAATGGCCCGGCAGATGCGTGTCGTCCCCTGGCCAGACAAGAGTGGCGTGCTCGGTGTCGACGGCGCCACCGTCGGTGTCGTCTCCCTCGGGCTCATCGGCCGCGGCCTCGTCGACAAACTACGCACGATCGACGTCCACCCCCTCGCTTATGATCCCTATGCCCCCGCCGACGGCGACCTCGAGTTAGCCTCGCTCGAAGAGGTCTTCAGCAGAAGCCAGGTCGTCAGCCTGCATACGCCGCTCTTGCCGGAGACGACCGGTCTCATCAGCGGCGACCTTGTGCGCCGTCTTCCCTGGGGCGGCACTCTCATCAACACCGCCCGCGGTGGCGTCGTCGACGAGCCCGCCCTCATCGACGTGTTACGCGAACGTCCCGATCTCACAGCCGTGCTCGACGTCACCGATCCGGAGCCGCCCTCGCCCGATTCCCCCTTGCGGACCCTGCCGAATGCAGTCTTGACGGCCCACCTCGCCGGATCCCACGGCCGTGAGTGCCAGCGCCTGGGCGAACTCGTCGCCGATGAGGCCGAGCGCCTCGTCGCCGGCGAACCGCTTCAGCACGTCGTCGCCCCCGCCACCGCGCATCTGCGGGCTTGAGGATGTCGGCGTCCCGGCCGGTGATCTCGGTTGGCCCGCCACGGCGCATCGGCGTGCACGACCGGTAGCACGGTTCCCTTGCTTCGTCGCCCGGCTCGTCCCCATCGATGTGAGGACGTGAGACGGTCACAGTGATTTCGCCTTCCGTTACGCCTCCGCTCACGAACTCCGTGCCATGATGGGGGAGCCCCCGCGAACCACGGTGCGGTGCGGCGAAGGGATGGAGAGTATGGCGGCGACGAGCGCTGGAGCGACATTGCGCGATGTCGCCGACGCCGCCGGGGTCTCCCTGACGACCGCTTCGCGGGCTCTCTCGGGCAGCACGCACCGGGTCGCCGACGTCAGCCGACAGCGAGTCCTCGAGGCCGCCCAACGGCTCCAGTACCGGCCCAACCGTTCCGCTCAGGCGATGACGCGCGGCCTCAATGAGACGGTCGGTCTCGTCGTCATGGACATCGCCGATCCGTCCGATCACACGATCACCGCAGGGTTGTTGGCGGTGGCCGAATCGGCCGGGTTGCTCGTCACGGTGACCGCCTCGGAGAACCACCATGAGATCGGCGTCGACGCCGTCGCCGGCCTGGTGGCGCAACGCCCGCGCGCCCTCGTCCTCGTCGGCTCCGTCGGCGGGGAGGGATCCAGTGGGGTGCTCGGCCAACTCGAATCCTTCACCGCCGAGGGGGGCCGTGTCGTCCTCGTCAGCCAATCCCACCATCCGTATGACACCGTTTCCGTCGACCAAACTGGCGGCGCCCAGGCACTGGCGGAGGCCGTCGTGGCCCGAGGCTACCGTTCCTTCGCCCTCTTGACGGGCCCGGCCCGTTCCCCCATCGTCCAAGAACGCCTCGCCGGGTTCCGCGCCGGCTTGGCCGCCCACGGCATCGAGGTGGCCGATTCCGCCGTCATCGGCTCCGACGGCTCCCGCGACGGCGGTTACGCCGCCGCCGGCGAGTGGCTCACCCGCCACCTCGACAACGAAATCATCCTGGCGACGAACGACGCCATCGCCGTCGGCGCCATCTCGCGTTTCCGAGAGGCCGGTCTCACCTTGCCCGACGACCTCGCCATCGCCGGTTTCGACGGCATCGCCCCCCTGCGCGACATCACCCCGTCCCTCACCACCGTCGAACTCCCCCTCGAACAGATCGGCGCCGAGGCCATGAAGCTGGCCCTCCAACCCACCGCCGAAGAACCCCGTCGCGTCGTCCTCACCGGCGAGGTCGTCGTGAAGGAGAGCACCCCGGGGGTGTGACGCCCGCCTTGGATGGGACGAGAGCCAGTCAGACGGTTACTTCAGTGGAGGTTGTTCGACGTGGACTCACACAGAGCGCGGAACCATTCGGGTCCTCCATCGCCGGTGAGACCACGAGGTCTGCGAGGTGCCTCATCGTCCCATGCCCGCGGTGGAGTCTGCGGGGATCACTCTCAAAGTTCTGATAATATCGAAAACTAAGTTCCGATATTATCGAAAGTTGGTGCGACGGTGGTGAGTAAGCAGTACATCCCTCGTCTGGTCGATGCCCAGGTGGAGCGGGCGTTGAGGTCGTCGGGGGCGGTGCTCATCGAGGGGTCGAAGGCCTGTGGGAAGACGTCAACCGCGCGCCAACAGGCCGCCAGTCTCGTTCGGCTCGATTTCGATGTCGACGCCCGTCGTCTTGGGCTCAATGATCCGCGGTCGCTTCTCGTGGGGGAGACGCCGCGCCTCATCGATGAGTGGCAGCGTGTGCCGGAGGTGTGGAACGCCGTTCGCAACGAGGTCGATGATCGTGGTGTGGACGGTCAGTTCATTCTCACCGGCTCGGCCACGCCGGCCGATGATGAGACGAGGCATAGTGGCGCTGGTCGGATCGCTCGTGTCACGATGCGGCCGATGAGTCTCGCCGAGTCGGGAGATAGTGATCGTTCCGTTTCTCTCGCCGATGTCCTCGACGGCCGCGAGATCGCCTCAGCGGGGGTCGGCGAGGAGGCGCGCCATGTCGTCGAATTGGCGTGCCGGGGTGGGTGGCCGCTCAATCTGCGTCGTGGTCTCGTCGAGGCCATGGCCGCGAATCGCGACTACCTTTCCGCAATCGCTGCCACGGATATCCGTACGATCGATGGTGTCAAGCGTGATCCTCGTCGGGTATCGGCGTTGCTTTTCAGTCTGGCGCGCAATGTCGCCACGTATGTGACGCGCAAGCGTCTCGCCTCCGATGCCGCCGATTATGGTGAGGCTGTTCTTTCTGATCCGACGTTGCGGGATTATCTCGATGCTCTCGTCCGGTTGTGGATCGCGGTTCCGCAGGAGGCGTGGGGGCAGTCGTTGCGTTCCTCGGCCCAGGTGGCTGAGTCGCCGAAGTGGCACTTGGCTGATCCGTCGTTGGCGGTCGCGGCCACGCGGGCGACGCCTGAGTTGCTCGCCACGACGGAATCGGGTTATTGGGGTTTCGTCTTCGAGTCGCTCGTCTTCCGTGACTTCTCCGTTTACGCCCAGGCTCTCGGTGGGGAGATCCGCGCGTTCCGGGAGACGAAGTCAGGCCAGGAGATCGACCTCGTCTATGTCAACGGTCCGCGTTGGGCTGGTTTCGAGGTCAAGACCTCGTCGCTTCCGGAGGTCGTCGATCGGGCGGCCACGTCGCTTATTCGCACAGCGGCCACCCTTCGTGTGGCGCAGCCCCCGGCGGCGCTCGGCGTCATCGTCCCGACGGGGTATTCCTACCGGAGGCCGGATGGGGTGTATGTGCTCAACATCCAACACCTCGCCCCCTGACGGCCTCTTCCTCGCTTCCCCTCGTGGCGTTGGCGGCTCGTCACCCGTACGGGATCGTGAAGCGAGAGACACGTTCGATGGAACCCTCACCCTTTGGTCGCACCGGCGGTGAAGCCGGTGACGATGTATTTCTGGGTGAACAGCGCGATCATGATGGGGACGGGCGCAGACGACGCTGGCGACCATGAGGCCACCCCAATGGATGAGTAGTCGATACTGTTGCGAGTATAAACTTGCTACGTGTTGAATGGTTGATCGGGTGCTTCAGTATCCGGTCTGGTTCGAGTGTTCCATGCATGAGAATATGTATTGCTATGTAAATTCGTATACAACTCTAGTTCCTATCAATTGTTTACACGATTCCGGAAATGAAAATAATGAGTTCGCTTTCACTGAAGAACAATAATAAATTCCGGAGGCTCGTCGCAGCCACTGCGGGAAATGAGCTATCGCAGGCGATGACGGTAGTGACGATTCCTCTGCTAGTTCTTGGGATGGGTGGGTCAGCGACAACAGCTGGAATTATTGTGTTTTCCTCCACTGCGGCTGCGGTGATCAGTCAAATCTTCGCAGGGGCGCTAACGGATCGTTTCACTGCTGGGATGACATTCCGAATTTCTCTACTAGTTCAGCTACTGGCATGGGGATTCTTGGGTGCTGCAGTATATTTCGACGCGAGTTCGATTGTGATAGTGCTATGCGTCGTCATCGTTGCAGGGGCCTTTTCATCGCTGGGTGCCCCTAGTGAGCATGCGTTAGTTAAAAGCTTTGTTTCAAATGAGCAACTAGGTTCAGCGGCTGCGGTAAGTCAAGGACGCGAAGCGGCGGCAGGCCTTTTGGGCGGTCCACTTGGTGGAGCACTCATGAGTTTCTCTGCAGCATGGGCGATTTGGCTGCAGTCAATTCTTCATCTCTTTGCTTTAGTGATTTCTCCATCCCAGCGACGAGAAGATACCGAACAACCGAGAGAGCAGGGTTTCTTAGGCGATGTCGTGGAGGGATTCACGGTGGTCATCTCTCATCGCGGGCTCCGTATTATAACAATTGTTGCCGCCATAATTAATTTACCTATATCAGCGCTCCCCCTGGCGTTGATCTCATATTATGAAGAGAGTGGAATCAATGATGGTTTAATCGGTATTTTTGCGAGTTCAATGGGAGTGGGAGCTTTTCTCGGTTCTCTCGTTGCCGGATGGTTGACCTCTAGGATCCGAGTTGGAATTCTCGGGTTTATTTCATTAGGAGGCCTGGGGGCATTATGCGCTCTGCTGGTCCTGATACATCCTTGGTTTGGTTGGACGTGTGTTGTATCGGCTTTGGCTGGTTTCTCTCTTCCCGCGTTCAATTCTGCGATAGGAGCGTACACAATAGCAGTGACACCGGAAAGCCATATAGGGCGAGTTGTCGCTGCGACCGGCGTTCCTGGAATGATTCTCATGCCTCTAGGTCCGCTGATGGCAGGACTGCTGTTCGATAACACTGGAATCAATTCAGCTCTAGGGGTAATCGCGTCACTCTCATTGTTTGCCGTCGTTGTCGCTCTGATGAGCAGAGATTTCCGGGAGCTGCCAATGCTAAGTCAGTTAACTGAGCAGGAGATCACGGGTTACTCAAAGTCCGATGAGGTTGGCTGTGGCTTGGGGTTTTGCTGCGTTGATGCGGAGGTTTCGGGCGATGTCGGTGATGCCGCGTAGGTGCAGAAATGAAATGATGGTGTTGCGTATCGTGGCCATGATCCTGGGTAGGTTGCGTGTGCGGATCAGGGAGGCGTCCTCGGACCAGTGGTTGTCGCGGAGCCAGTGGATCGATTCGATGCGCCAATGGCCGCGGATCCAACGCGCGAGTTGTTGGGCGGTGGCGGTGGGATGATTCGTAATAATGAAGACTTCTTCCCAGGTTTTCGTTCCGTCGATGCGGATGCGGGTCCGTCTCAGTTTGATGGCCTGTCGTGCGCCTGGGAAGCAGATCTCCCCGTCGGGAAATCGAAGGATGCGGTGATGACGATGAGTGAGCAAACCGTGGTGCAGGTCGGGTTGACGGTGGACGCTGGCCTCTTCCCAGGGCAAATGTTTGACCTGGTCCAAAACGGTCGGCTGGTTTCCTTTCAGCTGGAACACCCACCAAGCTCCTCGGTCGGCGATCAGGGCTGCGGAAGCGACCTGGGTGTGCAAAGCATCGAGAGTGACCACCACTCCGTCGATGTCGCCGATCTGGTCGAGAAGACCTTCAAGGCAAGGGATTTCGTTCGTTTTCGCGTCGACGGAGACCTGGCCGATGACCGCTCCGGTGTGGGTGGCGGCTCCCAAAAGGTGGACGCGGTCACAGCCATTGGTTTTGGCTCCCCGGACTTCTTTGCCGTCGATCGCGACAGCGATCACACCGCTGGTCGAGGAGCGGGTCGCTTGCAGTGCCCAGGATCCGAAAAGGGCGTCGAAGGTGTCGCCGTCGATCAGCGCGAGGACGCGTCGGATGGTCTCCATCGACGGGCATTTCAGGTCGCGTTCGGCGAGGAGTTCGGTGTGTGCGTTTGCCCAGTCGTAGATCGCTTGGATCGAGCGCTGTCCGCAGGCCACTGCCCACAGGGCGATCATGATGATGTCAGCCAATCGGTAGCGGACGCCACGGGGATCACGCGGGTCAGGAACTTGGTTGGCGACAGCGCGAAGAGAGTCAAGATCAACGGTGTTGGGGGCTTGCGGGTGGCGCGAAGTGGGGGTGGTG
>JAISHO010000017.1 GCA_031262485.1 Propionibacteriaceae bacterium
GGGGGGGGGTATCTTGGTCGACCGACTAGGTGTCCCCCATGGGCCCGTGGCGTGCTCCGTGGGGCCCCCCCCGCGGGGCGGGCCGACGATCCTATCGCCCCAACCCATGCGATTGGCAGCTTCGATTTCATGGCAGAGTTCGAGACTCTCCATGAGGCTCATCGGGCGACAAGGAGGGGCAAGCGCCGCTCGTGCGAGGTCCTCCGTTTCGAGAACGATCTCGCCGCTCAACTCTGGGCACTCCATGAGGAGTTGCTCTCAGGGGCGTATCGGCCGAGCCCGTACGCTCACTTCGTCGTCCGGGAACCGAAGATTCGGCAGGTGTTCGCGCCGCGTTACCGAGACCGGGTCGTGCAGCAGGCGTTGTGCGCCACGGTCCTCGAGCCCGCCCTCGAACGGCGACTCATCTACGACAATGCGGCTTGCCGGGTTGGTAAGGGGGTGCACTTCTCCCTCGATCGTCTCGCCGGATTCATGCGCCACCATTGGCGAAAATTCGGCGCTGAGGGATATGTGCTCAGGTGCGACGTGCGCCACTATTTCGCCTCGATCCGTCATCGCGACCTTCTCGAGAAACTGGAACGAGTCTTCACCGAGGAGCGGACTCGCTCCCTCCTTGAGGCGATCGTCGACAGCTTCGAGGTCTCGCCCGGCGTCGGTCTCCCGCTCGGCAACCAGACCAGCCAATGGTTCGCCCTGCTGTACTGCGACGGTCTCGATCGTCTCGTCAAAGAACACCTGCGGATTCACGCCTACGTGCGTTACATGGACGACGCCATCCTCATCCATCCCGAAAAGGACTACCTCAAACACTGCTTGAAGCTGATGATGGAGTGGACCGATGACGCCGGGTTGGAGTTCAATGCCAAAACCCAGATCTTCCCCCTCTCTGCGGGGATTCCCTACCTCGGATTCCATTCGCGGCTCACCCCGACCGGGGGAGTCACCAGGCGCGTCTCCCCGGAGACGGTGCGCCGCATGAGGCGTCGGCTCGCGGCCTTGCAAGGGGCGTACGAGCGAGGAGAGGCGGACGCGTTCGCAGTCCATCAGAGCGTCTCCAGTTATATCGCCCATCTCTCCCATGGAGACACATACGGCTTGCGGCAGGCCGCGATTGAACCCTTGGCCTTCAAGCACAATCGTTGATCCGATAAGTAGGGATAGTAGGAAACCGGGTAGACTGTCCTGTATGGGTATGCAGATTGTTGAGACGGCGAAGGTCTTGCCGAAGGGTCAGATCACGATCCCTAAGGACATCCGTCGTTCGTTGGGGGTCGACACAGGCGACCGTGTGATGCTCGTGTGGGACGGAGAAAAGGTCGTCATGATGAACCCCGTCACCTATGCGGTGCAGTGGTTGGGCGAAGAGATGGCCGGCGACGCCGAGAGGGCAGGGCTGACGACTGACGAAGATGTCGCGGATTACATCACCGAGCTTCGGCGGGAAAGGCGCGGGAAGTGAGGATTCTCATCGACACGAACGTGTTTGTGTCGGCGGTACTGAATCCTCGCGGCATGGTGGCAAAAGCGCTTTCGACCGCCGTCGAGGGGGATGATGATGTTGTCGTCTGTGATTATTCGTTCGCGGAGTTGCACGACGTCTTCGTCCGGAAGTTCCCTGATCGTATTGGGAAGCTGCCACAGTTCATGGCCTATGTGACTCAGGGCGTGACCATCGTGGCTGCGCCCTTGGCGAAAACCCCTAGTGAACTCGTTCTTCGCGATCCGGATGATCAACCGATTCTCACGGCGGCCATCGTCACAGAAGTGGACGCCATTATGACTGGAGACAAAGATCTCTTGGATGCTGGTTTGACGAGGCCGAAGGCGATCAGTCCTGGTGAATACCTGAATTCGAAACTTTAAATTATCTGGCTTAGTTGTTAGCGCCGAGGTCAAATCAAGCCCATGATATTGAAGGGTAATTGTTCTCAATAAGGCCTTGTCAAACCGCCTAGGGGAGGTTTTGCAACGACTCCAGGGGATGTTTTGCAACGGTTTTAGGGGAGGTTTTGCAATTTGAACTCTTCTTGGGCGGTCTGCTCCCAGCGGTCTCGCCAGAAGGCTTGGTCGTCGGCGGTGGCTTCGATCGTCTCGAGGAGGCTGGGGTCGGGCTCGATGGGGCGCACGGTGATGACGCCATCGACGGCGGCGAGGGGGTGGTCGGTGACGTCGCGTTTGAATAAGGCCGATGTGTTGAGTCCGCAGGCGTAGGGGAGTGTGGGGAGCGAGGCGGCTAGGGCGACTCCGGCGGCTAGCCCGATCGAGGTTTCCAGGGCTGAGGAGACGACGACGGGCAGGCCGAGGCGGTCGGCCCACGCCAGGCAGGCGCGCACGCCGCCCAAGGGCTGGACTTTGAGGACGACGATGTCGGCGGCCTCGAGTTCGGCGACGCGGAGCGGATCGTCGGCGCGGCGGATCGATTCGTCGGCGGCGATGCGGATGCCATGGGG
The DNA here is from genome assembly GCA_031262485.1 of Propionibacteriaceae bacterium. Lineage (GTDB taxonomy): Bacteria > Actinomycetota > Actinomycetes > Propionibacteriales > Propionibacteriaceae > WQYJ01. The sequence goes on from JAISHO010000017.1 coordinate 2,454, forward strand.
GCGCAAACGGCGGCGCAATTCGGCGAGTTCTTCGACGGTGCGGCAGGGTTGCTCGGCGTATTCGAGGCCGACTCTATTGAGGTGGCGCAGTGCCGTCTCCGCGTCGTCGACGCTCCAACCTCCGTTGGCGTCGACGCGGATCGCTCCCTGCGGCAAGGCTTGGCGCACCGCTTCGAGGCGCACCATGTCGTGGGCGAGTGATTGGCCCGGCTCGGCCACCTTGACCTTGGCAGTGGAACACCCGCTTGTGGCCGTCAGGTGAAAAGCCACCTCGGGGCTCACCGCAGGGATCGTCACATTGACGGGGATCTCGGTGCGCACTGGCTCGGGGAACCCCACCTCGGCCATCTCCTGGGCCGCCCGCAACCAAGGGGCGATCTCCTCGGGACCATAGTCGAGGAAGGGACTCCACTCGGCCCATCCAGCTGGGCCGCGCCAGATCATGCCGTGGCGATGGGTGATCCCACGAAAGCGGTGATGCATGGGGATGTCGTAGACGAACGCGTCCTCGGGAGCGTGAGCGGGTAACGATTCGATATTCATGCGTTCACCTTGCGAGAAAGAAAGCGATCAACCAACCGAGCGCCAATCCAACCGCCGCGAGCAGTTCGGCTTGCCCCGTCCGCTTGAGCACACCGACCAGCGGGAACCCGCTCAACCCAGAAAGCACCCTCTGGCAAGGCCGGATGAGGAGGATCCAGCCTAAGAGCCCCAGGAGGCCGAGGAGGGGAAGCCAGGGGAGAGATGCGCCGGGGAGCGGGTGGAGGAAGGCCACGATGACGGCTACCACAAGGCAGAATGCGCCCAGCACAACGAGAGCGACGTAGAGGAGGCGGCTGCGTCGATCTCCGAGACGCGTCATGAGGGTGCGTTTGCCGGAAGCGCGGTCGGTGTCGATGTCGCGCAGATTGTTGGCGACGAGGATGGCGGTGGCCAACGCGCCCATCGCGACGCCGAGGAGGAGGCTGACGATGGTGACGCGCCCGGCGACGACGTAGACGGTGCCCATCGTCGCGACGAGGCCGAAGAAGACGAAGACGAAGACCTCGCCCAACCCGGCGTAGCCGTAGGGTTTGGGGCCGCCGGTGTAGAACCAGGCCGCCGCCACACAGGCCGCCCCGGCGATCAACAGCCACCAATGCCCGCTTGAGATAACGAGGAGAAGCCCGATCAGAGCGGCGACGCCGAAACTGGCGAAGGCGGCGAGCTTGACCTGCCGGGGGCTGGCGGCGCCTGAGCCGACGAGGCGCATCGGGCCGACCCGGTCCGCGTCCGTCCCGCGAATCCCATCGGAATAATCATTGGCGAAGTTGCTGCCGATTTGCAGGGCGAGGGCGACGAGGAGGCACCCGATCGTCTGAAGGAGTGGGAGGACGAGGGAACGGCTCGTCATCGCCCCCGAGGGATCGGCGTGAAGCGAGGTGATCGAGGGGAGGAACCAGGCTTCGGCAGCCCCAGCGACGACCGGCGCGATCGAGGCCGGCAGGGTGCGCAGCCGCGCGCCCTCGACCCATTCCGAAATGCTCGCCATCACACTCCTTGATCGCTCATGCCGCTAGCCTCCCGCCGATCCATCGCCGCGGGGGCGACGCCATGAGCAGCCTGCCATAGATCCCTGAGGGCGAGCCGGTCGATCTTCCCCGAACCGGTGAGAGGAAAATCGCCGACGAGGATGAGCCCTCGGGGCGCGGCGGCTTTCTCGATGCGATCGCCCAACCGGGCGACGAGGCCGGTGATCTCATCCGAGGCGTCGACGATCATGGGATGTTCGTGGCCGACGACGCGTCGAGCGACGAGCACGAGAGACCCCCAACGTTGATCTGGCACAGCGAAAACAACATATTTCCCCTGACCTTCGAGGTCGTCGACGAGGCGCTGGAGCGCGGCCAGATCGACGTTGACGCCACCGGTTTGGACGACATCGTCGACGCGTCCCGTCACCACGAGCCGGCCGTCTCTCCATTCCCCCCGATCCGAAGTGAGCACTGTCATGCCCGAGAGCGTGGCGGCGGTCGCCTCGTCGTCGCCAAGATAGCCGAGGAAGGCGCTGGGAGTGGTCAAACTGATTCGTCCATGGGCTCTCTCGGTGGCGGGAATCGACTCGTCGCCGAGATGGAATGTGATGACGACATCATCGAGCGGTGATCCGTCATACACCACTCCTCCGGCGGTCTCGGTCATCCCATAGGTGCGCACGAGGGGTATTCCCCTCTCGAGTGCTTTCTCGCGAAGGGACGGGGGCAAGGCGGCCCCACCGACGAGCACCCGAGTGAATCGAGACACGACCTTCGTCAAGGCCGCGTTGGCGACGACGGTGTCGAGTTGCGTGGGAACGAGAGAGAGATAGTGGGGGACCGCATCGTCGTCGGGCGGCATGAGATCCTCGAGACGAGGACTGACGAGGTTCCACGGGGATGACGCGACGAGGGCGCGCACGATCGTCATGAGGCCGGCGATATGGCGCGGTGGCAGCGGGCAGGTCCACGAGCCTGGCCCATCGAGCCGCCGGTGAGTCGCGTGAGCCGAGGCGATGAGAGCGTCACGGGACAGTTGGACGATTTTGCTTGTTCCTGTCGATCCAGAGGTCGCGACGAGCAAGGCGGTGCGAGGGTCGAGGGCGGCGAGGGCTGATGGTGAGACAGGTGATCCTCGGCCGGCGACAGTGGGAACGAGGACACTGTCTTCAACTCCGCCGATGATCCGGGCGAGGGAGGTGACCAACTCGGTGGTGGAACCGGCGGTGACGATCATGATTCAGTTCACTGTCTCTTCAAGGGGTGAGTATGATCATCTCATCTACAACGTTCCGGGGCTCGGTGAAAATCCGAACCGGCGGTCACAGTCCGCGAACCCGTCGCGGCCATCCCAGCAGGGGAGGGCCACGGAGGGCCGACCTGGTGGAATTCCAGGACCGACAGTCACAGTCTGGATGAGAGGAACGGCGGGTCGCCTCGCGCGTCCCGGTATTCGCGTCGTCCCCGGCTGATCGAGGGGATGGCAGTGAGCCAGGCGCAGACACCGGCCGGCGGGGGGAATCGTCCTGCGCCGTCGGATGTTCGGGCGCGGTCAGCCACCCGCGTGCCGTCGGCTGTTCGCCGGATCCTCGCGCCCATCATGCTCGGCGCCGTCCTTCTTTTCGCGTGGCTCGTCGCCACCGCACCTGGCGCCATCTCACCGCTCCTGCTGCCCTCCCCGTGGTCGGTGGCGGAACGGCTCGCCAGCGGGCTCGTCGCTGAGGGGAACCTGTGGCCGTATATCGGTGTCACCGCGTTGGAATCGGCCGCCGGGTGTCTCGTCGGGCTCGCCATCGCCCTGCCGCTGGCGGTGCTCATCTACCGCTCGCGCTGGGTCTCCGCCGCCGTCATCCCCTTCCTCGGCGCCACCCAAGCGATCCCCGCCATCGCGCTCGCCCCGCTGCTCGTGCTGTGGATCGGCTATGGGCTCGGCGCCATCGTCACCCTGTGCGTCATCATGGTGTTCTTCCCCATCCTCGTCTCCACCGTCGTCGGCTTGCGCCACCTCGACCGCGAGGTCGTCGAGGCCTCCCTCATGGACGGCGCCGGATCCCTCGCACGGCTGCGGCTCATCGAACTGCCCTTGGCCATGCCGTCGGTCCTCGCCGGTGTTCGTAACGGTTTCACCTTGTCGGTGACGGGGGCGGTGGTCGGCGAGATGGTCATGGGCGGCGACGGCGTCGGCATGCTCTTGACTTCCCAACGCGACCGTTTCGACACCGCGGGAATGATCGCCTCGATCGTCGTGTTAGCCGTTATGGCAGCTCTTGTTTACACCTTCGTCGCCACCATCGAACGGCGTTGGTCGCTGACCCGGCCGAACCAGTAGGGGAAAGCCGAACCACAAGGAGAAAAATGACATCATCAGCTCATCGCTCATCGTGGGGGAGGCTCATCGCCGCCCTCACCGTCGGGCTCACCCTCCTCGCCGGATGCGGGGCGACGGGGGCGACCGGCACGGAGAGCCCCTCGGCCAGCACCGTCTCCTCGGGGACTCAGACGCCAGCCGACACGGCGACGCCCGTGGAAGGGATCGAACCCCCCGTCATCGGCCTCACTTATGTGCCGAACATCCAATTCGCGCCCTTCTACGTCGCTGAGGACGATGGATTGCTGGCTGGGGCCGCCGCCGGAGCCGAGTTGCGCCACCACGGCGCCTCCGAGGGGCTCTTCACCGCGCTCGCCTCCGGGGCGGAACAATTCGTCGTCGCCGGTGGGGACGAGATCCTCCAAGCCCGCGCCGAAGGGGTCGACGTCGTCGCCGTCTCCGCCTACTACCACCGCTACCCGGCCCGGATCATCGTCCCGGCCGACTCGCCGATCCAGACGATGGCCGACCTGCGCGGCCACACCGTCGGTTTGCCTGGGCGCTTCGGCGAGAACTGGTTCGCCCTGCTCATCGGGTTGGAGCAAGCCGGCCTCAGCCTCGACGACGTCACCGTCGAAGAGATCGGTTACACCCAACAAGCCGCCCTCATGACGGGCAAGGTCGACGCCGTCGTCGGCTTCTCCAACGGAGACGCCATCTCCTTCGAACAAGCCGGTTTTGCGACCCGCTCGATCGACCCCGAGCCGCCGCTGGTGTCGATCTGCCTCGCCACGACGAGCGCCTACGCCGAGGCGAACCCGCGCGTCGTCGCCGACGTCGTCGGTGCCCTCGACGCGGCCATCGCCTCCGTCAGCGAGGACCCCGAACACGCCCTCGACATCGCCGCCGGGCACATCCCCGACTTCACCGGCGAGGCGACGATCGCCACCGCGCGAGCCGTCCTCGACGCCACGATCGACCTCTTCGCCGCCCCCGACGGGCGCGTCGCCGGCCAACTCGACGAGGCCCAGTGGCAGACGATGGCCGAGGCGATGGACGCGGCCGGTTTGCTCAGCGCGCCCGTCGATGGCGCAGAAGCGATGACGAACCAGTATCGCCTGCGCCGTTGACGTCACAGCGCGGTCAAGAGGCGTCGTGAGGGGTTGTCGGGTTAGGATCACCGGTACGTGATGGCAGTCGTCCCATCCGCGCAATCGTCTCAAGGAGTCCTCACGTGAACGTCGTGGCGGTCATCGTCGCCTACAACCGTCGTCCCCTTCTCCTTGAGGCGCTCGACGCGATCAAAGCCCAAACCCTCCCCGTAGCCGCCACCATCGTTGTCGACAACGCCTCCACGGACGGCTCGGGCGAGGCGGCCCGCCAGCACCCCTCCCACCCCCTCGTCGTCGCCGCGAACTGCAACACTGGCGGCGCCGGCGGCTTCGCCATCGGCATGGACGTCGCCCTCGACCAAGGCGAACCGGACTACCTGTGGCTCATGGACGACGACACCATCCCCACCCCGACCGCGCTCCTCGAACTCATGGAGGCGCAACGCCGCTACGGCGCCCCCGTCGACATCCTCAGCTCCCGGGCCATCTGGACGGACGGGCGCGACCACCCCATGAACACGCCGCGCAAACGCTGGCGGGCCGACCGCGTGGCGACCGCCAGGGCGGAGGCGATCGGGGCGGTCCCGGTGCGCTCGGCCTCCTTCGTCTCCATGCTCGTCTCAGCTGAGGCGGTGCGGCGCCACGGACTGCCCCAAGCGGGGTTCTTCATCTGGAACGACGACTTCGAGTTCTCCGCCCGGATCCTGCGCGACGGGGTCGGGCTGTTCGTCCCCTCGAGCGTCGTCGAGCATCGCACGAAAGCCTTCGGCAGCACCGACGCCGATCCCGGGGAGCGGTTCTACTACGAGGTGCGCAACAAAATCTGGATGTTCGGGGAGAAGGAGATTTTCGCTCCGCTCGACCGGCTCGCCTACGGCACGTCGACTCTGCGACGCTGGGCCCGCACCCTCGCCGGATCCAAGCAACGCGGCCTGTTGGCCCGTTCCGGCGCTCGCGGCGTCCTCGACGCCCTCACGACCCGCCCGCGCCCCACCCCCATGGTCATCCGCGACGCCATCGGCCCCCAGGCCCCCGTCGACCGTCCCTGGGACGACACCGAGGCGCCCCGGTGGTGAACGCCCAACCTCCCGGCGAACCCCACGAGCCTGGAGCTTCCCCCTCCGCGAGCGGCGCCCCCGCCTCGGCGTCTGCCGCTGGAACAGACAGCCATAGAGGCGATGATTCACCTAGCCAGGAGCCCTTCACTCTCCTCATGGCGGTGTATGCCGGGGATCGGGCCGACTTCTTCGCCCGGGCCCTCGCCTCCGCCACGACCGACCAACTCCGCCCACCGGACCACGTCGTCATCGTGCGCGACGGTCCCGTCGTTCCCGCTGTCGCTGACCTCCTCGACGAGGTCGCCACCCGCCCCCGAACCACCGTCGTCCCTCTCGAACGCAACGGCGGGCTGGCACGGGCCCTCAACATCGGGTTGGAGCACTGCGCCACCGACATCGTCGCCCGAGCCGACGCCGACGACATCTGCCTGCCGAACCGGTTCGCCGTCCAAATCCCCCTCATCAGCGCCGGCGCCGACATCGTCGGATCCGCCATCGACGAATTCGACGACGATCCCACCACCGTCGACCACATCCGTGAGGTCGCGACCGACCCCGAGGTCATCGCCCAGCAAGCCCGTTTCGAGACGCCCTTCAACCATCCCAGCGTCGTCTACCGCAAATCCGCCGTGATCGCCGCTGGCGGCTACCCCGACCTGCCCCTCATGGAGGATTACCTCCTGTGGGGGAAGATGCTGCTGTCGGGGGCGCGGGCCGCCAACGTCGACGACGTCCTCGTCCACTACCGGGTCGGGGCCGGCGCCTACGCCCGTCGAGGGGGATGGCGACTCTTCCGCTCCGAGATCGCTTTGCAGCGCGCATTCAAGAGAATCGGCTTCACCACGTGGCCGCAATGCCTGCGCAACCTCGTCGTCCGCGGCGGCTACCGGCTCATCCCTGAACCCCTGCGGCGCATCGGCTACCACGCCCGCCTCGTCGTCCGCCAACGGCGCTTCCATCATGACGCCGGGCAGTGACGCCGAAGCGGAGGGCGACGCCGTCGCCTCACCCGCTCCGGAGGACGAATCCGCTCGTGTGAAGCAGCGCGTCCCGCGGTCACGACGGGCGAGCGTCGGCGATTCCTCCCATCGAACTATGAGTAATGAACATTGCACTATGTGTTCAAGGCTTAGGACGCATCGTCTATCCTCTCACCAGGGTTTTCAGGTGGCCGGTAACCTGGATCGGGCGGTAAGGAGGAACATGGCTCACGGAACTTTGGTGTCCTCGGTCGTGGAGAAGATGCTCGACGATGTCATCGGCGGGGTGTGGCCTCCTGGCTCGAACCTTCCTTCGGAAGCCGAACTCTCCCACCATTTCGAAGTCAGCCGGATGACGATCCGTGAGGCGGTGCGCGTCCTCCAAACCCAAGGCGTGTTCAGCGCCTCTCCCGGGCATACCCACGTCGTCAACCCTCTCGAACGGTGGACGGGCATCGAGCCGATCATGCGCGCCATCGCCCACGAGGGCGATCCGGAAGAGGGGCCGCTGCAACTCATCGGACTGCGTTTCATCCTTGAGACGGGCGCCGCCAGCTTGGCCGCTCCGCGTCGCACCGAGGGGCACCTCGAGCGGATGCGGGAGAGCATGAGCCGGATGCGGGAGGCCAGCCGCCTCGGCGACGTTCCGACCGTGGTCTCCGCCGACCTCGACTTCCACACCACCATCTACGAGGCGAGCGGCAACCGCCTGTTGCGCCCCCTCATGGATCCGCTGACGAAGCTCATGCGCGAGCAGCGCCGCCAAACCTCCTCGATCCCGCTCGTGCAGCGCCACGCCATCATCCATCACGGCGCGATCCTTGAGGCGATCACCGAGAGAGACTCCGAACAAGCCCGCCAGGCCATGGCCGATCACATCAGCCAAACCGAGGACGACTACATCCGTTACGTGCTCAAGAAAGTCCGAGTCCTGGCCGACGAGGGCTGAACCAGGCCGCCCTCGTCCTCGTGAAAGACTCGGCGGATCATGGGACTCGGCAGGTGGCGGGTGAGGGAGGATTTCCCTTCGCGTTCTAGGGTGAGCACATGACGACCTTCACCGATCAAGCTCGGGCCGCTCTGCTCGCCTCCCACAGCCTCGCCCTGCTCACCAGCGCCGAGAAGAACCGCGCGCTGCTGGCCATGGCCGACGCCCTCGCCGAGCGGAGCGCCGACATCCTCGAAGCCAATGGGGACGATGTCGAGCGGGCACGGGGAGAGAACATGACCTCTTCTTTGCTCGACCGTCTCACGCTGACCGGTGAGCGGATCGCCGCCATGGCGGAAGGGTTGCGCGAGCTGGCCGGGTTGGCCGATCCGGTCGGTGAGATCGTGCGCGGCTGGGTCACCGCCGACGACCTCCACATCGAGGAGGTCCGCACCCCGATCGGCGTCATCGGCATCATCTACGAGGCCCGCCCCAATGTCACCGCCGACGCGGCCGGCATCTGCTTCAAAGCCGGCAACGCCGCCTTGTTGCGCGGCTCCTCCTCGGCCGTCTCCTCGAACCGGGCCATCGTCAAAGCCCTGCGCCATGGGCTGGCCGCGGCTGATCTTCCGGCGGAGTGTGTCGACGCTGTCGCGCTCGTCGAAGGCGACCGTGAGGTGACGACGGAGATGATGCAGGCCCGCGGGCTCGTCGACCTCCTCATCCCCCGCGGCGGGGCGGGGCTCATCGAAGCGGTCGTGCGCGGCTCCCAGGTGCCCGTCATCGAAACGGGAACCGGCAACTGCCACCTCTATGTCGACGCGGCCGCCGACCTCGACCTCGCCAGCGAGATCATCATCAACGCCAAAACCTCCCGGCCCTCGGTCTGCAACGCCCTCGAGACCCTCCTCGTCGACGCCGCCGTCGCGGAACTCTACGTGCCCCGCATCGTCCAACGCCTCATCGACGCGGGAGTCACCGTTCACGGCGACGACGCCAGCCGCCGGTTGGATTCGCGGATCGTCGAGGCTCGGGCCGACGAGTTCGACGCCGAATACCTCTCCCTCGACCTCGCCCTGTCGATCGTCGAGGGGATCGACGCCGCCATCGCCCACATCCGTCGCCACAGCTCCGGACACTCCGAGACGATCGTGACGAACGACCTCGCCCATGCTCGGCGCTTCACCTCCGCCGTCGACGCCGCCGCCGTCCTCGTCAACGCCTCCAGCCGCTTCGTCGACGGGGGCTGCTTCGGTTTCGGCGCCGAGATCGGCATCTCGACCCAAAAGCTCCACGCCCGCGGCCCCATGGGGTTGCGCGAGATGACGACGACGAAGTACATCGTCCAAGGGACCGGGCAGATCAGGATCTGAGAATCAATGTCTCACCTTGCAGCATGTCGCTCCTAACCTGCCTCCTCCGAGGGTGCGCCAACCGGGTCCTCCTCGGCAGGGTCGGAGGCTGAGAGTGGGGGACCGCTTGGTCTTTCCGCGACGTCGACGGAGCGGACGAGGAACTCCTCCCCGGAGATGAGGTCGCAGCGCACAGATCCGCAGGCTTCGCAGCGGAAGACGGGCAGACGTTGGCGCGTCTCGGCTCCGCAGTCGCGACACCGCAGCACGGCTGGGACGACGGTGATCGCCAGTTCACTTCCTGCTAGGAGTGGCGCGTCTTCGCTCACCCAACCCCAGCAGGTGATCATCGTCTCGGGGATGACTTGACGCCACTCACCGACGTCGAGACGGATCACCGTCACCCGCCGATCGGGGACAGCTTTGCGGATGATCGACTCGACCGATCGGCATAGTGACAACTCATGCATGACGGTGACTCATGAGTGCGATTTGTTCGTCCAGCCGTTCGTCGAGAGCGGTCGCTTCACCGAGGGTGAGGGGGACGCAGACCTGGCCCCAGTGCAAGCCGACGTAGTCTCCGGGTGCCAAATGATCGCCGAACGGAACTGTTGCGACCATCTCCTCCTCGTCCCAGCGGAAGCCATCGCTCCACGTGAGAGAGCGGGTCCGCACCGTCACGTGAAGCTCCGCGTGATCCGTGTTGTTCACCTTCTCCTCCACCTTGTGGACGACCCCGGGTCGGATGAGGCAGCCATTGAGGACGGCGAGCGGCTCGGGACGCCCTGTCGGCGCCAGCCGGGACCAGGGGTAGACGGCTAGCACGTGGAAGGCGTGGGTTCCCGTCGCCTCCGGCAAGAGGGTGTCGTCGAGATGACTCCAGTAGCTTCCCGCCCGCGGGTCAATGACCGCTAAGAGGCGACGGAGGAAGTCCGCCCGGTCGATCCGGTCGACCGCCTCGGAGCCGATCCAATAACCGGTGACAATCTCAGGGGAGAGCGGATCGAGATCGAGCATCTGCCCGAGGACGACCTGATAGACCCAGGCTCCGGAGAAGCGGGACGCGATCGGGGTGAGGTCGCCCGGCTTCTCCTCGCCTCGGGCGATGGCGAGGAGTCGTTCGGCGGCGGCCGGGCCGCAATGGCCGAGTGCGTTGGGGGCGTAGGCGAAGCGGGCGAAGAGGCGTTCACCGGTCTCCGTTGCGCTGAGGTGTGACGTGCTCCGCGGCGCCGTCTGCTCTGGCGGTGGCGTCGGTTCGTCTCCTTCTTTCACCTTGCCATATCCACTTTCAATGTGGCTTTGGTGGGGACTTCCCTGATCGTTTTTCATCCTCGTGTCATCACGGTCAGCGAATCAGCTCTCAACGGGGACCCGCGTGCGGGGGCGTAGCCGACCGAAGGTGTAATACGCGGCGCAGGCGCCCTCGGGGGAGACCATGCAGGTGCCGATCGGGTTCTCTGGGGTGCAGGCCGTGCCGAAGACTTGGCATTGCCAGGGTTTGATGAGTCCGCGCAGCACCGAGCCGCATTCGCACTGGGGCGGGTCGGCCACCCGTTGAGCGGGGAGGGCGAACCGACGTTCGGCGTCGAACTCGGCGTAATCCTCCCTGATTCCGTAGCCGGAGCGGGGGATGAAGCCGAGGCCACGCCATTCGAACGTCTCCCGGATGGCGAAGACCTCGCCCATGAGGTCGAGGGCGCGCTGGTTGCCTTCGGGGCGCACGACGCGGGCGTACTGGTTCTCGACCTCGCGGCGCCCCTCGTCGTATTGGGCGAGGAGCATCTCGACGGCTTGGAGGATGTCGAGCGGCTCGAACCCCGTCGTCACGACCGGCAAGCCGTACTCCTCGGGGATGAAGCGGAAATGATCCGAGCCGACGACGGTGGCGACGTGGCCGGGGCCGATGAACCCGTCGAGGGCGAGAGTCTCCGAGTCGAGGATGGCGCGCAAGGGCGGCTCGATGAGGACATGGTTGCAAAACACCGAGAAATTCTCTTGCCCCAAAGCTTTGGCGCGGGCCAGGGTGACGGCCGTCGACGGCGCCGTCGTCTCGAAACCGACGGCGAAGAACACGACCTCGCGCTCTGGTTCGTCGCGGGCGATCTTGAGGGCGTCGAGGGGGGAGTAGACGAAGCGGACGTCGGCGCCGGCCGCTTTGGCTTGGAGGAGAGAGCCCCCGGTGCCCGGCACCCGCATCATGTCGCCGAAGGTGGTGAAGATGACGCCAGGGCGTTTCGCCAGCCAGATCGCGTCGTCGACCCTGCCCATGGGGATGACGCAGACCGGGCACCCCGGCCCATGGACCAACTCGACCCCCGCCGGCAGCAACTGTTCCAAACCGTGCCGGTAGATCGTGTGGGTGTGCCCGCCGCAGACCTCCATGAAGGCCAAGGTGTGCCCGATCCACTCGCTCGTCCGCTCGATGGCGCGCAACAGATCGCGCGCCGCCGCCGGGTCGCGGAACTCGTCGACGAACCTCATCGGGTCAACGACTCCACCCAGGCTTCGACGCCCTCGCCGCTACGGGCCGAGACGCGCAGGATCGTGGCATCGGGGTTGACGGAGCGGGCGTTGTGCTCGAACAAGCCGAGGTCGAAGTCGAGATAGGGGAGGAGATCGATCTTGTTGACGACGATCGTGTCGACGCTGCGGAACATGACCGGATACTTGAGCGGCTTGTCCTCGCCCTCCGTCACCGAGGCGATCATGATCTTGCGGTGCGCGCCGACGTCGAACTCCGCCGGGCAGACGAGGTTGCCGACGTTCTCGACGAGGACGAGGTCGAGGGAATCCAAATCGAGGCCCTCGAGGGCATGGGCCACCATGGGGGCGTCGAGGTGGCACTCGCCGCCGAACCCGTTGCCGGTGTTGAGGAGGGAGACCTGAGCGGCCTTGCCGCGCAGGCGATCGGCGTCGATCGCCGTCTCGATGTCGCCCTCGATGATGCCGACCCGTTTCTTGCCGGCGAGCTCGTCGAGCGCCCGGGCGATGAGGGTCGTCTTTCCGGCGCCGGGGGAGGACATGACGTTGATCGCCGTCACCCCATGCTCGTCGAAGAGACGTCGGTTGTAGGCCGCGCGGGCGTCGTTCTCGTCGAAGATCCGCTCGAGGATCTCGATCCGCTCGGCGCCCGTCTCGTAGCCGGTGTGGTCGCCGTGCTCGGAGATCAGCTCCTCGCCAGCGGCGGCGTGAGCGGCGGGGGATCCGGCGTGATCGTGGTCGGCCGGATCGCCGTGATCATGGGGGTGGGAATGCTCGTGGTCATGCCCCTCGGCGTGGTCATGGGAATGGTCATGATCGTGGGAATGCTCGTGGTCGTGCCCCGGCTCGTGCTCATGGCCATGATCGTGGTCGTGGCTGTGTTCGGTGCCGTCGTCGTGCCGGTGGAAACGTCCCATGGGTCCTCACTTCGCTTCGTCGCTCGCGCCCCGAGACGAGCCCCGGGGGAAGCCGTAGCCCCCAATGTAGGGCATGACCGGGCGGTTCTCGAACGATCCGACAGGGTCGACGGGAGGTGAGGCGAAGGGTTGGGGGCGGCGCGAATCGATCAGTGCGAGCGCACGGCGACTAGTGGTCTGTCGCGGCTAAGCCGATCGGTTCTCCTCGTCTGGTGCGGCCGGTTTCCGAACCGGACGTAGGGCGACGAGGACGCTGCGGATGAGCAAGACAGTGACGTAGACGCCGAAAAGGACGCTGTTGAGCCGTGGGCTGAGCGCTTCCGCGCACCAGGCTCCCAGTGGGGTGGCGACGATGGCGGGCAGCCCGATGAGTAGGCCGGCCCGCAGGTCGACGAGGTGTTTGCGCCAGTTGGCGAAGGTGCCGGTGGCCGCCCCGGGGATCATCATGACGAGCGAGGTGCCGCGGGCGATGAGGTCGGAAGCGCCGAAGAGGAAGGAGAGAGAAGGCACGACGACGACACCGCCGCCGACGCCGAGGATGCCGGAGAGGATCCCGGTGACGACGCCGAGGCCGACGACGGCGATGCCGAGCGGGACGGTCAACGCGATCGTCGAATCGCGCTGGGGCACGAAGAGGAATTGGCTGGCGGCGACGAGGACGAGGAAGGCGACGAACGACCAGCGCAGCACCGTCTCCGGCAGTCGAGAGAGCAAGGCCGAGCCGATGCGTGCTCCGGCCACGACGCCGAGGGCGAGCAGGCCGGCGGCGATCCAGTCGATGTGCCCGCTGACGATATAACCGATCGCGGCGGCCGCAGCCGTCGGCACGATCGCGGCCAGGGACGTGGCGGCGGCTTGGCGTTGGCTCAACCCGAGCCAGACGAGCGTCGGCACGATGACGGTTCCCCCGCCGATGCCGAACATGCCCGAGAGCACCCCTGCGGCCAAGCCGACGAGAGCGAGGAGGACGATGGTGCGGCGCGTCAACGCTTTCCGCGTGACGCTCGGGCCGGTCAGATCGTCCACGTCTCCTCTTTGGCCCGAAGGATCTGTTCAGTCAACGCGTTGACCGGGGTGGGGACATCGTGCTCTGTCCCCAACCGCACGACGGTGCCGGCGAACAGGTCGATCTCCATGGGCCGGTGGGCCCGGGCGTCTTGCGACATCGAAGTGTAGCCGACGGCGGCCAGCGAATCGACGGTGGCCACACACCGGGTGACGTCCTCGTCGCTGAGGTCGACTCCGTGGGCCCGGCCCACCGCCACCGTCTCCGCCATGAGCGAGACCATGTAGGCGCGGGCCTGGGCGCCCTCGGCTTGGAAGGGCCCGTAGGTCGTCTCGAGGACGGCGGAGGCCTGGTTGACGCCGACGTTGAGGACGAACTTGCGCCACTGCGCCGCTTCCATGTCGAGGGGAACCTCATGGGGCAAGCCGATCCGGGTGAGGAGGTCGTCGAGGCGGGCGACCGCTTCTGAGGGCGGGTCGTTGCGCGACTCGCCGACGTTGACGCGGCCGAGCGAGTAGTAGCGGAACCCCGCTTCGTCTCTCCCGGCGTTCGAGCCGACGCTGAAGGCGAGCGGCACGAAGGCGTCGGGGAAAGCCTGGCGGATGATCCCCTCCGAGGTCACCCCGTTGAGCAGGCTGATGATCGTCGTGGCCGGCCCGACCTGCCCGGCCACGTCGGCCAGGGCCGATTCGAGGCCCGAGGCTTTTGTGACGACGATGACGAGGTCGGCGGGGGAGAGCGTGCGATCGGCCGGATCGACGACGGCGAGGTCGTAATGCTTCCCGTTGACCGTCATCCCGTCGCGGCGCAACCGTTCGGCGCGCTCGCCGCCGGCGATGACGCGGGCGTCGACGCTGGGATCGTGGTCGAGGATCGTGGCGAGATGGGCCGCCCCGAGGGCGCCGAGGCCGATGAGGGCGATCGTGGGTGTGTCAGCCATGGGGCCACTGTAGAGCACGTCTTGTTCCACGTCGTCCCCTCTGGTGGAGTCGAAACGGCGCTGGAGCCGAGCAAGTGCGACTCACCTGAGGTGAGGTCGATCGGCTCGAACCCGGCAGAGGAGGGGGGAGCCCTTGCGTCCTCATAATCTTCACCGGCTCTTCATCGATGACCGGTTGTCCCATCAAAGATGGACGGCACAGTGAGAACCATGAGTTCATCGATCCTGTTACCGCTGGCCGACGTCGTCGCCATCCTCGTCCTCGCCCTCGCGCTCTATTGGCCGCGCCATCGCCGACTCGATCTGACGATGGCTTACCTCGCCATCAACGTCGGCGTCCTCGGGGTGTCGATCGCGCTCAGTTCGACGAGCGTCAACGCCGGACTCGGGCTCGGCCTGTTCGGCGTCCTTGCCATCATCCGTTTGCGCAGTTGTGAGCTCGACCAGCACGAGGTCGCTTATTATTTCTCTTCCCTGGCGCTCGCCGTCATCGGTGGGCTCGGGGCGAGCATGGGCTGGGGCGCGATCGTCCTCATGGGCGCGATCGTCGCCGTCCTCGCCGTCGTCGACGCTCCGGTTTTCGCTCGGCGGTACCGTTCACAATCGATCCTCATCGATCGAGCGATCGCCGACGAGGCCGCGCTGCGGGCCCGCGTCGAACAAATCTGCGGCGGACGTGTCGTCTCCTTGACGACCCGCAACATCGACCTCGTCGACGACACGACCTTGGTCGACGCCCACTATGTCGTCAGCTCGCGGCGTCGGGCAGATCGCATGACGTCGTCGTTCGATCGTGGGGCATCGCCTATCGCGGAGTCGCCCTGGTCGCCAGCCTCGGTGAGCTCCGTCCAGCCTCAGGCGGCGCCGTCTCACGGGTCCAGTGAGGTTCCCCAGGGAGCCAATCGTCTCGCCTGATGGACATCGCATCGCCTCTGGCAAGGGAATAGACGGTGACAAATGGGACGGAAACTGCCATGATTGACACGACGATCAACAACTCGACGGTGAGACTTGTGACACGAGAGAACGGGATCCAGCGGGATCAAGAGCAGGCGGGGCTGAAGCCGCGCCGGGGGACGACGATGGTGGTGGACACCTTCGAACCGGTCACCCTGGCCGAGTTGAACGATCACGCCGCCCTGCTGACGCGTCGCGATCGCAAGTACGCCGTCAACGCCGCGACGGCCGAGGAGTTCATCGCCGCTTTGCCGGTCGGAACCCGCGCCCTCGACATCGACGGCAATCGTTCCTTCCCCTACGCCTCGCTCTACGCCGACACCCCGCAGCGCCACTCCTTCTTGCTGGCCTCCCATGGGCGGCGACGTCGGTTCAAGATCCGCACTCGCTCCCACGGGTATCACGCGCCCGTCTTCATGGAGATCAAAACGCCTGGTCCCCGCGGACTCATCGTCAAGGATCAAGTCGGCGCCCTGCCCAACGAGGCGGTCGACGACCGCTCCGATCTGCCGAAGCTGTGGGGGCTGTTGGCCGAATCCGGCCTGCTCTCCGTCGCGCTCTCCGCGCTCGACTTCCGGGGGGTCACCTCTCCGGCCGTGGGAACCCTTCGGCCCTGCCTCGAGATCACCTACAACCGCTCGACTTTGCTCATGCCTGACGAGCACGCCCGCGTCACCGTCGACACCGACCTCACCTTCCGCGCCGTCACACCCCGGTCCCACGGGGAGGGGTGGGATTCGGACGAGGAGGCCTGGCGCGGCGAGGTCGAGGTCTCCGATCCCATCACTCTCGACGACTTCGCCATCATCGAGACGAAGACGGACGGCGCCGCCACGAGCGTCGACTTCCACCTGTGGCGCAAGGGGAAACGGCCCGACCGAGTCTCGAAATTCGGCATCGGCATGGCGTTGACCAACCCGGATCTGCCCGCCCATCGCTGGGGCCGGGTGTTGCGCGCCATCGAATCCGGGACCCTCTGACCTTCCGCCGAGCGGTCCAGACATTCTCTCACTCTGCGGTGACCGTCGCTTCAACGTCGCTTCACACAAGCGCGTCAGACTGATATCGCGACGTCCCGACATCATGAAGGATTTTTCCTTCCACTTCTCACCCTCACCCACCTGACATCGCATCGATCGAATGGGGAATCACACCATGACCATGTTCACTCCACGCCGAGCCGTCGGCTTGCTGTGCGGGGGAGCCCTCGCGCTGACCGGATTGACCGGTTGCGACGGCTCGACTTTCGGATTGCCCGGTTCGGACCCCTCGTCTGGTTCCACCGAAGCGACGAACGCGGCGGTCGCCGTGCCCGACCTCATCATGTACGACTCCGTCGCCGCGGCCATGGCCGACAACGACACCCCGGCTGAGCCGGAGGCCGCCAGCGGTGACGAGACGGTCGTCGACCTCGCCTCCGCCACGAGCGACTCCGCCGCTGGGGTCGTCGTCGAGGGGAACATCGTCAGGCTCACCGGGCTCGGCCCCTACCGGTTGACCGGGTCGCTCGACGGGCAGGTCGTCGTCGATCCCGGCAACGGCGTCGTCCACGTCACCCTCGACGGGGCCACCATCGCCTCGGATCAACCGGGCGCGCTCATCGTCGGCGCCGGCACCGACACCGTCCACCTCCATCTCGCCGACGGTTCGAGCAGCCGCCTGAGCGATGAGGGGGTCTCGGAGGAGACCGACGCGCCCGAGGCGGCCCTCTTCTCGCGGGCCGACCTCGTCATCGACGGAATGGGCGCCTTGACGGTGGAGAGCGCCGACGGCGACGCCATCGCCTCGACCGACGGCCTCGTCGTCGCCGGGGGAGAGATCACGACCACAGCCGGCGACGACGGGCTGCGCGGCAAGGATTATCTCGTCGTCTCGGGCGGATCCATCACCGCCACTGGCGCTGGCGACGCCCTCAAATCGACGAACACCGAGGATGTCGCCCGCGGCTATGTTCTCATCAGCGGGGGAGAGGTGCGCGCCGACGTCGAGACCGACTGCGTCGACGCCCAAACCGACGCGCTCGTCTCCGGCGGCACGCTCGACCTCACGTGCGGCGACGACGGCGTCCACGCCGAGGCGATCACCATCATCGACGGCGGCGAGATCACGATCCCGGAGGCGGTCGAGGGGATCGAGGGGATGATCATCCACCTCGCCGGCGGCGTCATCGACGTCACGAGCAGCGACGACGCCGTCAACGCCGCGGGCGACCTGGGAGCGACGTCGACGACCGGCACGACCGACGCTTCCGGTGACACGACCACGGGCGACCAACCAGTTCCCCCCGGTGGCGGCCAGGGAATGCCTGGCGGCGATGTCGCCCCCTCGGCCGACTTCACCCCGGGCGCCGGTGGTCGAGGCGGGCCTCAGGGCGGCGGACAACCCGGCTCCTTCCCCAGCGGCATGCCGACCGACATGCCTCAACCGCCGCAGGGGATGCCGACCGACATGCCCATGGATATGCCGACCGATATGCCTGAGCCTCCCGCCGGGATGCCGACGGACATGCCCACCGATATGACTGCTCCGGGTTCCGGCGCCCAGGACCGGCAGAGCGGCGGCCAAGGCGGGCCCGGCGGCGGTTTCGGTGGTTTCGGAGGCGGCATGCCCGGTGAGACGGTCGGCGCCCAGCAACTGCTCATCTCCGGTGGGACGATCACGCTCAACGCCGAGGGCGACGGCATCGACTCGAACGGCACGGCGACGATGACCGGCGGCGATGTGCTGGTCTTCGGGCCGACCCACGCCGGCAACGGCGGCCTTGACAGCGCCTCGCCGCTCGACATCTCCGGCGGCACGCTCGTCATCACCGACAACGGCGGGATGACGCAGTCGCCCGCCTCGGATTCCGAGCAGGCCGTCCTCTTCACCCAACTGTCGAGCCGGGTCTCCGCCGGCGCCTCGATCACCGTGGTCTCCGCTGCGGGCGAGACGATCGCGGCGATCACGATGCCGAAGAACGCCTCGACGTTGACCTTCTCCTCACCGGAGTTGGAAGCAGGGCAAAGCTACGAGATCCGCGACGGGAACACGACGCTCGCCACCGTCGCCGCCAGCTAATGGAAACGTTTGCAGCTTTTGCATGATCAGCTCTACAGTGGGGGCGGATCGACTCGCCGATGACGACGAGGAGGTCCGCCCCCTGGTGTGCTTCCGAGGTTGTGGTGACCCTGAGTCCGGATCCTGTTCCGGACCCGAATGGAAGGACTCTCCACCATGCGGTCTGCCCCCCGCTTGACCATTCTCGCCGCCGCGGTCTCGCTCCTTCTCGGCGTCTCCGCCTGCGGCGCCCCGACCGCTCCTACGGGCGGAACCGACGATGCTGGCGATGACGCCGCCGTCACCGTTCCCGAGACGCCGTCAGAAGCCGTCACCCTCAACATCCTCGACGTCGCCGGCAACCTTCAGTTGACCCAGCCGATGATCGAGAACTTCGTCGCCGCCCATCCCGAGATCGTCTCCGACGTCACCTTCGAGACCGGCACCGCCCCCGACATGCCCGGCAAGGTCAAAGCCCAGCAAGACGCCAACCGGGTGCAGATCGATCTCATCCTGACCGGCACCGACGGCCTCGCCTCTGGCCTCTCGCAAGGTCTTTTCTTGCCGATCGCGGCGGATCACGCCGACCGGCTGACGAACATGGACAACTACCTCGAACCGGCCGCGCAGATGCAGACTCTGGCTGAGGATCAAGGCGTCGTCATCACCTACTACCCCTCCGGCCCGCTGCTGGAGTACAACCCGAACGCCGTGACCGATCCACCGAGCACCCCCGACGAACTGCTCGCCTGGGCCGCCGCCAACCCCGGCAAGTTCGGTTACGCCCGCCCCTCGAACTCGGGCCCGGCGCGCACCTTCCTCATGGGCTTGCCCTATCTCCTTGGCGACACGGACCCGCAGGATCCCGTCAATGGCTGGGAGAAGACGTGGGCCTTCCTCAAGGAACTCGACCAGCACATCGACTACTACCCGACGGGCACGTCGCCCACGATGCAAAACCTCGGCAATGGCACCTGGGACATGATCGCGACGACGACCGGATGGGACATCAACCCGCGCGCCCTCGGCACCGTTCCGAAGGATTTCCAGGTCGCCGCCTTCGACAATTTCACCTGGGTGACGGACGCCCACTACGCCGTCGTCCCGAAGGGCGTCTCGGCCGACAAGCAGGCCGCCGTCCTCCAACTCATCCAGTTCATGCTCACCCCTGAGCAGAACGCCATCGCCTACGACACCGGCTATTTCTACCCCGGCCCGTGCGTCGAGGGCGCCACGTTGGAGATGGCGCCGCAGGAGAGCCAGGACGTCATCGCCGAATACGGCCGACCTGAATACGCCGACCTCATCGCCAGCAACGACACCGCCCTCCCACTGCCGGCTGACGCCATGGTCGAGGCCTACGACATCTGGGACCGCGAGATCGGCGCCAACAAGACTCAGTGACAGAGTCGTCACTCACGCACGCCGGGCACACTCCTCCGCCCGGCCGGATGTGAGGCGGGGCGTCTTCCAACCCCGGCGCCCCGCCTCACCACCCTTCTTTCCCGCCCCACGCCCGCCCTAGCCCTTCGGCCGTCTCGGCCATCCGGGCGCCCATCCCACCCTTGGTCTCACTTTCTGGAGTCGCCGTGCCCCCGTCCGCCTTCACCTCGCTACGCCTCAACCACGTCGGCCGCGTCTTCGCCGGCCAGGCCGCCCTCGTCGACTTGACGCTCGAGATCGCCGCCGGTGAGTTCATCGCTCTGCTCGGCCCCTCCGGCTGCGGCAAATCGACCGCCCTCAACTGTGTGGCCGGCCTCCTGCCGTTGTCGACCGGGTCGATCACGATCGACGATGAGCGCGTCGACACCCTCCCACCGGAGAAGCGCGACTTCGGCATGGTCTTCCAGAACTACGCGCTCTTCCCCCACATGTCGGTGGCGAAGAACGTCGGCTTCGGCTTGCAGATGCACAAGACCCCGAAGGACGAACTGCGCCGACGGGTGGCCGAGGCGCTGTCGATCGTCAAGCTGGAGGAGTACGCCGCCCGCTTGCCGGGGCAGCTCTCCGGCGGGCAGCAGCAGCGTGTCGCCATCGCCCGCGCCATCGTGACGGAACCGCGCCTCGTCCTCATGGACGAGCCTCTCTCCAACCTCGACGCCAAGCTCCGCTTGGACATGCGCGGGGAGATCCGCCGCCTCCACCAGTCGCTCGGATTGACGACGATCTACGTCACCCATGATCAGGAGGAGGCGCTCTCGATGGCCGACCGCCTCGTCGTTCTCAGGCTCGGCCATGTCCAACAAATCGGCACGCCCCGCGAGCTGCACGACCATCCGGCGAATTGGCACGTCGCCGACTTCATGGGGTATCGCAACCTCGTCGATCTGCCGGTGACGCGCCGCGACGGTGACGCCGTCACCCTCGAAGGAGCGGGGATGACGCTGCACGGCACGGCCCGCCAGGACGTCACGGTGGGGGAGACGGCCGCCGTCGCCATTCGCCCCGAGGACCTGCGCCTGGCCAGGGAGGGGAGCGCGGCGGCCGACACGATCGAAGCCACCGTCGAGGTCTCGGAGTATCACGGCCACGACTTCGCCGTCGACGCCACCACCTCGACCGGCCAGATCCTCCACTTCATCGCCCCCGACGGCTTGGAGCGGGGCGAACAGGTGCGGCTGACGGCCGATCCGGCCCGCGTCCTCGTCTACGCGCGCTCCCTCGACGCCCAGACCGAGGCAGGTGGCGCCGATGCCTGACACCCTCGAACGCCCCTCCACGGTTCCGGGTGGGCAGGGCGCCGCATCCGCCGAGTTCCTGACGAGCGCCCCCGCCGCCCCCCGCTCCTCGTTGCGGCACCGGTTGGCCGATCGCGGCGTCGAACCCTCCCTCCTCCTCGTCGCCCCCGCCCTCGTCTTCGTCCTTGTCTTGTTCATCTACCCCTTCCTCTACGGCGTCGGCTTGAGCTTCCAGCCAGCGTCGGGCGGGATCGGGTTGGAGAGCTACCGCGACTTCTTCACCGACCCCTATGAGTTCGGGACGATCTGGAAGACGATGCGTCTCGCCTTGCCAGCGGCCCTGTTCAACGTCATCGCGTCGATTCCGATCGCCTACAAGCTGCGCGGCCGCTTCAAAGGCAAGCGTCTCTTGGCGACAATGCTCGTCGTGCCGATCAGCCTCGGCACCGTCCTGGTGGCCGAGGGGTTGCTCAACTTCGCCGGTCGGGCCGGGTGGATCAACCGGTTCCTCCTCGCCATCGGTGTCATCGACACGCCGATCGCGCTCGTCAATAACTATTGGGGCGTGCTGTTCAGCCTCATCATCACCGGCTTCCCTTTCGCCTTCCTCCTCATCTCCTCGTATCTGTCGGGCATCGACCCGTCGTTGGAGAGGGCGGCCGCTCTCATGGGCGCCGGTTGGGGGAAACGCTTCACGAAGATCATCCTGCCCTTGCTCGCCCCCGGGCTGGCGACGACGTTCATGCTCACCTTCGTCCTCGCCTTCTCCGTCTTCCCCTCCGCCACCCTCGTCGGCGACCCGGCCGGAGCGACCCGCGTCATCTCGCTGGCCGCCTACCAGGCCTACGCCGAACAATTCAACTATTCGAAGGCGTCGGCCATCGCCATCGTCATGGGCGTCGTCGAACTCGCCGTCCTCGCCGTCGTCATGCTCTGGCGCTCCACCCTCTACCGCGGCTCGACAGGAGGCAAAGGCTGATGTCAATCATCGAACGGATCCCGGCCGACGAGGACGTCACGACGAAAGGACGACGCGCCTTCCGTATCGTCGGCACGCCCTCGCAATGGATCGTCTGGGGCTGTGTGGCCCTCTTCTTCGTCTTCCTCGCCGGCGTCATCGTC
Organism: Propionibacteriaceae bacterium; assembly: GCA_031262485.1. Taxonomy (GTDB): domain Bacteria; phylum Actinomycetota; class Actinomycetes; order Propionibacteriales; family Propionibacteriaceae; genus WQYJ01. The sequence continues at coordinate 24,846 of JAISHO010000017.1, forward strand.
TCCGTCCTCGTCAATTCCTTCGGCACCAGCTGGTTCGACGCCTGGCTGCCCGAGGGCTACACGACCCGCTGGTACGCCGAGGCCTGGGACGAGTTCGATTTGGGGCAGGTCATCTTCGTCACCCTCGAAGTCGCCCTCGCCGTCATCGTCCTCTCCGTCCTCCTCGGCGTGCCCGCCTCCTATGTGCTGGCGCGCAAGAACTTCCCCGGCAAGAAGGCGCTCTACGCCGTCTTCCTCCTGCCCGTCCTCATGCCGCCCATCACCTACGGCATCCCGCTGGCCACCGCGCTCTACCAAGCGGGATTGGCGGGGACCTTGGCCGGGGTCATCGCCGCCAACCTCGTCCCGGCCGTCCCCTTCGTCATCATGACGATGACCCCCTTCATCGAACAGATCAACCCCTCGGTCGAATCGGCCGCCCGCATGAGCGGCGCCAGCACCCTCAATGTGTTCACCCGGGTGCTCGCCCCGCTGCTCATCCCCGGCATCCTCGCCAGTTGTGTGCTCGTCCTCGTGCGCACCGTCGGCATGTTCGAGCTCACCTTCCTCACCTCCGGGCCGACCTCGAACACGCTCGTCGTCAAGCTCTACTACGCCATGAACGCCGCCGGCATCCGCGCCCAGCAATCCGTCGACGCCATGGCCGTCGTCTACATGGCCGTCATGCTCGTCATCCTCGTCATCGCGTTGAGGTTCGTGAATCCGACCCAGCTGGTCGCTCGGGTGCGGGACGAATCGTTGGAATGAAAGGGTTCTGTTACATCGTCGTAATCGGCGTTCGCTTGCCTTGAGCGAAAGGTGGGCCGGCAGCGAAGCCTTTCCCGACTCTCTCCCCTTGCCAGGGCCGCCTTCCCCCTCTGAAAGGTGGTCGCGTCGTGGACGCTCTTAACGACATCATCGTCGCATTCAATGATTTCGCTTACACCTGGATCGTCGTCATCCTCCTGGCGGTGGCGGGGATCTGGTTCACCATCAGCACGAAAGCGGTGCAGATCCGCTTCATTCCGACGGCGATCAGGACGATCCTTGAGAAGCCGATCGACAAGAAGGCGATGTCGCCCTTCCAGGCCCTCATGGTCTCGACGGCCTCGCGGGTCGGCATCGGCAACATCGCCGGCGTCACGACCGCCATCGTCATAGCCGGGCCGGGCGCGGTCGTGTGGATGTGGATCATGGCGACCCTCGGCGCCGCCTCCGCTTTCGTCGAATCGACCTTGGCGCAGGTCTACAAGCGCCGCGACGGATCCGCTTTCCGTGGCGGGCCTTCGTATTACATCGAGCAGGCCCTCAAACTGCGCTGGCTCGGCGTCGCTTTCTCGATCTCTCTCATCGTCTGCTACGCCTACGGCTTCAACGCACTGCAAGCCAACAACATGGTCGCCACGATGGCCTATTACACGGGGGAGTCGTGGACGGCCAAGATCGTCATCGGTCTGCTCATCGCCGCCGCCACCGCCTTCACCATCCTCGGCGGGCAACGCCACATCACGTGGGTGACCTCCGTGCTCGTGCCGATCATGGCGTCGCTCTACATCCTCATCGGGCTCGGCGTCATCGTCACCCACCTCGGCTCGATCCCGACGGTACTGAGCCAGATGTTCGCCTCCGCCTTCGACTTCCAAGCCATCTTCGGCGGCTTCGTCGGATCCGTCATTATGCTCGGCGTCAAACGCGGATTGTTCTCCAATGAGGCTGGCATGGGTTCGGCGCCGAACGCCGCCGCCGCCGCGCACACGAGCCATCCGGCCAAGCAGGGTTTCGTTCAGGTGGTGTCGGTTTTCATCGACACGATGATCATCTGCTCGACGACGGCGTTCCTCGTCCTCACCTCCGGGGTCGACCTGACCGACGACTCGATCCCGGCCATGGCGGTCGTGCAAAACGCGGTCGGCTCGCAGTTCGGCGAGGTCGGCATCGCGCTGCTCTCCTTCGCCGTCCTCCTTTTCGCCTTCAGTTCGATCATCGGCAACTACTACTACACCGAGTCGAACATGTTCTTCATCCTCAAGCGGCACACCAGTCTCGTCGTCTTCCGCTCCACCGTCATCCTCGCCGTCTTCATCGGCTCGATCGTCGGCTACGACCTGGCGTGGAACGTCGCCGACCTCTTCATGATCTTCATGACGGTCATCAACATCCCCGTCATCCTCATCCTCGGCAAGCAGGCGCTGCTGGTGCTCGACGATTTCATCGCGCAGAAGAAAGTGGGCAAGGATCCCGTCTTCGTCTCCTCCTCGGTGGGCATCGACACGGAATGCTGGAACGGCGAGCCGTCCGTCATGGCCGATCCGAAGCCGGCCGAACCGGTCGCGGCGACTGTCTGATCGTCCGGTTCGCCAGGTGCGGGCGGTGAGGTTCAGAAGATCTTCTTGAGCCCGGGGACGGCGCGGAAGCCGGCGGCGACGATCCACGAGGCCGGGATCGAGATGATCGACAACAGCACCGTCTTGACGATGACGGGCTGGTCGACCGGCGCCAACAGATACCCGGTGAAGACCATAGTGACAGCGTGGGTGACGTAGACGGCGAAAGCGTTGCGCGTGTAGAAGCGCATGAGCCAGTTCGTGAAGTCACCGAAGCGTTGGAACAGGGCGATCGCGGGAATGTTGATGCCGACGACGAGGACGGCCTGCCAGATCGTCATGATGAGCGAGGCGAGCGTGCCATAACCGGCGTTGTCGCCGATGTTGAGGAAGGGGATGAGCCCGAAACCGAAGATGAACGCGACGATAGCGGCGATCCAGCCGGCTTTGGCGCTGATCCACATATCCCACTTGAAGCGTTGCACCATGACGCCGATGATGAAGAACGCGGCGTATTGCGGCAGAAGGTCGGCCGAGGGCAGGCCGAGGATCGAGGAGCCGGAGTCGGTCGGCACGAAGATGCGCCAGACGTATTCGACGAGCGCCAAGCCGATCGTGAACGCGATGACGGCGAGATACCCCGGCCGGGAGAGATAGAAAGGTTTCTTCGGTTCGATCCCGGCGGCGGCCAACTGATCGAGGTGGCGTTGGCGCAGATACCGCCACAGCACATAGATCGCGCTGAAGTAGAACAGCCGGACGACGAACCACATGTGCCCGACCGTCCACGAGCCGAGATAGAACACCCAAAACGGCACCCCTGGGTTGGTGGCGCTGAAGTTCTCCCACACCTGGATGAGGCTGATCGGCCGTAGCACGACGAGGTAGAGCAGCAGCGGCCCGCCGAGGTGGACGATGCGATCGCGGATGAAGCGCTTGCCGCCCTTCTTGTCGAGCGAGCGGGGCACGAAATACCCGGCGATGAGCATGAGCGTGCCCATGAACCACGAATGATTGACGAGGACGAAGAGGTCGAGCAGCGCCGCGCCGTCCTCGTCGCCCGTCTTGGGCGCCTCGTAGTAGAACCAGACCGGCAGCATCCCATACGAGACGGCGGCGTGGTGGACGACGACCCAGAGGTTGATCGTGGCGCGCAGATTGTCGATCCAGTAGTAGCGGACCTTCTCCGGCGGAACCTCGGTGGTCGTCCCGGTCGTCTTCCCCTGAGCGGTCTCCGCATCCGCCGGCGTGGCGGTCGTCCCCATCATCGGCTCCGCGGCGGCCGTGTCCGTCAATGGCTCGTGGGAACCAGTGCTACCGGTCTCCAGCGAAGAATCACCGTTAGTGAAGCCGGATGCGCCATCGCCTCCGGGAGACGGCTGCTCCGGATCGATCCCGTCCGGCGGCGGCGTGGAAGAGCTCACAGCACGACCTTTCCCGGGACGCGCCGATCGGGAACACCCCACCCCTGGCCGTCCACATACCTCTGTCAACCGGCTCAACAATAGCCCACGCCGTCAAACGGCCGGTGGGTCGATCAGACCTTGTGTGAAGACGCGGGGGAGTGGGGAGAAGAACGGTGGTGAGAGGCGTGCCGGCGGGAGTGAAGCTGACTCACAAGACCGGCCCGGCGGCCCATTCGGGGTGGCGGTCGATGACGCGGCGGACGACGGCGCGGCGGGCTCGCCAACTGGCGGCGGCTCGGCGTCGGCGCGCGGTGATGCGGGCGCGCTGCCAGGCGGCGCGCAGGCCCGGTTCTCTTCAAGCGGGGTTGAGCCGTTCGCTGAAGGCGAGGACTTGGTCGGCGTAGAAATCGGGCGCGTTGTCGTGGATGTCGTGGCCGTAGGTGAGATCGTCGAGGACGACGAGGTCGGGGAGGATCTGCTTGACGGTGGCGGTGGCGTCGTCGGGCATGGCGCCTTGCATGATGCCGTTGGCGTCGTAGGTGACGTGGTCGTGGAAGAGCAGCGCCGGGCAGGAGATGCGGCTGAGCAACTCGAGATCGTCGTAGCCCTCGTTCCAGGAATAGTCGACGAGGCTGGCGGCGTAGCGCAGATCGTAGGTGCCGGTGCCGTCGTTGCTGCAGGCCGTCACTTGGAGGGCTTTGTTGAGCACGGCGTTGAGGCCGGACAGGCGCGGCGGGCGGTCGGGGTGGCGTTCGAGGGCGCGCAGGGCGGGGGCTTTGACGGTCGTCTCCCAGGTGTGCGGGTCGTCGCCCCAGTAGCTGCGCAGGTAGGTGTGGTCGAGCCAATAGTGGATGTAGCTCGTCTCCTCGTCTTGTTCGAGGAAGGCGGCCATGACGCCGAGGTTGCGGGCCCAGCCGACCGTTTTGCCGCGCAGGGCCGGGGTGAGGGAGAGCAGGGGCGGATCCTCGAAGATGACCCCTTCGATGAGGTCGGGGTCGCTCATGGCGGCGACATAGGCGGCGATCATGCCGCCGGAGGAGTGCCCGGCGACGACGGTGGGCTGGCCGATGACCTCATCGACGAACCAGCACAGGTCGGCCCCGTTGACGACGGCGGGGTAGAGGTCGGGGTTCTTCGACGAGTTGCCGTGGCCGTAGCAATCGACGGCATAGACGTGGTAGGTGGTGATGAGCTTCTCGAAGGTGCGCCGGTAATCGCGCCAATCGAGCCACTGCCCGGGGATGAGCATGAGGGGGATGCCCTCGGCGGGGCCCTCCCCATAGTTGATGACGCCGCCCGACGGGGCCGTCACCTGCTTTTCAACAAAACCCAATTCCTCTGGTTTCACTACCACGGTGACAGTTTACTCGACCCGGTGAAATGGCGCTGACAAGGCCTCTCTCACCCCACTTCGGTCGATGGGCCGGGCTTGACGGCGATCACGACGCCGGAACCTTTGGTCGGCAGACCACTAACCTCAGTTCGTCCAGGCTTTCCACAACCGGGCGTATTCGCCGCCCTGGGCGAGGAGTTCGTCGTGGGAGCCGAGCTCGTCGATCCGTCCGTCGATGACGACGGCGATGCGGTCGGCGTCATGGGCGGTGTGGAGCCGGTGGGCGATCGCGACGACGGTGCGCCCCGTCAACAAAGCCGACATCGACCCTTCGACTTGGCGGGCGGTGCGCGGGTCGATGAGGCTCGTCGCCTCGTCGAGGACGAGGGTGTGCGGGTCGGCGATGACGAGGCGGGCCAAGGCGATCTGTTGGGCCTGGGCCGGGGTGAGCGGGTGGCGTCCGGAGCCGATCTTCGTCTCGATCCCCTCGGGCAGACGCACGACCCACTCGGCCGCCTCGACGGTGCGCAAAGCGGCCCAGACATCCTCGTCGGTCGTCGTGTCTTCCCTTGCCAGAATGATGTTGTCGCGGATCGATCCGACGAAGACGTGATGCTCTTGGGTGACGAGGGCGACCTCGGTGCGCAGCTGCGCCAGCGGCAGCCCCATGACGTCGACGCCGCCGACTTCGACGACGCCGAGACGGGGCGCGTTGATGCCGGCCAACAGGCGGCCCAAGGTCGACTTGCCTGAGCCGGAGGGGCCGACGATGGCGAGCCGCTCGCCGGGAATGAGGTCGACGGTGACGTCGTGGAGGACGTCGTGGCCCTCGCGGTAAGCGAAGGTGAGGTCGCGCCCGATGAGATGGTTGTCAGCCGGCTGGCCCTCGCGTTCTTCGCGATCGGGCGGGACGGCGGCGATGCCGAGGAGGCGTGTCGTCGAGGAGATGCCGACTTGGAGCTGGTTGAGGGTGAAGATGATGCGGTCGAGCGGGCTGACGATCTGCTGGAAATAGAGGGTCGCGGCGGCGATCTGCCCGAGGCTGACCCAGCCCTCGACGTATCCCCAAGCGCCGAGGAGGACGACGATGGCGAGCGGGGCTTGGTAGACGACGCCGGTGGGGAAGAACAGTTGGGCGCGCAGTGTCATCGTGTAGCGCTCGAGTTGGCCGGCGTAGGCGATGTCGGCGTCGGTCAGGGCGATGCGTTGGTCTTGGAGGCCGAGCGCCTCGACGCTGCGGACCCCTTCGACCGTCTCCGTCAGCGAGGTGTTGATCCGTGAGTAGGCGTTGCCTTGGGTGATGTAGCCCTGGGGGGCGCGGCGGATGTAGCGGCGCACCGCAACGACGCAGACGACGACGGTGACGATGAGCGGGCAGGCCAATAAGGGCGAGTTGGCGACCATGGCGACGACGGTGAGCAAGGTGGTGACCGACGCGATGACGCAGGTCGGCAGCGCCCAGCGGACCGATTGCGCCATCGAGCCGACGTCGCGGGTGACGCGGGTGACGAGGTCGCCGGTCGAGGCCGTCTCGACGCGGGAGAGGGGGAGTTTGAGGACGGCGCGGATGACGTATTCGCGCGCCGAGGCGAGCATGTCTTGGCCGAAGAGGGTGGAGGCCCGCCGCGCCAGGAAGGTGAGGACGCTTTGGATGAGGATGACGCCGAGGACGGTGAGGCAGATCCGTTCGACGGTGGCGCGCGGATCGGGATCGTCGCCGAGGGTGTTGATGAGGCGGCTCAACAGTTGGGGGACGACGAGCCCGGCGATGGCGGCGAGGATGTTCGCGGCGATGAGGATGACGGCGAGGCGATGCCGTTCCTGGATGAGACGGCCGATGAAGCGCAGCACCGTGTTCGTCGCCGCCACTGGCAGGCCACGCGGCGGGTTGCGCGAGGTGGCGAAGTATTTGTCGGCCAGGTCGCGGCGCAGTTCGTGGCGGCGCTTGAAAGTCCGCAGCTGTTCGCGCCGGCTCAGGGAGTCCGCCTCGGTCAACTCGGGGGGAAGCTGGTCGGTGGCGGGCTCGTCGAGCCAGGTCGCGGCCGAGCCAGGGAACAGTTCGTTCTCGTTTTGTGTGGGAGCTTCCGCGCTCATCGTCCACCCCCTCCCGGGGCCGTGGTTGACAGAGGGCCCGTCAAGGGGCTTTCGCTAGGTGTTTCTTCGCTGTTCGGAAGGTCTTGGTCGCCGCGGACGACGATGGAGCGATAGCGCGGATCGTCGAGGAGCTCAGTGTGGCTCCCCGCCGCGACGGCGGCGCCGTTCTCGACGAGGACGATCCGGTCGGCCCGGTTCAACCAGAGGGGGGAGACGGTCGTGAGGATCGTCGTCCGGCCGTGCCGGGCGCCAGGCAGTCGTTCGGCGATGCGGGCCTCGGTGTGGGCGTCGACGGCGGAGGTCGGTTCGACGAGGACGAGCACCTCCGGGTCGAGGAGGAGGGCACGCGCGAGAACGAGGCGTTGCCGTTGCCCGCCGGAGAGCCCCCGGCCGCGTTCGTCGATGCGACCCTGCCAGCCCTCGGGCAGCGCGTCCCAGACGTCCTCGGCCGAGGCGAGGTGGAGGGCGTGCTCGGCTTGCTCGCGAGTGTGGACGCCATGGGGGTCGACGAGTTGCTGCAGGGTTCCAGAGAAGACTTGCGTCGAGGCGTCGTTGACGACGATCCGACGGCGGATCTCGCCCATCTCGAGATCGGCCAGGTCGACGCCGTCGAGGGTGACGCCCCAGGGGCCGGTGAAGGGCGCGTCGTCGTCGGGGACGGTGTTCGCCTCGGCCTCGCCGGCGCGGGGGGAAGGGGAGGAGCCCGTCGGCGCCTCCGTGGCCGTCTCCGCCGCGTTCTCTGTCTCACCGGCGGGCGGCGCATCGCCGGTGGGCTCCGGTTCGGCGCCGGTCTGGCGAGAGGGCAGGTAGCGCCCGACGCGGTCGGCGATCGCGGCCGAGTCGTCGGGGGCGGCGCTGACGATGATCGTGAGATCGCCCGGGCGGGCGACGAATCCGGAGCGCTCGTCGACGATCTCGCCGATGGCCGGAGAGGTGGCTTTGGCGGCGGCGATCCACGGCGGCTCGGCCCCGAGGACGGCGATCGTCTTGGCGGCGGAGACGAGCCCCTGGATCCATTTCTGGGCGCATTCGAAGAAAGTCATGAAGGGGCGCTGGAGGAAGATGGCGTAACCGAAGAAGCTGACGAGTTGGCCGACGGTGAGCCTCCCAGCGATCATCTCGAGCGCGCCCAGCCAGGTCAATAGGACGAGCAGCGCTCCCGACAGCAGGGTGGCGAGCGAGTCGATGACCGACCACCAGGTGCCCGCCCGCACGCCGGCGCGGCGCACCGACTGCGATTGATCGGCGTAATTGTCGCCGAAGGTGCGTTCCCCGCCGATGCCGCGCAAAATCCGAAGACCGGCGACGATGTCGACCGCCATCCCCGTCAACACGCTCGAGCGTTCGCGTTCGACCCGTTGCGCCCGCTGCACCGGTCGCAGCAGCGGCACGGTGGCGAGCAGCATGACGGGTGTGGCGATGAGGACGACGACGCCGAGGCGGGGCGACTCGCTGATGACGAGCCCGGCGACGACGAAGAAGGCGACGAGCGCGCCGATCGCCCGGCCTCCCACTTCGGCGACGGCGCCGAAGATGTCGACGTCGCTCGAGGCGACCGAGAGCATCTCCCCGGCGGGCACCCGCCGCCCCAAACCGTGGCCGACCTGCGCGACTTTGCGGGTGACAAGTTTCATGACGCGGAACTTCGAGACGACCCAGGCGACCGTCCCCGCCGTCGACCCGGTGACGTCTCCGAAGGCCCCGATGATGATGACGACGAGCATGAGGCCGGCCCAGGCCGCCGCCACGCCGATCCGGCCGGTCGCGACTCCCTCGTCGATGGCGCGGCCTAATAGATAAGGCAGGAGCGCGCCGGGCAGGAAATAGACGCAGGCCATGAACGCCTCGAAGGCGATGACGCTCTTCTGCTGGCCGAGCAGCCACCAAGAGAACCGGGATGGGGAACGCACATCGGGGATCTCCTCGCCCGCTTCCGCCGCGACGCCGCGCACCGGCGAGGTGTAAGCGCGCACCGGTGGAGGAAAAATCGGCATGAGAGGATCACTTTCGCACGAGGCGAGGGTTGGACAACGCTTGCCAGTCTATGGTGTGGTGTCGAGTCCGCCTGACCATCTCCGGTTCGGCGAACCAGAGGAAAGGCACGGCCCAGGGGGCTATTGACCGACGGTCAAAGCCGCGATGGTGGCGTCGACATCGGCCTGATACTGCGAGGCGTCGCCGGGAATCGAGGCGTAGAAGAGGGAGGAAACGGTGCTCGAGGTCTCGACGACGATGATGGTGACCCGTTCGCTCGTCGTCGGAAGATGCTCAATCTCGAACGAAAGATTCGTCTCGACAATCCAGGCGTCGTAGCCGTCGATCGTCGTGGCTTCGTTGCGGATGTCCTCCCGGGTGATCTGGGCGTCTCCGTAGAACGCGTTGACGATGCAGCGGACGACGATGTCGGATCCCTCCTGGGGAGTGTAAAAACCGTCGCCAGCGTAGAGCCCGCTGACGAGGATCGAGGCGACCCAGCTGGTGCCAAAGCCGTCGAAGTCGGAGTGGATCATGATCGACTGCGTCGAGACGTCGACGCCGAACGGCACCCGATCGTCGTATGAGGGAGCGCTCCATGGCGCCCCCAGCCTCGGATACGACAGCAACCCGCCGTGCACCCGGCCATCGTCGGTGTGGGGGATGGGGGAGGCCGCGAGTTGTTGGGTGGGGCAGACCTGGGTCGTCGAGTTGCCTCGAGGGGTGTCGTTATCGTCGTCCTCGCCTCCACCGGCGTTCGAGATGAGGGAGGAGATGAACCAGAAGAGCAACGCGATGACGACGACGCCGACGAGCAAGGCGATGATGATGCCGGTCTTGTTCCCGCCTGAGGTGGTGGCGGCGTAGGGGGAGGCGCCGCCCGCCGAGGGTGCGCCGTCCGTCCATCTCACCGACGAGGGCGAGGTGTCGAGCGCGATCGGTTGGCGGGGATCGAACCCAGCGGGCACGGCGCCGGGATCTCCGGAACCGTGGGGTGCGGCCTCATAACCGGAGACGCCGTAAGCGCTAGAGGCAGGATCATTGCCGACGGGACCATAGCCTGTGACCGCGCCAGGCTGGCCACCATATCCCTGACCGAAGGCGCCGACCGCCCCGGGAGGCGGGGCGCTGGCGGAGGGGGAGAGGTCGACCGACCACGTGGCTCCATCCCAGAAGCGGAACATGCCCGGCGTGCCGCCCGGATCGGGATACCAGCCCGCAGGACTCGTCATCGTCACTCTCCTCGCCCGTTGGGGCTTACCATCGACTCACGGGCATTCTAGGGCGCTCGTTGGCAGAGCCGGGGATGATCCCGTGAGAACTCGGTGATGGCTTCTCGTCGAACTATGAGCGACTGGGCCTCACTCGTGTTGGGAAAGCGCTTGCCAATCCTGGGGGAATCCGCCACGATGAAGGGGGCGCACCGTCAATCGCCGCCGCACTGGCGCGGGGCGGAACCCCTCAGGCCGATGCCTCTGGGGAGCGCCGGGCGGGTTCGGCCCGCTTCAGGCCACAACGACGAAGAAGTGAGGCGACGATGGCTCCGGTGGCGATGGTGACAGGAGGGTCTCGGGGGATCGGGCTCGGCATCACCGAGCGGCTCCTCGACGACGGTTATCGAGTGGCGATCCTGGCGACCCGCCCCGAACCAGTCGAGACGATGGCGGCTTTGCGTCAGCGAGGCGAGGCGATCTACGTTCAAGGGTCGGTCGACGATCTGACGGCGCACGAGCGTTATCTCGACGCCACCGTGGAGGCTTTCGGGCGCGTCGACGTCCTCGTCAACAACGCCGGCGTCGCACCGTCTCAGCGCGACGACATCCTCGTCGCCACCCCGGAGAGCTTCGACCGGGTGTTGTCGATCAACCTGCGCGGCCCCTATTTCCTCACCCAACGGGTCGCCAACCATCTCATCGCCCAGAAAGCGTCCGACAGCCTGGCGGCGGAGGGGGCTGTGGCGGGCACGATCGTCAACGTCTCGTCGATCTCAGCCACGACCGTCTCGGTCAACCGGGGCGACTATTGCGTCTCCAAGGCTGGCGTCGCCATGGCGACCCAACTGTGGGCGGCTCGTCTCGCGCCCGAGGGAATCCTCGTCTACGAGGTGCGCCCCGGAGTCATCGCCACCGACATGACCGCCGGCGTCAAGGAGCGCTACGACGCCCTCTTCGCCTCCGGGATCGCGCCGATGCCGCGCTGGGGCCAGCCCTCCGACGTCGCCGGAGCCGTCAGCTTGCTCGCCCGTGGCCAGATGCCCTATTCGACCGGCGACGTCATCCACGTGGCCGGTGGGATGCAGATCCCACGCCTGTGAATCGGCTCGCGGGTGAAGGGGCCGATTTCACCGGTGCCGGGTTCCATGACGGTGACTTGGCCGAGGCGTCGCTCATGCCCGCGAACAATGGTGGGGCGACGGCGACCCACGTCTTCACTCGTGACCCGAGCCATGATCTAGTCGAACGATGATTCAAGGAGGAACGACGATGACGACGATGAATGAGCTGATCGGTCAATCCACGATGGTGGTCGGGGGGATGACGGTGCCCGTCGTCACGGCTCGCACCGCCGTCGTCGGCACCGGTGCGGCCGGCTACTGCGCCGCCGCCCGTCTCATCGGCTTCGGCTGCGACGACGTCGTCATGGTGACCGACCGGGTACGCGCCGGCACCTCCCGCAACGCCGGTTCTGACAAACAGACCTATTACAAGCTCACCTTAGGTGGCGACGAGCCGGATTCAGTGCGCGCCATGGCCGAGACGCTCTTCTCCGGCGGGGCGATGGACGGCGACCTCGCCCTCGCCGAGGCGGCCTGGTCGCCACGCGCCTTCTTCCATCTCGTCGACGCCGGTGTGCCTTTCCCCTGCACCGAGATGGGGGAGTTCGTCGGCTACAAAACGGATCATGACCCTCGCCAACGCGCCACGTCGGTGGGCCCCTACACCTCGAAGACAATGGTCGAACGGTTGGAGCGGCGTGTCCTCGACGCCGGGGTGCGGGTGCTCGACGGCTGCCGTGTCGTCGATCTTCTCGTCGCCGACGGCGCCGTCGTCGGTCTGCTCTGCCTGCGGCGTGACGTCCACGCCGACGACCTCAGCGATGACGAGAGAGGTGAGCTACAGGAGACCGGCGCTGGGGTCGGAGCGGTTGAAGGAAGCGGCGCCACCGTCTCGCCGCCGGGGGCGTCTTCGGGGGCCACAGAATGCGGTGCTCAGGCGGGCGCGGCGGTGGGGGGATCGCCCTTCCTCCTCATCCGTTGCGCCGACCTCGTCTACGCCACCGGCGGGCCGGCCGGGATGTACGCCGACGCCGTCTATCCGCACGGTCAGTGGGGCGCCCAAGGAGCGGCGTTGCGGGCCGGGGCGGTGGGACGCAACCTGACCGAGTGGCAATTCGGCTTGGCCTCGGTCCGTCCGCGCTGGAATGTCTCCGGCAGTTATATGCAGGTGATGCCCCGCTTCGTCTCGACGGACGCTGACGGTGGCGATGAGCGCGAGTTCCTCTCTGACCGCATCCCCGACCTCGGCCGGCTCATGACGCTCATCTTCCTCAAGGGCTACCAGTGGCCCTTCGACGTCCGCAAAGCCAAAGAGGGTTCGTCGGTCATCGACCTGCTCGTCTACGAGGAATGCGTCCTCAAGGGACGGCGCGTCTTCCTCGATTTCACCCGCAACCCCGCTCCTGCCGCCGAGGACGGTGAGACGCCCGCTGAGGAGCCGTTCGACGCCGACATCCTCGGCTCCGAGGCTCGCGATTACCTTGAAGCAGCCGGGGTGCTCGCTCTCGGCGACTCGACGCCGCTGGAGCGTCTGCGCGCTCTCAACGAGCCGGCCTACCGTTTCTATCTCGAGCGTAACCCGGGCATCGACTTGGCGCACGAGTGGCTCGAGGTCGCCGTCTGCGCACAACACAACAATGGTGGTCTCGCGGTGGATTCCTGGTGGCGTTCCAACCTGGCCGGGTTCTTCCCCATCGGCGAGGCGGCCGGCACCCATGGGGTCTACCGCCCCGGCGGAGCGGCGCTCAACGCCGGGCAGGTCGGCGCCACCCGGGCCGCCACCCACATCGCGCGCCATCCCCATGATCTCGTCGCCGACGACGTGTTCGCCTCCACCGCCGCTCCAGTCGTCGGCGAAGCCCACCGTCTCCTCGCCCGCAGCGAGGCTCGCCATGCCGCAGGGGAGAAGGAGACGGTCTCCACTCGCCTCGACGAAGTCCGCCGTCGCCTGACCCGCGACGCCGGCGTCGTCCGCTCGTCCGAATCCGTCGCCGCCGCCCTCCAAGCCACGATCGTCGACCTCGAAACCGACGTGGCCGTCGACCCGTCGAGCCGTCGCAGCGTCGACCGTCTCTTCCTCCTGCGCGACATCGTCTCCAGCCAACGCGTCTACCTAGCCGCCATGGCCGACTACCTCGAACGCGGCGGCCGCTCGCGCGGCTCCGTCCTCTACACCGACCCGGAGGGCTCCCTGCCCGCCCTGGCCAAGGACCTGCCCGATCTGTTCCGTTTTCTGGCTGACGACGGCGCCCTCGACGGATTCATCCAAGAGATCGCCTGGGACGGTCGAGGGGAGCCTGTCGTCACCTGGCGCGACGTTCGCCCGATTCCCGATGAGGCCCCCGCTTTCGAAACGGTCTGGCGTCAGTATCGGGGCGAGGGGGAGTGATGCTCATGGGGTCGATCCCGGCACTCTTGTGGTGATCCCTTCCGAGGCCGCTCAATATCTTATCTGTGTCAGAATATCAATGTGATGAATATCACAGCGGGTTAGCTCTCTTCATCCGCTTGTAGGTACTGATCGTTCTACTCGAAGGGGTTGCCGTGGGTGATGTTTATGGGATGGACGACGTTTGGTCTGCCGGGGCGTTCACAGCGGCGGATGAGTTGGCCCGAGTCTGCCGTGAGGCGGCTTCGACGTTGGAGGGTCAGTCCGGTTTGCGAGCGTCGTGGAGGTCGGCGGGGGCGGAGGATTTCCAGGGACATTTCGCGGACCTTTTCCGCGACAACGGTGTCGGGTTAGCAAATGACGTGACCTCTGTGGCGCAGGCGTTGCGGGATGTTGCGACGAATCTTGAGACGTTGAGCGGTGACGCTGAGGCGGAGAACACGCGGCGTCGTCAAGCGCGTGAGTGGGAGGAGCAGCACGACGATTGGTACGAGAAGGTCGCTGATTGGTGGAACGGCGTCGAGAAGCCGACGTCGGATCCGATTGAGCCGACGACGTATTCGGTGTCGAAGCCGTCGTTGCAGGAGCGGCAACCGTTGCAGCCGGGGGCGGGTGGGGGGTCGTCGGCGGGGACGTCGTCGGCGAATCCGGACTATCTGCGGACGTTCGCTCGAAATATGCGATCGGGCGATGGAGAGCTTCGAGACACTCATCAATTGCCTGCGGTGCTGCGGCGGAAGGACGATGCGTTCGTCGCGGCGAACAGCCAAGCCTGGGGCGGTGTCGAGGCCACGGGGGTATGGGCGTCGATCGACGATTATCTGGCAGCCAATGAGCAGGACGCGGGATGGGCCGATGCGGTGGCCGGCGCGTTCGAGGCGGCAGGTGGTTCGGGTGCGGTGTCGACGCTTCCGGATGCGGCGGTGGGGGCGGCCTTGGCGGCCGCGGGGATCCCCGCGTCGCGAGAGCCGTTGGCGGTTGATCCGCCGAGGGGGTATGGCGGGCAGCGCACGACGGGGTATGCGGATGATCCGGTCAACGTGGCGACGGGCAACTTCATAGAAGAGGAACTCGATCTCGCCTTCGCCGGTGGGTGTGGCGGGTTGAGGTTCGCTCGGATGTACAACTCGTTCGATGAGCGGGTGGGGGCTTTCGGCCCGGGGTGGTCGTCGTGGGCGGAGACCCGTCTCGAGTTGACGGACGAGAGCGCCAGGTGGATCCGGCCGGATGGGCGGGCCGTCGTCTTTCCTCGCTTAGGCGAAGGATGGGATCGTTCGATCGGTGATTCTTTCTGGATCGAGGCGACGCCGAAAGGTGAGAAGACCTCGGTTGCGTACCTGATCACGGACAACGCCGGCGGACGGTGGTGGTTCACCGCTTCTGGCAGGTTGACGGCCTCAGATCGGGGCGAGGGCACACGGATTGACGCTCTCTATGACGCTCAAGGGCGGTTGGCCGGGTTGGTCCACGAGCGGGCCCGGAGTCTGTCTGTCACGTGGGACGACGCTCGCTGCAGGATCGTCGCGGTCGAAGCTTCGGACGGTCGACGGGCCGCCTATGATTACGACGACGCTGGGCGCCTGACTCGTGCGCGTCTTCCTCAGGGGGATCGGGAGTATCGCTGGGATGATGCTGGGTTGCTTGCGGCGGTCGTCGATGCTGATGGTGTCGTCGAGGTGGAGAACACGTTCGATGATGAAAGGCGGGTGGCGAGGCAGCGTTCCCGGTTCGGGCGCGTCACCGTCTATTCCTATTTGCCTGGTCAGGTGACTGTTGTCGCTGATGAGGACGGCAGCCGGGCGAACACATGGATCAGTGATGATCGCGGCCGGTTGACCGGTGTTGTGGATGCTGACGGGCATCGGCAGTCGATGGCTTATGACCGTTGGGGGAATAAGGCGATTGTCACGGAGCGTGATGGCGCGAGGACGGTCGCGTTGTATGACGATCGTGGTCGTCAGGTTCGGTGGGTTGGCCCTAGTGGGGCGGATGTTCAAACGGAGTGGGACGGTGAGGATCGTGTCACGTTGGTGGTGGCGGGGGAGGGCGTCGTCACCGCGTTTGAGTATGAGGGTGGTGAGCGTAATCCCTCCCAGGTGACGGATCCTGAGGGCGGCGTCACCGCGCTGGAATGGAGTGATGGTCTGCTCACGGCGGCGACGGGGCCGGGTGGCGCTGCGGTGCGGTTCGCTTATGACGGGCATGGTGATCTTGTCGCGGTGACGGATCCGGCGGGGAACACGGCGCGTTTGGAGCGTGATGGCCAGGGGCGCGTCGTCGCTGCGGTGACTCCGTTGGGGTTTCGCACGTCGTTCATCTATGACGAGCACGGTTTCTTGGTGGAACGTC
Organism: Propionibacteriaceae bacterium; assembly: GCA_031262485.1. Taxonomy (GTDB): domain Bacteria; phylum Actinomycetota; class Actinomycetes; order Propionibacteriales; family Propionibacteriaceae; genus WQYJ01. Next base: position 40,969 of record JAISHO010000017.1, read on the forward strand.
GTGAGCCTGATGGTGGGGTGTGGCGGTTTGGGCATACGGCTGCGGGTCGGTTGTCGCAGGTGACGGATCCGTTGGGCGCGGTGACGTCGGTGGAGCGTGGGGATCACGGTGAGGAGATCGCCTCGATCGACCCGTTGGGTCGGGTGATGCGCCGGGTGGTCGACGATGTCGGGTTGGTCGCTGAGTCGCAGTTGCCGGATGGTTCGGTGTGGCGGTTCGCCTATGATGCGTTGTCGCGGTTGACGGTGACGACAGATCCGGCTGGCGGGGTGTGGAGGCAGGAGTACGACGAGGTTGGAGACCTGGTCGCCTCGACGGATCCGACGGGGGTGCGTCGGTCGTTGAGGACGCATCGGGCGAAGGGCACGATCACTGCTGGCGACGGGGTTTCCTCGGGTGAGGCGCAGGTCGATTCGTTCGGTCGTTTGACGAAGATGAGTGTCGGTGAGGACGCTGAGATCGTCACCTATGACCGGTGTGGTCGTCCGGTGGAGTTGCTGGACGCCGATGGTGGGTTGACGGTGATCCGCCGTGACCTGGCTGGTCGTGTCGTCGAGCTGGTCACTCCGGCGGAGTTGGCGACGCGCTTCGTCTATGACGTGTGCGGGCGGTTGTCGGAGACGACGGATCCGGCGGGTGGGGTGACGAGGCGGGAGTATGACGCTGATGGTCGGTTGATTCGGCAGATCAATCCCGAGGGTGAGGCGACGATCGCTGAGTATGACCCGGTCGGTCGGCTCACACGCGTGACGCGGCCGGGGTGGGGAACGGCGTGTTACGTCTATGACATGGCTGGTCGTCTCACGCGTTCGCAAGACCCGTGGTACGGGACGCGGCGTTACTCGTATGACGCTGCCGGTCAGGTGGTATCGATCACTAATGGTGTTGGTGGTGTCACCCGCTATGACTATGACGAATGTGGCCGGGTCGTGGCGATCACCGACCCGCTGGGCGGGGTCGTCAAGCGTGAGTGGGATGTGTTCAACCATCTTGTCGCGGAGACGGATCCTCTGGGTCGGGTCACACGGGGGGTTTATGACGCGGCGGGGCGGCAGGTTGAGCAGACCGATCCCACCGGCAGGGTCACCGAGTGGGCGTTCGATCGTTCCGGGCGGGTGGGGTCCGTCTCGGTCGACGGGAGTCTCGTGTCTCGGATCGATCGTGATCTGCCCGCTCGGAGAGTCACGATCACCGATCGCACCGGTGAACAAGAATGCTCGCATGTGTTGGAGTGGGATCGCCTCGGCCGTTTGATCCGCAAAACCCGTAGCGATCAGTCGCTGAGTTGGGACTATGACCGGGACGGGCGTCGCACCGGGATGACGACGCCGGATGGTACGCGATCTGAGTATCGCTATGACGGTGCCGGGCGTCTAGCCATGGTCGATCACCCGATCTTAGGTCGGGCTGTGTTCACGTATGACGGTGCGGGGCGGGTCGTCGCTGCCGACGCCGGTGGAACAAACCAGACATGGGCTTACGACGATGGTTTCGTGACTCGGCACACAGTTGTCGACGCGTCAGGTGTTTCTGAGACGGTGATCGGCCGAGACGGAGAGGGACGCGTTGCCGTCGTCTCTCACGGCGGTGAGTCGACGAGTTACCGCTATGACGAGGCCGGTCAACTTGTCGCCGCCGATAGTTCCGCGGGGCGACGATCGTGGTCTTATGACCTCGCTGGGCGGATGATCGAGGAACACGGCCCCGATGGCTCATGGAACTACACTTATGACTCCGCCGGTCAGCTTCTCCGTGGTCTCAATTCCGAGGGAACCGCTGTCGAGCACAGTTATGACGCTGCGGGTCGTCGCGTCTCCACCTCCTTTGGGGGCGGGTCGGCTCGTGACTATCAGTGGTCTGCCACGGGTTGGTTGAGCGGAATCACCCAGCGAGGAGAAGGCGGGGTTCGCCACACCGACCTTCATGTCGACGCCACCGGAGAGCTGGCGAGCATCGACGGGGTCCCCTTGTGGTGGGACGACTCTTCTCTTTCCGGTGCTTCTCTGGCTCAGGCTGGTGGTCAACCCGTCCTTGCGCTGGGGGCTGTCACGGGGATCGGTGACCGGTGGGAGACGCCCGGATGGCGCTCACGGCGGCCCACGGTCTCACAGAACCCTTGGGCTCAGCCCATGGCATTTGACGCGGGGGATACGCCTGGAGCGTTCTCGCTGAGCCCTTCAGGGGGTGTGGCGATCGCTGGGTTGGAATGGCTCGGCGCCCGCCCCTACGACCCGGCCAGTCATGGTTTCCTCAGCGTCGATCCCCTCGACCCCGTCGCCGGAGCCGGTTGGGCGTCCAACCCGTATAGCTATGCCGGCAACAACCCGGTCGGGATGTCTGATCCGGCTGGTCTATCGCCGATGACCGACGTCGATCTTCAAGCGTATGCCGACGCCCACGGAAGTCACTGGGAATACGTCGCCGGCGCCGCTGCTGTGGTCGCTGGTGGTGTCCTCGTCGCGGTCGGTGGCCCGGTCGGCGCCGCAATCGGTGGTGGGCTCATCTCCGCTGGCGTCGACACGATCATGCAGAAAGCGACGACCGGCGAGGTCGATTGGGGCAAAGTCGCCGTCAACGGAGCCATCGGCATGATCGGCGGCGGGGTAGCGGGTGTTGCGACGAAGAACATCGCCGGCCCCCTCGTTCGCACCGTCGCCAATGGCGCCATCGACGGCGGCATCGGTGGTGGAGCCAGCTACCTGACCGGCCCCGGGCCCCACACCGTCACAGGATTCCTCGGCTCAACCCTCGCCGGAGCCGCCATGGGCGGAGCCGGTGGTGCCGCCGGACACGGACTCACAACGCTCGGCGGTAAAGCGTTGAGCCATATCAAGCCAAAAGTTGAGATTCCTCAGCCTCATCTTCCTCAGCAAACCCTTGCTGATCTCGAGTGGGCTGACAGAATCACTAGGAGAATCACTGAGGATGGTGGACCATTCCATGATTTCCCGAAGCTCATCGATTCAATGGTGTCCGTTGGAGAGGGAGTATCTAGAACTGATGCCACTGGCCAGATCGTCAGGGACTATCTAATTCCCGGGACGATCAACGGCCATGACGGTGTCTTCGAATGGGTGGTCGACGAAAGCGGAACCATCATCCATAGAGGCTTATTCATAATGAGAGTTTGTAAAAGTGGAGTGATATGACCGCAGTAATAGTTTGTGGGTGTGTGCGGTGAGGTCTTCGGTAGTCGGTGTGGAGTATTCTCCAGTTTTTCA
>JAISHO010000001.1 GCA_031262485.1 Propionibacteriaceae bacterium
CATCGTGGCGGTCGATTCTTTGAAGAATATGTTAGGTTGAACACTTCATATTCTTTCAGGGGATCGACCGCTTTCACGTCAGCGACACGCGCCACCCATTATGAATAAGCCTCATTGATAAGCCGTAGGACACAACTGCTGCTGTAATTCAATAAGAACATAGGGCAATCCAGCGACAATCGTAGCTGTCTCGAGGGCAAGTCCTTGAATTCCTTTGAATTTTGGGGTCGGTAACCCTATCCAGCTCAATCCAAGATCACGCAGAGTCTTTCGTTCATCTGGAATGACGAGTTGCTTTATACTTCGAGTGACGATGGCATCGAAGCAGTTATCCTTCATCGCTTTGAACAGCTGGACATCGAGGAAGCCGAGCCAGTTCTCATCTCGAACCGTTGAGAACGAATGTTCGACGAAGATAGAGCGTAAAGCCTCCGTCGCTGTCACGTTGACGTTCTCGTCAACGAGGAATCTCACGTCAGGCGGCCTTCCCGATCCGTTGACGGACTTCACTGTCGAAGCTGATCGCATCTCTCGCGGCTGCTGTGCTCACCCCAGGGTAGAAGCGAGACACCTGCTCCGGGTGCAATGTTTTATTGTCCACGGCAGAAGCGATCACGTCATAACCGATGCGCGTGTTCTCCAGCACAGGCCAGCCCCCGGCCCGCCGAGCATCAACCTCCAAATGCGGGCGAGGATGCCGGAAATCTTCAACCTGAGTTCCCTGCTTTGTCACGAATGGAGCGTAAATATCCGCCAGAGTGTACAGCTCGAAGTTGCCGGGGTTCTTCACCAGGTCAAGCCAACCCTCATCTGTTTGCACAGCGATGGAGCTTCCACGCACGGCGAACATATAGCTGGACACATGCTCTGTCAGGTCGTATTCAGGCAGTCTCCCAAAAGCCTGTCTAATTTTCTGAAGCGACGTGTTTGCACGCAATCTCACCACGGTGCGCAGAGCGACCACGTCTCGGAACGAATACAGTGGAGGACGTTTCGCGTTGATCTCTGGAACAAGAAGATCTGTACGCCGCCAGCGGTGAAGCTGGGAAATAGAGGCCCCCGACAGCACCGAAGTGACACCGATGGGGAATGACATCTCGATGCCTCCTTCTCAAACTCCTGTGTAAGCCTTAGTCTCTCACGCGCTCAGGCCGTGAGAAAGAAGTGACTTACTAGCGTGAACAAGTATTCCGATTGACCAATCCGCTTCTCGGGTCCGAGTTCCGCGAACACTCCACCGCTACGCGGGATCTTAGTTCCCCAACGCGTCGATCGGAATGACTGTGACCCCGTCATCACGCACGTGGCTGAAAGCCCCGGTTCCGACGATGACGGCGAGGGCACGGGGCGGACGGTGCCCGGCGGCGGTGATTTTCTCGGCCAGTCGCAGGAGGGTGGCGGCGGCGTTGTCGATTTGGGGGTGGCCGAGTTTGATCTCGAAGGCGGCCCAGTCGCCTTGGGGGAGGGTGAGGATGGCGTCGGCTTCGAGGTCGGTGGAGTCTCGGTAGTGGTGGAGGGAGCCGCCGAGGACGTGGGCGTAGACGAGGAGGTCACGCAGGACGAGGTTCTCAAAGAGGAAGCCGAGAGTCTTCGGCTCGGCTATGAGATGCTCCGGGGTGGCTGAGAGGGCGACCGCCGCCAGGGAAGGGTCGGCCAGGATTCGCTTGGGGGATTGGCGCAGCCTTATAGGGGAGCGCAGGGCTGGCTCCCAGGCGGGGATTTCTTCGATGAGGTAGAGGCGGTGCAAGATCGCCAGGTAGTGGCGCAGCGTCGTCTCGGAGAGGGTCGCGTCGAAGTGGTTCGCCATGTCTCGGCGCAGTGTCGCCTGGGTCGCTGTGGTGGCGGTGTTGCGAGCCAGAGAGCGGATGAGAGCGGTCATTTTGGCGGGGTCGCGCCGCGAGGTGTCGATGGTGGAGATATCGGTGCGCGCGGAGGCTTCAAGATAGGTCTCGAGAACCTGGGCGGCTTGATCGGGGCCCAGCGAGAGCGTGCCGGGCCAGCCGCCGCGGACGACGAGGTCGGCGATCTGGGTCAGGGTGAACGTTCCCATGGCGGTGGGGATCGGTTTCTCCCCTGTGAGGAGATCTGAAAGGCTGACCTGCGTTTTCGCGTCGCCGGATTCGGGCAGGGTCATCGGACGCATGCGGATGCGGGCGATCCGCCCGGCGCCGGAATGGATGACGGCATCGTCGGCCGGCGTCGACGATCCCGTCAAGATGAAGTGGCCTTTTCCTGGGCGTTGGTCGACGGTGAATCGGACCGCGTCCCACAACCCCGGCGCCTCCTGCCACTCATCGATGACCCGGGGGGAGGCCCCGTCGAGCACGGCGGAGGGATCAAGCTGGGCGACTTCCCGGTTGCGGAACCCACCGGCTGGATCGGCGACGAAGAACGCGGATTCTGCTTGGTTGAGCGATGCCCACGTCTTCCCGCACCAGCGCGGGCCCTCGACCGAGACGGCTCCCACCGAGGCCAGGAGACGCGAGATGACAGGATCGAGAAGCCGGGGACGATACTGCGGCGGACGGAGAGTCATAACGCACCTCTGTTCTTAGAAAACTCGGTCACGCTGACTAGATTAACGGTTTTGCACGTCATCCGTTAATGGTTTTGCAAGCATTCAATTAACGACTTTGCACGTACCCGCCCCGAACTCCGAACAGTGCCGTGCCGACGCGCACGCAGGTGGAGCCGGCTGCGATGGCGAGTTCGAGGTCGTGTGACATGCCCATGGAGAGGTCGTCCCAGCCGCCGCCGTCGCGGTCGCGCAGTCGAGCGCGCAGGTCGGACAATCGGGTGAAGCAGGCGGTGACGGCGGCGCGGTCCTCAGCGGAGGCAGGGTCGCGCAGCGGCAGGGCGATCGTCATGAGGCCGCGGGGGCGCACGTGTTCGAAGGCGCTCAATTGGGCGGTGAAGTCTAGGACGTCGTCGGGGGAGAGGCCCGATTTCGTCGCCTCGCCGGAGGTGTTGACTTGGACGAGGACGTCGAGGGTGCGGTTCTCGGCGGCGAGGTGGCGGTCGAGGGTCTCGGCCAGGGCGAGGGAGTCGAGCGAGTGGATCGCCCCGACGTGACGCAGCGCCGCTGCGACTTTGTTGCGTTGGAGGTGGCCGATGAGCACCCAGGTGGGAGCGGCGCCGCCCGAGGCGTCGAACGCTTCGGCTTTGGTGACGATCTCCTGCACCCGGTTCTCGCCGAACTCCTGGCAGCCGGCCGCCATCGCCTCCTCGATGAGCGAGACGGGGTGGGTTTTCGAGACAGGCAGCAACCGCACGTCCTCCGGATCGCGCCCGGCTGCAACGCAAGCGGCGTCGATCCGTCCTCGCACCTGGGCGAGTCGTTGTGCGAAACCAGTCGTCGCCGGAGATGTCTTAGCGGATAGGGAGGAGGGAACATGACCCGTCTTCTCATCCCCGGGGCGGTGCGAGTCGTGGGGATCGGGGGAGGGCAGGGAGTCGAATCCGCTCACGGCCAGCGCGCCGCCAAGCTCATGAGGCCGAGCACGGAGATGACGGCGAGGATGATGGCGAAGCCGACGAAGCGTTCGGTGATCTCGTCCTCCTCCAACTCGTAGCCGACGGTGCGGGCGACGTCTTGGTAGACCTCGCGCAATTGGTCGAGCGATTCGGCCGAGTAGGAGTGCCCGCCCGAGACGTCGGCGATGTCCTCCAATTCCCCCGTGTTGACGCCGACGTTGTAGGGGCCCATGGGGGTGTCGATGACGCCGTAGGGGGTGCCGTAGGCGATCGTCGAGACGGCGATGTCGTCTTCCTTGGCCTCTTCGGCGGCTTTGATCGAGCTGCGCCCGATGTTGGAGTCGCCGTCGCTCAGCACGACGATGGCGACGCCGGGTTTCTCATCCGGGTCGTCCGGGTCGGGCGGGATGAGGCTGACGGCGTCGAGGGCGGTGTAGATGCCCTCGCCGATCGCCGTCGACGGACCCAAGGTCAGTTTCGAGATGGCGGCGGTGGCTTGGCCGCGGTCGGAGGTCGGCGGCACGAGCAACTGGGCGGTGCCGGAGAAGGAGACGAGGGAGATGTTGTAGCCCGAGGGGAGCTCGTCGACGAATTCGATGGCCGCCTCTTGAGCCGCCTCCAAGCGGGAGGGTTTGATGTCGGTGGCGGCCATCGAGTTGGAGACGTCGATGACGAGGAAGACGGTCGCCCGGTCGCGCGGCACCTCGATGAAACCGTTCGGCATGGCCCAGGCCAAGGTGAGCGAACCGAGCGAGGCGATCGCAGCGACGACGGCGATGTGGCGCTTCCAGGCTTGCCGCTTCGGAAAGAGGATCGACAGGTTCGAGGCCTGCTGCTTCGTCCGGGAATGACGGGCCAGAGTGAGGCCGAAGTAGATGACGAGGAGGATCGGCACCGCCAAGAGAGCCCACAGACGTTCGGGGCGCATGAAGCCGATCTCGAGCGCGGTCACCACGGGGGAGGGGATCGTCAGGGTCGTCAACGAGGACGGAAGCGACGCGAACGCCCCGAGCCCTGCGCCGGAGAGCGCGGGCAGCGAGAGCGGAAGGACGAGAGAACTCATCATCTGAACCGTGCCCCCAACATGACGGCGCCGACAGCGGCGACAAGGGCGAAGATGAGCCCGATCCCGGCCACCGTGGCCGTCACCTCCTTGTTCTCCTCCTCGTAGCCGACCTCGGATTGGATTGAGGTGTAGGCCTCCTTGAGCTGGCCGGCGTTGTCAGCCGGATACATCTCGCCCCCGGTGATCTCGGAGATCTGTCGCAGCAAGTCCTGGTCGGGCGGCACCGGCGCGCGCGTCCCGTCTAGGTCGACGTAGCCGTTGTCAGTGCCGAAGGCGATGGTGTAGATCGGCACCTCGCGCTCAGCCGCCTGCTGGGCCGCTTGGAGCGGTGATTGCGGATTGGTGTTCTCGCCGTCGGAGAGGAAGACGATCATGCCCGGCGCCGGGGTCTCGTCCTCGCCCAGGGGAGCTTGGTCGAGGGCGGCGAGCGCCGTCGTGATGGCGGTGCCGATGGCCGAGGACTCCTGCGGTTCGAGGACGTCGATAGCGCGTTCGGCGGCGGCCCGATCGTCCATCGGAGGGAGGCGGACGGCCGGATTGCCCGACAGGGAGACGATCGAGACGTTGTAGCCGTCGGGCAGGTCGGCGATGAAATCCTTGGCTTCCGCCTTGGCCGCGTCGAGACGGGTCGGCGAGACGTCGGTTGCGGTCATCGACAAGGAGATGTCGATGACGACGACGACAGTGGCGCGCTCCCGGGGCACCTTCTCCACCCCGAGCGGTTGGGCCCAGGCGAAGGTGAGAGCGATGAGGCTGAGCAGGCCGAGCGCGACGGTGACATGGCGCAACCACTGTGACTGCGATCCCATGACGGCGCCCATGATCGTCGTGTTCGTGTAACGCATCCCCTGGTGGGTCTTGCGCCGCAACACGATGAGATAGGCCGCGATGAGGACGGGGATGATGAGGAGCAACCACAAACGGGGCGCCGATTCGAAGCCGTCGATGCCGAGGAACAAGGGAGACGGCGCCGCCGCGAAAGTGAGAGAGGGAAGGGCGAGAGACGTCATCGGCTCACCCCCTGGGGCGGGGCGTGCAACTGGCTGGCGACCCGGCGGTATGCCAGGACGAAACGGGCGATGTCTTGAACCCAGTCGCGGTCAGTGCGCAGCTGGATGTGCCCGGCGCCGGCCCGGCGGATCGAGACGCGGATGCGTTCGCGTTGGGCGGCGGTGGCGGCGTTGAGGCGGGCCCGGGCGGCGTCGTCGGAGGTGTTGACGTAGCGGTCGAAGTGGGTCTCCGGGTCGCGGATGAGCAATTCGCCGACGTCGGGGAAATCGATCTCGCGCCGGTCGAGGCATTCCACGCAGATGACCTGGTTGCGCACCGCCAACCGACGCAAGGGACGCTCCCAAGCCGGGGGGATCTCCGGGTCGAGTTCGGCGTCGCCGGGGACGAGGAAATCGGAGACGACGACGCGCAACCCGCGCCGACGCAACGACCGCGCCATCTGGTCGATTCCCTCGGGCAGATCGATCGAGCCTTCGGCTTGATCGTGGACGATCGGCTCAGTCAGCATCGAACGGAGGAGGGAGTACAAGGCCATCCGCCCGGAGCGGGCCGGGATGCGCCGGATCGAATCGGGCCGCATGACGAGCCCGCCGAAACGATCGCCCAGTTTCTGGGAGAGGAAGCCGATCGTGGCGATGGCGGCGATGCCGAGGTCACGCTTCGTCACCCCTTCAGTGCCCCAGTTCATCGAGGGGGAGACGTCGAGCATGGCCCAGACCTCGAGCTCACGGTCGGCGATGGTGTCACGCACGTGCGGTTCGGTCGTCCGCGCGGTGACGGCCCAATCCATCGTGCGAACGTCGTCTTGCCCGACGACGTAGGGACGGGCGTCGTTGGTGTCCGAACCGGGACCCGGCAGCAACCCCAAATGATCGCCCTGGAGGAAGCCTTCAAGACGGCGCACGATCGCCAACTCGAGGCGGCGCAACGCGGCCTCGGGTGCGAGTTGATGCAGCGGGATCGTCGCCCCCGCCGGTTCCGCCACCACCGAGGTGACCGCAGCGGTCGCGGCTTCCGGAGGCGCGAAAGTCGGCTGAGTCATCGTCGGCCGGTCACCGTTGCGGATAACCCGAGGATCCGGTGGATCCCGGCGGCGTCAACCCCGGAGGCGGGGGCACATTCGTCGGTTGTGGATAGCTCGGCGGGGGATACTCCTTGGCCCGCTGGGGCGTCGCCTCCGAAGGCTGGCCGTAGGGCGCCACTGGGGCGTTGGGATAAACCTGCGGGGAGGCCGGCATGCCCTGGGGGGGCGGATACTGCGGCGGCTGAGCCGACGGAGCGGGGGCCACGGGAGCGGCGGGAGGCTGGGCGACCGGAGCCGGAGCCGGGGCCGACACCGGAGCTGGGGCCGACACCGGAACCGAGGAGACCGGGACGGGGCGCGCTTGCCCGCCCGCGTTCGACGAAGAGGATTGGCTGTTCCACACGGGGGTGGGTGGCGGCACCATGGCGAGGATCCGCTCGACGACCTGGAGAGGCGAGATGGAGTCGGCCACGGCGTCGAAGCTGAGGACGATGCGGTGGGCCATGACGTCTTTGGCGACGGCTTGGACATCGGTCGGCAGCACGTAATCGCGCCCGTGGATGAGCGCCAGCGCGCGCGAGGCGGCGACGAGCCCGAGAGTGGCACGCGAGGAGCACCCGATCGAGATGACGTTGCTGAGATCCGCCATGCCGAAATCGGCCGGGTTCCGCGTCGCCAAGATGAGGCGGACGATGTATTCGGCGACGAGGTTGTGGACGAAGACCTGGGTGGCGCGTTCCTGGAGTTGGAGGATGAGGCCGGGGTTGAGCACGGGAGTGGGCTCGGGCGGTGAGACGGACATCCGCCGCAGGATCTCGAACTCCTCGCTGCCGCGCGGATAGTCGACGTCGACCTTGAGGAGGAAGCGGTCGCGCTGAGCCTCGGGCAGAGGGTAGACACCCTCGGATTCGATGGGGTTCTGTGTCGCGATGACGATGAAGGGCTTCTTCGCCGGGTAGGTCCGCCCGCCGATCGAGACCTGCTTCTCGGCCATGATCTCGAGCATGGCCGACTGCACCTTGGCCGGGGCCCGGTTGATCTCGTCGGCCAGGACGAAGTTGACGAAGACGGGGCCCAGCTGGGTGTCGAAGGTCTCTTTCGAGGCCGAGTAGATCCTGGTTCCGACGATGTCGGAGGGGACGAGGTCGGGGGTGAACTGGATGCGGGAGAATTCCCCGCCGACGACGGTGGCGAAGGATCGCACCGCCAACGTCTTAGCGGTGCCGGGCACCCCTTCAAGAAGGCAATGTCCCTTGGCCAAGAGAGAGACCATGAGTTGTTCGACCATGTGTTCTTGGCCGACGATGACGCGCTGCACCTGGGCGATGGCGTCTCCGAGCAGTTGTGACGCTTCCTGGACCGTCGGCCCAGCCCCCGAATCTCCCCCGTTGGTCGTCTGCGGTGAAGTTGTCACTCAATACTCCTTGGCTCGACGACAGACCTTCCAATGATAGCCTTCTCCGCATGGCTGCGGGCGACCTTGAGAAAACAGCGTCCTCCGCTCATTCTTCGCCGGAAGGAGGGCCAACGGAGACGCCATCGCCCCGTGACGCCGCGCCCACTTCAGGTTCAGGCGCGGGCCCCGTCTCCGCGCCAGGAGAGGGCTTCACGCTCGACCCCGCCGTCGAACTCTCCGCTCTCATCCGGGCCGATCCACCTCGGGTCGATGATTACTGGCTCGACGCCCGCCTGGCCGCCAGCCCCTCCGGAGTGGCCTACCTGGCCCACAGCGAGACGTCGAACGATCCCGTCATGGTGCTCCTGCTGAGTGAGGGAGCGTCGAGCGACGCCGCCGCCCGCGACCGTTTGGCCGGGCAGGTCGACCGCATGCACATCGACACCGTCATCGCCCACGGCGGTCCAGGTCAAGACGGGGGCCGGATGGCCGGCAAATACCACGCTTCATCTGATGCCCCCGATCCGGTCGACGACACTCCGGCCGCCCCCTGGGCCGCCCTCGCCTTCGACGGCTCGCCTGCCGCGGTGGCCGAGGCCAACCGGCTTCTGGCCGAGATCGATCTGTCCTGGCTGCCCCAGCAAGGCGATCCCCATGGCCCCGATTTCACCTTGCCGTGGAAGGATCGCCCGGGGCCGGGCGCGGTCAACCTGTGGCCCTTGCCCTGGCCGGGACGCCCCGACCGGGCCGGGAAGGTCTCGATCCTCGCCTCCTGGCTGCTCATGATCCTTCTCGCCGCCCTCGCCGTCCTGTTGGCGATCCTCATGTTCAGCGAGTCGCCTCAATCCGAGCCGCCGCCGCCGGTGCCGACCGACCAGCCGCCGACCAGCCCGCCGCCGTCCTCCTCGCCTGAGACCCCGCCGACGAGTCCGCCGCCCGAGTCGTCCTCCCCGAGCGAGACCCCCTCCTCGCCGCCGCCCGACTCGGCCAGTCCCTCGCCGGGGGAGACGCCGTCCGGTTCAGCTAGCCCCACTCCCGCCACCGCCAGCCCCAGCGAGGGCGGCGGATCCGGCTCGCCGGGCGCGGCCAGCAATAGCCCGATCTCCAAACTGTGACGGCTGGGGGCCGCCGGCTCGCGGCCCACGTCGTCCCCTCGCTCCTTATTCCGTATTCCGTCGCTGTCTCCCGTGCCACCGTCGTTCAGTGCCATTGATAGGATTTCTCCTCGTGTCAACAGTCTTATTCTCCTTGCCCCGCGGCGAGAAAGTCGGCCTCGCCTTCTCCGGCGGCCTCGACACCTCCGTCGCCGTCGCCTGGATGCGCGAGAACGGCGCCATCCCCTGCGCGTACACCGCCGACATCGGCCAGTACGACGAGCCCGACATCGACTCCGTGCCTGAACGGGCCGGCCTCTACGGCGCCGAGATCGCCCGTCTCGTCGATTGCGTCGAGCCCTTGTCGACCGAAGGTCTCATCGCCCTGCAATGCGGCGCCTTCCACATCCGCTCGGCCGGGCGGGCCTATTACAACACCACTCCGTTGGGGCGAGCCGTCACCGGCACGATGCTCGTGCGCGCCATGGCCGCCGACGATTGCCACATCTGGGGCGATGGCTCGACCTATAAAGGCAACGACATCGAGCGCTTCTACCGCTACGGTTTGCTCGCCAACCCGGCGCTCAAGATCTACAAGCCCTGGTTGGACGAGCGTTTCGTCGGTGAGTTGGGTGGGCGCGACGAGATGTCCGCCTGGTTGACGAAGCACGGACTGCCGTATCGCGACGCGAAAGAGAAGGCCTACTCGACCGACGCCAACATCTGGGGCGCCACCCACGAGGCCAAGGATCTGGAGAACCTCGACGTCTCGATCGAGCGGGTCGAGCCGATTATGGGAGTGCGTTTCTGGGACGAGAGCGTGGCGATCGAGACGGAGGACGTGACGATCGCCTTCGAGAACGGCTGGCCGACGACGATCAACGGCGAGGTCTTCGCCACCCGGGCCGATCTCGTACGGGCCGCCAACGCGATCGGCGGGCGCCACGGGCTCGGCATGTCCGATCAAATCGAGAACCGCATCATCGAGGCGAAATCGCGTGGCATCTATGAGGCGCCTGGCATGGCGCTTCTCGTCATCGCCTACGAGCGTCTCGTCAACGCCATCCACAACGAGGACACGATCGCCAACTATCACAACGAGGGTCGCAAACTGGGCCGCCTCCTCTACGAGGGGCGTTGGTTCGACCCGCAGTCCCTCATGATCCGTGAGGCCTTGCAGCGCTGGGTCGCCTCCGCCGTCACCGGCGAGGTGACGTTGCGGCTGCGCCGGGGCGAGGATTACTCGATCCTCGAGACCTCCGGCCCCTCCCTCTCGTATCATCCGGAGAAGCTCTCGATGGAGCGGGTCGAGGACGCCGCCTTCGGGCCGGTCGATCGCATCGGCCAGCTGACGATGCGCAACCTCGACATCGCCGACACGCGGACGCGGCTTGAGAACTACGCCGAACTCGGACTCGTCGGCGGGGAGGTCGGCGAACTCGTCGGCATGGCGGCCCCGACGCCGCAGATCGGCTCCGAAGCCGCCCCGGAACCGGAGGACTGATGGCCGGGAAATCTTTCGAGGAACTCTTCGCCGAATTGACGGCCAAGGCGAAGGAACGCCCGGCTGGCTCGGGCACCGTCGCCGAACTCGACGCCGGCGTTCACACGATCGGCAAGAAGCTGGTCGAGGAGGCGGCGGAGTCGTGGATGGCGGCGGAGTTCCAATCCCGCGACGACGCCGCCATGGAGCTCTCCCAGCTGCTCTACCATGCCCAGGTCATGATGATCGCGCTCGACCTCGACCTCGAGGACGTTTACCGGCATCTGTGAGTCGACACCGGATTCGCCCTCGGGAAGTTTCTTCTATACAAGAAACTCTTTGATGATCGGTTCGCTCTTTCTCCTAGAGAAGAAAGAGCGACGGCTGTCGAGTTGATCGCACCGATGGTCACGCGCAGGTGTAGCCCCACCCGCTGAAGGTGAAGACGCCGTTTAACTTCGTGGTGACGCGGGTGGTCGTCGGGGTGGATGACATCCAGCCCGAACTGTGCAACGTGTAGATCTGGAAATCGTAGGTGGTGTCGCCGGTGATCCAGCCGAACATGGAGTCGGCGATGTCAGACATGAGCGAGTTCGAGCTGTCCGAGAGGGTGACGGAGGTCGTCGTCCCCGGCTGGTCGGCGAGCTGGATGGCCCCGCTGCTCGTCTGGAGGAAGAGGCGGTAGCCGGAGGGAGTGAAATCTGCCGGCGGGGTCCACGAGACGATGGCGGAGTAGTTCTGCAGACTGATGATGCCCGAGGTCTCGCTTCGGCAGGTCGCCCCAGTGGGCGGAGGCACGACGATCGCGGTGGCCGTGGCGGTGACCGACGAGGTGGCTTGCCACCAGGCGTGGGCCAGACCCGCGCTCGCGCCGATGAGGACGGCGAGGGAGAGCGTGATCGCGATGGCGCGCGAAGCCCAGCCCTTCCCTTGACGTTTTGTCATGACCCTCACCCCTGTGTTTACCCCGAATCATGTCCAGGGTAGCGGACTGTGACAAAAATCACCTCATTGTCTGTTATCTGACAAGTGAACTATTGCTATCGATGTGGCACACTGCCTGGCATGGGTGCCACAGGATCGGACGTCGTCGAGGACGTCGAGGTCGTCGTCATCGGAGTCGACGCCGTCGACGAGGCGCTCGTCGCCGCCTGGCTGCCGCACCTTTCTGCCCATCGGCGGGCCAAGATCGAACGGCAACGTCACGAGCGTGAGCGACGCCTCCGTCTCGGGGCGGGGATCGCCCTCGACTGCGCCCTGCGCCGCCATGGAATGAGCGAGGCGGCGATGGATTATGAGACGGATGAGGACGGAGCGGTGCGCCTCCTCGACGCCGACGGCCTCAACGTCAGCCTCTCCCACTCCGGGGATTTCGCCGTCTGCGCCCTTGGGCGTTGCCCACTCGGCGTCGACGTCGAACGCGTCCGCCACCTCGAGCCGGGGGTCGTGACCCGCTTCTTCGATCCGCGCGAGGACACCGCCCTACGAACATTGCCGGCTGGCTCGGTGCACGACGACGCCGTCGTGCGCTTGTGGACGCTCAAGGAGAGCGTCGTCAAAGCCACCCACGTCGGCCTCGAGACGGCCTTGCGGACGTATGCCTTCGACCTCGCCTCGCCGCCGCGTCTGCTCGACCGGGAACGGGGGCGCGGATTGTGGTTCGCCGAGGGAGATCCGGCTTTGACGCCGGGCCACCGGCTCTCTCTCTGTTGCACGATCGACGATCCCCCCGATTCGGAGGGGGAAGTGGTTCCCGTGGTGTGCTGGACGAGATATGAGGCCGGTCCGCCCCGCGTCTGAGGTGGGTTGTCAATGTGAAATTGACCTCATCCGCATCTTGAGTTACCGTAGTTCTACGGTTTGTTGAAAGTGATGGGGGTCACTCGAGACACCGCATCCGCGCTGGGGGGCGCGGGAGGTAGCACAAGGGGGGAACACGTGTCTCGTCATTTTCTCGTGGGGGCAGGCGCATGAGCGCCGTCACCGCCGAGCGGCTTGAAACCGCCATGGAGCCCACGCTGAACGCCGTGGCGACGCCGGGATTCACTCCCGCGCCGCTTCTGGCCGACCATGCCCTCGATCTTCTGTCCATGATGTCCACCCACGGGGTGGGAACAGTACATCATGCCAGTTTGTTGATTGAGAGCGGCACCATTGCGACATCGCACGATCGCCCCTGCATGAACCGGAATGAGACCGAGAAGGCAGTGGACCCGTCCCGCAGTGGAACGGGCCGGGGGACCTGCCTGATGACTATGAGGAGTATTTGACTTATGACAACACCAGAACGTTCGCGGACCCGCCGCCAGGCCATCATCGCCGCCGCCTGCGGCGCCGCCCTCCTCGTGGGGGGGTCGACCTACGCTTTGTGGTCCGCCACTGACACCGTCGACTTCGGCACCGTCACCGCCGGTGATCTCAACCTCGCTCAGGTTGGAACGGTGTCTTATTACGATGTCAGCCCGGACCGGGCGGATACCTCCGCGATTGAGGCCGCCGGAGGGCAACTCGGCCACACGATCGACTCGCTGACCGATTACCGGATCGTCCCCGGCGACACGCTCGCTGGTGTGGCGCAATACGGTGTCACTCTTGAAGGCGACAACCTCGTCGCCAACCTCACCGTCGAACCGGCCGCTGCCGCGACGAACTCGTTCACGGGAACCAATCTCACCTTGGAGATGCAGGTTTTCGACGCCGAGGGCACTGAACTGACAGATAGGGTCGCGGCCGCGACTGGTGTGCTGCTCCAGGCGACGGGTGACGGCCAGACGGATGGCACGAACGATCAGGTCGCAAGTGCTGATGTGCCGGTGGTCGAGGTTCCAGCCGCTGAGACTGCGAACATCAACGTCGTGGTCTACGTCTCCTTCGCTGATGTCAACGAGAGGGTCGACGCCGACGCCGCCGCTGTCTTCAACGGCATGGTGGTCACACTGGAGCAGGTCCGCGAAGGCACAAGCAACTTCACGACCGCGCCGACGACCGGCAGCTGATCCCAGATAACACCGCATAACTAAACGTACATTCCAGTCGGGGGGAGACCCCTGGCATCAAGGCTGGTCTCGCCCGCTCGATCGGGGGGTGGGCGGGCGAGATCAGCCGCCTTGATCAAGCGACGTCTCGCCAGGGTGTGGAGACCCGTGCCCGGTTTGGGCCCGAGGGCGAGAACGTCACTGTGTCTTCATCAGAAGTGTTATTCGCTCGTGGGGGGGTGTGGAGCGATGAGCCAGATCGTCGAGACGTCATCGAATGACCGGATGCGGTCGACGACGGCGCCGGTGGCGGGCCCGGTCAAGGCCTCACACCTGCGCAAGCGGGGCTGGCGGGAACGCCTCCAGGGCGTCATGTCGGTCGTCACCGCGGTCGCCATGGTCGTCCTCGTCGGGTGCGTCATCCTCTTCGTGCTCATCCCCAAGCTGACGGGTGGCATGTCGTTGACGGTCCTGACCGGCTCGATGCGCCCGCTCATCCAACCGGGCGACGTCGTCCTCACGACGGGGGTGGACGCCGAGGAGGCCGAACGGCTCGCCGTCGGCGACATCATCACCTTCTTGCCGTATCCGAACGATCCGACGCTCGTGACGCATCGGATCATCGCCAAATCGTTGACGTCGACGGGCGAGGCGGCTTACACGACCAAGGGCGACGACAACAACGCCGAGGATCCGTGGGGGTCGGTCACGGCCCAACAGATCCGCGGCGAGGTCGTCCTCGTCGTCCCCAAGGTGGGGTACCTGCGCCAATGGGCCGGCGACAACACTCGGTGGATCCTCATGGTCGCCTCCGGGTTGCTCATCGGCTACGGCGTCATCACGTTCGTCGCCTCGTTCCGCAAACCGCGGACCATCAGCGGAGCCTCGCCGGCGTCATCCGGTGAGGGCGATCCGCTCGAGTCGATCGGCGCCGTCGGGGGATTCGTCCCCGCCGCAGCGTCGCCGAACGGCTCCGCCGGTCAGGTTCGTTCCACCGCCGAGGTGGTGGGCGAGCCGAGCGAGACGGCACGGCTGGAGACAGTCGACACCGAAGCAGGAGAGAACGCGGCCGAGCGGCCGGAGTCGGCGGGGAGCCCGTGGTGTGTTCCTTCCTCGCCGTCGACGCCGCCCTCACCGGCCATGTCCGGGGCGCCTGAGGCGCCGCTCTCCATGGGGGATCATCCCTCAGTGCCGCAGGCGAGCGCCGGCGCGGACGGGCTGGATGAGCCCGGCGCCAGCGCCGTCGGCGACGCGTCTCCAACGGCGACGCCCGCCGCGTCGCCGTCCCCCTTCGCGCCCTCGCCCTTGGGCGCCTCGATTCCCGGACGCGGGTGGCCCTCGGCCCAGTTCGCCGCCATCAGCCCGGATCAGGGGACCCATCGATGAATTCACCGTCTGCGATGCCGCGGGATCAACGCCGATCCCCGGAATCACCACTGACGAGCGCCTGGCGATGTTCCGGCTCACGGACCGCCGTGAGGATTATGCGTGGCACGACCGTCGGCGCCCTCGTTTTGCTCCTCCTCGCCTCGCCCTTGGCCGAGGCCGCCGGGGAGGTCACGATCGAATGGGACGGCCCCACGACCAACGTCGACTGGCGCGGCCAGGCTTACGTCACCGCCGACGGCACCTTCGAGGGCACGCCCGTCGCGGTGCCCGGCGACAGGGCTGAGCGCACGGCGATCATCCGCAACGACGGCCCCAGCGACGCCTGGGTCTCGGCCGCCGTCAAAAACGTCGCCGTCCACCGGGCCGACACCTCGATCAACACCGATCTGCCCGAGATCATCGAGCTGGGCTGGTCTATCAGCGGCGTCGAGGGCACGACGACATGGGCGAAAGCGGCTGAGACGGCCTGCGAGCACGCCGTCGTCTTCCCTCTTCCCCAGGGGGAATCCTTCCCCGCCACCGTCATCTTCGCATTCCCCTACGACGCCACCGGCGGGCGCAACGGCGGGGAGGTCTCCGTCTCCCTGACCGGCGAACTCGAGGTGGTCATGTCAGACGATCCGGCCCCCGTGCGCGCCGCCGCCGCGGGCTGTCGCGTGGTCGAGGAACTGACCGCCCTGCCCACCCCGAGCGCCATCCCATCGCCGTCGCCCAGCCCCTCGGCCACCCCCGCACCGACATCGAGTCCCTCACCGGCGCTGACGCCGACTCAAGAAACCACACCATCCATGCCGGCCACCGGCGCACCGACCATGCCGGCCACCGGCTCAGGAACCACCATGCTCTTCGTCATCATCGCTTTCGTCCTCGCTCTCGTCGGCGGATCGGCCCTCGGGCTGTCCAACCGTCGTTACCTCTCCGCCTCGGGCCGTGACGAGGTCAGGCGTCTGGCCCAGCGTCGAGCCGGATGGCGCGCGTCCGACTTCGACCGTCAACCGGCCGGGTTCTCCTCCGTCCGAATCCGTCGGGGAGGAGCGGGACGCTGGAGCCGTTTCGGCGTCATCATGTTCCTCGTCGCCATCATCGCCTCCGTCTCCGGGCCGCAGAGCTACGCCCTGTGGTCGAAGACCGAGTCGCTCCAGATCGACGACGTCGTCGCTGGAAACCTTGATCTGGCGATCGGCGAGAGCGTCTGGACAGTCAACAACGTCGCCGTCGAAGACATCACCGCCGTCAGACTCGTCCCCGGCGACATGGCGATCCTCAACCAGCGGGCCGACCTCACCGTCATCGGCGGCGGGCTCAAAGCCGTCCTCGGAGTCACCGGAGCCGAGATCGGCGGAGTCGGGCAGCTTCCCTCCGCCCTCACCGTCTCGACCGCCTTCACCCTCCTGCCCACTGGCGCGGTCGCCCAAGCCGACGGCACCTGCCTCATCGACGCCTCGACCGCCGTCGATCACACCGTCTACGGGCCGATCGTCGCCACCGTCATCGTCACCTTCGACCCGAACGTGACGGGGCTGACCGGAGCCGCCGAGGTCGTCGATTTGAGCGGGATCACCATCTCCCTCGATCAGGTCCGGGGGGTGTGAGCCGTGGAGGCGTCGCACCACGCCCCGCTGACCCGCATCGAGGGGGGATCAGCCGCCCGGCGCCACTGCCTCATCGTGCTCGTCGCCTCGCTGTGCTGCCTGCTCATGAGTTCGGCCGCGACGACGTGGGCCTTGTGGTCCGACGAGGTCTCCACCCCGGCCGTCCAACTGAGCTCCGGGACCTTCGGCGTCACCGTCGCCTGGGCCAGCGAGCCTGATCTGAGCGGCTTGTACCCGGGGGCGACGCGCGACGGCGTCGTGACGATCAGCCACAGCGGGGACGGCTCCTGGGTCCACGCCATCGGCGTCGAGATGACCGGCGGCCTCTCCTCCCAGATGAGCGCCACGATCTACCCCGGGGCGGTCTGCGAGGGCACCCCGATGACGCCGAACACGCTGACGACGACGCCGCTGCCAGCCCTCTCCTCGACTCAAGCCTGTGTCCGCTTCGCCGTCTCGTCGACGGCGGCGGGCTCCTACCAGGGCACGTCGGCCCAAGCCGTCGTCACCGTGTACGCGGAGAACCGGCCGACCCAGATCTGATCTCTCCCACAGGTGGCCACGCCCACGTGGGTCCGGCCCGGGCGGGGCCCCGCACGGCGATCCTCAGGCCAGCCCGTTGCGGGCGATGACGCCCTGATACCAGGCGAAGGAGTCCTTCGGGATACGCCGCTGGGTCGGGTAGTCGACGTAGGTGAGGCCGAAGCGTTTCCCGTAGCCGTGCGCCCATTCGAAGTTGTCCATGAGGGACCAGGCGAAGTATCCGCAGACGGGCGCTCCGTCCTCGATGGCGGCGTGGACGGCGCCGATGTGGGCGTCGAGGTAGTCGATCCGGGCCGGGTCGTGCACACCGCCGTCGGCGGCGATCGTGTCGGCGCAGGCGGCGCCGTTCTCCGTCACCATGAGCGGAATCCCGGGCCAGCGCTGGTGGAAATCGGTCAGCAGCGTCGTCAATCCGGACGGATCGATGAGCCACCCCATGTCCGTGCGCGGCCCCGGCGGGTCGATGAAACGGACGTCGTCGGCGATCCACGGGCTGGGGTGGGCCGTCTGGGAGTCGTAGAGCACGCCGGGGGCGGCCGCGACCGTCGCCGTCGTGTAGTAGTTGATCCCGACGGCGTCGATCGGCTGGTGGATCGTCGCCAGATCGTCCTCGCGGATGCAGTCCCACGTCGTGAAACGGGCGGTGTCCTCGAACAACGCGGCCGGATACGAGCCCCCGAGCACCGGGTCGGTGAAGATTTCATTGCCGACGCGGCTGAGTTTGGCGCAGGCCTCGAGGTCCTCGGCGTCGTCGGTGGCCGGTTTGAGGGCTTGGAGATTCCACACGATCGACGTCTGCGCCCCGGAGCGGGCCGCCTTGATCGCCTGGACGCCCAAGCCGTGGGCGAGGTTGAGATGGTGAACGGAAGTCAAAGCGGCCGCCGGGTTGTGCGCGCCGGGGGCGTGCTCGCCGGAGGCGTGGCCGAGGTAGGCGACGCACCACGGCTCGTTGAACGTCGTCCACAGGCGCACCCGGTCGCCCAGCGTCGTGGCCATCCGTTCGGCGTAGGCGGCGAAACGGTGGGCGGTGTCGCGCTCGACCCAGCCCCCCTTCTCCTGGAGGGCCTGGGGGAGGTCCCAGTGGTAGAGGGTGACGACCGGCGCGATCCCCGCCGCCAAGAGCGCGTCGACGAGGTGGTCGTAGAAGTCGAGACCGGCCTGGTTGAACGCCCCCGCGCCCGTGGGTTGGACGCGCGGCCAAGCGATCGACAGACGGTAGGCCCCCACCCCGAGGTCGGCCAAGAGGGCGACGTCCTCGCGCCAACGGTGGTAGTGGTCGCAGGCGACGTCGCCGGTCTCGCCCCGGGCGACCTTGCCGGGGGTGTGGGAGAAGACGTCCCAGATCGACGGGCCGCGGCCGTCTTCGTCGACGGCGCCCTCGATCTGATAGGAGGCGGTGGCGGAGCCCCAGAGGAAATCTTTCGGGAAGGTGGCGGGCATGGTCTCTCCTCGTCGAGTCGCACGGCGCCAGGGGAACCTGGCTCAGACAAGCAAAGAGTCTAGA
The DNA here is from genome assembly GCA_031262485.1 of Propionibacteriaceae bacterium. Classification (GTDB taxonomy): domain Bacteria; phylum Actinomycetota; class Actinomycetes; order Propionibacteriales; family Propionibacteriaceae; genus WQYJ01. Next base: position 18,552 of record JAISHO010000001.1, read on the forward strand.
CGTTCCACCGCCCGTTCTGGCTGAACCCGGGCATGCGACGGGGGCGCCGGATATCCCAGCGCCCCCGTCGATCGACGCGCGACCGGCTTCAGACGACGTCCGCAGCCGCGTCGTGCGACTTCAGTTACTTCTTGTCGAACATGACGATCCGGGCGAACTCGACCGGATCGAGGCTGGCCCCGCCGACGAGCGCGCCGTCGACGTCCGGCTGAGCCATGATGTCGGCGACATTGCTGGACTTGACGGAACCGCCGTATTGGATGCGGACCTTCTCCGCCGTCGCGTCGTCGAACAATTCGCCGACCCGCGTGCGGATGGCGCCGCAGACCTCCTGGGCGTCGTCCGGTGTGGCGACCTCGCCGGTGCCGATGGCCCAGACGGGCTCATAGGCGATGACGAGCCCGGCCACCTGCTCGGCCGTCAACCCGGCCAAGACGCCGTCGATCTGCCCGAGGACGAACGCGACGTGCGTGCCCTCCTTGCGGATCTCGAGCTTCTCGCCGACACAGATGATCGGCGTCATCGCGGCGGCCAGGACCTTCTTCGCCTTGGCGTTGACGATCGCGTCGTCCTCGCCGTGATACTCGCGGCGCTCGGAGTGCCCGACGACGACGTAACGGCAGTTGAGCTTGGCCAGCATCTCTGAGGAGATCTCGCCGGTGTAGGCGCCGGCGTCGTGGACGGAGACGTCCTGCGCGCCGAACGCGATCGGCATCTTGTCGCCCTCGATGATCGTCTGAACGACGCGGATGTCGGTGAACGGCACGATGACCGCCGCCTCCGCCTTGTCCTTCTCATAGTTCATGTCGGCCAGCGTCCAGGCCAGTTTCTGGACGACGCCGGCGGCCTCGACATGGTTGAGGTTCATCTTCCAGTTGCCGGCCAGCAGCGGGGTGCGATTCGCCATCTCAGGCCTCCCCGACGACGTCGAGGCCAGGCAACGTCTTGCCCTCGAGGTATTCGAGGGAGGCGCCGCCACCGGTCGAGATGTGCCCGAAATCGGAATCGGCGAAGCCGTACTTGCGGACGGCCGCCGCCGAGTCGCCCCCGCCGACGACGCTAAAGGCGTCGCTGTCGGCCAGGGCCTGGGCGATCGCCTTGGTGCCCGAGCCGAGCGCGTCGATCTCGGAGACGCCGACCGGGCCGTTCCAGAACACCGTCTTGGCGCCGGCGATCTCGGCGGCGAAGAGCTTCTCCGTCTCCGGGCCGATGTCGGCGGCCTCTTGATCGGTCGGGATGGCGTCGATCGGCACGATCGTGACGTCGCCGTCGATCGTCCAGGTCGAGAAGTCCAGGCCCTTGACGACGCGGACGTCGACCGGCAGGAGGAGCTTCTTGCCCGCTTCCTTGGCCTGTTCGAGGTAGCCGCGGCAGGCGTCGAGCTTCGAATCGTCGACGAGCGACAGACCGATCTCGTAGCCCTGGGCCTTGAGGAAGGTGTAGGCCATGCCGCCGCCGATGATGAGGGTGTCGGCCACCTTGAGGAGGTTGTCGATGACGGCGAGCTTGTCAGCCACCTTGGCGCCGCCGAGGACGACGACGTAAGGACGATCCGGATCGACCGTCAGCTTGCGCAGCACCTTGACCTCTTTGTCGACGAGGTCGCCGACGGCGTTGGGCAACAGCTTGGCGACGTCGTAGACGGAGGCCTGCTTGCGGTGGACGACACCGAAGCCGTCGGAGACGAAGATGTCGCCGAAGCGGGCGTACTGCGCGGCCAGGGCCTCGCGCTCCTCGTCGACCTTCGACTCCTCAGCCGGCTCGAAGCGGACGTTCTCGAGCAAGGCGACGTCGCCGTTGCCGAGAGCGGCGACCGTCTGCTCGGCAGACGGGCCGACGACGTCGGAAGCCAGGGCGACCGTGGTGTCGAGCAACTCGCCGAGGCGCTTGGCCACCGGGGCGAGGGAGTACTTGGGGTTGACCTGCCCCTTGGGACGGCCGAGGTGGGCCATGACGATGACCTTGGCGCCGCCGTCGCGCAACGCCGTCAACGTCGGCAGAGCCGCCTTGATGCGGCCGTCGTCGGTGATCGTCTCGCCATCGAGCGGCACGTTGAAATCGCAGCGGATGAGGACCCGCTTGCCGGTGATGTCACCGAGATCGTGGATCGAAGTCATAAGAAACCTTTCTTCTATGTGGGGATGGCGGACGGGGTGGGCCCGTGAAGACCCACCCCGTCCAGACGCATCGTTTTCGCCGATGGAATCAGAGCTTCGAGCCGACGAAGACCGTGAGGTCGACGAGGCGGTTCGAGTAACCCCACTCGTTGTCGTACCAACCGACGACCTTGACCTGGTTGCCGATCACCTTCGTCAGCTTGGAGTCGAAGATGCAGGAAGCCGGATCGGTCACGATGTCGCTGGAGACGATCTCGTCCTCGGTGTAGACGAGCTTGCCCTTGAGCCCGGCCGTCTCGGAGGCGGCCTTGACGATGGCGTTGATCTCGTCGACCGAGGTGTCCTTCGGGGCCTCGAACGTCAGGTCGGTGGCCGAACCCGTCGGCACCGGGACGCGCATGGCGAAACCGTCGAGCTTGCCGACGAGGTTGGGCAGCACGAGGCCGATGGCCTTGGCGGCGCCGGTCGACGTCGGGACGATGTTGAGGGCGGCGGCGCGGGCGCGACGCAGGTCGCGGTGCGGGCCGTCTTGGAGGTTCTGATCAGCCGTGTAGGCGTGGATCGTCGTCATGAGGCCGCGGACGATGCCGATGCCCTCGTCGAGCGCCTTCGCCATGGGGGCGAGGCAGTTCGTCGTGCAGGACGCGTTCGAGATGATGTTGTGCTTGGCCGCGTCGTACGCGTCCTCGTTGACACCCATGACGATGGTGACGTCCTCGTTCTTCGCCGGGGCGGAGATGAGGACCTTCTTGGCGCCGGCGTCGATGTGGGCCTTGGCCTTCGTCGCGTCGGTGAAGAAGCCGGTCGACTCGATGACGATGTCGACGCCGAGATCCTTCCACGGCAGGTTGGCCGGATCGCGTTCCTCGAACGCCTTGATCTCCTTGCCGTTGACGTGCAGGGCGTCATCGTCGTAGCTGACGTCGCCGTTGAAGCGGCCCGTGATCGAGTCGTACTTGAGCAGCTGCGCCAGAGTCTTGTTATCAGTCAGGTCGTTGACGGCCACGACATCCAAGTCGGCGCCGGAAGCAACCAGAGCGCGGAAATAGTTCCGGCCGATGCGGCCGAACCCGTTGATGCCAACCTTGACGGTCATGCGATGGATCTCCTTCATAGTTGTTCGAGCGCCGGGAGCGCCCCTCGTGGGTCTCACCCTACTCGTCTGGAGCGGGACAGTTAACTTGATGACCAGGACGCGCCCCAACTGATTTCTCTGTGTGGGATCATGGCCCGCCGCCACGGGGCGAGGGGCCCCGACTCCGCCGATCTCCACGCCCGGGGGAGAGGTGGTCGAGGGCGCTGGGCGCGCTTGAGCCGCGCCCGCAGCCGAAGCGGTCGGATTGCGAAAATGGTGTACAATCTCCCTGTGATTTCTCTGGTCCCGCTCATGACCGCGCCGGTTCTCGTCTTGTCGATCGTCCTCGTCATCACGAGTCTTCTGCTGACCGCGGCCATTCTCGTGCACAAGAGCCGGGGCGGGGGCATGTCCGATCTCTTCGGCGGCGGTATGTCGACGGCGATGGGCGGCACCAGCATCGCTGAGCGCAACCTCGACCGCGTCACCATCGTCGTCGCCTTGCTCTGGTTCGCCTGCATCGTCGTCTTGCTCTTCCTCTACAAGTGGACGAACGTCTGAGGCGAGGAGAGGCTGATCCGTCGGGTTGTGGGGCCGAGCGTCACACTGTCAATCTTATCGAGGGAGGTTCAACGCACAGTTGAATCCATTCCCTATCATTTCTCATATGGCGCCACCGGGATGCCCCGGTGGCGTTGGCATGGGCGCAGGAGCCACGTCCACGCCAACAATTCGGCGATTCAAGGAGGTTCGTGATGCCAGTCGGTAGCGCGATCAGAGGCAGCCGGGTGGGCGCAGGCCCCGTCGGCGAGGCGGAGCGGGGCGATTCCGCGCCCCGGCTCTACGTCTCCTACTACTGTGCGAATGGGCATGAGACGCGTCCCGCGTTCGCTCTCGACGCCACGATCCCCGACGAGTGGGATTGCCCGCGGTGTGGTCTTCCAGCCAACCGTGACGCCGAGAACCCGCCGCCGCCGCCGCACATCCTCCCGTACAAGACGCACTTGGCCTATGTGCAGGAGCGCCGGGAGCCGGCCGACGCCAAGGTCATCCTCGACGAAGCTCTGGCCAACCTGCGCCAGCGCCGAGCCGATGGGGAAGCGATCTACTGAATTCCCTTTTCAGGGCGTTCGTCGGACGCCGCTGGGCGGATCTGAGAAAAACGGGGGCGATCGTTCTCCGTGATCGTCTGGCTCTTTTTCGGTGTCGTCTTCTCGGCGGCGTCGCCGCGTCATAGCTGACAGTGGTGTTGGGGCAGGAGCGTCGCCGCGCCCTCGTCGACGAGCCAACACGACCACTGGGCGCCATGGAGATACCGCGCTGGAGCTGCCAGTGGGACGCCTGGTTCGGCCACCTCACCGGCGGCTTGCCCGGCGGTCGCCGTGGCGACGGACTCAGCCGAATCGGCGCCGGAGGCGATGATCCACACCTCCCGGGCCGCGTTGATGCCCCGGGGAGTCAAGGTGACATAGTCGGGGCACGCTGCGCAGGGGCCATCATCGTCGTCGGCGATGCCCATGACGGTCGCGTCGGTGACGACGTGGCCGGGGAAGAGCCCGGCCACCTGCCCGGTCGGGCTGAGTTCGAGAAGACAGACGTCGAGGGTGATCTCGCTGAGATCCTGGGCGTAGTGGAAAGCCGCCTCCTCCGGATCGTCGAAGTCATCCGACGAGGGGATCGGGTGGGTGTTGGCCGAGCGGGGGGACGCGGCTCCGGCCAAGCGGCCGAGCGTCCTCAAGCTGACGCGGCGGTCGTCGTCGGTGGCGACGAAACAATCGGCGCTCCACCACACTTCGACGAGGTCGCGGTCGAGGCTCGTCGAAGGGATGATCTCAGCCATGAGGCCATAGGCGTCGAAGGCGACCGGCCCTCCGCTGACACACAGTTGAACGCGTCGGGAGCCCTCGCCTTGGAGATCGACGAGGCGGTCGACGAGAAGGCGGGCGGTGTGCGCGACGAGGTCGTTCCGGTCGTTGAACCGGAAGACGCGTGCGCCCTCGCCCATACAATCCTCATTTCTGCGCCCTGGCCTAGGCATGGCGACCGCCACGATCGCGACGAGCCGCCCTGAGAAAAATACCCCAACCACAAAGTATGTAATCGTCAGTGATCGAGGTGACCGGCGCCACTTGTCTTTCAGCCTAGTTGATCGCCCCTTTGTGGCCCAGGCTGGCGGTGGACTCACCGGCAAATCACAAGGAGTTCTCAGCATCGCGGAGAGCAAGTCAACCTCAGGGTGGAGCGGTCAACAAAAAACCCCAGGTCGTGCCAAGCGTCCGTATGACCGAGGGTTGAATCGGCGCGTGGACGTTCGTCGTTGATGTGGCGTGATGAGACCGCGGGGCGACGAAGCGGTGGACCACCGCACGAAGGTGCTGGCAGTTTCGCGGGCGTTCGTCGTCGAGAGACGTGACAGCCCATCGACGAGAAAGCCGTAGGGCCCCTCTCCGCAGTGGAGAGGGGCCCTACGATCAGGCGGGATCAGCTTCAGCTGATGGCGTCTTCGCGTTCTTTGGCGTGTTCCTTGGCTTCGATCGAGGCCGGGGTGTCCGTCTCGATGCGCATGCCGTAGAAGGAGCGCCACACGAAGTAGGCGGAGGCGAGGAAGAAGACGGCGGCCAACACGTGGACGACCGTCTGGTTCGTGATCGCGACCGCCAGTTCGACGGCCAGCAGGCCGAAGAGGGTCGTGAACTTGATGACCGGGTTGAGGGCCACCGAGCTGGTGTCCTTGAACGGATCGCCCACGGTGTCGCCGACGACGGTGGCGTCGTGCAGCGGCGTGCCCTTCATGCCGAGATCCGTCTCGACGATCTTCTTGGCGTTGTCCCAGGCGCCACCGGCGTTGGCCATGAAGATGGCTTGGAACAGACCGACGATCGCGATCGAGATGAGGTACCCGATGAAGAAGTACGGCTCGACGAACGCGAACGACAAGGTGGCGAAGAAGATCGCCAAGAAGATGATGAGCATGCCCTGCTGGGCGTACTGGGTGCAGATCTCGACGACCTTGCGGGAGTCCTCGACCGAAGCCTTGGAGTTCTCGTCGGTGTTCTCGAGCTTGATGTGGGCCTTGATGAACTCGACGGCCCGGTAGGCGCCGGTCGTGACGGCCTGGGTCGACGCGCCGGTGAACCAGTAGATGACGGCGCCACCGGTGATGAGGCCGAGGAAGAACGGCGGGTGCATGAGGCCGAGGTTGGCCGTGTTCTCCGTCAGCTCGTGGGTCAGCGACATGATGATCGAGAAGATCATCGTCGTGGCGCCGACGACGGCGGTGCCGATGAGGACGGGCTTGGCCGTCGCCTTGAAGGTGTTGCCGGCGCCGTCGTTCTCTTCGAGCATGGCCTTCGCCTTGTCCCACTGCGGGGCGAAGCCGAAGTCCTTGCGCAATTCGTCGTCGATGTTCGGGACGTTCTCGATGCGCGACAGCTCGTAGACGGACTGAGCGTTGTCGGTGACGGGGCCGTAGGAGTCGACCGCGATCGTGACCGGGCCCATGCCGAGGAAGCCGAAGGCGACGAGACCGAAGGCGAAGACCGCGGCGGCCGGCGTCTCGAGCGCGCCACCCGGGGCGCCGGGGACGCCGCCGAGGCCGAGGTTGGAGACGAGGAAAGCGACACCCATGAGGCCGACGATGGCGATGCCGAGCCAGTAGGCCGAGAAGTTGCCCGCCACGAAGCCGGAGAGGATGTTGAGCGAGGGGCCGCCCTCCTTCGAGGAGGTGACGACCTCTTTGACGTGAGCCGAGTTCGTCGACGTGAAGACCTTGACCAGCTCGGGGATGAGCGCGCCGGCCAGGGTGCCGCAGGAGATGATGATCGACAGCTTCCACCACAGGCTCGGGTCGAGGTCGAGGTTCGAACCGTTGAGGAGGAAGGCGCTCATGGCGAAGGTGAGGACGATCGAGACGATCGACGTCAACCACACCAGCGAGGAGAGCGGCTTCTCGAAGTCGAAGTCCGTCGAACCGTAGGAGCGCTTCGCGATCGCCTCGTTGACGAAGTACGAGATGACGGAGGCGAGCAGCATGACGGCGCGGATGGCGAAAATCCAAATGAGGAGGATGGCCTGGAGAGCCTCGTTGTGCTCACCGTTGCCCAGCAAGCCGATGCCGAGCAGGGTGAAGGTGATGAGCGCCACACCGGTGACGCCGTAGGTCTCGAAGCCGTCGGCCGACGGGCCGACCGAGTCGCCAGCGTTGTCGCCCGTGCAGTCGGCGATGGTGCCGGGGTTGCGCGGGTCGTCCTCGCCGATCTTGAAGACGATCTTCATGAGGTCGGAGCCGATGTCGGCGATCTTCGTGAAGATGCCGCCAGCGATACGCAGGGCCGAGGCGCCGAGGGATTCGCCGATGGCGAAGCCGATGAAGCACTTGCCGGCCAGGTCGACTGGCAGGAAGAGCAGGATGATGAGCATGAGGAGCAGCTCGAGGGCGATGAGCACCATGCCGACCGACATGCCGGAACGCATCGGGATGTCGTGGACTGGCCATTTCTCGCCCTTGAGGGACCCGAAGGCGGTGCGCGAGTTAGAGAAGGTGTTGACGCGGATGCCGAACCAGGCGACGCCGAAGGAGCCGGCCATGCCGATGAGGGAGAAGACGATGATGATGAGGATCTGCCAGAAGGGCAGTTTCACGAGCGCGGCGTAGTAGACGACGATGACGGCCGCGATGAAGATCCACAGCACCATGAGGAACTTGCCCTGCTTGATGAGGTAGGCCTTGCAGGTCGAGTAGATGAGTTCGGAGATCTCCTTCATCGACTCGTGGACGGGGAGGTTTTTGATGTGGGAGTAGGTCCACGCTCCGAAGCCGAGGCCGAGCAAACAGATGACGAGGCCGATGTAGAGCGGCCACTGGGCGTTGGCGCCGAGGATGGTGACCGTGCCGTCACGGAGGGCTTCGGGGAGTTCGAGGTTGGCCTCGCCGCCCACGGCGTGCCCGCCGTCGCCGGAGGAACCGGAGCCCGAACAACTCGTGAGGGTGAAGAGGCCAAGAATTGCGAGGAAAGCGAGCGAACCGAAACGGCGCGCTCTCTTACTCAATGAAGAGGTCACGATGGGTCCCTTGGAGTAGATGTGCATGACAGCCGCGCGCCGGCGCCTGACATACGCCCATTCGCGGCCATTACACACCCTACCCGTTCAACCCGATCCAGGGGCTCATCTCACTGTTTGTTGGCAAGATTTGTCATGAGTGGAAAGGGCGCGGGCCTGGTCGCATCCGTCGGAAGGATCGTCTAGACTGCCTCCCGGTCGTCAGATTTCGTAAGGATCGCGTTGTGAAATATCTGGCCGGAGGGCCTGTCCGCGAACGGCGGGGCGCATGAGGGCGTCGTCGCCGGTCGAGGCGCGTCCGGTCGCCGGCTCCTCGGAGGCGGTTGAGGCGACGACGCGTGAACGCGTCATGATCGCCATCGTCGAACGGGGACGGGCCACCGCCGCCGAACTGGCCGATCTGCTCGGGCTGACGCAGGCCGGGGTGCGCCGTCACCTCTTGGCGCTCGAGGCCGAGGGCCTCGTCATGGTCCGTCCGCTCGATTCGGCGCTCGCCCCGGCCCGTCACGCCGGGCGGCCGGCCAAGATCTACGTCGCCACCGACGAGGGGCGGGATCGTTTCGCCCACGCTTACGACGAATTGGCGATCGACGCCTTGGAGTTCCTCCGTCGCCTCGGCGGGCCGGAGGCGGTGGCGGATTTCGCCAAGGAGAAGTTCGCCGCGATCGAGGCCCGGTCGCTCGAGGTCGAGGCCGAGCACCCCGAGTGGGAGCCCGCCCAAGCCCTCTCCCAGGCTCTGACGGAGGACGGTTTCATGGCCGCCCTCCTGCCGGTCGAGCACGGTGACGCCGGCGGTGAGCAGTTGTGTCAGCGCCATTGCCCGTACGCGGCCGTGGCGGCCCGTTTCCCCGAGTTCTGCTCGGCCGAGACGGAGGTCTTCGCCCGGCTGCTCAACTCCCATGTCCAGCGTCTGGCCACGATCGCCCACGGCGACGGTGTCTGCACGACGAACATTCCCGCCCCGCTCGCCCCCTCGGTCCGGGAGCGGGCCCTCGACCCACCGCCCGGATCGGTCGCCACGTCGCCGCTGGGCGTCGGGCGCACCGTATGAATCCCACTGTTTCGACGCCCACGAAGCCCATCGAAGGAAAGACTGTGACGCAGGCTCCCCAAGCCCCGGGAACGGGGCAGACCCAAGACGAACATCTCGCCGCTCTCGGCAATTACCGCTTCGGTTGGCATGACGCCGACACGGCCGGCGCCTCGGCCCGGCGTGGTCTTGACGCCGATGTCGTGCGCGACATCTCCCAGCGCAAGAACGAGCCTCAGTGGATGCTCGACTTCCGTCTCGAAGCGCTCGACTTGTTCGACCGCAAGCCGATGCCGCACTGGGGCGCCGATTTGAGCGAGATCGACTTCGACACCATCAAGTACTACGTCTCCCCGACCGATCGCCCCGTCACCTCGTGGGAAGCGCTGCCGGAGGACATCCGGATCACCTACGACCGGCTCGGCATCCCCGAGGCGGAGAAGAAGCGCCTTGTCGCCGGGGTGGCGGCCCAGTATGAATCCGAGGTCGTCTACCACAAGATCAACGAGGAACTGGCCCGTCAGGGCGTCGTCTTCCTCGACACCGACACCGGCCTCAAGGAGTATCCGGAGGTCTTCCAAGAATATTTCGGCTCCGTCATCGCCTCTGGCGACAACAAGTTCTCCGCGCTCAACTCGGCCGTGTGGTCGGGCGGCTCGTTCATCTACGTGCCGAAGGGGGTCCACGTCTCGATCCCGCTCCAGGCCTATTTCCGGATCAACACGGAGAACATGGGGCAGTTCGAACGCACGCTCATCATCGTCGACGAGGGCGCCTACGTGCACTACGTCGAGGGCTGCACCGCCCCGATCTACAAGACGGATTCCCTCCACGCCGCCGTCGTCGAGATCGTCGTCAAGGAAGGCGCGCGTTGCCGCTACTCGACGATCCAAAACTGGTCGAACAACGTCTATAACCTTGTGACGAAGCGGGCGACCTGCGCCGCCGGGGCGACGATGGAATGGGTCGACGGCAACATCGGCTCGAAGACGACGATGAAGTACCCGGCCGTCTGGCTGCTCGGCGAGCACGCCAAAGGCGAGACCCTCTCGATCGCCTTCGCCGGGCCGGGCCAGCACCAAGACACCGGCTCGAAGATGGTCCACGCCGCCCCGCACACCTCCTCGACGATCGTCTCCAAGTCGGTCTCACGCCAAGGCGGGCGCTCCTCCTACCGAGGGCTCGTCCACGTCGAGCCGGGCGCCCACCACGCGGCCAGTTCGGTGCGCTGCGACGCCCTCCTCGTCGACACCATCTCCCGCTCCGACACCTACCCGTACGTCGACGTGCGCGAGGACGACGTCTCGATGGCCCACGAGGCGACCGTCTCCAAGGTCTCCGAGGATCAGCTCTTCTACCTCATGAGCCGCGGGTTGACGGAGGAGGAGTCGATGGCGATGATCGTGCGCGGCTTCGTCGAGCCGATCGCGCGCGAGTTGCCGATGGAGTACGCGCTGGAACTCAACCGGCTCATCGAGCTACAGATGGAAGGAGCCGTCGGATGACGTCCCCGCAACCCCCCCAGGGTTCCCCTTTGTCGTCTCCGGTTGGCGCTTCGGGCCGACCGGCCGAGGTCGGATCGGTCTCCTACCTCCACCCGGCCGGGTCGTTCGTGGTCGAGGATCACGCCGTGCCGGATCGCCACGTCGAGATGTGGCGCTTCAGCCCCCTCGACGCGCTGGCCGACTTCTTCGATCCGGCCGCCTCCCGCCCCGCCGAGGAGACGGGCGCCGTCAGCCTGACGCTGGCAGCCGATCGAGGCGCGGGGGAAGAAGCGGTCGATCTCCTGGCCGGTTCGCCCGCCTCGCTCGTGGCCGCCCCGCTCGCCGTCGGGCAGGCCCCGCGGGGAACCGTCCTCATCCCGACCGACCGGGTCGCCGCCATCGCCGCCGCCGTGCCGAAAGCCCCCCATCTCGTCATTCCGGCGGGGGAGACGCTCGACGCCCCGGTGCGCGTCGACATCACCGGCCACGACTGCGCCACGATCGCCACGGCCCACCTCGTCATCGAGGCCGGAGCCGATTCGAGCGCGACGGTGCTGCTGCGCCACACCGGATCCGCCCGCTACATCGGCGACGTCGAGATCATCGTCGGGGCGAACGCCCATTTGACGGTCGTCAGTCTTCAGGAATGGGACGACGGCGCGATCCACCTCGGCCAGCACGAGGCCGTCGTCGGGGCGAACGCCACCTATCGCCACATCGCCGTCAGCTTCGGCGGGCAGATCGTCCGGTTGCAGAACACCGTCTCCTATGCCGACGAGGGGGGCAGCGCCGAATTGCTCGGTGTCTACTTCTCCGACTCCGGCCAGCACCTCGAGCACCGTCTCTTCGTCGACCACAACCATCCCAAGGGGGTCTCCCACGCCGATTACCGTGGTGCCCTCCAAGGCGAGGGGGCCCGTTCGGTGTGGGTCGGCGACGTCCTCATCCGGCCTGAGGCGGAGGGGATCGAGACGTACGAATCGAACAAGAATCTTTTGTTGACGGAGGGGTGCCGGGCCAACGCCGTCCCCAATCTCGAGATCGAGACGGGCGAGATCGTCGGCGCGGGCCACTCCGCCTCGACCGGTCGTTTCGACGACGAACAGCTCTTCTATCTCAAGTCGCGCGGGATCGACGAGGCCGAGGCCCGTCGTCTCGTCGTCCGCGGCTTCTTCGCCGCCATCATCGACCGCATCGCCATCCCCGATGTGACGGAAACCCTCATGGCCGTCATCGACCGTGAGTTGGAAGCCGCCGCCGCGGCCGGAACCACCACCGAACCCCAGGAGAACCTTTCATGACGAACAACACGAGCCCCCGCGGCCTCGTCATCAGCGACCTGCACGTGTCGGTCGAGACGGAACAAGGCCCCAAGCCGATCCTCAAGGGCGTCGACCTGACGGTCCGCCCTGGGGAGATCCACGCCATCATGGGCCCCACCGGTTCCGGCAAATCGACCCTGGCTTATTCGCTGGCCGGGCACCCGAAGTACACGATCACCTCCGGCTCGGCCGTCCTCGACGGCACGGAGTTGGTCGGCCTCAGCGTCGACGAGCGGGCCAAGGCGGGGCTCTTCCTCGCCATGCAGTACCCGGTCGAGATCCCCGGGGTGTCGGTGGCGAACTTCCTGCGCACCGCCAAGACGGCCATCGACGGTCAAGCCCCGCCACTGCGCACCTGGGTCAAGGACGTCAACGCCTCGCTCGCTCAGATGCAGTTGGACGACGAGTTCAGCTCCCGTTCCGTCAACGAGGGCTTCTCAGGCGGGGAGAAGAAGCGCAACGAGATCGTCCAACTCGATCTCCTCAACCCGAAATACGCCATCCTCGACGAGACCGACTCCGGCCTCGACATCGACGCGCTCAAGGTCGTCGCCGACGGGGTCAACCGGTACGCCGCCCAGGGCGACCGGGGCGTCCTCATCATCACCCACTACACGCGCATCCTGCGCTACATCAAGCCTGATTTCGTCCACGTCTTCGTCGACGGGCACGTCGTCGCCGACGGCGACGAGTCGCTCGCCGAATCGCTCGAGGAGACCGGTTACGAGAAGTACCTCGCGGCCAATGGCGGAGCCGCCGAAGGAGCGGTCGCGTCCCAGGCGGGAGGGAGCCTCGCCTGATGGCTCGCTCCTCGGCACGCAACGCCCACTTTTCCCGCTCTTCGTCCCGCCGTCCGACGCCGGCGCGCGACGTCCCCCGCTCGCCCGATCCCGTCTCGGAGACGATCCGGGTCGAGACGGCCGTCCACGACACTCTCGACGTCGCCCGGGTGCGGGCTGATTTCCCGATCCTGGCTCGGATGATGGGGGACAATCCGCTCACTTATCTCGATTCGGCCAACACGTCGCAAAAGCCTCGCGACGTCGTCGCCGCGATGGCGGCCCACGATCTCGGCCACACCGCCAACGTCGCCCGCGCCATGCACACTCTCGGGGCCGAGGCGACGGCCGCCTTCGAGACGGCTCGGGCGACGATCGCCGCTTTCATCGGGGCGCGTGACGACGAGATCGTCTTCGCCAAGAACGCCTCCGAAGCGCTCAACCTCGCCGCCCACAGCTTGACGGCGGGCCTGCCCGGCTCGGGGGAGGGTGGCCACGGGTTGGGTCCGGGCGACGAGATCGTCGTCTCGATCGCCGAGCATCACTCCAATCTCGTCCCCTGGCAGATGGCCTGCCAGCGCACCGGGGCGACGCTGCGCTGGTTCGACGTCACCGACGAGGGCCGTTTCGACCTCGACCGGGCCCGGGAGCAGAACCTCGTCAACGAGCGCACGAAGATCGTCGCCGTCACCGCGATGTCGAACGTCACCGGCGCGCCCACCCCGCTGGCCGAGATCGCCGAGTGGGCCCACGGCCATGGCGCGGTCGTCGTCGCCGACGGCTCCCAGCTCGTGCCCCACCAGCCGGTCGACGTCGTCGATCTCGGGGCCGATCTGCTCGCCTTCACCGGCCACAAGATGTGCGGTCCGACGGGCATCGGCGTGCTCTGGGGCCGGCGCGATCTGCTGGCGACGATGCCGCCCTTCCTTGGCGGGGGCGAGATGATCGCCGTCGTCACGATGGAGGAATCGACCTACGCGAATCCGCCGCACCGCTTTGAGGCCGGCACCCCGCCCATCACCGAGGCGATCGGCTTGGCCGCCGCTTGCGCCTACCTCGACGGGTGGGGGATGGCGGCGATCCGCGATCACGAGGGGGCGATCACCGCGTACGCCCTTGAGCGGCTCGCCACGGTGCCGCATCTGCGCTTGCTCGGGCCGACCTCGCCTCAGGGCCGGGGCGGGGCGATCTCCTTCACCCTGGCCGATCTCCACCCGCACGACATCATGCAGGTGCTCGACTCGCGTGGCGTCGCCGTGCGCGGCGGCCACCACTGCGCCCGCCCCCTCCACGAGCGTTTCGGCGTGCAGTCGAGCGTGCGGATGTCGAGCTACCTCTACACGACGACCGAGGAGATCGACCGCCTCGTCGACGGGTTGCGGGCCACTCTCGCCTTCTTCAAGGTGGGGCAGTGATCGACGCGAGGACGGCGATCGACGGTGTGCCCATGATCGCCCCAAGGCTCCGGCCGGGCTTCGGGAATAGTCCGGCCCGGCTGGCCGTTCGATCGTGAGGGAGGAGGAACCGTGGATCTGCAAGCGCTCTATCAAGACATCATTCTTGATCATTACAAGGCCAAACATCATTCCGGCCTGCGCGAGCCTTTCGAGGCCGAGGTGACCCACGTCAACCCGTCGTGCGGCGACGAACTGGTGCTGCGGCTCCACGCTGAAGACGGCGCGGTCGTCGACGTCTCCTACGAGGCGGTCGGCTGCTCGATCTCCCAGGCCTCGACGTCGATCATGGCCGATCTCGTCATCGGGCGAACCGTCGAGGAGGGGTTGGCCTTGGGCGAGGGGTTCCGCGAGATGCTCGAAGGCCAAGGCAAGGTCACTCTCGACGAGGATCGTTACGGCGACGCCATCGCCTTCCACGGCGTCGCCCAATTCCCCGCCCGTGTCAAGTGCGCTCTGTTGGGGTGGGCCGCGTTCCGCGACGCCGCCCTGAGGGCGACGGCGGGCCAGACGGAAGACAAGTGAGGAAGAAGAGATGACCGAGACGATGTTCGATTCCCCGACCGCCCCGACGGTCGGCGCAGGGACGACTTTCTCCCAGATGGCATCCGCTCCGAGCGCCGAGGCCTCCGACCGCACCGGGAGCGCCGCTTCCAACGCGGGGGAGAACAACTCCCCGGCCCAGGCGGGCGCGGCCGCTGCTGAGGCGCGCGACGCCGCCGCAGCGTCCGTCATTGCGACGACCGACGATGTCATCGAAGCGCTCAAGGACGTCGTCGACCCGGAGCTCATGATCAACATCATCGACCTCGGCCTCGTCTACGGCGTCGAGATCGGCGAGCACGGCGATGTCACCATCGAGATGACGTTGACGACGCCGATGTGCCCGTTGACCGATCAACTCGAATACGACATCCGCGTCATCCTCGAGGGCATCGCCACCTCGGTGACGATCACGTGGGTCTGGTTGCCGCCGTGGACGCTCGATCGCATCAGCGACGACGGGCGAGCCCAGTTGCGTGCCTTAGGCTACAACCTGTGAGTTTGACGGCGACGGGGGTCGAGGTGCGGGCGGGGGCCCGTCTCCTCATCCAGCCGGCCACCTTCACCGTCAATGCCGGCGACAAGATCGGCCTCGTCGGGCGTAACGGCGCCGGCAAGACGACGCTCATGCGCATCCTCGCCGGCCAGGCCCTCCCGGCCGCCGGGTCGATCCACCGGGGCGGCACGATCGGCTATCTGCCCCAAGATCCCCGCACCGGCTCACTCGATCAAGCCGTCAAGGCGCGCATCCTCTCTGCCCGTGGCCTCGACCAGATCCTCGAACGGTTGGAGCGCCACTCGCTGGCCATGGCCGAGGCGGAGGGCCCCGAACGGGAGAAGGCGATGGCCTCCTACGCGAGGGCTGAGAACGAGCTGCTCGCCGCCGGAGGGTATGGCGCCGAGGCCGAGGCGGCCCGGATCGCCGCCAATCTCGGCTTGCCCGACCGTGTCCTCGACCAGCCGCTCGGCACCCTCTCGGGCGGGCAGCGCCGCCGCGTCGAGTTGGCCCGCATCCTCTTCTCGCGGGCCGACATCCTCCTCCTCGACGAGCCGACCAACCACCTCGACGCCGATTCGATCGTCTGGCTGCGCGGCTTCCTGCAAACCTTCGCCGGCGGCGTCATCGTCATCTCCCACGACGTCGCCCTCCTCGACGAGACGGTGACGAAGGTCTTCCACCTCGACGCCAACCGTCAGACGATCGACTTCTACGCCATGAGTTGGAAGCGCTACCTCGTCCAACGGGAGACGGACGAGAAACGCCGCAAACGCGAACGGCTCAACGCCGAACGCAAAGCCGAGCAACTGATGGCCCAAGCCGACAAGATGCGGGCCAAGGCGACGAAGGCGGTGGCGGCCCAGAACATGGCCCGTCGCGCCACCCGTCTGCTCGAAGGCATCGAGGGGGAGCGGGCGCAAGATCGCGTCGCGAACATCACCTTCCCCACCCCGGCGCCGTGCGGGAAGACACCCTTGATGGGAGAGGGGTTGTCGAAGACGTACGGTTCGCTCGAGGTCTTCACCGCCGTCGACCTCGTCATCGATCGTGGCTCGCGCGTCGTCATCCTCGGCCTCAACGGCGCCGGCAAGACGACACTGTTGCGGATCTTGAGTGGGATCGAGGAGCCCGACACCGGCGAGGTCGTCGCCGGCCACGGCCT
The DNA here is from genome assembly GCA_031262485.1 of Propionibacteriaceae bacterium. Taxonomy (GTDB): domain Bacteria; phylum Actinomycetota; class Actinomycetes; order Propionibacteriales; family Propionibacteriaceae; genus WQYJ01. The sequence continues at coordinate 35,078 of JAISHO010000001.1, forward strand.
CAAACTCGGCTACTACGCCCAAGAGCATGAGAACCTCGACGTCAAGGCCACCGTCTTGGCCAACATGGTCGCCGCCTCGCCTGATCTCAACGAGACCCAGGCGCGTTCCGTCCTCGGCTCCTTCCTCTTCACCGGAGACGACGCCGAGAAACCGGCCGGCGTCCTCTCCGGCGGCGAGAAGGCGAGGCTTTCGCTGGCCAAACTCGTCGTCTCGGGCGCCAACGTTCTCCTCCTCGACGAGCCGACGAACAACCTCGACCCGGCCTCGCGCGAGGAAGTCCTCGCCGCCATCGGCGCCTACCCCGGGGCAATCGTGCTCGTGACCCACGACGAGGGCGCCGTCGAGGCGCTCAAGCCGGATCGCGTCCTCCTCCTCCCCGACGGGACGGAGGACTTGTGGAATCCTGAGTATCAGGACCTCGTCTCGCTGGCCTGAGGGGAACGGGCGCAAATTTGCACCTGTCGAGAAATCAGCCAAAGTGTGTTTGGCAAGGGAATTTGTATAACGGTACAAACTTTGCTACTCTTCAAGCAATCTTTACCGTTTCTGGCGTAGAGTATCGATATATTGGGAGCTGTTTTCCTTGGGAATCCGCCCAGGGTGGCGGTATGAGTTGACGCGTACCGTTCTTGGGATGTCCGCCTACAGGGCAGCTGGTCGTTTACATAAGTAGATTAGTTGCAGAATTCCTTGCAACTCTGCTGATGTGCTTATTCATAATGATGATCCAGCCACACTTAAACCGCACACCACAACGTGAAACTACAGACAATGTCGTTAATTATGAATAAGCCTCACTTTTACTGTTGCTATTTCTGGGAGGATTCGATGTGCTTACCGGGTTGGTGAGTGTCTGGGAGGGGTTTGTGCGGACCAGTGTCTCCTCGCCGGACCGGCTTGCAGTGATCACATCAACGGAGTCACTGACCTATGCGGGTTTGGCTGCCGAGGCGTTGAAGGCTCGAATGGGCCTCCGGCGGGCTGGTCTGGGGACGGGCACCCGCGTGGGTGTGTGCTGCCAACGTTCTACAAGGACAATTGCTCTTCTGCTCGGCTGCCTCGGCGCGGGTGCTGTGTGTGTGCCGCTGGATCCGGGTGACCCGACGGACTGGGTGGTCGAGACCGCAGCCGCTGCGGCTGTAGATGCGCTGGTGGTGGATCGTATGGCCCCGTGGCTGAATTTTCTGGACCGGCGCGTCCGGGTTCTGGAGAGCGGTGAGTTGCTGATTACTGGTGACACGGCTGCGGGAGAGACCGATCCGATAGGCCGCGACGATCCAGCGATGCTCGTGTGCACTTCCGGGTCCACTGGCGATCCGAAAGCTGTGTTGTTGACCAATGGCAATCTGCTCAGCTATCACGCCGCGTTGCTGCACGCTGTCGGCGTGAATGCGGATGACAGGTATCTGCATGCGGCCTCGGTGTCATTCAGTTCGGCGAATAGACAACTCCTGCTGCCATTATTGACGGGGGCAGCCGTAGTGTTGTCTTCGCCAGAGCAACGGGCCGATATTGAACAATTGATTGCGTTGATTGAGGATTGCCGGGTAACCGTTCTTGATCTGGTGCCTACGCAATTGGAGATGGTAGCTGAGGCAATCAATCGGGGGACTGGGAGATCTCATTTCGATGAACTTAGAAATTCGGTGCGTTTGACACTTACCGCCAGTGAGGCGTTGACGGGTGGCATCGTGGAAAAGTGGCGATCAATAATGGGTGTCACGCATCCGATAATCAATGAGGCTTATTCATAATGGGTGGCGCGTGTCGCTGACGTGAAAGCGGTCGATCCCCTGAAAGAATATGAAGTGTTCAACCTAACATATTCTTCAAAGAATCGACCGCCACGATG
>JAISHO010000022.1 GCA_031262485.1 Propionibacteriaceae bacterium
AATGTTGAGGTTCGGGGTGACCGGTGGGGTGGCCAGCAAGGCGGAGGAGGAGCCGGTAGTGGACCTACCGGTGACGACGACAACGCGGCCGGGTGCCCTACCGGGCGCCACGAAGACGACATTTTAGGCGCGACAGACCACTAGGGCCTCAGGCCTGAAACTGAGACCTCACAGAGCGCCCAACGACCACAAGCTGAACCCCGGCCCGCTTCCATCGAGCTTCCACCGGGCGCCGTCCGCTCCGTCGGCGACGATCTCCGTCAACGACATCGATCCGAACAGCGGACGGGGAGATTCCCGGCCGATCAGGGTCGATGTGAGTTCGATGCCCGGCCAAGACGCTCGGGCGGCGACGACGAGGAGGCGCTCCTCGGCCGTCTCGCGGAGGAATCCGAGGGCGTCGGGGTGGGCGAAGACCCAACGCATCCCCCCGTCCATCAACGCGTTGTGATCGCGGCGCAGCCCCAGGAGAGCGTGGTAAAAATCCTCGATCATCTCATCACGGCGCTCAGGCTCGTCCCACGGCATGGTGACGCGGCCTTCCTCACCGGTGACCCCGCGGGCGCCCCATTCGTCGCCGGCGAAGACCATGGGCACACCCGGGTAACAGGCCAACAGCCCGGCCCCGACGACGAGGAGACGGTCGTCGGCGACGAGGGTGCGGAAACGCTGCGTGTCGTGTGAACCTAGATTGTTCCATTGTCCGGCGATGGCGGACCAGGACAGGCGGGCGGCGAACAAACGCATCGCCGTCGACGCCATGACGCCATCGCGCCTGGGCACGCTCACCGGCAATCCCATGTAGTTGATGGTGTTGTCCGGATCGCACAGCCAATTCCACACCGGCCGGGAGAAACCGGTGTAGTTCATGACCGCCTGCCAGCCGTCGCCGGTCAGATCGTCGGAGGGATCGTGCATATATTCGGCGACGAGCAGCCCGTCGTCGCCGTGCTGGTGGCCGATCGTCGCGCGGATCGTGCGGGCGACCTCATGGTTGAGATCAGTCGCCTCGAAACGCCCGGTCTGGTTGGCGACGTCGATGCGCCATCCGTCGAGCCCGAAGGGAGGGCGCAGCCATCGGGCGACGACGGAATCCTCCCCCTCGATGAAGCGACGCCTCAGGCTCCGTGACGACCAGTCGAGCTTCGGCAAGGTCGGCACTTCGAGCCACTGGACATAGTCGTCTGGATAGGAGCGCCACAGGTAGTAATCCCGCTCGGGCGCGTCGGGATCGCTGAGGGCGGCTTGGAACCACTCGTGGGACGAGCCCGTGTGGTTCGTCGTCAGATCGCCGACGACGCGCAAGCCCCGTTGATGAGCCCGTTCGATGAGGGCGCTGAGGGCCTCCTCGCCGCCGAGAAGGGGATCGACCCGGTCGAAGGTCGAGGCGTCGTAGCGGTGGACGGAGCGGGCCTGGAAGAAAGGTGTGAGATAGATCGTCGAAGCCCCGAGTTCGATGATGTCGTCGAGGTGGTCGATGATCCCCCAGAGCGAACCGCCATAATATTGATTGCCGGTGTCCCAGCCGTGGGCGCGGGGCACCTGCGACCACGGTGTCGGCTCGACCCACTCGGGCAGTGTCACCGGAGCCGGTCCTCCTCGGGCGTAACGGTCGGGGAAGATCTGATACACCGCCCCCCGTCGGCTCCACCGTGGCGCCCCCGGGGCTATCGAGATCCGGAAGTCGAAGGCGTCCGTGACCTCGTGGCCCCACACCCCGGCGGCGTTGAGCCAGTCGAAGCGCGGCCCCTGTCCGTAGATCAGCATGAACCGATAGTGGGTCGACGGGTTGTGGATGAGGAGTGAGGCGCGAAACCAGCGTTCGCCGACCGTGGCGCGGCTGGGATCCTCGACCGCTTCGGCGACGTGGAGATCGGCGTCGAAGCTTGAGCGCAGGGCGACCCGCTCGTAGGGCGCGTCCCAGGGCAGGCGCACGAACACGTCGATCGTCTCGCCGAGCCGTGGGGTCCCCGAGACATAGAGGGGTGAGCCGTCGTGGTGTGGGACGGGCCCGGCGACGCCGCCGGTCGGCAATGAGGCGAGGGGTGTGAGCGGATTCATCCTTTGACTGCTCCTGATGTCAATCCCGAGACGATGTAGCGCTGGAGGAACCAGAAGATGATGACGACCGGCAGGGCCGACAGGATCGCTCCGGCGCTGAAGACGCCCCAGTTCTGGGAGAACGAGACGTTGACGTATTGGTAGAGACCGATGGCCAGGGTCTGGCGCTCCGGCGTCGTCAACACGATCGAGGCGATCATGAAGTCGTTGAGGGTGCCGATGAAGCTGAGCAGCGAGATGACGATGAGGATCGGCAGGCTCAAGCGCAGGATCATCGTGAAGAAGATCCGGGCGTCGGAGGCCCCGTCGATCTTGGCCGACTCGTCGATCTCCTTGGGGATCGTGTTGAAGAACCCGTACATGAGGTAGGTGTTGGTGCCGAGCGCTCCGCCGAGATAGATCATGATGAGGCCCAGTTGCTGGTCGAGCCCGATCGCGGGGAAGACCTCGGTCAGCGTCATGAGGAGGAGGAAGATCGCGACGTAGGCGAGGACTTGGGGGAACATCTGGAGCAGGATGAGCCCGAGCAGCCCGGCGCGACGGCCTCGGAAGCGGCTGCGCGAGAAAGCGTAGGCGGCGCAGGCCCCGATGAAGACGGAGCCCGCCGCCGTCGTGAACCCGATGATCATCGAGTTGCGGAACCAATCGGCGAAGGGATAGCGCGGGTCGGAGAAAAGGTCGAGATAGTTCTGCCCCGAGAAGACGGAGAAGAGGGCGTCGGGGCTCGTCAGCGACCCGGTCGGGTTGAGCGATCCGGACAGGACGAAGACGATGGGGAAGAGGGCGAAGACCAGCGCCAGGAGGCCGACGAGGTGGCGCCAGCCGGCCACCTTGAGCCAGTGCTGTGGGCCGCGCCGAGGCTCAGGGGACGTGGTGTCGGAACCGGAGGGCCAGGCCAATGGTTCGCCGGTGACCGGAGCGGGGATTGCGGGGGAGGTCATGTCAGTTCATCTCCTCGAGGGAGCCGGTGCGACGGAACGAGAGGGCGGAGATCGTGGCGACGATGACGAAGATCATCATCGAGATAGCACACGCCAGGCCATATTGTTTATTGACTCCGCTGAAGGCGAGCCGGTAGACGAAGGAGATGAGGATGTCGGTCGATCCGGCTTGGTCGGTCGGATGTTTGAGCGGCCCGCCCTCCGTCAACATATAAATCGAATTAAAGTTGTTGAAGTTCATGGCGAAGCTGGAGATGAGCAGAGGCGCCGTCGAGACGAGGAGGAGGGGCAGTTTGATGAGGCGGAAGATCTGGAACCAGCCCGCTCCGTCGATCGAGGCCGCTTCCATGACATCGGAGGAGAGCGATTGGATGGCGCCGGTCGAGATGAGGAACATGTAGGGGAAGGTCATCCACACGTTGACGACGATGACGCACAGCCGCGCCAACCAAGGGTCGGTCAGCCATTGGATGTCCGCCCCGCCTAGGACTTGGGTGTTCATGAACCCGAATTGAGGGTTGAAAATCCCTTGCCAGACGAGGACGGAGAGGAAGGCCGGGAAGGCGTAGGGAAGGATGAGGAGGGAGCGGTAGATTTTGCGCCCCCGCACCGAGGGGTGGTTGAGGACGATCGCCAGGGCAAGCCCGAGGAAGTACGACAGGGCGACCGAGGAGATGGCGAAGACGAAGGTCCAGATGAGCACGCTCCAGAAGGGGCCGCGCAACGAGGGCTCGGTCAGCACCGAGGTGAAGTTCTTCGCGCCGATGAAGACGCGCCAGCCCTGTTCGAGGGCCTGCCCGGAATCGTCGACGAAACGTCCGTCCTCGCTCGGGCGGTAGACGTCGCCGTTGGAGGTGTCGGTGAAGTTGTCGGCCGCTTCGTCGTAGACGAGCACGGGGAGGTAGGCGTAGGCGGTCGAGCCGTCGGGGGTGCGCAGCACGCCGTCGCTGGGATCCTCGCCGAGGGGAGCCTGGAGGGCGAGGATCTCGCTCTGACGTTGGAGGAGATCGCCCAGGGCAAGGGTGGTGTAGCCCTCGAGCCCGGTCGCCTTCGAGCCGGTGAAAGTCGCCTCAGGGGCGGGGGCGAGGGGCTCGTCGGCGGCGGCGAGGGCGGCCGAGCCATCCGGTTCGGTGACGAGGAAGGCGAGATCGCTGCCCTTCTCGAGGACGGTGAGGGGGTAGCCCGCGGAATCAGGCACGCGTTGGAAGCTGTTCGCTTCGATCGCGGCGATGGCGTCGTCCTTCGTCGAGTTGTGGCCGTCGCCGTAGTTGGTGAACGCGGCGTAGCCGGTGTAAGCGATGACGAAGATCTGGTAGACGGCGAGGAAGAAGAGGCCGGGGAGGAGGTATTTCGCCGGTGTCATCCGTCGGGAGAAATACACGACGTTGGCGGCGATGAGGGAGATGACGAGGAAGGCGGCGATGACCCACGACTGGCGGCTCCAGGCCAGGATGACGGCGTAGACGCCGAGGGCGTCGACGAGGGCCATGAGGCAGAGCTTGAGGAGGAAGCCTCGCCCCCACGTGGTCGCATGGGACGTGTTCATGGGGATCTCTTTGTTCGGTGCTGGGCTAGGGGAAAGATGAGGGGATTCGAGAGGGTGGGTGGGGGACGTCCACCTGAGCGAGCGAGACGTCCCCCACCTGTTTCGGAGAGAGGTGGGAGGCTGATCGAGCGAGGCGACGGCGACCGGGTCGGGGGGTGTGGTCAGTCGCCGGGCCGGTGACCGCTCGATCGAGCCCCGTCAGGAGGCGGAAGCGATCTCGGCGTCGATGGCGTCGCAGCCTTCTTGCCACACGGTGGCGGGATCGCCGCCAGTGCCGGATTCGATGGCGACCTGGGTCGGGCCCCAGTAGGTCCACACGGCGCTCATGGCGGGCACGTTCGGTTGCGGGGTCGCGGTGGCGCCGACGGCGGCGAGACCCTTCATGATGGGATCCCCGGTGATCGTCGAACTCTCAGCGGCGGCTTTGAGGGCCGGCGGGCGCTGGCCAGCCTCGTAGAGGGCGAGCTGGACGTCCTCGGTGCCGACATAGTTGACGAGGAACTGATTAGCAGCCAGCTGGTTGTTCGAATAGGAACTGACGAAGAAGGCCTGGACACTGGCCAAGGCGACGGAGGGCTCGCCTCCGGCCGAGGGGATGGTGTCGACGGCGACGTCGGGGATGGCGGCCTTGAAGTCCTCGATGTTCCACGGTCCGCTGATGACGTAGGGCACCTCGCCGTTGATGAAGGCCTGCTTGGCGACGTCGGCGGTGATGTTCGGGGTGATGATCCCACGGGCCCCGAGGTCGGCCAGATAGGTGGCGAAGCGGGCCCCGTTCTCACCGCCCATGGCGACCTTCGAGGAGTCGACGGTGCCGTCGGCGGCGGTGGCGAAGATGGTGGCGCCGAAGGAGCTTTGGATCGGGTAGAGGTGGTAGGGATCGCCGCCGGTCGGGTCTTGCTGCACCATGAAGGGGTACTTCGCCTTGCCCTCGTCGACGAGTTGCTGGCCTTTGGCGATCAGCTCGTCGAGTGTGCCCGGGGTCGAGTCGGCCAAAGCGGGGTTGCGGAAGAGGCCGACGTTCTCGACCGCGTAGGGGAGGCCATAGACCTGGCCGTCGTAGCTGACAGCTTCGATGGCGACGTCGACATAGTCGCCGGCGTTGTCGCCCAGTTCGATGGGAGCGATGACGCCGTTCTGAACGAGCTTGCCCGTCCAGTCGTTGCCGCCGATGATGATGTCGGGGCCGTTGCCGGTCGGGGCCTGAGAGATGAAGTCATTTTGCATCTTGCTGTAGTCGCGTTGGACGACTTCGACCTCGACGCCAGTCGCGGCGGTGAAGTCGGCGGCCGCGTCGACGACGGGCTGATAGCGGGTGACGTCAGCCCAGATCGTCAGGCTTCCGGTCGATTCGGCGGCGGGGGTGGAGGCGTCGGTGACGGGATCGGTGGTGTCACTGGAGCCACCGCAGCCGGTCAGGGTGAGGGCTCCGGCCGCGAGCACGGCCAGGGCTGTCAGGGTGGGGCGGGTGCGCATCTGCGTTCTCCTCGATGAGTTCCGGGGTCGGCGATCATCGTCGTTGCCTCGGGAAAGGGGGTGGTGTGGTTTAACGTAATCTCGTCGCGTCGACACTGCAAGAAAAATACGTAAAGTTGCGTAATTTCGACGAATACGAGCGTCTGTATGCAAAAAACCGTCGGAAACAGCGCAAGCTTGTACGATTCTTTTCATGGTGACGAAGCTGGCTGACCTGGCCCATCAGGTGGGGGTGTCGACGGCGACGATCTCACGGGTGCTCAATGGCCGCGACGGTGTTTCGGAGGAGACGCGCGACAAGGTCCTCCAGGCGCTCGACGCCATGGGTTACGAGCGCCCTTACCGGCTCAAGAAACACTCGCGGGGTTTGATCGGCATCGTCGTGCCCAACCTCGAGCAGCCGCTCTTCGCGCTGTTCGCCCAGTTCATCTCCGGGGCCTTGGCCCGTCATGATCTCACTCCGATCATCTGCCCGCAAGACGCCGCCGGGGTGAGCGAGGACGACTACATCGACATGCTGCTCGACCACCACGCCTGCGGGATCATCTTCATCGCCGGCCACCACGCCGATCAGACCTCGGATCCGTTGCGCTACCAGCGTCTCCTCTCGGCGGCCTTGCCGATCGTCCTCATCAACGGTTTCACCCCAGCTGTCAACGGGTATTTCATTTCGGATGACACGGAGGCGGGCACGGAGGCGGCCTTGGCCCATCTCATCTCGCTCGGCCATCGGCGCATCGGTTTGGCCAATGGACCGGTCAAGTTCATCCCGATGGCACGGCGCCACGACCGATTCGTCCAGATGATGACGGACACGTTCGGCCCCGGCGACTATGAACGCGATATTGAGACATCCTTGCTGACCGTCGAGGGCGGGCAGGCGGCCGCGACCCAACTCATCGACCGGGGGTGCACCGCCTTGTTGTGTGGCTCTGATTTCATGGCGCTGGGGGCGATCCAGGCGGCGCTGCGGAAGGGCTTGAGCATTCCGCGCGATCTCTCCCTCATCGGGTATGACGATTCGGTCGTCATGGGCTTCATTCAGCCAGCCCTGACGACGATTCGCCAATCAACATTGGCAATGGGCCAGGCGGCCGTGTCGATCATGGTGTCGGCGCTCAGCGGGATCCCATCGACCGCGGGGCAGGAATTGCTGTTCCGCCCGGAATTGGTCGTGCGGATGTCGACGGGGCGTGCGCCGCGGCGCGGGTGATCCAGCGAAAGTCCACCTCTCGATGGATTCAACGATGTCGACGGGGTGGGCGCCTCGGCGCGGCAGACCCTCTTCAGCGAGTTCGTTCAGTTCGCGGTGAAGGAGCCGTACATCTGCTTGGCTCGCTGAAGGGCGGCGACGTAACCCTGACGCTGGTAGTCGGTGGCGTCGATGTCGTCGCTGAGGGCGAGTTTGCCGCGGGCCTCGGCGAGGCTGGCGAATCCGGCCCGGGAGAGCCAGGCGTCGAGGCCGTCGCGCAGGACTGCGGCGAATCCGGGCCCGTTCTCGACGAGGGCGGAGGTCGTCATGACGACATCGGCGCCGGCGAGGATGTATTTGACGACGTCGGCTGCACTGTGGACACCGGAGGAGCCGGCCAGGGATTCTTTCGTCGTCCGGCGCAGGGTGGAGATCCAGGTGCGGGGGAGGCGGGCGTCGAAGGGGGTCGAGAATTCGATTCCAGGGGCCGCTTCCATCGTCTCAAGGTCGATGTCGGGTTGGTAGAAGCGGTTGAAGAGGACGAGCGCGTCGGCCCCGGCGTCCCCGAGGCGTCGAGCGACCTGCCCGAAGGACGAGAAATAGGGGGAGAGTTTGACGGCCACGGGGATCGTGATCGATTGCTTGACCGCTTCGACGATGGCGCAGTGGCGGTCTTCGACTTCGACACCCGTGGGCACACCGTCGCCGGGGACATAGTAGATGTTGAGTTCGAGCCCGGCGGCGCCGGCGTCTTCCATCTTCTTGGCGAAGGTCGTCCACCCCCCCATGGTGGCGCCGTTGAGCGAGGCGATGACGGGCACGTCGACGGCCTCGACGGCCTTGCTCAGCAGGGAGAGGTAGGAGCGGGTCGTCACGTCCTCGTCGTTCGGCAGCCTGGTCGGCACTGAGGGGAAATAGCTGAGGCCTTCGGCGTTGATGTCGTCGAATTCGACCTCGAGTTCAAGGGCGGTGGCCCGCTCTTGGCGGATCTGCTCCTCGAAGAGGGAGTGGAGGACGATGGCGGCGGCCCCGCCACGGGCGAGGGCGGTGACTCCGTCGACCGATTGGGTGAGCGGCCCGGCCGAGGCGACGATCGGGTGGGCGAGCGTGAGCCCCATGTATGACGTGGACAAATCCATGATGGTCCTTTCCCAGCCGTCAGGCTAGCGATCCACCGGTTCCGCTCAGCGAGAGGATCCGGCGATGGTCAGGCCGTCAGCGGGTGACGGCTTCCTCCCGGAGTTGGTCTTGGGCGGCGTCGTCGGCGAATTGGGCCGCCGAGCGGGTCGCCATCTCCTCGTACTGGGCCCACTTGCGGTCGGCCGTCTCTTGGGCGAGTTCGAGCATGCGTTCGGCACCGTCGGGATCGGCTGAGGCCAGCATCTTGTAGCGCAGTTCGCGGTAGATGTAGTCCTTCATCGGGATCCTCGGCCGCGGGGAGTCGAGGAGGAAGGGGTTGCCACCGTCCCACTTGACGACCGGGTTGAAGCGGATGAGCGGCCAGTGCCCGGAGTTGACGGCCCGGTACTGCTGGTCGAGGCCCTGCTTCATGTCGATGCCGTGGGCGATGCAGTGGCAGTAGGCGATGATGAGCGAGGGGCCCGGATAGGCCTCGGCTTCGCGGAAGGCACGCAGGGTTTGCTGCGGATCTGCTCCCATCGCCACCCTTGCGACATACACATTGCCGTATGAGATGGCTTGGAGAGCGAGATCCTTCTTGTTCGTCCGCTTGCCGGCGGCGGCGAATTTCGCGACGGCGCCGAGCGGGGTCGACTTCGAGGCCTGGCCACCGGTGTTGGAGTACACCTCGGTGTCCATGACGAGGATGTTGACGTCGCGGCCGGAGGCGAGGACGTGGTCGACGCCGCCGGAGCCGATGTCGTAGGCCCAGCCGTCGCCTCCGACGATCCACACGGAGCGGCGCACGAGGTGGTCGGCGATGGCGAGAAGGTCCTCGGCCCGTTGGGCCGCCGCCGTGGCGCCACCGGCGAGATCGGTGAGGATGCCTTTGAGTTGGCCGATCCGCTCGAATTGGCTGCGGATGTCGGATTCGTATTGCTGCGGCGCCTGGGTGATGGCGTCGACGAGATCGTTCCCGACGATGTCGCGCATCGCCTCGAGTTGGGATTTCGCCTGGTCGCGCTGGAGGTCGGCGGCCAAACGCAGACCTAAACCGAACTCGGCGTTGTCTTCGAACAGGGAGTTCGACCAGGCCGGGCCACGGCCGTCGGAGTTGCGCGCCCACGGCGTCGTCGGCAGGTTGCCGCCGTAGATCGACGAGCAACCCGTCGCGTTCGCGACCGTCGCCCGATCTCCGAAGAGCTGGGTCAACAGCTTGAGGTAGGGCGTCTCGCCGCACCCCGAGCAAGCCCCCGAGAATTCGAACAGCGGCTCGAGGTATTGCGCTCCGCGAACGGTGCCGAAGTCGAGACGGGAGCGGTCGTTGACCGGCAGCGTCTCGAAGAACGCGACGTTCTCACGGGCCTCGCTCTTGTCGAGCATCGGGGTGAGGTTGATGGCCCGGCGGTTCGGCTCGCGCAGCGGCCGCACCGGGCAGGCTTCGACGCACAGGCCGCAGCCGGTGCAGTCCTCGGCGTAGACCTGCAGGGTGTACGAGCCGTCGGGCAAGCCGGCCGCGTTGAGCGGGGCGTGCTGGAAGCTGTCCGGGGCCCCGTCCAGGCAGGAGTTGGCGTAGTACTTCGCCCGGATGACGGCGTGGGGGCAGACGAAGGCGCAGTTGCCGCACTGGATGCATTGGTCGGGATCCCACTCGGCCACGATGTCGGAGATGTTGCGCTTCTCGTAGCGCGTCGTCCCCGACGGGTAGGAGCCGTCGACCGGCAAGGCGGAGACGGGCAAGTCGTCGCCGTCGTCGACGAGCATCTTGGCGGTGACGTCGCGGACGAACTCGGGAGCGTCGGTGGGCACCGGCGGGATGTAGCCACGATCGCCGATCGGAGCAGCGGGAACCTCGATCTTGTGAAGGTGTTCGAGGGCGGTGTCGACGGCGGTGTGGTTCTTCTCCACGATCTCCATCGACTTTTTCCCGTATGTCTTCGTGATGGCCTGCTTGACGGCGTCGATCGCCGTCTGGCGGGGCAGCACCCCGGAGATGGCGAAGAAGCAGGTTTGCAGGATCGTGTTGGTGCGCCCGCCGAGCCCGGCGGCCCGGGCCACCTCGTTGGCGTCAATGGCGTAGAACTCGATCTTGAGATCGATGATCTTGCGCTGCATCGGCGCGGGCAGAGCGGCGAAGACCTCGTCGGCCGAGTAGGGCGTGTTGACGAGCAAGACGGTGCCGGGCCGGGCGAAGGCGAGCACATCGACTCGTTCGAGGATCGACCACTGGTGGCAGCCGATGAAGCTGGCCTTGTTGACGAGGTAGGGCGCGGTGATGGGATCGGGCCCGAAGCGCAGGTGGGAGACGGTGCGTGAGCCCGACTTCTTCGAGTCGTAGACGAAATAGCCCTGGGCGTAGAACGGCTCCGTCTTGCCCTCAGGGGCGGTCGAGCCGAGGATCTTGATGGTGTTCTTGTTGGCGCCGACGGTGCCATCGGAGCCGAGACCGTAGAAGACGGCCCGCGTCGTGGCCGGATCTTCGATGTCGAGGCCCGCGTCGTAGTCGAGGCTGAGGAGGGAGACGTCGTCGTTGATGCCGACGGTGAAGCGGGGGCGCGGGGCCGTGGCTTTCAATTCGGCGAAGACGCCCGCCACCATGCCCGGCGTGAACTCCTTGCTGGACAGGCCGTAGCGCCCGCCGATGATGAGCGGCATGCTCGATCGTTCGCCGGCGGAGTAGGCCTCGGCCAGCGTCGTCGTGACGTCGAGGTAGAGCGGCTCGCCGGTGGCGCCGGGCTCCTTGGTGCGATCGAGCACGGCGATCTTCGTCGCCGTCTTCGGAAGCGCGGCGAGGAAAGCTTCCTTGGGCCAAGGGCGGTAGAGGCGGATCGCGAGGACGCCGACCTTCTCGCCGTGGGCGTTGAGATAGTCGGCGGTGGCGTTAGCCGTCTGCCCGCCGGATCCCATGACGACGATGACACGGTCAGCGTCGGGCGCGCCATGGTAATCGACCAGTCCGTAGCCGCGACCGGTCAGCTTCTCGAAGCGTTCCATGACGTCGGCGACGATGCCGGGGACCTTGGCGTAGAAGGGGTTGACCGTCTCGCGGCCCTGGAAATAGGTGTCCGGGTTTTGGGCGGTGCCACGGATATAGGGGTGCTCCGGGGAGAGGGCGCGTTGGCGGTGGGCACGGACGAGGTCGTCCGGCACCATGGAACGCAGGTCGTCGTCGCTCAACATCTGCAAGGTGTTGATCTCATGCGAGGTGCGGAAACCATCGAAGAAGTGGACGAACGGCACCCGTGACTCCAAGGTGGCGACCTGGGCGATGAGCGCGAAGTCGTGGGCCTCTTGGACGGAGGCGGAGGAGAGCAGGGCGAAGCCCGTTTGGCGCACCGCCATGATGTCTTGGTGGTCGCCGAAGATCGACAGGCCCTGGGCGGCCAGGGACCGGGCGGCGACATGGAACACGGTGCTCGTCAATTCCCCGGCGATCTTGTACATGTTGGGGATCATGAGGAGAAGGCCTTGTGAGGCGGTGAACGTCGTCGACAGTGCGCCGCCTTGGAGGGCGCCGTGCATGGCGCCCGCCGCACCGGCCTCGGACTGCATCTCGACGACCGTCGGAACCACGCCCCAGATGTTCGTCTTACGATGGGCCGACCATTCGTCGGCCAGTTCCGCCATCGTCGACGACGGTGTGATCGGATAGATCGAGCACAATTCATTGCATCGGTAGGCGACTGAAGCGGCTGCCTCGTTGCCGTCGATGATGCCGCGCTCGCCGGCGGGCGCGACGGCTTTGGACGCCGCAGCCTTCTTCTTCGAACTGGTCGTGGTCTTCTGCGTCATGGCGTCAGTGCTCCGGGATCATGTCGATGGCGTGAACGGGACATTGCTCAAAGCACGAGGCACAGCCTGTGCATTTCTCGTAGTTGAAGCGGTAACGGAAGCCCTTGCCCAACTTGATGACGGCGTCCTCGGGGCAGGCCCCGAGGCAACCGTCGCATTCGATGCAGTTGCCGCAGGACAGGCACCGGATCGCTTCGAAGCTGGCTTCTTCGGGCTCGAGCCCGCGGACGATCTCGTCGAAGCCGGTGCGTTCAGCGACCTTGAGCTCGGATTGCATCCGACGTTCGTGATCGCCGAAATACCACAGGTGGAGCGAGTCGAAGGAGACGACGTCGTGCTTGACCTTAGGCGCTTGGGCGCGTGAGTAGAGCCAGGAGTCGATCGACCGGGCGGCTCGCTTGCCGTGACCGACGCCGATGGTGACGGTGCGCTCGGAGGGGACGGCGTCGCCACCGGCGAAGATGCCGGGGACGTCCGTCATGAGGGTGGCGGGATCGACGTTGACGACGTCGTTGGTGAAACGCATGCCGGGGATCTTGCGCAAGAAGTTGGAATCCGTCTCCTGGCCGACGGCGAGGATGACGGTGTCGGCCTCGAGGGTCTCAAAACGCCCGGTTCCATGGGGACGGCCGTTGTCATCCAATTCCATGATCTCGACCTTGACGCCGGATTGATCGACTTCCGAGATCGTGCGGAGCCAGTGCATGTCGACGCCTTCGCGTTGGGCTTCCTCGCGTTCGTCGGCGTGGGCGGGCATCTGCTCGGCGGTGCGCCGGTAGATGACGATCGACTCCTCGGCGCCGAGGCGACGGGCCACACGGGCCGCGTCCATCGCCGTGTTGCCGCCGCCGTAGACGGCCACGCGCCGACCGATCTGGGGGTGTTCGCCCGAGGCGACGTCCTTGAGGAAACTGACCGCGTCGACCATCTTCGAGGCGTCCATGCTGGGGATGTCGACCCGTTTCGACAACCCGGCGCCGATGGCGACGAAGACCGCGTCGAACTGGCCTTCGGCCTGCTCCTTGAGGAGGTCCTTGACAAAGGAGTTCTGCGTGATCGTGACACCGAGTTCGCGCAACCGGTCGATCTCTTGGTCGAGGATGTCGCGGGGAAGACGGTAAGCGGGGATGCCGTAACGCATCATGCCGCCCGGCTCGGGGGCGCCGTCACGGATCTCGACGCTGTGGCCGAGACGAGCCAAGTGGTAGGCCGCCGACAGCCCAGCCGGGCCGGAGCCGATGACGAGGACGCGGAAGCCCGATTGTTTCTCGGGTTTGAGATACTTCCAGCCCTCTTCCAAAGCCTTGTCTCCGAGATAACGCTCCACGCCGTGGATCGAGATCGACTCGTCGAGGCACCCACGGTTGCAAGCGCTCTCACAAGGGTGGTAGCAGACACGCCCGTGGATGGCGGGGAAGGGGTTGTTCTTGACTAGCTCGTACCAGGCCTCTTGGATGAGGCCCTCCTTGACGAGGCGGAGATACTCCTGAATGTTCTCACCCGCCGGGCAGGCGTTATTGCAAGGCGGAAGGAGATCGACGTAGACGGGCATCCGGGTGCGCGTCGGACCGACTCGCCCTGATCCGCGCGTCAAATCCGGTAACGCGGTGATGTCGCGTTGATCAGCCATACCTGCCCCTTCGCTTGCCAGAATCGGCGCCGTCAAGCGGCGCTGTCCGTAGTCGTCCGTAGCTTACCTGCGAATACATCACGTCTGCGACGTCTTCCACAAGGATGCCGTTTTTTGCCACGATCAACGGCCGTCAAACGGGATCGTCGACCGTGCCTTTCTCGTTGAACCACACTGTTGTCTCCGCGGGGAGGGGCGTGCCCGGTTCCCATGGCTCGCTCGATGCCAGCATCGTGGTGGGCAGGCCGGGCCAGGCGATGGGATCGGCGGTGAAGTTCGTCACGCTGTGCCAGCCGACGCTGGGACGCACGAGATGAAGCGCCCCGTCCAGGGCGTCGGCCCACCGCAATTCTTCGCCCAACCCCTCTCGGCGGAAATCGTGCCGGAGGCGGAGCGCCTGTCGGTAGAGGTTGAGCGTCGAGGTCGGATCCCCTTCCTCGACGCTGACGGCGTGAGCGCCGAACCACGACGGCTGGGGCAGGTGGGCCGACCCGGAGCCGAAGCCGAACGAGGGACCTTCCAAGGTCCAGGGCAAGGGCACCCGGCATCCGTCCCGGCCCCGATTGAAGGTGGGATCGCGGAAGAAGATGGGATCTTGGAGAACGTCGTCCGGCAGATCGGCGACGTCGCGCAACCCCAACTCCTCGCCTTGATAGAGGTAAGCCGAGCCGGGCAGGGCGAGCATGAACATCGTCGCGGCACGGGCCCGGCGCAACCCCCGTTCGATGTCTTCGACGGGATCGGTTCCCCGAGTGAGGCGCCAGCGGCGATCACGATCCGAGGTGGCCCAGACATCGCCGTCGTCGGCGACCTCAGGCAACCCATAACGGGACGCGTGGCGGACGTTGTCGTGGTTCGACAGCACCCAGGTGCATGAGGAACCAGACTGCTTCACCCAGCTGAGAACGTTGTCGACGGAGCGTTTGAAAGTGACCGCTGCGAACTCGGCTTGGAGAAGATCGAAGAAGAAGGCTTGGCCCAAAGAACGCTTTGTGGCGTAACGGGCTTTGCGCGGACTGGGCTCGGCCCATAATTCCGCCACGGCCACCCGGGGCGGGTCGTAGGTGTCGAAAACCTCGCGCCACTCGGCGTAGATCTCGTCGATGCCATCGCGGTCGTAGAAAGGATGCTCGGGGCCGATCGGGATCTGTTCGACCTCGGCGAAGGGGAGGGGATCGGTCAGATCCTTCGACAACGCCATCGCGACATCGACCCGAAAGCCGTCGACTCCGCGATCGGACCAGAAGCGCAGCGTCGTCAAAAAATCATCTCTCACCTCACGGTTGTCCCAATTCCAATCTGGTTGCTCGGCGGCGTACAGATGGAAGTAAAAGGTGCCATCGCCGACCGGCGTCCAGGCCGGACCGCCGAAGTTGGCCCGCCAATCGCTCGGCGGCAAGGAGTGGTCGTCGCCGAGACCGTCGTGGAAGATGAATCGATCGCGTTCTGGCGCCCCGGGAGGGGCGGTCAGGGCGGCCTGGAACCAGGGGTGTTGATCGGAGCAGTGGTTGGGCACGATGTCGACATAGAGCCGGATTCCAGCGTGGTGGAGAGCGGCGACGAGGCCGTCGAAATCATCGAGGGAGCCGATCCGGGGATCGACATCGCGGTAGTCGGCGACGTCGTACCCACCATCGACGAGCGGGGAGGGGTAGAAGGGGCTGAGCCACACGGCGTCGACGCCGAGTTCGGCCAGATAAGGGACACGGGAGATGATCCCGCGCAGGTCGCCGATGCCGTCGCCGTTGGAATCGGCGAAGGAGCGGGGATAGATCTGATAGACGACGGCGTCGCGCCACCAATCCGCATGGTTGTCGGTGTCTGACATGGGGATCAGATTACGGGGCAGGTCTGACAAAAACACCAGGGTCGGGAGGGTGATTTCTCACCCTCATGTGGATAAAGCTGAAAGGGGGTGGGGATAAGTCCGTCTCTGCCTTCCGGCGCGCTTCCGCCTGAGTTGTGACACCCCTGACAAAGCGGAAGCGTGAGTGTCGAGGCCGAGAGTGGCGGCTACGCCCGCGTCGATCAGGCGCCGCGATAAAACGCTGCCAAGGCTCCGGAGAGATAGGCCGGATCCTCGACACCGCACAGTTCGCGGGCCGAGTGCATGCTGAGCAACCCGATGCCGACGTCGACGGTGCGCAGCCCGGTTCTCGTCGCGGTCAGCGGGCCGACCGTCGTGCCACAGGGGACCGCGTTGTTCGAGACGAAAACCTGATGCGGAACCTCGGCCGTCTCGCAGCACCGCGTCCACAGCGCCGCGCCGTGAGCGTCGGAGGCATAGCGCTGTTTGGCGTTGACTTTGAGGAGGGGGCCGCCGTTGACGAGGGGAAAAGCGACGGGATCGAAGCGTTCGGGATAGTTCGGATGCCCGGCGTGGCCGGCGTCGGCTGAGATCACCCAGCTACGGGCGAACAACCGGTGATGATCGTCTCCGGTCACGCCGGCGGCGGTGAGGATGCGATCGAGGAGGTCGCCGAGCAGCGGCCCTTGGGCTCCCGAGCGGGTGGCCGACCCGATCTCCTCGTGGTCGAAGGCGGCGAGGACGACGATGTCGTCGACCGTCTCGTCGCCGAGCGAGAGAAGGGCGTCGAGCCCAGACCACACACTGGAGAGGTTGTCGAGCCGCCGGGTCGCCAAGAGATCGCCGAAACGACCGATCCGCGCCGGCGGCTCCGTCGTGGCCGCGAAGAGGTCATGCCCGGCGATGTCGGAGGCGTCGGTCAATCCGGCCGCTTCGGCGACGAGGTCGAGCAGGTCGTCGTCGCCGGCCAGTCCCGTCACCGGCAGCAGGTGACGCTGCTGATCGAGGTGGAGCGACTCGTTGGCCGAGCGATCGAGGTGGATGGCGAGTGCGGGGATCCTCAACCAGGGGCCGG
This sequence comes from Propionibacteriaceae bacterium, assembly GCA_031262485.1. Lineage (GTDB taxonomy): Bacteria > Actinomycetota > Actinomycetes > Propionibacteriales > Propionibacteriaceae > WQYJ01. Next base: position 16,640 of record JAISHO010000022.1, read on the forward strand.
TCTCCACCAGCTTCGACTCCCCTTGCCGGGTGACGACCCGTCCGGCTAGGCCGAACTCACGATCCAGCCACGACGGCAGGAGGGGGCCGCCGTACACCTCCATTCCGGCCTGGGCATAGCCGTGATGGCGCTCGGTCGGGTTCGGCTTGAGCTTGAAACCGGGGGAGTCGGTGTGGCAGACGACGATCCGCGCCGTCGTGGTCTCGTCGATGAAGGCGGGGAGCCGATAAGCGAGGGCGGCGCCATCGCGGATGAGGACATGCCCGCCGGGCGTGGCGTCGAAGGGATCGGTCTCAACCTGTTCACGGAAACCGGCGTCACGGCAGCGCCGGAGGATCTCGGCGGCGGCGTGATATGAGGACGGGGAGGCGGTGATGAAATCGCAGAAATCAACGGTGGGATCGAGGTCGGTGAGCACGGGGTCAGTCTGCCGCATCGTCGGCGCGATTCAACGCCCCGCCGCCGCACGGGGCGACGTCGTGCTTCGAGCGGCGAGTGGTGGGAAGCGGCCGTTCGGTCGACTCCCGGTTGAGGCGAAGGATCATTCACCTGATGCGCAGGGGGAATCAAGCTTTCGTCTCTGGCGGGTCGTCCTCGGCCCGCCGCTGCGCGGCGGCGGATTCGGCGCCCGCCTGACGACGGGAGCGGATGAACCAGATCACCACCATGCCGACGAGCACGGCGATCGTGACGTACCACATGTATTCGGCGTAGAGGTTGACGATCTTCACCGCCGGCTCCCCGATCCACCAGCCGAGCGCGAGGTAGAGCGCCTGATAGCAGGCGGACACAGCGACGACAGGGATGAGGAAGCGGCGCAACCGTGTGCCGGCGGCCCCGATGGCGGCGAAGACGACCGGCATGGGGAAGGGGATCGGTAAGAAGGTGAGGAAGATGGCGAGCAAAGAGAACCGGTTCGTCAAGGCGACGGCCCGCTCCGCCCGGCGGCGGGCACGATCCGATTTGCCGGCGAACATCTCGATGATCGCCGGGCCCCACAGGTGCCCGGCCCACCAATAGACCCAGGAGAATTTGACGAGGGAGAGGCTGGCGACGATCCAATAGACGACGATCGGCCCGCCGTAGACAGCCGTCCAAGCGCCGGCGGCGACCGTCGAGGAACGCCCGCCGTGCACCATGGCGGCCATGGGGGGATTGAGCCCGATGAGAATGGTGCGCAACGGAATCGAGGCGAGCGCCCACACTCCGACGATGGCGATCGCCGCCCAACAAGCCAAATCCGCTTTCGTCGGCTGATGGCTCCAGGGGAGGTGGGGATCATCCCACCACGGGGGTTCCTCGTCGGTGGCCTTCTCGGCCGGTTCCGGTTGTTCTTGGGTCATCGTGTCTGAGCGCCTCCGGGCTCATCCTCCCATGTCGGGCAAGCGATCGCGACGAGGCGGCGCGGAGTTCGGGCGAGGGTGGGTCTCCTCGGGAGGGTGATGGTTTTCCGGGCTGGCGCGAGTGTCCGCCATGAGAAAAGAGATGGTTCTGCCAAGCTGGCGCTATGGCCAGCACCGACACCGACGAGTTCCCTCCCGCCTGGGTCGAACCGACCGGCCAGTGGCTCTCTTCCCTGGCGGGACGGGGATTGTCCCAGCGGACCCAGCGGGCTTATCGCAGCGATCTCCACGACTTCGTCCTCTTCCTTCTTCAGCAAGGCGTCGACGATCTTTACGGGATCACCCGGACCCAGGTGCGGGCCTGGTTGGCGGCGCAGAGCGACGCCGGCTTGGAACGCTCGACGATTCAACGCCGTTTGGCGGCGGTCAAGGGATTCTGCGCTTGGGCCCACCGCCAGGGGATCCTCGATGAGGATCCGGCGGCTGGCTTGCGGACGGCGCCGGTGCGGCGTGCCCTGCCCAAGGTCGTGACTCAGAACCAGGCCCATGCCCTCATGGACGCCCTCGCCGCCCGAGCCGCGGCGGAGGGGACAGCCGTCTCGACGCGCGATCTCGCCCTCGTCGAGTTGCTTTACGCCACGGGGATCCGAGTGTCGGAACTGTGCGGGTTGGACGTCGGTGACTTCGACGCCGCAAGGGAGACCGTCCATGTCCTCGGCAAAGGCGACAAGGAGCGCGTCGCTCCAGTCGGGCGTCCGGCCCAACGAGCCGTCGCGGCCTGGATGCGACGACGCGATGAACTCGTCACCGCCCGAAGCGGTGCCGCTCTCTTCATCGGTGAGCGTTCCGGCGCCCGGCTCGATCCCCGGGTCGCGCGGCGGATCGTCCATCGTTCGTTCTCTCTCGTGCCCGGCTCGCCCGACCTCGGCCCTCACGGGCTGCGTCACGCCATGGCGACCCACCTGCTCGAAGGGGGAGCCGATCTGCGCGCCGTCCAAGAGATCCTCGGCCACAGCTCGGTCGCGACGACGCAGATCTACACCCATGTCACAACCGAACGGCTCCAGGCCGTCTTCGACCAAGCCCACCCTCACGCCTGAGAGAGGCCGACTCACGGCAGGAATCCCGCCGGATCGACGAGAACATCGTCGGTCCAGACTTGGAAATGGAGGTGGCATCCCGTCGACGTCCCCGTCGTGCCGACCGCTCCGATCACCTGGCCGGTCGAAACGATCTCTCCGACGGAGACCTCGTAGCCTTCGGCGTGGTTGTAGGCCGTCGTCACGTGAACCCCGTCGATGAGCCCATGGTCGATGAGAAGACGATGCCCGTATCCGGAATGGTAAAAGACCTCGGTGACGACCCCTCCGACCGCAGCCGCCAAGGGAGCGCCGCACGGCGCCGCGATGTCGAGGCCGTCGTGGAACCGTTCGTCGCCGTAGACCGGATGGATCCGCCATCCGTAATCCGAGGAGACGACGCCGGCGGCGGGGCTGACGAATCCGGCGGCGCTGACCAGCCGAGGCCCCGCCGCACCCTCCGCACGGCGAGTTCGCAACTCGTCGACCTCCTCGTCCGGGAGAAGACGGATGTGTCGAGGGATGCCTGAAGGATCGATGAGACTGAGCGGGTTGAGGTACGTTTCACCTAGCCGCAGACCCCAATGCAAGCAGGCTTCAGCTGAACAGGCGTGTCCTTCGTCGAGAATGGCGATGGCCTCGCCTTCGATGACGGAGTCACCGGCGCTCACCAGCGGCGTCACCGGTTCGTAGGTCGTCGAGTGCTCGCCGTGGCCGAGGGTGAGGACGCCTCGTCCGGCGACCTGGCCGGCGAAACTGACGATCCCGTCGAGCGGGGCGACGACGATCTGTCCTGGTTCCCCTCCCATATCGACTCCCCGATGGCCAGTGCCATAAGAGTGCTCGGGTGGATCGAAGCCACGGATGAGAGGGCCGTCGAGTGGGGCGATCCCCGTGCCCTCGATCGCGTGGGCGGGCCCGGCTCTGACGATGAGGAAGGAGAAGAGGACGACCCCGGCGAGGACGAGGGCGTAAGCCTCGCGACGAGGCGGGAGACGGCGTTCGCCGAGAGGCCTCAAGGACGAGAAACCATTCAATCGCATAACCGACCTTGTCGCTCCGCGAGACCGAGATGTCACCGGGGGAGCAAGATGGGGATAACTCCTCGCCCGACGACGGCGTTGGGGACGAATGCCCCGAAATTCTCACCGCGACGGAGCCGCGAAGAAGACAGTTGGAGTGTTCCGTGACGGGGAGTACACTGACCCCTGGCCTGGAGAAGGGACGTGGCGTGAGCGTGCGTTCTCTCGACTAGGTCATATCTCGCGTGTCGGCACGTTCGATCCGGTCTCCGTAGTCCTTCGGGTGGAGCCGGAGCCGTCACCAGGCGGCGCCACCGGCGTCGGTCAACTCAACATCGACACACGGGCCTGCCCGCAGCGGCGGCCCGACAGTGAAAGGACATCCCATGGCTGTTGTCACCGCGCGCCAGCTGCTCGAGAGCGGCGTCCACTTCGGGCATCAGACCCGTCGTTGGAATCCGAAGATGAAGCGTTTCATCTTCACTGAGCGCAACGGCATCTACATCATCGACCTCCACCAGTCGATCACCTGCATCGATCAGGCCTACGCCTTCGTCAAGTCGACGGTCGCCCGCGGCGGGCAGATCCTCTTCATCGGCACGAAGAAGCAAGCTCAAGAGACGATCGCCGAGCAGGCCACCCGGGTCGGCATGCCCTACGTCAATCAGCGCTGGCTTGGCGGAATGCTGACGAACTACCCGACCATGCTCAAGCGGATCCAGCGGCTCAAGGAACTCGAGGCGATGGATCTGACGAATGTCGCCGCCTCCGGTCTGACGAAGAAGGAGCTCCTCGGCCTGAGCCGGGAGAAGGACAAGCTGGCCAAGACTCTGGGCGGCATCCGGGACATGGCCAAACTGCCCCAGGCGGTCTGGATCGTCGACACGAAGAAAGAGCATCTCGCCATCGACGAGGCCCGCAAGCTCGGCATCCCCGTCGTCGCCATCCTCGACACCAACTGCGATCCCGACGAGGTCGATTATCCGATCCCCGGGAATGACGACGCCATCCGCGCTGTTTCACTGTTGACACGGGTCATCGCCGACGCCGCGGCTGATGGGTTGGTGTCCCGGTCCCAGCAAGCCACGGCGACGGAGGAGACGGTGGCCGAGCCGATGCCGGAGTGGGAGCGTGAACTGCTCGCCACCACTGGCGCCGACGCTGCCGCGCCTGCGGCGACGACGGAGGCTCCGGCCGAGGTGGCAGCGTCCACCTCGTCTCCTGACTCCCCGGATTCGCCGGACTCACCAGACTCTCCGGCTTCTCCGGATTCCGCCCCGGAGCCCCCGGCCGCCGAGGCCGAGAGCGAAGCGGCGACGTCCGCTGACGCGTGATCACTGACACCACTGACAACGGAATAACGAAGGAAAAGAGACAGATACCCATGGCCATCACAGCAGCAGATGTGAAGAAACTGCGCGATATGACCGGCGCAGGCATGATGGATGCCAAGAAGGCGCTCACCGAAGCGGAGGGCGACTTCGACAAGGCCGCCGAACTCCTGCGGATCAGCGGCGCCACCAAGGCCGCCAGCCGTTCCGAGCGCGAGGCCTCCAACGGGTTGGTGACGGCCGCGGGCAACGCCATGATCCAGCTCGGCGCCGAGACCGACTTCGTGGCGAAGAACCAGGAATTCGTCGAGATGGCCGAATCGATCGTCGAGGCGATTGACAAGGCCGGAGTCGAGACGGTCGAGGACGCCAACGCCCTCAAGCTGGCCGACGGGCAGACGGTGGCGGAGACGATCGCCGCGCTCTCCGGCAAGATCGGCGAGAAGATGGAACTGGTCAAGGTGGCGCGCTTCAGTGGCAACACCCACGCCTATCTCCATCGTCGTTCCCAGGATCTGCCGCCCCAGGTCGGCGTCCTCGTCGAGTTCGACGGCACGGATGAAGACCTCGTCCACTCGGTGGCGCTGCAGATCGCGTCCATGAGCCCCCAGTACGTCTCCGAGGAGCATGTGCCCGAGGACGTCCTCTCCAACGAGAAGCGGATCGCCGAGGCGACCGCTCAGGAGGAGGGCAAGCCCGAGCACATCATTCCTCGGATCGTCGACGGACGGATCAAGGACTTCATCAAGGATGTCTGTCTGCACGAGCAGCCGGCCATCTCTGACGACAAGGTGACGGTCGGGCGGCTTCTGTCCGATGGCGGTGTCACCGTCAGCCGTTTCGCTCGTTTCTCGACCGGTTCGTGAACCGAGCTTGGTGAACGTCCCCTTCTCCACTAGGAGATATTGACCTCCACCGCTTATGATGGGTGCGCCGTCGGGGTTATCCGGCGGCGCACCGCCATATCATCGCTGGCCTTCGACTCCGGCGCGATCCGGTGAAGGGATGACCATGAATCAGACCCCCGACCCATCCTCCGACCTCAGCCCGACCCCCGTTTTCCGCCGTGTCCTCCTCAAGCTTTCGGGTGAGGCCTTCGGCGGCGGTCAACTCGGCATCGACCCCGATGTCATCAGCGCCATCGCCACCGAAGTCGCAGAGACGGCCCGGGCCGGCGTCCAGGTCGCCATCGTCGTCGGCGGCGGCAACTTCTTCCGCGGCGCAGAATTGCAGAACCGGGGCATGGATCGTGCCCGGGCCGATTACATCGGCATGCTTGGCACCGTCATGAATTGCCTAGCCCTCCAGGATTACTGCGAGAAAGCCGGCGTCGAGACGCGCGTTCAAACCGCCATCACCATGGCCCAGGTGGCCGAGCCGTACATTCCCCGCCGGGCCATGCGACACCTCGAGAAAGGCCGCGTCGTCATTTTTGGCGCCGGATCCGGCATGCCGTATTTCTCCACCGACACCGTCTCCACCCAACGGGCCCTCGAAGTCGGCTGCGAGGTCATCCTCATGGGCAAGCAGGGCACCGACGGGGTTTACGATTCTGATCCCCGCACCAACCCGGACGCCCGCAAATTCGACGATCTGTCCTACGACGAATTCCTCGCCCGCAACCTTCAAGTGGCCGACGCCACCGCCATCAGCATGGCCCGGGCCCACGATCTGCCGATGATCTTCTTCAACCTCGACGATCCGGCCAATATCAACCGCGTCGTCCACGGCGCCCAATTCGGCACTCGCTTGCACCGTTGATCGACGCTCGCCTCGCACCGAGCGGGGCGCTCTGTCGTCCCGTCGCCGCGGATGTTCCGCGCCGATCCCTCCCCGAACGTGAAATCCGGTAGTTTAGAACCGTCACATCAGTCACCAAGGAAGGTCATCGTGATCTCCGACATCATCAAAACCGCCGATTCCAAGATGAATCAAGCCGTCGAATTCTCCAAAGAGGAATTCGCCACGATTCGCACAGGGCGGGCGCATCCCCAGATGTTCTCGAAGCTGACGGCCGAATACTACGGCACCCCCGCCCCGTTGCAGCAGCTGGCCTCGTTCCAGGTGCCCGAGGCTCGCACCATCCTCATCACACCCTATGATCAGGGTTCTCTCGCCGCCGTCGAGCGCGCCATCCGTGATTCCGATCTCGGCGTCAACCCGTCCAACGATGGTCGGTCGATCCGAGTCGTCTTGCCCGAATTGACGGAGGAACGCCGCAAGGAATACACCAAGCTGGCCAAGGCTAAGGCCGAGGAGGCGCGCGTCTCCATCCGCAACATCCGCCGCAACGCCAACGACGCCCTCAAGAAGATGCAGAAGAATCATGAGGTCGGCGAGGACGAGGTCGAGCGGGCGGAGAAGAGCCTCGACGTCGACACGAAGAAGCACATCGACGCCGTCGACGAGTTGCTCAAGCACAAGGAAGCCGAGCTTCTCGAAGTCTGATGTGGAGGGACGACGATGCGGCTTTCCCCCTCCCCAACGCTGACGGAGGGTGTTGAGGTGCATTCGAAGTCGTGGAAAGGGTATTCCACCATCGCGGAATCCTCCGACGGGGCCAGCGCCCAGACGCCCATGGATCTGGACCACCCGGTCCCATCCGCCGAACACCCTGCGGAGATTCGCCTCCATGAGGCCGAGGAGCGCCTCCACCAGTGGGAGGAGAGCGCCAAACGAACGGCTGACAAGGTCAACCGCCGCGCGGGGCGCAATCTCGGCGCGGCGATCGCCGTCGCCCTCCTCCTCGTCGGGGTCGCCGTCGTCTGCCTCATCTGGTGGATGTGGGGGTTCGCCCTCCTCGTGGCCGCCGGCCTCATCGGGTGCCAATTCGAGTTGACGCGCGCTGTGCGCGACCACGCCGGCGCCGACGTGCCTTTCGTTCCCGTCGCCGTCGGAACCGCCGTCACCCTCGTCGGCAGCTATGCCACCCGGGTGCTCGACACTCCCTGGTCGGCTGGCACCTTCATCATGGCGTCGCTCAGCCTCACGATCGTCGCCGTCCTCACGACGCGGCTGACCAAGCCGGTCGCCGGATACCTGCGCGACGTCTCCGCCGCCACACTCCTCGTCTGTTATCTCACCATTCTCGGGGTCTCGCTCATGTCGATGGCGGCCGAGGACGATGGGACGGGGCGAATCCTCCTCTTCATCCTCGCCGTCGCGGCCTCCGACACCGGGGGCTATTTCGCGGGGTTGCTCTTCGGCAAACACCCCATGGCTCCGACGATCAGCCCGAAGAAGACCTGGGAAGGAGTCGCCGGTTCCGTCATCGTCTCCTGCGCCCTCGGGGCCGCTGTCACCGTGTGGGTGTTGGGCGCTCCGGCGTGGAAGGGAATCGTCATCTCCGTCGTCATCCTCGTGTGCGGCATCCTCGGCGACCTCGTGGAATCCGTCATGAAACGCGACCTCGGAATCAAAGACATGGGCAACTCGATCCCCGGCCACGGCGGGTTCTTGGACCGGTTCGACTCCTACATCGTCGCCGCGCCGGTCGCTTGGATCGCTATGGCAGCGTTGCTGTGATGTCGACGTCAACTCTCGCCCCCGCACCTCAAGCCGCACCGGAACCGACGGCGGTTCGGGTTCAGGAGCGCCCCCGCCGCACCCTGGCGACCCCACGGCATTGGGCCGAGCTGGACGCCGCGGAGAAAACCGCCGCCGTGGCCCAGGCCGGTTTGCCCGCTTTCCGTCTCCGCCAGATCGACGCCCACTACTATCGTCGTTTCGAGGGTGAGCCCGATCAGTGGACCGACCTCTCCCCAGCCGATCGTGAGACGGTCGCCACGCTGTTCCCCCCGCTCATCACCCCCGTGACTCAGCGAACGGCGGATCGCGGCACGACGGTCAAGAGCCTCTACCGCCTCAGCGACGGCGTCCTCGTCGAGACGGTGCTCATGCGCTACGGCTTGCGCCGGGATCTGACGCCGGGTCCGCGAGGGGTGCGTTCGACCTTGTGCGTCTCGAGCCAAGCCGGATGCGGGATGGCCTGCCCCTTCTGCGCCACCGGTCAGGGCGGGCTGGACCGCAACCTGACCGCTGGCGAGATCATCGAACAGGTCCGATCAGCGGCCGGGGATCTGGCCCGGGGCGAGTTGCCAGGCGGGCCCGGCCATCTCAGCAATATCGTCTTCATGGGCATGGGGGAGCCACTGGCCAACTACCGCGCGTTGCTCCAGGCGGTGCGCGCCATCACGACGCCGCAGCCGGAGGGATTCGGCATCTCAGCCCGGTCCCTGACGATCTCAACAGTCGGCCTCGTGCCTCGGATCGCCACGCTCGCCACCGAGGGGTTGCCGATCACCTTGGCCGTCTCCCTTCACGCTCCCGACGACGATTTACGTGACGAGTTGTGCCCGATCAACCGACGCTGGAACGTCTCCGAACTGTTGAACGCCGCCCACGCGTACTACGAGACGACCGGGCGGAGGGTCTCGATCGAATACGCCCTCATCCGTGACATCAACGACCAAGCCTTCCGCGCCGGCCTGCTCGCCGACCGGCTCCTCGAACGGGGCAAAGGCTGGGCCCACGTCAATCTCATTCCCCTCAACCCGACCCCGGGGTCGAAATGGACGGCCTCCCGGCCGGGGGTGCAGGAGGAATTCGTCGCCCGGCTCGAACGGCGCGGGTTGCCAGTGACGGTGCGCGACACTCGTGGCAGCGATATCGACGGCGCCTGCGGTCAGCTGGCCGCCCGGGTCCGCGACGGCGTCACAGCGGCGAACGCGAATAACGGGCCGAACGCCCAGATCGATCAACGAGGCCAGGTCGAACACGAGGAGGCGGTGGTCTGATGCGACGTGACGTCATCGTCCTCGGCTCGACCGGCTCGATCGGAACCCAAGCCCTCGACGTCATCGGCCGCCACCGCGACGTCTTCCGCGTCGTCGGCTTGGCCGCTGGGGCGGGGCATCCGGATCTCTTGGCCGAACAAGCCGCCATGTTCGACGTCCCCCGGATCGCCGTCGCCACCGCGGAGACCGCCGCCACTCTCGAGGCGGCCTTGGCCGCCCGCGGCGTCAGAGGCACGAGGATCGAGGCCGGGGAAGACGCCGCGCCCGCCCTCGCCGGCCAGCCGTGCGACGTCGTCCTCAACGCCATCACCGGGTTCGCCGGCCTCACCTCGACGCTCGCGACGTTGTCCGCTGGGACCAGCTTGGCGCTCGCGAACAAGGAATCCCTCGTGGCCGGCCGGGGACTCGTCACCGGCGCGGCGGCGCCCGGCCAGATCGTCCCGGTCGACTCCGAGCATTCCGCCCTCGCCCAGGCTCTGCGCTCCGGGCGAGCGAGCGAGGTCCGTCGTCTCCTCGTCACCGCCTCCGGCGGGCCATTCCGGGGATGGAGCCGCGCTGAATTGGCGACGGTGACGCCACAACAGGCCCTGGCCCACCCGACGTGGGCGATGGGGCGGGTCGTCACCATCAACTCGGCCACCCTCGTCAACAAAGGCCTCGAAGTCCTCGAGGCGGCCCTTCTCTTCGATCTGCCGCTCGATCGGGTCGACGTCGTCGTCCATCCGCAATCGGTCGTTCATTCGATGGTCGAATTCCATGATGGGGCAGTCATCGCCCAAGCCTCCCCGCCGGACATGCGGCTGCCGATCGCACTGGGGTTGAGCTGGCCGGAACGTCTCGACGACGTCGCGGCCGCCTGCGATTGGTCTTCGCCGACAGCTTGGACGTTCGAACCGCTCGACGACATGACGTTCCCCGCTGTCGGTTTGGCGCGCCAGGCCGGAACTGACGGAGGCACGGCTCCGACCGTCTTCAACGCCGCCAACGAAATCTGTGTCGACGCCTTCTGCGATGGTCGCCTCGCTTTCACCGGCATCGTCGACACCATCGCCTCCGTCCTTGAGGCCCACCGCCAGGATTCCTCCTTCACCCCCGATGAACGTCTCAGCCTTGAAGCCGTCCTCGCCGCCGACGCCTGGGCCCGCCAGGAGGCCGCCCGCCGCGTCGACGCCGACGATCCCCCCACCCCCGCCGCGCCTGGGTCCGCTGATCCCGTCGCTTCGGGGGCTGGTTCGTGAGCTCGCTCATCGGCGACGCCGGAGCGGTCGTCTTCTTCATCCTCATCCTCGTCTCGGTCTCCCTCCACGAGATCGGCCATTTCGTGCCGGCCAAGATCTTCAAGATCCGGGTCCTCCAGTACTTCGTCGGTTTCGGCAAAACCCTCTGGTCGGTGACGAAGGGCGGCACCCAATACGGCGTCAAACTGATCCCCTTGGGCGGCTATGTCCGTCTCCTCGGCATGTATCCGCCGCCTCATCCCGGCCGGGACACCTGGCTCAAACGTCTCGCCGACGACGCCCGAGACGCCGAATGGGATTCCATCACCCCCGACGATGTCGGACAACGCGTCCTCTTCTATCAGCACCCGGTGTGGCAACGGATCATCGTCATGGTCTCCGGGGTGGCGATGAACACGCTCATCGCCTACGGCCTCTTCCTCGGGGTCAACCTCGCCCACGGCCAAGAGGTCCGCGGCGATCCCATCGTCGGGCGGGTCATCGCCTGTGTCGACGAGACGGCTCAGGTCTGCCAGCCGACGCCGGCGGCGCGGGCCGGTCTCGAGGCTGACGATTGGATCGTCGCCGTCAACGGGGTCGAGACGGCGACATGGAGCGAGATGACCGCCGCAGTGCGGGACAACGGTTCCGGCCGGTTGACCCTGACGATCGAGCGTGACGGGACACGGATCGACCTTCCGGCGGTCGATGGCGCCGTCGCCACCGTGGCCGATCCGGCAGATCCGGGCTCCACGATCGAAGCCGGCTTCCTCGGCGTCACCGAGGGGCATGTCCTCCTCCATCCCGGCCCGATCGCGACAGCCCGCCAGATGGGCACGATGGTGATCGACGCGGCTGAAGCGCTCATCCGATTGCCGGTCTCGGCGGTGACGATGATCGTCGACGTCATCCGCGGCGAGGAACGCGATCCGAGCGGCCCGATCAGCGTCATCGGCGCTTCGATGATCGCTGGGGAAGTCGCTGAAGCCGACGTCGACCTCGGCGACAAAATCGCCTTGTACGCCACGCTGTTGGCCTCGCTCAACCTCTTCGTCGCCGTGATGAACCTGCTGCCGTTCCCACCGTTCGACGGCGGCCACATCGTCGCGGCCCTGTGGGAGAAGATCCGCCAGGGGATCGCCCGGGCCCGGGGGAGAGTCGACCATCGCCCCGTCGACCCGGCCTACCTCTTGCCCGTCGCCTATATCGTCTGGGGCGTCATCGCCTTGCTCGGGGCGATCATCATCGTCGCCGACATCGTCAGCCCGGTCAGTCTCTTCTGAACCGTTCCCACTGCCTTGAGGGAAGGATAGTTTCCCAGAGTTTTTCCTCGTCATGGCGTCGAAGGAAGTGGCCTGACCGGTCGGGAGGGGTAACGTGAGAGCCCACGGCCCAGTCACGGAACGTTCGACGGGTGCGAGGCCCTGGGAAGAGAAGAGGCGACGATGACGAGAGTCGATCTGGGAATGCCGGTCAAAGCCGCCCCGGCGGTGTTGGCCCCGCGGCGGCCCTGCCGCCAGATCAAGGTCGGATCCGTCCTCGTCGGCGGCGACGCCCCCATCTCCGTCCAGTCGATGACGACGACGAAGACGGTCGATGTCGGAGCGACCTTGCGCCAGATCGCGGAGCTGACGGCGGCCGGTTGCGACATCGTGCGCGTGGCGGTGCCGAGTCAGGACGACGCCGACGCCCTGCCCGCCATCGTCCAACACTCCACCGTCCCCATCATCGCCGACATCCATTTCCAACCCCGCTACGTCCTCGAGGCGATCGCCGCCGGCTGTGCCGCGGTGCGCGTCAACCCGGGCAACATCAAAGCCTTCGACGATCGCATCGGTGAGATCGCCCAGGCCGCCACCGAGGCCGGCTGCTCGATCCGCATCGGCGTCAACGCCGGTTCGCTCGACCCGAGGCTGCTCAAGAAATACGGCTCCGCCACCCCCGACGCCCTCGTCGAATCGGCCTTGTGGGAGGCCAGCCTCTTCGAGGAGCACGGGTTCAAGGATTTCAAGATCTCGGTCAAGCACCACGATCCCGTCGTCATGGTCGAGGCCTATCGCAAACTCGCCGCAGCCAGCGACTATCCCCTCCACCTCGGCGTCACCGAGGCCGGCCCGGCTTTCCAGGGCACGATCAAATCCTCCGTCGCCTTCGGAATCCTTCTGGCCGAGGGCATCGGCGACACGATCCGGGTCTCCCTGTCCGCCCCGCCGGTCGAAGAGGTCAAGGTCGGCCTCAAGATCCTCGAATCGCTCAACCTGCGCCCGCGTCAACTCGAGATCGTCTCCTGCCCCTCCTGCGGGCGGGCTCAAGTCGACGTCTATCGCCTAGCCGACGAGGTGACGGAGGGCCTGGCCGGGCTCACGGTGCCACTGCGTGTCGCCGTCATGGGGTGCGTCGTCAACGGCCCTGGCGAGGCCCGGGAAGCCGACCTCGGGGTCGCCTCCGGCAACGGCAAGGGCAAGATTTTCGTTCATGGCGAGGTCATCGCGACCGTCCCGGAAAACGAGATCGTCGCCACCTTGCTGGCGGAGGCGAACCGGATGGCAGCCGAGGCCGATCCGGCTCAATCGGGCACACCCAGCGTCGCCGTCCTCAGCTGAGACGAGCGATCGTGGCAGCGCGCGGCCCCAACTTCGTCGTGAGGCAAGCCCCGAGACGCGCCGTCACCCCTTCTTCCGCCGTTCGCCCGGCTGACCCGTCCAACGGGCGTGTCCGCACCTTGGGGATCGCTGAGCTCACCGACACCCTCGACCTCGTGCATCGCGACATCGCCGTCACCTTGCCGGTCGCCGCCGCCATCGGATCACGCGGGCTCGACCCCATCGTCCTCGGCCACGAGGTCTGGGGATGGTTCCCACCGGGATCGACGAGTCGCCCCGTCGCCCTTCTCGACTGCGCCCCGGCCATCATGCCCGTCTCGGCCGGCCCCGCCGCGCTCGACGACTTCGCGTCCCGGCTCGGACCGGTCCGCCGCTGCGGCTCGATCGTCGGTCCGAGCGAGGCTGCCATCGGTCTGTGGGAGCGGTTGCGCGACACCTCCCCGGCTTGGGGGAACGTGCGCAGCCTGCGTCCTTGCCAGCCCCTTCTCCTCCTCGATCGCGATCCCGCCGTCATCGCCGACCCGAGGGGCGGCGTCGTTTCCGCCCGCCATCTTCAGGCTTACCTTCGCTCGGCCGAGGCCATGTACGAGGAAGAACTCGGCGTCCCACCGACCCAACCGGGCGGCTATCGCTCCCACGTCGCCCGTCTCATGGACAAGGGCCACACCTTCGGCATCGTGGACGGCGACGAGGTCGTCTTCAAAACTGACGTCACCGTGACCTCGCGCCAGTTCTGCCAGATCGGCGGCGTCTGGCTCACCCCCCGGCTGCGCGGCCACGGCTTCTCTGAGACGGCCTTAGCGGGCGTCCTCACCGTGATCCGTCGGCGCTGGCCCAACGTCACCCTCTACGTCAACGACTACAACCAACCCGCCCTCGCCCTTTATCGCCGCCTCGGCTTCCGCCAGGTAGGGGAATACGCCTCCATCCTTTACTGATGTGCCCGCACATGCCTGATCCGGAAGAGCACGTCGACAACGTGATCGTCGGTCTCCGGAGCGGCTAGGCTGAACGTCTACAGATTTCGTGAAGGAGTTCCCCGTGTCATTCGACCGGATGTCGCAGTTGTTCGTTCGCACCTTGCGTGAGAATCCCGCCGACGCCGAGGTTCCGAGCCACACCTGGCTCGTCCGCGGCGGGTATATCCGCCGGGCCGCCCCTGGCATCTACAGCTGGTTGCCGCTCGGGCTCAAGGTTCTCGCCAAGATCGAGGCGATCGTGCGCGAGGAGATCGAGGCGATCGGCGCCCAAGAGGTCCACTTCCCGGCGCTGCTGCCGCGGGAGCCCTACGAAGCCACCGGCCGGTGGGACGATTACGGGCCCTCGCTGTTCCGGCTCCACGATCGCAAGGGCGGTGACTACCTCCTCGCCCCGACTCATGAGGAGATGTTCACGCTCCTCGTCAAGGATCTCTATTCCTCCTACAAAGATCTTCCGCTCGTGCTCTACCAAGTGCAGACGAAGTACCGCGATGAGGCCCGCCCGCGGGCCGGGATCTTGCGGGGGCGTGAGTTCATCATGAAAGACTCCTACTCCTTCGACGTCGACGACGAAGGATTGGCGCGAGCTTACGATCGGCACCGCGAGGCGTACATCCGCATCATGGAGCGCCTCGGGCTCGAGTTCGTCATCGTCAAGGCGATGTCGGGGGCCATGGGCGGCTCCCTGTCCGAGGAATTCCTCGCCATCGCCCCCAATGGGGAAGACACCTTCGCGCGTTCCCCGGGCGGGTACGCCGCCAACGTCGAAGCGGTCACGATCCCGGTGGCGCAGCCCGTCGACGCCTCGGATGTGCCCGCCCCGACGACCATCCACACCCCCGGCGCGGCCACGATCGCCACCCTCGTCGACGCCGTCAACGACGTCAACCCACGCCCCGACCGTCCCTGGAGCGGCTCGGACACCCTCAAGAACGTCGTCTTCATGGTGAAGAGCCCCGACGGAACACGGTCCCCGCTCATCGTCGGTCTGCCCGGCGACCGCGAGGTCGATGGGAAGCGGCTCGAAGCCGCCCTCTTCCCCGATGAGGCCGAGCCGTTCGCCGACGCCGATTTCGCCGCCCACCCGGAACTCGTCAAGGGTTACATCGGCCCGGTTCGTCTCGACGGGAAGAAAGCCGTCGCCTTCCTTGGCGAGAAGAGTGAAACCAAACTGCGCTATCTCGTCGATCCGCGGGTCGTCGAGGGGACGAGTTGGGTCACAGGTTCCAACGCCCCCGACGAGCACCTCGTCAACGTCGTCATCGGCCGCGACGTCACCCCCGACGGCTTCATCGACGTCGCCGAGATCCGCGAGGGCGATCCCGCTCCCGACGGTTCCGGGCCGCTCACCTTGGACCGGGGCGTCGAGATGGGCCACGTCTTCCAACTGGGGAAGAAATACGCCGAGGCGCTCGGCCTCAAGGTGCTCGATCGCAACGGCAAACTCGTCACCGTGACGATGGGCTCCTACGGGTTCGGCGTCTCCCGGGCCGTCGCCATGGTGGCCGAGGCGACCTGCGACGATCGCGGACTGGCCTGGCCCCGTCAAGTCGCCCCTTACGACGCCATCATCGTCATCGCCGGCAAGGGTGAGGACGTCGTCGCCGAGGCGACGCGGATCGCCACCGAACTCGACGCCGCCGGAGCCGCCATCGTCCTCGACGATCGCACCGTCTCCCCAGGCGTCAACTTCGCCGACGCCGAACTCATCGGCTTCCCCACGAGCGTCATCGTCGGGCGCGGCCTGGCCGACGGCGTCGTCGAGGTGCGAGATCGGGCCGCCGGCACGAGCGCCCACGTTCCCGTGGCCGAGGCGGTGTCCGTCATCTTGGCGGCCATCCACGGCGATTCCGAGGAACTCGATCTTCCCTGATCGGTTTCCCGGGTCGATGTTCCCGGCTGATCAGTCCGGCCAACCGGGCCACACCGCTGTCGCCAACCCCAGTTCCCGCGCCAGCGAGGTGGCGGCGATCACCTCGTCGACCGCCTGTCGCCGGTGGGCCGAGGTCGAGGCGACCCAGCCGATGGCCGCTTCAGCGATCGCCTGGTGCGCCTCGCTCATGAGTGCGAGCGCGTCGTCGGTCGTGGCGGCTCGCGCCACCGTGTAGGCGCCCTGGGCGGCCGGGGCCTGAAATCCGAACTCTGGAGCCTCGCCGATGAGCGTGTCGCGGGCCTGGCGCAAACGGGTGACGATCGCGCTGGCGATGTCCCGATTCGGATCGTCATCGGGGATGACCCCGATCGCCGTCGTCGTGGCGAAGACCGCCTCGTGATACGCGGAGACGAGCCGGGCGTAGGCGTTCGACTCCGCCGTCACCTCGACCGTGACCTGAGGATCGGCCGGGATCGGATCGCGGTACGGCAGCGTCAACCCATGACGGAGCTGTTCGGCTGATCCGGCCAACGAGGCCCAGAAAGCTGCGATGACCCCGTCGCTGGCGAGCGCGGCATGACGATGCGCGTCACGGGCGGCGACCAGGGCGGCGTCGGCCCGGGCGATGCCCTCCTCACGCGATGCCGCCGCCGCGGCGCCGACGGGCTGAGGATCGGGCGTGGCTGCCAGACGAGCTTGCGGGGCCGGCCCGGTGAGCACCGCGACATGGTCGAGGAGGACATCGGCCATGACCGACCAGCGGGCGGCGTCGTCGCCGGCCCACGGCGCTGTGGCGCAGGCGGTCACCTCGGCCCACGCCTGCGTTTCCAACTCGGTCGCAGCCGCCGCCGTCTGGCTGAACTCCGGGGCGACCTCGACCGGCCCCGACGGGCTCCCGGAGATCCGCGGATCGGAGAACGCACAACCGCCGAGCAGGCCGCAGGCGAGGGCAGCGGCGAGCAAGAAGGGGATGGGGCGGCTCACGGAGACACTCTACGGTCACCCGGTCGTCTTTGTGGCCTGTCGCGCCTAAACGTCGTGTTCGTGGCGCCCGGTGGGGCCCCCAGCCGCGTTGTCGTCGTCGCCGGTAGGTCCACTACCGGCTCCTCCTCCGCCTTGCTGGCCACCCCACCGGTCACCCCGAACCTCAACATTTAAGCGCGACAGACCACTGAAACCAAGGGATTGAACGGGTGTCGTGGCGGTGTGGTTTCCTCCTTCACCGTTTTTGCTCGTAAGGTGGAGCGGAGGCAAGTGGACGTGACGATGGAGAGGGATGCGATGGACTCATCGGCTGTACGCGAGGTCGTCGAGCAGGCTTTGGCCGAGCATGGGCTCGAGCTCGACGATCTGTCGGTCGTCGCCGCCGGTTCGCGCCGTCTCGTCAGAGTGACGGTCGACGGCGATGGCGCCAGCGGCCGGGGCCCCACCCTCGACGAGATCGCCGACGCCTCGCGCGATCTCTCCGTCGCCCTCGACACGGCCGATGTCATGGGGGATCGTCCCTACGTCTTAGAGGTGAGCTCCCGCGGCGTCGACCGCCCCTTGACGAAGCCGGCCCACTGGCGGCGCAACATCGGTCGCCTCGTCACCGTCACCCGCCCCGACGCGGACGCTTTGACCGGCCGGATCCTCGCCGCCGGTCCTGATACGGCGACGGTCGCCACCGAGACGACCACCTACGATCTGCCCTTCTCCACCGTCACGAAAGCCGTCGTCCAAGTCGAGCTGAACCGTCCCTCGAACGAAGAAGACGGCGATTCGGACGCGCTTGGCCTCGACCACGAGTTCGATGGCGGAGACGATCCCGCTGGTGATGAGGCCAGCGAGGATTCCCCGGCCGCGGCCGATGGCGCCGCCACCCCTGACGTCCCCACAGCATCCCCCGAACCGGAGACGGCGATGAGCCCGGCTCCTGGTGAGCTCAAGGAGAAGATCTGACATGGAAATTGACGTTGCACCATTGCGGCAATTGGAACAAGACCGCGGAATCAAACTCGACGTCGTCGTCGAGGCGCTCGAGGAGGCGCTTCTCAACGCCTACGAGAAGACCCCCGGCCACATCCCTGGAGCCCGGGTCGATCTCAACCTGCGCACCGGCAAGGTCGCCGTCATGGTCCCCGAGCTCGATGAGGCGGGCGAGAAGGTCGGCGAATACGACGGCACCCCGTCGGATTTCGGCCGGGTCGCGGCGACGACCGCCCGTCAGATCATCACCCAGCGCATCCGGGCGGCCGAGGACGAGCAGAAATACGGGCACCTGGCCGCCTCCGAAGGCGACATCATCCTCGGCACCGTCCAGCAGGACGGCGACTCGCGGACGGTGCGGGTCGACATCGGTTCGTCTATCGAAGCGATCCTTCCCCAAGCCGAGCAGGTTCCCGGCGAGTCGTATCATCACGGCGCGAAACTGCGGGTCTACGTCGTCGCGGTGCGCAAAGAACAGCACGGCTTCCAGGTGATCGTCTCGCGCACCCACCCCGGGCTCGTCGAGAAACTCTTCGCCTCCGAATCGCCGGAGATCGCCCAGGGCATCGTCGAGATCAAATCGACGGCCCGCGAAGCCGGGCACCGGACGAAGATCGCCGTCCGTTCGAAGTCGCCCGACGTCTCCGCCAAGGGAGCCTGCATCGGCCCCATGGGGCAACGGGTGCGGGCCGTCATGCACGAGCTCAACGAGGAGAAGATCGACATCGTCGATTGGTCGGAGGACCCGGCCGAATTCGTCGCCCACGCCCTCTCCCCGGCCCGTGTCACCAGCGTCACGATCGTCGACGCCGCCGCCAAGGCCGCCCGCGCCATCGTGCCCGACTACCAGCTCAGCCTCGCCATCGGTCGCGACGGTCAAAACGCCCGCTTGGCCGCCCGCCTGACCGGGTGGCGCATCGACATCCGACCCGACACCGCCCCGGATCCAGCGGCGTGAACGTCCTTCCACGCCGTCGTTCCCTCGTGCGGGGCGGTTCCGGCGGGGAGGGGCGACGATGAACGAACCGATCCGGCTGTGCGTCGGGTGTCGCGGTCGTGCGAGCCAGTCCCAGCTCACCCGGTGGGTGTGGGACGACGAACTCATGCAGGTCGTTCCTGGGCGGAAGCGTCCAGGCCGGGGCGCCTGGCTCCACCCGTCTCGCTCCTGCGTCGAACAAGCTCTACGGCGGCGCTCGATCGGGCGAGC
Organism: Propionibacteriaceae bacterium; assembly: GCA_031262485.1. Lineage (GTDB taxonomy): Bacteria > Actinomycetota > Actinomycetes > Propionibacteriales > Propionibacteriaceae > WQYJ01. The sequence goes on from JAISHO010000022.1 coordinate 36,059, forward strand.
CTTGCGCCGCGACGTCGGAACCGGCCTTGATGGGCTGCGCGCTTGGGCGGACACTCTCACCGAACCGCCCCTGCGCTCATCCGAGCCCGAACCGAATGAATCGGCTAGGGTGAAAGACAATCATTTCAAGGAGGCATGATGGGAACAGTCAACGAACGACTGGCAGCGCTGTCGAAAGCGGGCGTCTCGATCTGGTTGGACGATCTCTCGCGTGAGCGCATCCGCAGCGGCAATCTGCTCACACTGATCAATGATGATTCCGTGCGAGGAGTGACGACGAATCCGACGATCTTCGCGGCGGCCTTCAAGGATCTCAGCCTGTACGGCGATCAACTCTCCCAACTCAAGGGCACCCCCGTCGACGAGGTGATCCGCTCCCTCATGACGACCGATGTCAAGGCCGCCTGCCAACTCTTCGACCCGGTCTACCAGGCGAGCGAGGGGTATGACGGTCGGGTCTCGATCGAGGTCGAACCGGGCTTGGCTCACGACACCGAGGCGACGGTCGCCCAGGCGGCCCTCCTGGCTCAGATGGTGGGCGAACCCAACGTCCTCATCAAGATTCCTGCCACCGTCGAAGGCCTGCCGGCGATCCGGCGGACGATCGCGGCGGGGATCTCCGTCAACGTCACGCTCATCTTCTCGCTGGAGCGCTACCGCGACGTCATGGCGGCCTACCTCGACGGTTTGGACGACGCCGCCGCGGCTGGCCACGACATCTCGAAGATCCATTCGGTGGCGAGTTTCTTCGTCTCCCGGGTCGACACCGAAGTCGATCGTCGCCTCGAAGAGATCGGCTCGCCCGAGGCGCTCGCCTTGCGGGGCCAGGCCGCCGTCGCCAACGCACGGGCCGCCTACGCCGAATACATCGCCGTCTTCGGTTCGGAACGCTTCGCCGCCCTGGCCGACAAGGGAGCCAATAGCCAGCGTCCGCTGTGGGCTTCGACCGGGACGAAGAACCCGGAGTATTCCGACATCCTCTATGTCGAGGATCTCATCGCCCACCCCTGCGTCAACACGATGCCGGAGAAGACGCTCCGCGCTTTCGGCGATCACGGCGTGGCCGCCGGCGACACCATCACCGAGCACATCCCGGCCGCCCGTGAGACGCTGGCCCGCCTCGCCACCGTCGGCGTCGACTATGACGATGTCGTCGCCGTCCTCGAATCCGAGGGCGTCGACAAGTTCATCGATAGTTGGAAGGAACTCGTCGAGGCCGTCACCACGGCGATCAAGCAACAAAACTGATCATGAATGGTGTGGGGCCCCGGGCGATCGCCCGGGGCCCCACACCGTCATCTGGGACGATGTGTCAACCCGTGGAGCTCACCAGCCCCGTTCTTTCCATTCGTCGAGATGGGGGCGTTCCACCCCCAGCGTCGTCGCCGTGCCGTGGCCGGGATGGACGATCGTCGCATCTGGGTAGACGCCGAAGAGACGGTCGCGCACGTCGCTGAGAAGCGAGGCGAAGCGGGCCCGATCACCGTCGGTGTTGCCGACACCGCCGGGGAACAACGAGTCACCAGTGAACAGGTGGGGCGCCGAGCCGTCGGCCGGGGTGTAGGCCAAGGCGACTGAGCCCGGGGTGTGCCCGGACAAACCGATGACGTCGAGCGTGAGATCGGCGCTGGTCGGGGCGCCCCGCTCGATGAGATTCCACCGTGCTCCACCCGGGGCGAAGGGTTCCGAGACGGCGAGGACGTCTCCTTGGGCGAGCGGCCAATCGACCTGGCAGCCGACCTCGCGTTCGATCGCCGGACGATCCTCGACCCCGGCCGCCGTCGTCGCCTCGGTGCGGGCGACGATCTCGCCCAAGGCGCGGATGTGATCCCAGTGCGAATGGGTCGTGACGATGAGATCGAGGTGGGGCTCCTCGGCGTCGCCGGAAGCCTCACCGAGCAATTCCATGATGGCTTCCGGCTCGTCGGCGGCGTCGATGAGGACTTGGGCCCCGGTCCGCTTCGACGTCAGAAGATAGACGTTGTTGTCCATCTCGGAGACAGCGATCCGCCGTCCCACGATGGCGTCGTCGTCAATGATGACGTTGCTGGGCATGGTGTTCCTTTCGTCGTGGGCGTCGTGGGGATGAGATTGGGTGTGTTCTGGCTTGGAGACTGTCACCAATCGTGGACGGAACCGTCCAGTCGGCGGGCGACCGGGAGATACTTCGGACTGTACGGGAAGGTGGCCGCCGCCGTCTCGTCGTAGTCGATCCCGAGACCAGGCGCGTCCCCGGGGTGGAGGTAGCCGTCGGCATAGGTCGGCCCGCCCTTGAAGACCTCGTCGACGAGGCCGGGATAACCCATGTGCTCCTGGATGCCGAAATTGGGGATGACGAGGTCGAGATGGGTGGCCGCGGCCTGCCCGATGGGGGAAATGTCGGAGGGGCCGTGTGATCCGGATCGCACCTGATAGAGCTCGGCCAGGGCGAAAATGCGGCGCAGATGGGTGATGCCACCGGCATGGGTGACGGAGAGGCGGACGTAGTCGATCAACTGCTCGGTGATGAGGTGGTGGACGTCCCAGATCGATGACAACACCTCTCCAACAGCGATCGGCGTCGTCGTGTGCTGACGGATCAAGTGGAATGATTCTTGGTTGTCTGCTGGGGTCGGGTCCTCCATCCAGAAGAGGTGGAGATCCTCGACCGACTTGCCGAAACGGGCCGCCTCGATCGGGGTCAGCCGATGGTGGATGTCATGGAGCAAATGAAAATCAAAACCAAACTTTTCTCTTACCTCGGCGAGGTAGCGCGGGGCGAAATCGAGATACGCCTCGGTCGACCAACTCTGCTCCTCGGGCAGAGCGGCGTTGGCGGGCTCGTAATACGCGCCATGTTTGACCCCGTAGGTGCCGGCCACCCCGGGCACGGCGGTCTGGGCCCGAATCGCCCGATAACCGTGTTCCTTGACCTGGGCGATGTCGTCGAGCAAGGAGGGGATGTCGGATCCCGAGGCGTGCGTGTAGACGAGGACGCCTTCGCGTGAGGCGCCGCCGAGCAGCTGGTAGACCGGCAACCCGGCGACCTTGCCCTTGATGTCCCACAGGGCCATATCGACGGCGGCCACGGCGGTCATCGTGATGGGGCCCTTGCGCCAATACACCCCCTTGAAGAGGTACTGCCACATATCTTCGATCCGGGAAGGGTCGCGCCCGATGAGGAGGGGGACGACGTGGTCGGCCAGGTAACTGGCGACGGCCAATTCGCGCCCGTTGAGCGTCGCGTCGCCCCAGCCGACGACGCCGTCGGTGGTCGTGATCTTGAGAGTGACGAAATTCCGTGAGGGCGAGGTCACGAGGACATCGGCCCGGGCGATGGTGTCCACAGCGGTTCCTTGGGTGTTCAGCCGCCGTCACGGCGCCACGTCGGCGAGGGGCTGTCCGAACGGCAACAACCGATGAGCATCGTATCAGCGCAGTGGCAAGGCGGTCGGATTTTTCCCCGTGCGGTTTTTTGCTACAGTTGGCGGCGGTGACGTGTCTGAGCGGCCGAAAGAGCCCGCCTCGAAAGCGGGTGTGGGGCAACCCACCGAGGGTTCAAATCCCTCCGTCACCGCCAGGAAACACAGAGCGGAACCCCGGGCGTCGGTCTCACGATCGATATCCCGGGGTTTTCGCATGTGTGGATCACTCTGCCTCTACGCCCGGGCGCCGGCGTTCGGCGAAGAAATCACGGATGATCGCCCCGCATTCCTCCGCTCGGATCCCCCCGGTCACGGCGACCTCGTGGGGCAGGCGAGGATCACGCACGACATCCCAGAGCGAGGCGACGGCCCCGGCTTTGGGATCGTAGGCGCCGAAGACGATGCGTTCGACGCGAGCCACCACCGCCGCACCGGCGCACATCGTGCACGGCTCCAAGGTGGTGACGAGGACGCATCCCTCCAGGTGTGAGCTTCCCCAGAGGTGAGCGGCGCGTCGCAGCGCGAGGATCTCGGCGTGGGCCGTCGGATCGCCCGTCGCTTCGCGTTCGTTGCCCGCAGCGGCGAGGATGTCGCCTCCGGGCGTGCAGACGACAGCGCCGATCGGCACATCACCATGGGAGCTGGCCGCGTGGGCCTCAGCCAAGGCGACATCGAAGAGGGCGTCCCACCGGGTCGTCCTCGGGGCGCCGCGTTCCGGGGTGTGCGAGCTCACGCGCCAGGGATCACTCGTCAGAAGACCAGTAGTCGTCGACCGCTTTGCGGAACTGGGGTTCGAAGTGGATCGCCTTGGCGATCCGCCCGGCCAGATCCTCGCTCGACAACTCGTCGTCCTCCATGGTGAGGGCGGTGAGGTTCATCTCCGGCAACCCTTGATCGGCGAAGAGGCTGAGATCGCCGACAATGCCTTCTTCTGGAGTGTCATCGTCGTCGGGATCGATGCCGAGGAAATCGGCCGCGTCGCGCACGAGCGGCCAGACATCGGCGTAGTAGATGTCGGAGATCATCACCTGGATGTGGCGAGGGCCGCGCACCCGGGCGGCGACGAGCACCTCGGAGTCGAGCGAGACCAACCCGAGGGCGCCGGCGTCGCCGGGCACCCGTTGCAGTTGGGCGATGAGTTCCTCGAAGTCATTGGCCAGGTCAGGTTCCAACGCGATGCCGGTCAGCTCGCCGTCCTCGCGATACAAGGCGACAACGAAATCGATCTCGTCGTCGTCGGCGTCCTCAAGATCGTCGTAGACGTCCTCGTCCCCGTCGTCTTCCTCATCCTCATCGTCGTCGCCGTCGTCGGGATCGTCGAAGTCGTCCTCATCGTCGTCTTCGTCATCATCGCCGTCGAAGGTGTCGATGTCTTCCAGGCCAGGCCGATCATCGAGGCGATCGTCCTCGTCCAACCCCTGTGCGCCGAAACCCTGTGCCATGGTCCCTCCTGATCACCAGTGAGGGTACCATCCTTGCACGTTTCACGAGAGTGTTCCTAGAAGGATACTCACACTTATTCTCTACGTTTTCACCTGACGACGGACCACGCGACCGGCTGAGAAGGAGGCCGGGCCAGGGTTTGAGACGCGGAGTGTGGAATGAGGGGGGGCGGATGTGCCAAGCTGGCGCCGTGGAACTTCACGTCGTCAATCATCCGCTCGTCGATCACAAGCTCACCCTGCTGCGCTCGCAGGACACGCCGTCGCCGATGTTTCGCCAGTTGGTCGAAGAGCTCGTCACTCTGCTCGCCTACGAGGCGACCCGAGGGGTGCGGGTGGAGCCTTGTGACATCACGACACCGGTCAGCCCGACTCAAGGGGTGCGCTTGACGAAACCGAAGCCCTTAGTCGTTCCCATTTTGCGGGCCGGGCTTGGCATGCTCGAGGGGATGACGCGTCTCATGCCGTCGGCCGAGGTCGGCTTCGTCGGGATGGTGCGCGACGAGACGACCTTGAAGCCTTTCACCTACGCCGAGCGTCTGCCGAAGGATTTACGGGGGCGGCAGTGCTTCGTGCTCGATCCGATGCTGGCGACGGGGGGATCGTTGGGGGGCACCGTCCGCTTCCTGCGCGACCGGGGCGCCGACGACGTCACCGCCATCTGTCTCCTGGCCGCCCCGGAGGGGTGCGATCATGTCGAGGCTTTGACGGCTGATTTCGACCCGGCCTTCCGCCTCGTCGTCGCCGCGGTCGATGAGCGGCTCAACGAGCACGGCTATATCGTCCCCGGTCTCGGCGACGCCGGTGACCGTCTCTACGGATTGGCCCAGTGAGCCTTCATCTCGTTTCATTCGGAGCGGGATTTCCGCTTCATCGAGGGCGTGAGCGGTAAAGGTCGACCGGCGATCGGGCCTCGGCCGTCAGCGTGATCATTCCGGGCGCTCCCGGCAGCGCGACAGCGTCAAGGGCGACCCGGCACGACAAGGCCACGGTGACGTATCCCTGCACTCCTGGCGCGAGACGAAACCCGCTGGCGTCGACGGCGATCGATGGATCGCACTCCACGCCGCGCTGGGACAGCGAGGTGCGAGCGGCCTCGTGGGCGGCCGTCTCGGCGGAGGAGGCGTCGGCGCTGAGCGACCCGCTCCGGGCGGCGTCGAACGCGGCCATGGTGACGGATTGACGGGCCAAGGCGATCTGCCCGGCCAGGACGACGAGGGCGAGCAGGAGGAGCACCGCCGGAGCGACGGTCACCAGCTCGATCGTGGCCGAACCGCGCTCACGACGGGCTGATCTCAGGCCTCTCATCGTTCGACCGGCAGGCTGACGCTGTGGTGGACGGCGGTGGGGAAGAGGGGGACGATCGTCGGGCTGGCCCCGGTGATCGTGACGACGGCGCGCTCGTCGTCGAGGGAGACGGCGATCGTGGCGTGGCGGACGACCCCACCAGTGCGCTCCAGGAAGGCTTCGGCGGCGATGCGCGCGGCAGCCTCGTCTCCGCCCCAAGCCGAGGCGACCTGGGCGGCGTCGAGGGCGGCTGATTGGCACACGCTGCGGGCGAAGAACCAGATGCCGGTCTGCACGATGCCGAAGACGAGCATGAGCATGACGGGCAGGCAGATGAGGGTCTCGATGGTCGACGATCCGCTGGAACGGATTCGACAGGTGCGACGAGGGCGAGGATGAGGGATCGCCATAGCGGCATCCTGACACGTCATGGTGAAGTAGGACAAATCAGGTGAGAAGAGCTAGATCAATCATTGACTAAAATGACGTGGAGTTGAGAGACTATCGCCCGTGTCGCCCTCCCTCGCCCCGGCTTCCCGGTCTGTGACTGACGCCGGAAGGATCACCCCGTTCGTCGCGACGGTGGCGGCCGCCCTCGTGCTCGTCGTCGGACTCGTCGTCGATGGATGCGGCTGGTTGGGAGCCCTCGAGAGGGCCAATGCGATCGCCCGCGAAGCGGCCCGGGTCGGGGGACAGCAAGTCGATCGTGACGTCTTGGCTGTCGATGGGCGACTAGCCGTCGACGAGCGGCGGGCGCGGGCGGCGATCGACGCTTATCTGGCGGCGGCGGAGTGTGGCGCCGGTAGTGGAATGGTGATCGAGGCCGACGCCGTCTCGACGACGATCCGGGTCACCTGCGCGTTGGCGTATCGTCCGCTCGTCCTCAGTTTCACCGGGCTCGACGGGTCGGCCGAGGGGCAGGGCGCGGCTCGTCTCGTCAGTTCGTCGGATCAGTGAATCTCCCGAGTCGGATCGGTTCGCATGGCCACGGCTCGACGACAGGGAAAGGCCCCGGGGAGGAGTGATTCCCAGGAATCAGTCCTCGCTCAGCGCAGCCTGTGCCGTCACGCGTTGGGAAGCGATCAGACGGACGGGGGCTTCGTCTTACTTGTACTTGTCTTCCAAGCGTCCCATGAACAGGCCGAGGGCGAGCCCGGCCAGTGTGAGGAGGACAAGAACGATGATTCCGAGCACGCCGAGGCCGGAGTAATCGCTCGGGCCTGGCACGATGATGGCCGTCGAGGCGATGACGACGCCGAGGATGATGTGGAAGATCGTCGCGTAGACCTTCGACAACAGCCACTGCATGAGTTTGGCGAAGGCGAGGACGCAGACGACGGCGCCGACGCCGACGGGGATGAGGATCGAGAAGTTGAGCTCTTTGATCCCCTCCGTCATCGGTTGATACATGTTGAGGTAGAGGAGGAAGTTCGACGGGCTCAGCCCGGGCACGATCATGCCGAGGGCGAAGATGGCGCCCGCCATGATCCACGTGCCCCAGTTGAGGGGGACGGAGACGTCGAGATAGGTCCGGGCGGCCACCAAACCGGCGAAGGCGAGGACGGCGACGACGATCATGAGGATGATGTGGGTGCGACGACGCCCGTTCTTGCCAGCCTCATGGTAGAGAGCGGGCAGGGTGCCGGCGATGCAGCCGATGAAGAACCACATGACGGCGGCCTTGTGGTGGACGAGGAAATAATCGAGCGGCCAGGCCAGGACGAACAGCCCGAAGACGGCGCCGAGGACGACGGGGACGAAGAAGAGGACGTTTTTGACGAAGTCCTTGCGCAGGTCGGCGAGGAAATCGATGATCCGTTCGTAGATGCCGAACACGGCCGCGAGCGCCCCGCCGGAGACGCCGGGCAGGATCGCTCCGGTGCCGATGAACATCCCCTTGACGAAGCGGAAGATCCAGTCGAAGACGGATCGTGAGGGCATGAAGGGCCTCCCTAGCTCTTTCCCCGGGTGGGCGCCACGACGGCGCGACCTCCTATCATACCGGTGTGGATGCCGATGACGTGATGATGGACGACCCGACAGCCCCGACCGTCGGTGTCGGGCCCTTGCCCGAGCCCTGGCCGGACGACCCTCGCCTGGATCCCGTCCTTCTGGCCGAGGGGGATCGGCGCAATGTCATCGACCGTTACCGGTACTGGCGTCTCGAGGCGATCGTGGCCGATCTCGACGAGAGTCGAAACCCCCTCCATGTCGCGATCCAAAATTGGGAACACGACTTCAATATCGGTTCGATCGTGCGAACGGCCAACGCATTCAACGTCGCCGCAGTCCACATCGTCGGTCGGCGGCGCTGGAATCGGCGCGGGGCCATGGTGACGGACCGTTATCTCCATGTCGAACATCACGCCACTGTCGATGATCTCATCGCCTCGCTCGGGGAGATTCCCCTAGTCGGAGTCGACAACGTGCCTGGCTCCGTGCCCTTGGAGACGACACGGTTGCCCCGGTCGTGTTGTCTTCTCTTCGGTTCGGAGGGGCCGGGGCTGACCGCGGAGGCGATCGCCGCCTGCACCCAGGTCGTCGCTATCACCCAGCATGGCTCGACCCGGTCGCTCAACGCCGGGGCCGCGGCCGCCCTCGCGATGTATCACTGGTCGATCGACGCCGGTGGGCAGAGCTCTGCCGCAAGCGATGAGCGCTTATGATGAAGGGGTAATTTTCGTTACCGATCTTCGGTGAGGGCTGGGGCCGGATATGATAGTGGGGCAGCGATCGTCATCCCGCCGAGCCCCCGGTCCGATCCGTGTCGGCGATGACACGTTGGACGCCGTCGCCCGCCCGCAGAGGCGGCCGAAGTGAGAGAGAGAATCGTGGAACGGCATTTCTATTACAGCCAAGGAAAGACAACGGCAATAGTGGTTTGGCCGCGATGTGTGGTCGTGCCGCTGCCGGTCGACGATGAACGTGTCGGCGAGATCTTCGGCGTCCTCGACAGCACCGGCTCGATCGAGGACGCGCTCGACGTCCTCGTGCGCCAGGGTTTGGCCCATCTGCCCGATTTCGGCTTGCTCGACGTCTCGGGCGATCGTCCGCGCGTCATCGTCCGGGGATCGATCCGGGCCGAGCGCTCCGATGGCGATCCCGTCGTCGGTTCCGGGTTCCTCACCGATCTCTGCCTCGACTCGCGCAGCACCGCCCGTTTGACGGTCGACGATGACGACGCCGCCGATCCGGTCGTCGTGCCGATCGGCCTCGGCGTCGTCCAGGTCCGTTCGATCGGCCTGGCCGGAGCTTCGTTGACGGAAGCGAACGAGGCCTCGCAACCGGCCGAAGCGCCGGAAAGCGATGATGCGAAAGGCAAGGGCGCCACACTGTCGGCCGGGGTGCTCGGCGCTGGAGCAGCCACAGTCGGCGGGATCGCCCTCGCCGGCTCGCTCGGCTCGATCGACGTCGACGGGCCATCGGTCGATCTGCCCGATCTCGAAGTCGAGCGTCCCGGGCTCGATCTGTCCGTCCCCGATCTCGATGTCGACGCGGTCGATGTCGCCATCGACACCCCGGACGTCGATCTCGACCATGACCTCGACTTTGATCATGACCTCGACGTCGACGCGCCCACGATCGATGTCGACGGGCCCAAGTTCGACGTCGACGGGCCCAAGTTCGATGTCGACGCGCCGAAGTTCGATCTGGACGCTCCCACGATCGACATCGACGGGGGAGGAATCGATCTCGACAAGCCGGAAATCGATCTTCCCGAGATCACGAAGCCAGATATCGATCTCCCAGATATCGACGTCGAGCGCCCCGATATCGACCTTGATCGCCCGGACGTTGATGTGCCTGATGTCGATCTCGACCTCAAGAAACCCGATGTCGATCTGCCCGGGTTCGGTTTCACGAAGCCCGACGTCGATCTTCCCGATGTCGACCTCGCTATCGACAAGCCGAAGTTCGATCTTGACGCCCCAGACATTGATCTGCCTGATATCGATGAGCCGACGATCGAAGTCGACACCCCCGCTTTCGCTTTGAGTGCGCCCGATATCGACGTGTCGGCCCCGGATGTCGATCTCGACAAACCGCACATCGATATCGAGAAGCCGGACTTCGACCTGTCGGCTCCCGATCTCGACGTCAAGAAGCCGGATGTCGACGTCGATGTTCCTGATATCGACCTGAAGAAGCCGGACATCGACATCGATGCCCCGGATGTCGATCTTGACAAGCCTGATTTTGACGTGAACGCTCCGGATATCGACCTGACGATGCCTCAGGTCGACGTCGACGCTCCCGATCTGGATCTGTCGGCGCCGAAGGTGGATATCGATGGCCCGGATGTCGACGGCCCGAAGTTCGGTTTGGGTGATTACGACACGGTTCCCGCTCCGGTGTTCACGCCGCCGAACGGGGAGATCAACCTCGCCGGTGAGATGATGTCGCCGGGCGATATCGATCTTTCGTCGCCAGATGTCGATCTAGCTGCCCCGAGCGTCGATTTCTCCGCTCCCGACATTGACGTGTCCGCTCCCGATATCGACATCGAGAAGCCAGACGTCGACTTGTCGAGTCCTGATATCGATCTGGCTGCCCCCGATATCGATCTGTCAGCCCCAGATGTCGATCTCGCCAAGCCGGACTTCGACCTGGAGAAGCCGGACTTCGACCTGTCGGCTCCCGATCTCGATCTCAAGAAGCCGGATCTCGATATCGCGGCGCCGGATGTCGATCTTCAGAAGCCCGATGTCGATATTGACGCTCCGGATATCGACATCACCAAGCCGAATCTTGACGTGAACGCCCCGGATGTCGATCTGACGAACCCGGATATCGATCTGGACGCGCCTCAGGTCGGACTTCCCCTCATCGATGGGGACGTGTCGACGCCTGAGATCGACTTCGATGCCCCGGATGTCGACGGCCCGAAGTTCGGTTTGGGTGATTACGACACGGTTCCCGCTCCGGTGTTCACGCCGCCGAACGGGGAGATCAATCTCGCCGGAGAGATGATGTCGCCGCCGGTCGTCGATCTCAATCTGCCTGATCTCGAGGTCGCCCCGAACGAAGCCGATCTCTCGCTCGGCGATGCCCGCCTCGGGTTCGTGTCTGACGATGTCGAGCCCAGCGAATCCTCCGATGACGAGCCGTCGGATTCTGGGACGGCAGATGATCGTTCCGCTCTGCTCATGGCCGGTTTCCAGCGCGAGGCCGAAGACGCCGCGCACTCCGGGTGGAGCGGTTCCTCGCCCCAGAGCCCGTCGTCGCCGGATGAGCCGGTCATCGTCACCCCGGCTAGCCCGGTGACGCCTGTGAGCCCGACGACACCGTCCAGCCCGGCCACGCCCGCGGACGCCGTCGCCGAGGGCGCCCCGGCCGATGACTCCGACGACACGATCACCACGGAGATCGTGCTGCCCGACGCGTGGCTCGAGGACACCGCCGATTCCGCCCCGACGCCGACGATCTCCCCGGTCAGCCCCAGCACTCCGGCTCCGGCCGATGAGGCGGACAAGCCGGTCTCGCTCGTCAGCGCAGGCTCGCCGCTGGGCGCCGAGTCGCCGAGTTTTGACAACATTCCCCTCCTTGGGCCGCTCGAGTATCCGTCGGTCGAGTCGGTGATCCGCCAGGTCCCCGTCGCTTCTGAGGACGAGGCGAATCGTCCTTCCGTGGAGGAACCGCTGGCGACCACATCGGCCACCTCGGCTTCTTCGCCGAGCGACCCCTTCGATCTCGGCCCGCTGCCTCCGCCCGAGGTGCCGGAAGCACTTCTTGGGAGCGCTGAGCCTCCGGTTCTCACGTCGGCCGCCGATCCCGACGACCCCGAAGTGGCGAGCGATCAGCCGGTCGATGTCGCCAACGCCGCCTCAGCGGCGGCGGCCTGGGGGATGACGACCACCAGGGCGTCCGAACCAGCCGTTGAGGAATCTCCGGCGACGGTCTGGGATCCCTCCGATTCCGCTGTGACGGCCGCGCCCGAGGTGCGCTCCGGGGCCACTCTGACGGCCAATACGGTGCCGGCTTGGCCGACGGTCCGCGGCATGTCGCCGAAGGATCTGCTCTCCGATCCGGTCGTGCCCGAAGCCCGTTCGGCGGCGATCGCCCAGTCGCTCGCGCAGCCGGTCACCACTCCCTCTGAGCCGGTCGCCACGCCGTCGGAGCCGGTCTTCGACGAGGCGGACATCCTCGTCGCCGCCGTCTTCTGCCCGTCCGGCCATCCCAACCCGCCGTCGGCGGTGACCTGCCGGGTCTGCCATCAGTTGGTCGGGCCCCAAGAACCGGTCGAGGTGCCTCGCCCGCCGCTCGGCGTCTTGCGCCTTTCCAGCGGTGGCACCGTCATTCTGGACCGCGGCGTCATCCTGGGGCGCAACCCCCATGAGATCATCGGCGCCACCGGCCCGCAGCCGAATCTGGTGCGGATCGCCGACCCGAACAAGGACATCTCCAGTCAACACCTGGAAGTCCGATTGGAAGATTGGTACGTCACGGTCCGTGATTTGGGTTCGACCAATGGCACCCAGGTGTTCCTGCCGCATCGCGCTCCGATCGCCTTGCGTCCCAACGAGCCGATGACGATCGAGCCTGGAGCCCGCGTCGTTTTGGCCCAAGCCTTCGACTTCGTGTTCGAGGTGCCGGCCTGAGAGGCCGAGCGGGATGAACGAGATTCTCGTTCGTCCCGCTCACCTGGTGTGTGAAAAACATGGCGCTCACTCGGCGGTGGAGGAAAATCCCCCGATGTCCCGATGATGCCGTCCCCCTGCTCCGCTCCTGGAGGATCCTCCGGCGGAACAATCAGCTCGGGCGCCGAGCGAATAAAGCAATGAACAATCCGGGAAACAATATATAACTTTACATTGTTAATTCAGCCATTCCCCCGATGTGCTTAATCCGGGTGGTGGCCGCTACATTAGTAAGGACTTCGTGAGCCACCTGCGTTCGCGTGACCCCCGGAATTCGAAGGAAGGCTGTGCTGTGAAGGAATATTTCTCCTATGTTCCAGGAGATACAACGGTGGTCGCCCGTTGGCCGATTTGCGTCTTTACGACATTGCCGGCTGACGACGAGCGGGTGGACGAAATTTTCGATGCGCTCATGGATGAGGCCTCGATCGATTCAGCTCTTGATGTTTTGGCTTGTCATGGCTTGAGCCGGATGCCGAGTTTCGGGATCCTCGATATCGAAAGAGATGAAACTCGGTTTATTGTTCGCGGGGCGATTCAGGGATATGCCCAAGGGTGTGATCCTATTGTGGGAACACGCTTTTTCTCGGATACGACGATTCCGGCCGCCGTTCCCGCTAAACTCGCTTTTGTTGATGGCGATGACAGCGATCAGGCGACTTTACCGATGCGCGCCGGAGTCGTCATGGCGGAGTCGATCGGCTGGGGGTCGTTGACAGGGGAAGATCTTGTCGCTGACGCGGCCTCCTCCGACCAGGTTTCCACTCCGGTCGTCACGGGCCGTGGGCTCACAGAATCAAGCACGGTTTCACGTAGGTCGTCGGCGAGTTCAGCCTTCCGCGCCGCGGTTTCACGAAGCCCGCGCACGACGGTGACGCCCCGGACGGACAAGCCACTCTTCTCTCCGCGCCCGCGTTCGACCAAGCCCGATCCGGTACGTCTGGCCGAACTGTCCAGCGAGGAGGTCATCCCTTCCCGCGTGACGCCGAGCACATCCCCTAGTTTCATCTCCTCCGCGTCGGAGCCCACGCCGGCCGAATCGGCCCCGGAGCCATTGACGTTCGACGTGATCGAACCTGAGTCGGCCGATTCGGCGGTGACGGCGGAGGTCATGACCGCGGAGATCCTTTCTCACGAGCCGATGGCCGAGGCCAAGGATGAGCCCGCGACGGTGGAGTCGGCCGAGGAGCCCGTCGTCGAAGCGATCGATCTGGATGCCGACGATCACTTCTTCCACCGCGATGATCCCGTCGTCGACACTCTGGCCGAGGCAGATGACGCATCTGCCGAGGTCGTCGATGACCCCGAGGCCGTCGATCACGAGCTCCCCCAGGCCGATGTCCTCGACCTCTCCGACCTCATGGTGGAGCAACCGGGCGCTGTGTTCGGCGACGACGACGTCGAGTCCTCGTCGCCGCTGTCGGCGTTCTCACCCGAGGAGCCGGCCGATCTCGATCTCACCGTGGCCGATCATGAGATCTTCGATTCCGGTGAGGCCGACATTCCCGCCTTCGATCTGGGCGGATCCGCCTTCTCCGCTTTCACTGGTGATCTCGGCGAGGTCGTCGCCGAATCTCCGAGCGACGAAGCGGAGGATGGCGCCGACCTCTCCGTGATCGTCCCGGTCGATGATGAGATTGCCGATGCGCAGGACGATGACGAGAAGGAGCCGGCCGAGGCCGTCGAAGCATCGTTGAGCGAGGATCTGGATCCGATCACCACACCGGTCTTCGTCGACTCGCCCTCGCCGTGGAGCACCACCCCGTTCTCCCCGGAGAGCGCCTCGGCGCCGCTGGAGTCATCGGCGGAAGCCGTATCCTTCTCCGAGCCGATCCTCGAACAGACCGATCTGGAGGAGGACGATCTCGTCGACTTCGATCCGGATCTGTCATCTCCGATCACCTTCGATCCGATCACGCCTCGTCCTGCGCCGATCTCCGGCCCCTCGATCGTCGCTCCTGCTGCGGGTGCGGCGTTCGCGGCCACGTCCGCTTTGCCGGAGACCTCCGCCCCCTCGCTCGGCGATCTCGTCAGCTGGGGCGGTTCCGATGACGCCCCCGCCGTCGCGCCGGTCCCGTCGGTGACGATGCCGATCGATGACGAGCCCCACGCTCCGCTGTGGGATCCCAGCCCGGTTCAGACCTTGCATGACGATCCCGCGCCCCTGGCCGAGCCGGACGACACGATCTCGGCGGATCTGCGCGACCACGCCCTCGACGAGATGCCCACCCTCAGCGGCGCCGATCGGGCCAAGGAGCTCAAGAGCCCGCTCGTCCTCGCGGTCGCCTGCCCGGAGGGCCACACCAACGCCCCGGGCGCCGAGTACTGTCGGCTGTGCCACGCGCAGATTCACAAGCAACTCCCCTTCGAGGTGCGTCGGCCTTCGCTCGGGGTGCTCCGCCTCTCCAGCGGTGGCACCATCACGCTCGATCGCGGGGTCGTCTTTGGCCGGAACCCGCACTTCGTCCGGGACGGATCCGGCATGCACCCGAACCTCGTGCGCATATCCGATCCGAACAAGGACATCTCCAGCCAGCATTGCGAGATCAGCCTCGACGGCTGGGACGTCGTCGTCCAGGATCTCGGCTCCACGAACGGCACCGAGGTGATGTTCCCCGATCAGCCGCTCACCTTCCTGCAACCCGGCGAACCTGTCATCATCACGCCGGGGACGACGGTGATCTTGGCGCAGGCCTTCGATTTCGTCTACGAGATCGCCGGTTGAGCTGACGGTCGCGACAGCGGGCGAACCATGAACGGATCAGCGCCAGACGAATGCGCCCGGGACGGGATCGGCTCGGGCGTGATGGCACGGGATCACCGTTCACCCAGCGCCCCGCAGCAGCCCAAGGGACGATAAGATCATCCCATGCCACAACAGCTTCTGGTCGGGTACGTCTCGATGCCGGCGGCTGAGCGGGTGGCGTATTACTCGGGTTTGGTCCGTTCGCGCCTCATCTGGCTTGGGGTCGGGGTGATCATCTGCCTCCTCATCTTGGTGTGGCAATGGTCGTCCATGACGACGGGGTACCGGATCGCCTTGTTCATCGCCGGGCTGGGTTACTCCCTCATCTGGCTCGTCATCGCCCTCGTCGGATGGTCCTCGGCCAAGGCGCATCTGCGCAACATCGGCCAGGGGATCGCGTTGACGGTGGGACAACGAGGGGTGTGGATCAACCAGAAGACGATTCCCTGGGACGAGATCGCCGCGATCTCCATCCGTCGCGCTCGGGCCGCCGCCGGGCCGGTCCTCGTCGTGGCGACGACGGCCGGTGAGAAAGAGTCCATGCCTTTTCTCTACCTCGATGTCGTTCCCGCGACGATCGATTCAGCGATTCGGGCCTATTCCCACAACACCCGCTCTCTCGACCTCTCAAAGATCGGGAACTGATGAGGCATGTTCGTGAAAACCCCGGAATTGATGAGTACTGACACAATGTCCGGGGACACAGCGCTCGATGAGCCCCCCACCTTATTCACCACGAGGAGATAGTAAATATGCCCATTGCCAACCCTGAGGTCTACGCCGAGATGATCACGCGGGCCAAGTCAGGTTCGTACGCCTATCCGGCGATCAACGTGACCAGCTCGCAGACCCTCAACGCCGCCCTGGCTGGTTTCACCGCCGCCGGCTCCGACGGCATCGTCCAGATCTCGACGGGTGGGGCTGAGTACGCCTCCGGCCCGACGGTCAAGAACATGGTCTCCGGCGCCGTCGCCCTGGCCGAGTACGCCCACATCGTGGCGAAGAACTACCCGGTCAACATCGCGCTCCACACCGATCACTGCCCCAAAGAGAAGCTCGACACCTACGTCCGTCCGCTCCTCGCCGTCTCCGCCGAGCGGGTCAAGGCGGGCCAGGATCCCCTCTTCGGTTCCCACATGTGGGACGGTTCGGCCGTCAGCCGCACGGAGAACCTCACGATCGCCGAGGAGCTGCTCGCTCTGACGAAGGCGAACAAGCAGATCCTCGAGATCGAGGTCGGTGTCGTCGGCGGTGAGGAAGACGGTGTCTCCAACGAGATCAACGACAAGCTCTACACCACCGTCGAGGATGGCTTGGCGACGGTCGAGGCGCTCGGCTTGGGTGAGAACGGCGCCTATCTGACGGCCCTCACCTTCGGCAACGTCCACGGCGTCTACAAGCCCGGGGCTGTCAAGCTGCGCCCCGAGGTGCTCAAGGAGATCCAAGACGCCGTCGGCGCGAAGTACAGCGTCGACAAGCCCTTCAGCCTCGTCTTCCACGGCGGCTCCGGCTCGTCGGCCCAGGAGATCGCCGACGCGGTCGACTATGGCGTCATCAAGATGAACATCGACACCGACACCCAGTACGCCTTCACGCGTCCGGTCGTCGATTTCATGTTCAAGGGCTACGACGGCGTCCTCAAGATCGACGGCGAAGTCGGCAACAAGAAGCAGTATGACCCGCGCGCCTGGGGCAAGTCGGCTGAGGCCGGCATGGCTCAGCGCATCGTCGAGGCCGCCACGCAGCTGCGTTCGGCGGGCAAGACCTTCAAGGCCTGATCCTCGCCTAGCCGCGACGCTGTCCATGCAGCAGTCGCTGAAGACCATCCGATGGGCTGGAACCTCTCCTAGGGGTTCCAGCCCATCGGCGTCCTCGGCGTCGATTTCTCCCGTGGAGGAGCGTTCGCCTTTCCCCGGGTCTCACCTGTGGCCGCGGCGGTTCACGAGGCTCATATTTCCCGCTGAAACGCGCAGTCGCTAGGATGCCGTCCGGCGCCTGGACGCACCGGGCGGATCGCGAGGAATGATGCCAGCAGTCGTCATCATCGGCACCCAGTGGGGCGATGAGGGAAAAGGCAAAGCCACTGATCAACTGGGCGAGCGGGTCGATTACGTCGTCCGCTACTCCGGGGGCAACAACGCGGGCCACACCATCGTCGTCGATGGGGAGAAGTATGCCCTCCATCTTTTGCCTTCCGGCATCCTCAACGAGCGCTGTGTCCCCGTCCTCGGCAACGGCGTCGTCATCGACCTCGACGTCCTCTTCGAGGAGATCGACCTGCTCGCCGAGCGGGGGGTGCCCGCCGCGAGCCGTCTCCTCATCTCGGCCAACGCCCACCTCATCACGCCCTACCACCGTGTCATCGACAAGGTGACGGAACGCTTCTTGGGTAAGCGCAAGATCGGCACGACCGGCCGCGGCGTCGGCCCGGCCTACGCCGACAAGGTCAACCGCATCGGCATCCGGGTCCAAGATCTTCTCGACGCCTCGATCCTCAGGCAGAAGGTCGAGGCCTCGCTTGAGCAGAAGAACCAGATGCTCGTCAAGGTGTATAACCGCCCGGCCATCTCGCCCGAGGAGGTGAGCGAGCACCTGCTCCAGTACGCCGAGCGGGTGAGCCCTCTCATCGCCGATGTCGGCCTCGTCCTCAACGACGCTCTCGATCGTGGCGAGGTCGTCCTCTTCGAGGGTGCCCAAGCCCACCACCTCGATGTCGACTTCGGCACGTACCCGTACGTCACGAGTTCGAACCCGATCGCGGCCGGCGCCTGCACTGGAGCTGGTGTGGGCCCGACTCGGCTCAACCGGATCATCGGCATCGCCAAGGCGTACACCACCCGCGTCGGCGAGGGCCCCTTCCCCGGGGAGTTACTCGACGAGACTGGGGAGGCCTTACGCCAAGCCGGCGGCGAGTTCGGCACGACGACGGGCCGCCCGCGCCGCTGCGGCTGGTTCGACGCCCTCGTCGTCCGCCAGGCGGTGCGCGTCAACGCCGTCACCGATCTCTTCCTCACCAAGCTCGACATCCTCACCGGGCTGGAGAAGATCCCTGTCATCACCGCCTACGAGGTCGACGGCGAGCGCACGGAGACGATGCCGATGACGCAGACGGAGATCCACCACGCCACCCCCGTCTACGAGTATCTCGAGGGGTGGTCCGAGCCGCTCTCGGCCGCCCGGAAGCTCTCCGATCTGCCGAAGGCGGCCCGGTCTTACATCGAACGCGTCGAGGAGTTGACAGGCGCGCCCGTCTCCGGCGTCGGCGTCGGCCCCGGCCGCGAGGAGGTCGTCGTCATCCGCGACCTCCTCAACTAACCACGAGTAGACAACAGTCGCGTGGTGCGCACGTTCGTGCAACTCGCATTTCGCTGAGAAGAACGACTCATCGCTCATTCGGGGATTCCGGCGGATCAGGTGTCGGTACCTGGTCCCCGTCAGGTGTCGTCAGACTTGTTGGTAGGTCGGTGCGATCGTCGCCCGGGCGATCGTGTGGAAGAGCGTGTTGAACGCCACCGTCGTCGGTGTCGCCGACGTATCCACCGGCAACGCTTCGACGTCGAGGGCGTGGACAGCGAAGATGTAGCGGTGCGGTCGGTCCCCGGCCGGCGGCGCGGCGCCCATGTAGCCGTCGTCGCCATTGTCGTTACGCACATGGAAGGCCCCTGCGGGCAGTGCCGCTCCTCCAATCGCCCCAGCGCCCCGTTCCAGCCGTGTCACCGCCGCCGGGATTCCCACGACCGTCCAATGCCAATACCCCGCCGGCGTCGGCGCGTCCGGGTCGAAGCACGAGACGACGAACGACTTCGTCTCAGACGGATACCCAGCCCATTCCAAAGCAGGGGAGAGGTTGCCCCCACCGGCGATGAAGAGATCGTCAAGCGTGGCCCCGTCAGCCACATCCGAACTCGTCAGCGTGAACGAGGGAGTAGCCGGAAGAAGCCCATACGGCTCCGGGGCGAGCGGGCGAGAGAGATCCATGGTGGTGTCCTTTCGGGAGAACCGACGTCAGGATCCAGTGTGCCGGAAACGATCGTGAGGCAGAAAATGACGATGTCGTCATTCGCTCACACGTGCGCGCCCAGGGCTTCAGGCAGTGGGGCGGCCCAGGCGTCGTGAAGGTCGTCGAGACTGAGCGTGAACTGATCGACGACGGTCAACGCCGGTAGTTCGAGCACGTGGCCGAGCACCGTGAGCGGGAGGCCGTGACGAGCGGCTGCCTCGGCGATCACTTCCGCTTGCTCAGGGGCGGCGGAGACGAGGACGCGCCCGGTCGATTCGGAGAACAATGCGGTGAACGCGTCGCCGGGCAGGGCGATCTCGGCGCCGAGGTGGCGGCGCAGGCATTCCTCGACGAGCGCGATGGCGAGCCCGCCGTCGGAGAGGTCGTGGGCGCTGCTGAGCAGATGGGCGCGGGCGGCTTCGTCGAAGAAAGCGGCGAGGCGGCGGTGATGGTCGAAATCGACGGCCGGGGGACGCCCGCCGAGGTGCCCGTGGGCGACCTCGGCCCAACGGGAGCCGTCGAACTCCGCCGACGTCTCACCGAGGAGGTAGATGATGTCGCCCGCCGTCGTGAAGCCACCGGGAACGCGGTTGGCGACATCGTCGATGAGCCCGAGCATGCCGATGACAGGGGTCGGTTGGATCGCCTGTTCGCCCGTCTTGTTGTAGAAGGAGACGTTTCCGCCGGTGACAGGGGTGCCAAGGGCCCGGCAACCTTCGATGAGCCCGTCGATCGCTTCGGTGAACTGCCACATGATCTCCGGATCTTCCGGGGAGCCGAAGTTGAGGCAGTCGGTGATGGCCTGAGGCCGGGCGCCGGTGACGCAAACGTTGCGGTAGGCCTCGACCAGGGCGATCTGCGCTCCACGTGCCGGATCGAGGTAGGTGTAGCGGCTATTGCCGTCGACGGCGAGCGCGATGCCGGTGCGCGTCTGTTCGTCGATCCGCAGCATCCCGGAGTCCTGCGGTTGGGCGAGCACGGTGTTGCCGAGAACGAAACGGTCGTATTGGTTCGTCACCCAGCTGGTGTCGCACAGGTTGGGGGATCCCGCCAACGCGAGGACGGCCGCCGCCAACTCTTCGCCGCTCTCCGGCCGGACCAGGTGGTCGGCTCCATCGGCCTGGAGGGTGTCGATCCACCCGGGCCGGGCGATCGGGCGGTCGTAGGTCGGCCCGTCGTGGGCGACCGTCTTCGGATCGACGTCGACGACGCGCTCCCCGTGCCAGTCGATGACGAGTCGATCGCCGTCGGTCACCTCGCCGACCGTCGTGGCGAGGACGTCCCACTTGGCGCAGATCTCCATGAACCGCTCGACGTCCTCGGGCCGCACGATCGCCATCATGCGCTCCTGGGACTCGCTCATGAGGATCTCCTCCGGGCGCAGGCTGGAATCGCGCAAGGGCACCGCGTCGAGGTCGACGTGCATGCCGCCGTCGCCGGCGCTGGCCAACTCGGAGGTCGCGCACGACAACCCAGCCGCCCCGAAATCCTGCAGGGCGCTGACGACCCCGGCTTGGAAGAGCTCGAGGGTGCATTCGATGAGGAGCTTCTCCATGAACGGATCACCGACCTGCACGGCCGGGCGTTTCGTCGGCCCGCCGTCGGTGAAGGTCTCCGAGGCGAGGATCGAGGCCCCGCCGATGCCGTCGCCGCCCGTCCGCGCGCCATAGAGAATGACCTGGTTGCCGACGCCGGTGGCGTGGGCGAGGTGGAGGTGCTCGTGGCGCAGCACACCGACGCACAGCGCGTTGACGAGGGGATTGCCGGCGTAGCAGGCGTCGAAGACGACCTCTCCGCCGATGTTGGGCAGCCCGAGGCAGTTGCCGTAGCCCCCGACTCCGGCGACGACCCCAGGGGCGACCCGGGCGGTGTCCGGCGCGTCGAGGGGGCCGAAACGCAGGGAATCCATGACGCCGATCGGGCGGGCGCCCATGGCGAGGATGTCGCGGACGATCCCGCCCACCCCCGTCGCCGCGCCCTGATAAGGCTCGACGTAGGAGGGATGGTTGTGCGATTCGATTTTGAAGGTGACGGCCCACCCGTCGCCGATGTCGATGACCCCGGCGTTATCGCCGATGCCGGCCAGCAGCGGCCCCGACTCCGTCACCGACTCGAGTTCGCTGAAACGCTTGAGGTGGATCTTCGATGACTTATACGAGCAGTGCTCCGACCACATGACCGAATACATCGCCAACTCGCACGACGTCGGCCGGCGGTCGAGGATCTGACGGATGCGCGCGTATTCGTCCTCCTTGAGCCCCAGTTCGGCCCACGGCTGCGTCTGCTCGGGGGTCTGGAGGGCGCGCTCGACGGTGTCGGTCGTGGCGATGGTGGTCATCGGCTCACCTGATTTCTACGAGTGTGAGAATCCGGACAGGATGGCGGGTCATACGACGGTCAAGGGCAGGGGTTGAGGCGCCGGGGTCACAGTGCCCGAGCGAGGAAGGCCTCGAGGCTGGCGAAGAAGCCCCGGCCGTCGAGGGAGGCGGAGACGAGCGGATCGACGCTGTGCTCGGGGTGCGGCATCAAGCCGACGACGTTGCCGCGTTCATTGGTGACGCCGGCGATGTCATGAGTCGATCCGTTGGGGTTGCCGACGTAACGGAAGACGATGCGCTGTTCCTCTTCCAACCGTTCGATCTCATCCGGTTCGGCGACATAGTTGCCTTCCCCATGCTTGAGTGCGACGACGATCTCGTCGCCCGCGGTGAAGGCGTTCGACCACACGGTGTCAGCCGATTCGACGCGCAGGATTTGATCCTTGCAGACGAAGGTGCGCCCCTCGTTGCGGATGAGCGCTCCCGGCAGGAGATGGGCTTCGCAGAGGATCTGGAAACCATTGCAGATGCCGAGGACGGGCAGCCCGTCGCCGGCCCGGCGGATGACGTCGCCCATGATGGGCGCGAACCGAGCGATCGCCCCGCCCCGCAGATAATCGCCGTAGGAGAAGCCCCCAGGAAGCACGACGGCGTCGACCTCGCCGAGACTGTCGGAGGCGTGCCACAACGGCACGGGCTCACCGCCGGTGAGCCGGACAGCCCGCTGGGCGTCGCCGTCGTCGAGGGAACCGGGGAAGGTCACGACGCCGACGCGCATCAACGATCCGCTCCCGTCGTCTCATCGCTCATCGCTCCCACTGCCGGGGACGCGTCGTACGAGACGGTGAAATCCTCGATGACGGTGTTGGCCAGGAGGGTCTCGGCGATCTGTTCGGCTTCGGCGAGGAGCGCGTCGTCCGCCGGGCGGTCGACCGTCAGTTCGAAGCGTTTTCCTTGGCGCACCGTCACCCCGTCGAATCCCATGCGGGTCAAGGCGCCACTGATGGCTTTCCCCTGGGGGTCGAGAATCTCGGGCTTGGGCATGACATCGACAATAAGTTTCGTCACGGGCGCGATGCTACTGGACGGTTCCAGCCCCGCCGCCTCCTCCGGAGCCTTTCCCGCCGACAACGTCGCCTCAAGGGCGGTCTCGAAGCCCTGGCCCGTCAACCGTTCGAAAGCCTCGACGTAGCGGGCCCGGGTGGCCTCGACGATCTCATCCGGCAGGGCCGGTGGCCGTTCACCGCTCGTGGGAGACCAACCCGACTCCTTGATGAGCCAATCGCGCAGAAACTGCTTGTCGAAGCTGGGGGCGGCGACTCCAGGCTCGTAATGAGCGGCGTCCCACAAGCGCGAGGAGTCCGGAGTCAACACCTCGTCGGCCAGGACGATCGAACCGTCTCGGCGTCGGCCGAACTCGAATTTCGTGTCGGCCACGATGATGCCGTGCTCGCGGGCGCGTTCGTGGGCGGTGCTGTAGAGCCGTAGCGTCATCTCTTCCAGCCACGCGGCCGTCTCCGCTCCGACGAGGTCGTCGAGTTCGGCCCGGGTGAGCGGGGCGTCGTGCTCGCCTTCGGCCGCCTTCGTCGTCGGGGTGAACACAGGCTGGGGCAGGGGATCGCCGAGTCGCAACCCCTCGCCGATCTCGTTCCCGCCGACCGTGCCCGTCCGCTCGTACTCCAACCAGGCCGAGCCGGCTAGGTATCCGCGCGCGATGCACTCGACGGGCAGCATCTCGAGGCGTTCGCAGACCAGCGCCCGGCCCGCCACATCGGCGGGGACATCGGTCGAGATGAGGTCGTTGGCGACGACGCCGGCGAGCTGATTGCGCCACCACAGCGACAGCTGGGTGAGGATGACGCCCTTGCCGGGGATCGGGGAGTCGAGGACGACGTCGTAAGCCGAGACCGTGTCGGTCGCGACGACGAGGATGCGGTCCTCGCCGAGATAGTAGAGGCGGCGCACTTTGCCGGCATGGAGCAGGGGAAGATCAGTCACTGGCACGGCCGACAGTATATAGATGAAGCGATGCTATGCCTTAGGGTAAAGAGGACAACCCCTTAATAAGGAGGATCGATGCGGATCCACATCGGCACGGACCATGCCGCTTTCGAAACGAAGAACGCGATCGCAGCCGCCCTGCGCGAACGCGGGCACGAGGTGATCGACCATGGCGCCTTGGCCTATGACGCGGAGGACGACTACCCCGTCTACATCATCCCCACGGCGGAGGCCGTCGTCTCCGACGCCGGATCGCTCGGCATCGTGCTCGGTGGCTCGGGCAACGGCGAGGTGATCGCGGCCAACAAGGTTGAAGGTGTGCGCGCCGCCGTCATCCACAGCGAGGAGACGGCCCGCTTAGCCCGAGAACACAACGATGCCAATGTTGCTTCGATTGGTGGGCGGATGGACACGGTGGAGAACAACACCGCCTATGCCATCACCTTCGTCGAGACAGCTTTCAGCGGCGAGGAACGCCACATGCGGCGGCTCCGCCTCGTCACCGACTATGAGGAGACCGGACACATCAAGTGACCTGGATTCAACACGAGACGACTCATCCCTCGTCTTTGTTGGAAGAAGCGTCTACTCTGAGCATGTGGCTGTACTCATCCCGTCGGCGCTGACGCCGCCCACGATCTTCAGCGGACCGGCCGCCTCCGGGGCGGTCTACCACCATGGCGCCCATGTCGTCGATTGGACGCCGGCCGGAGAAGAACCCGTGTTGTGGATGAGTCGCCAGTCGCGCTTCGACGATCTCTCCCCGATCCGTGGCGGCATCCCGATTTGCTGGCCTTGGTTCGCCTCCGGGCGCACTGCGGCGATGAGTCCGCCGCACGGCTACGCCCGTGTCACCGAGTGGCGTCTGCTCGGGCAGAAGGGCGACGCCGAATCGATTCGAGTGCGCTATCTGCTCGTCGGCGGAGGGCCGGGCTCTCAGTTCCCTGGTCGGCTCACCTACGAGGTCGCCTTCGGGCGCACGTTGACGGCGGCCTTGACGGTGACGAACACGAGCCCCGGCGCCTTCAGCTATGAGGCCGCGCTCCACACCTACCTCGCGGTCGGCGACGTGCGTCAGATCAGTCTGACCGGGCTCGAGGACGCTCCCTACCTCGATCGCGCGCCGGGCGCCAAACCCGGCCAGCGCTCGCATGCGGGGGAGTTGAAGATCACCGGGGAGACCGACCGTGTCTACACGACGGAGTCGCCCGTCACCGTCTACGACCCGGTCATCGATCGTGTCATCGTCACCGAGCGCAGCGGTTCAGCCAACGTCGTGGTCTGGAACCCGTGGGTCGACAAGGCGAAGGCGATGGAGGATTTCGGCGACGACGAGTGGCCGTCGATGATCTGCGTCGAGACGGCCAATATCGGCGATCAGGCGATCAAACTCGGGGCCGGTCAATCGCACACGATGAGTTTCACGCTCTCGCTCGTCTCCGCCTGAGGCCGGGGAGGAAGCGGTGCGGCCCCGGCGTTTCAGCGTCGTCCGAGCTCGGCGGGGAGACGCCGGTGACGGGCGCGGAATCACGCTTGGCAAGGCGTTATATCCTTGTGCAGAGCCGGGGGGCAGGCGCCGTTTGACCACACTTGTGCTGAGCGACTAACGTTAGCCCCTGGGTTTGGTATGCCCAGGTCTGTGACGCGCGTCGTCGCGTCCGACACCCAGTTTTCAGGCTCACGCTCGCGTGGGTCACATGACAAACGCGGCTGGAGTCCTCCAGCGTCATACGGAAAGAGATAACCTCAAGGTGCCTACGATTCAGCAGTTGGTTCGCAAAGGGCGAGTCGACAAGATCTCCAAGACGAAGACGCCTGCCCTCAAGGGCTCGCCCCAGCGCCGCGGGGTTTGCACGCGCGTCTACACGACGACCCCGAAGAAGCCGAACTCGGCCTTGCGCAAGGTCGCTCGTGTGCGTCTGTCCAGCGGCATCGAGGTGACGGCCTACATCCCGGGCGTCGGGCACAACCTGCAGGAGCACTCGATGGTGCTCGTGCGCGGTGGTCGTGTCAAGGATCTGCCGGGCGTGCGCTACAAGATCATCCGGGGGGCGCTCGACACCCAGGCCGTCAAGAACCGTAAGCAAGCCCGCAGCCGTTACGGCGCGAAGAAGTAGAAGTAATGCCTCGCAAAGGACCCGCGCCGAAGCGCCCGGTCGTTCCGGATCCGGTCTACGGTTCGCCGTTGGTGAGCCAGTTGGTGAGCAAGATCCTCCTCAACGGCAAGATGACGGTCGCCCAAAACATTGTGTACACCGCTCTCGAAGGCACCCGGGAGAAGACGGGCGGCGCTGATCCGGTGCAGACGCTCAAGCGTGCGCTTGACAATGTCCGTCCGGGCATCGAGGTCAAGTCCCGTCGCGTCGGCGGCGCCACCTACCAGGTGCCGATCGAAGTCAAGCCGGCCCGCGCCACGACCTTGGCGATGCGGTGGCTCATCATGTTCTCCCGTCAGCGTCGTGAGAAGACGATGGCCGAGCGCCTGCGCAACGAGATCCTCGACGCGGCCAATGGCCTCGGCGCCTCGGTCAAGCGTCGCGAAGACACGCACAAGATGGCTGAGGCCAACCGCGCCTTCGCCCACTATCGCTGGTGACGATCGACCGGTGAACCGGAGCTGGTGACATCTCACCGCTCCGGTCCCGTATCGTCGGCGTCGCCAAGCAGGGGGTGTTGGTCACGTCGGTACGATCGCGGGTGTCCGCATTCCCGTCTGCGGGACGAAGGCGGTCTCCACGCGCCACTGGCTCCTCACGTGAGCCATCACCCTTGAGAGATATCGAAGAAGAAGCGTAGAAGGAATCATCGTGGCCAACGATCAAACAAAGGGCCTTGCAAACGTCCGCAACATCGGCATCATGGCGCACATCGACGCCGGGAAGACGACGACGACGGAGCGGATCCTGTTCTACACCGGGATCAACTACAAGATCGGCGAGGTCCACGACGGCGCCGCCACGATGGACTGGATGGAGCAGGAACAGGAGCGCGGCATCACGATCACGTCGGCCGCGACGACGTGTTTCTGGAAAGACCACCAGATCAACATCATCGACACGCCCGGCCACGTGGACTTCACCATGGAGGTCGAGCGTTCCTTGCGCGTCCTCGACGGCGCTGTCGCCGTGTTCGACGGTGTCGCCGGCGTCGAGCCGCAGTCGCAGACGGTGTGGCGCCAGGCCACCCGCTACGACGTCCCCCGGATCTGCTACGTCAATAAGCTCGACCGCACCGGCGCCAGCTTCGATTTCTGTGTCAAGACGATTCGTGAGCGTCTCAACGCCAACCCGCTCGTCATCCAGCTGCCGATCGGCGCCGAGGCGAACTTCACCGGCGTCGTCGACCTGCTCGGCATGCGTGCCCTCATGTGGCACGGTGAGACGAAGGTGGGCGAGGACTTCACCGTCGAGGAGATTCCGGCCGACATGGCCGAACGAGCCGAAGAGGCGCGCTCCGAACTGATCCAGGCTCTGGCCGAGCAGGACGACGAGTTCGGCGAGTTGTGGCTCGAGCGGGAGGATTCCGGCGAGGACTTCACCATCGAGGAGCTCAAGGCCGCTCTGCGTCGTTGCGTGCTCGCCAACTCTGGCAACGTCGTCGTCTGCGGGACGAGCTTCAAGAACAAGGGCGTCCAGCCGCTGCTCGACGCTATCAACGACTACCTCCCCAGCCCGCTCGACATCCCTTCGATCAAGGGTTTCAAGCCGGGCGACGAGTCGGTCGTGCTCGAACGCCACCCCACCGACGACGAGCCGTTGGCCGCCCTCGCCTTCAAGATCGCGGCCGATCCGCATCTGGGCCGTCTCACCTTCGTGCGCGTTTACTCCGGTGTCCTCAAATCCGGCTCCCAGGTCCTCAACGCCAACAAGGGCCGCAAGGAACGCATCGGCAAGATCTATCAGATGCACGCCAACAAGCGTGAAGAGGTCGACGCCATGGGCGCCGGCATGATCTGCGCCGTCATGGGCCTCAAGGACACCTTCAACGGCGAGACGCTGTGCGACCCGCAGAATCCGATCGTCCTCGAGTCGATGGAGATTCCCAGCCCGGTCATCCAGCAGGCCATCGAGCCGAAGACGAAGTCCGACCAGGAGAAGCTCTCGACCGCCATCCAACGGCTGGCCGAGGAGGATCCGACCTTCCGCGTCCACACCGACGAGGAGACCGGCCAGACGATCATCGAGGGCATGGGCGAGCTCCACCTCGAGATCCTCATCGACCGCATGAAGCGGGAGTTCCGCGTCGAGGCCAACGTCGGCAAGCCGCAGGTCGCTTACCGCGAGACGTTGCGCCGCCCGGTCGAGAAGGTCGAATACACCCACAAGAAGCAGACAGGTGGCTCCGGTCAGTACGGCCGTGTCATCATCTCCGTCGAGCCGGCGGAGCCGGGCTCCGGTTACGAGTTCGTCAACGCCGTCACCGGCGGCCGGATCCCGCGCGAGTACATCCCGGCGGTCGATCAGGGCGTCCAAGAGGCGATGCAGTTCGGCGTCCTGGCCGGCTTCCCGATCGAAGACGCCAAGGTCACCCTGCTCGACGGCCAGTACCACGACGTCGACTCCTCCGAATTGGCCTTCAAGATCGCCGGTTCGATGGCCTTCAAGGAAGCCGCTCGCAAGGCGGATCCGGCTCTGCTCGAGCCGATGATGGCCGTCGAGGTGACGACGCCGGAGGATTACCTCGGCACCGTCGTCGGCGACCTCAACTCTCGTCGCGGCCACATCCAGTCGATGGACGAGCTGCACGGCAACCGGGTCGTCCGCGCGCTTGTGCCGCTGTCGGAGATGTTCGGCTACGTCGGCGATCTGCGTTCGAAGACGTCCGGCCAGGCTTCGTACTCGATGGAGTTCGATTCCTACGCCGAAGCGCCCAAGTCGGTCGCCGACGAGGTCATCGCCAAGACGCGTGGCGGTGAGTGAGGCCTCGGTGGGGGCCTCAGATCGCCGCCACCGCGTGAACTTCAATGTCGGGTATGCTGCCAGCTTGACGGCTTAGCCGACGTGAGAAAGACTATCGTGCGTCTGTCTCCGCAAGAGGCATATGCGCGTTAGTCGCACAACCAGAACGATGCCCCGCACACGCGGGGGATCACAGAATAGAAGGCGCCCCGCACACGCGTGGCGACAATCCGAAGAAGGAGCCCAAGTGGCAAAGGCCAAGTTCGAGCGGACCAAGCCGCACTGCAACATCGGCACCATCGGGCACATCGACCACGGCAAAACCACGCTGACCGCGGCGATTACGAGGGTGCTCCACGACAAGTATCCTGAGCTGAACGCGGTCTCGGCGTTCGATCAGATCGACAAGGCGCCGGAAGAGCGTCAGCGTGGCATCACGATCTCGATCGCCCACGTCGAATATCAGACGGAGAAGCGTCACTACGCGCACGTCGACTGCCCGGGTCACGCCGACTATGTCAAGAACATGATCACCGGCGCCGCCCAGATGGATGGCGCCATCCTCGTCGTCGCCGCGACCGACGGCCCCATGCCTCAGACGCGTGAGCACGTCCTCCTGGCCCGCCAGGTCGGCGTCCCCGCCATGGTCGTCGCTCTCAACAAGTGCGACATGGTCGACGACGAAGAGCTCATCGAGCTCGTCGAGATGGAGGTGCGCGAACTGCTCACCTCCCAGGAGTTCGACGGCGACAACTGCCCGGTTGTCCGGGTGGCCGCTTTCCCCGCCATGAACGGCGAGGAGAAGTGGACCGATTCGATCATCGAGCTCATGGACGCCGTTGACGAATACATCCCGCAGCCGGCCCGTGACATGGACAAGCCGTTCCTCATGCCGATCGAGGACGTCTTCACCATCACCGGTCGTGGCACCGTTGTGACGGGCCGTATCGAGCGCGGCATCATCCGTACGGGTGAGTCGGTCGAGCTCATCGGCATCCGTCCCGAGAAGCAGACGACGACGGTCACCGGCGTCGAGATGTTCCGCAAGATCCTCGACGAGGGCCAGGCGGGCGAGAACGTCGGCATCCTCCTTCGTGGCACGAAGAAGGACGACGTCGAGCGCGGCATGGTCGTCGTCAAGCCGGGCACGACCACCCCTCACACCGAGTTCGAGGGCAACGTCTACGTCCTGACGAAGGAAGAGGGCGGCCGTCACAAGCCGTTCTTCACGAACTACTCGCCGCAGTTCTACTTCCGTACGACCGACGTCACCGGCACGGTGCACCTCCCCGAGGGCACCGAGATGGTGATGCCCGGCGACACCACCGACATGAGCGTCGAGCTCAACAAGCCGATCGCCATGGAGGACGGCCTCAAGTTCGCCATCCGCGAAGGTGGCCGCACCGTCGGCGCCGGCCGTGTCACCAAGATCATCAAGTGAGCGCTTTCTAGCATCACCCTGATCCTCAACGTGGGGCTCCGCAGCAATGCGGGGCCCCACGTTTTTCCTCCCCGAGGCGTGCCCGGAGTTCCGGACTCGGGTCACTCCATCGTCTAGTCTGAGCACGTTATGTCTTCTTCATCTTCTGCTGCCGCGCCCACTGTCCCGTCCCCGCTCGCCCCGGCTCGTCTACGGGTCGCCCCCTCGCCGACAGGCGATCCCCATGTCGGGACGGCCTATATGTCGCTGTTCAATCTGGCCTACGCCCGTAAGACCTCAGGCCAATTCGTCTTGAGGATCGAAGACACCGATCGTGAGCGTTACGTCGCCGATTCTGAGGCGCAGATCTTCGACACCTTGCGCTGGCTCGGCTTGGACTGGGACGAGGGCCCCGACATCGGCGGCCCTTACGGCCCGTACCGCCAATCCGAGCGGTTGGAGACATACCGTCCTTTCGTCGATCAGCTCATCGCCGACGGCCATGCCTATCACTGTTGGTGCACCCGCGAGCGGTTGGCCGAACTACGCCGGGAGCAAGAGGCTTCCAAGCAGGCGGTGACTGGCTACGACCGTCTCTGCTACGGGATGACCGAGGAGGAACGCGCCCAGCTGCCCGGCTTCAGCCCGACGCCGGTCGTGCGCATGCTCGTCCCTGACGACATCGAGCTGACCTTCACCGATCTCATCCGAGGGCAGATCGCGGCGCCGCGTCCCGATGATCAGGTCATCCTCAAGGCCGATGGTTTCCCGACCTACCATCTCGCCGTCGTCGTCGACGACCACCTCATGGGGATCACCCACGTCGTTCGTGGCGAGGAGTGGATCTCATCGACCCCTAAACACCTCCAGCTCTACCGCTGGTTGGGTTGGCAGGCGCCCGCGTTCTGCCACATGCCCCTGCTGCGCAACACCGACCATTCGAAGATCTCGAAGCGGAAGAATCCTGCCGCCCGGCTCCTCTGGTTCCGTGAGGAGGGTTATCTGCCCGAGGCGTTGCGCAATTTCCTCCAGCTCATGGGGTATCCGCCGGTCGGTCATGACGGGGAGGAGATGTCGACCTTCGACGAGTTCGTCGCCGCCTTCGACTGGTCGTCGGTCAACACGGTCGGCCCCGTCTTCGATGTCGCCAAGCTGACCTGGCTCAACGGTCGTCATATCCGCGCTCTGTCCGCCGAGGATCTAGCCGATCGAGTGCTCGCCCACATCAGCCGATACCAGCGGATCGACGACCCGCTCACCACTGCTCAAGAGGAGATGATCCGCCGCGGCGTCCCCCTGATCCACGAGCGCCTCGAACTCCTCAAGGACGCCCTCGGCAAGCTCGACTTCCTCTTGGCCGACGATGCGACGATGTCGATCGATGACGACGCCCGCGCCCAGGTCGGCGAGGCCTCCGTCCCCGTCCTCGATCAGGCCGTCAACGCGCTGGAGGCGGTGGGGGAGTGGTCGGCCGCCGCGATCGAGGCGGCGTTGCGGGCCTCGCTCGTCGAGGAGATGGGGCTCAAGCCGCGGGTCGCGTTCACTCCGGTGCGCACGGCGATCGCCGGCCGACGGGTCTCACCGCCCTTGTTCGAGTCGATGGAGGTGCTGGGGCGGGAGTCCTCGCTTCGCCGTCTGACTCGTCTGGCCACGCTTCTCCGTGCGGCACAAGCCTCGAATTGAGCGGTGAATCCCGGTTCGGTGCGGGCGCGAACCGACATCACGGAACTGGATTTGCAACGCCGGTATACTCCGTGGAAGAATCATCCGGGTTGCTCCGGCGACGGTTCTTTCAGCTGCGTGGGCGCTGTGTCTGCGGTGCTGATGGAACCGGGTCTCATCCCGATCCTTGGTCGGGAGTCATCCATCGCTCTTAAGCGAGGATGAAGACGGCTCTCAGGGCGCGACACGCCCGACAGCGTGGACCGGAGCAGAGAGGCGATTCGCCGTGAATCGCCTAACGCGAGACCGGGACGACCCGGCTGAGCAGGCAGGAAGGAAGTTCCCGTGGCAGGGCAAAAGATCCGTATCCGATTACGGGCATATGACCACGAGGTCATCGACTCCTCGGCGAAGAAGATCGTCGACACGGTCACTCGCACGGGCGCCACGGTGGCGGGCCCCGTTCCGCTGCCGACGGAGAAGAACGTCTTCTGCGTCATCCGGTCGCCGCACAAGTACAAGGACTCCCGGGAACACTTCGAGATGAGGACGCACAAGCGCCTGATCGACATCCTCGATCCGACGCCGAAGACGGTTGATTCCCTCATGCGTCTCGATCTTCCCGCCGGTGTCGACATCGAGATCAAGCTTCCCTGAGGGCGATGATGAGTCAAGAACGTAAAGTCAAAGGAATCCTGGGCACCAAGCTCGGCATGACCCAAGTCTGGGATGAGAACAACCGCGTTGTTCCCGTCACCGTGGTCGAGGCCGGTCCCTGCGTCGTCACCCAGGTGCGCACGCCTGCGACGGATGGATATTCCGCCGTCCAACTCGGCTTCGGCGCGATTCGCCCGAAGAAGGTGACGAAGCCACAGGCTGGTCACTTCAGCAAGGCCGATGTCACTCCGCGGCGCCATCTCATGGAGATCCGCACCGCCGACGCCAGCGAGTACACCCTCGGCCAAGAGGTCACGAGCGAGGTGTTCGAAGCCGCTGAGATCGTCGATGTCATCGGTATCACCCGCGGTCGCGGCACCGCTGGCGTCATGAAGCGCCATGGTTTCGCCGGCCTCGGCGCCGGTCACGGTGTCCATCGCAAGCACCGTTCGCCCGGTTCGATCGGCGAGTGCTCGACCCCGTCGCGCATCTTCAAGGGTCTGCGCATGGCCGGTCGCATGGGTGTCAATCGTAAGACGGTCCAGAACCTCAAGGTTCATGCCGTTGACGCCGAGCGCAACCTCATTCTCGTCAAGGGCGCGATCCCCGGCCCCAAGGGTGGCCTCGTCGTCATCCGGTCGGCCGCGAAGAAGGGCTGAGAACAATGACAGACACTGTGAAGATCGCTCTCGTCTCGGGGTCGAAGAAAGCCGGCAGCGTCAACGTTCCGGCCGATCAGTTCGACGCTCCGGTCAACATTCCTCTCATTCATCAGGTCGCCAACGCGCAGATGGCCGCTGCCCGCCAGGGCACGCACGCCACCAAGACGCGTAGCGAGGTCTCCGGCGGTGGCAAGAAGCCGTGGCGCCAGAAGGGCACCGGTCGCGCTCGTCAGGGGTCGCGTCGTGCTCCGCAGTGGACGGGTGGTGGCGTCGTCCACGGTCCGCAGCCGCGGTCCTACGCCCAGCGCACCAATAAGAAGATGATCGCCGCCGCTTTGCGCGCCGTTCTCTCCGATCGCACCCGCGAGGGGCGTCTGTTCGCCATCGAATCGCTTATCTCGGGCGATGCTCCGTCGACGAAGGAAGCGGTCACGGCGTTGGCCGCGATTGGCGAGTACCGCTCGGCGCTCGTCGTGCTGGCCCGTGACGAAGACCTCGCCTGGCTCTCGTTGCGCAACGTCGCCTATGTCCATCCGATCGCCGTGGACCAGCTCAACGTCTACGACGTCTTGGCCCACGACGCGGTCGTCTTCTCGAAGTCCGCTCTCGACGCCTATGTCGCCCGGGTCTCTGGAGCCGTCTCCGAGATCGCCGACGATGAGGACGAGGCCCCGGCCGCTCCGGTTGAGAAGAAAGCGGAGAAGAAAGCCGACAAGGCTGACAAGGCTGAGGCGAAAGCCAAGGCCGAGAAACCCGCCGCCGTGAAGAAGCCTGAGAAGGTGGAAAGCGTGAAGAAGGGGCCCGCCGAAGTGGCGACACCCGCCTCCGCCTCCACACCGGTCGAGATCGTCGTCGAGCCCGCTGAAGAGCCGGTCGTCGTCGATGAGGCCGTCGTCGAGGCTGAGCCGGAAGAGAAGAAGCCGGCCAAGAAGGCTGCTGAGCCTGTGGCGAAGAAGCTCGCCGACCCGGTGGAGAAGAAAGAACCGGCCAAGAAGGCCGAGGAGCCTGCGGACGAGGACAAGAAGGACTACGGTCCGGGTTCATTCCGCGGTGACACCCCGCCCGAGGGTTACGACATCAAGGGCAATGAGGATTCCATGAAATTCCACACCCCGGATTCGCCGTGGTATTCGCGGACGATCGCCGAGGTCTGGTTCAACAGCGTCGACGCAGCCGAGGCGGCCGGATTCGTCTCCGTCACCGGCGACACCGGCGCTGAGGACGAGGAGGAAGCCAAATGAGCGCCGCGATGAAGATTCGCGACTATCGGGATGTCTTGCTGGCCCCGGTCGTCAGCGAGAAGAGCTACAGCCTCATCGATGAGAAGAAGTACACCTTCCTCGTCGATCCGAAGGCGAACAAGACCGAGATCAAGATCGCTGTTGAGAAGGTCTTCGGCGTCACCGTCGTCCAGGTCAACACGATGAATCGTGCTGGCAAGCGTCGTCGCACCCGCTACGGCTGGGGTCGGCGTCCGGACACCAAGCGCGCCATTGTGACGGTGGCCGAGGGCGACTCGATCGACGTGTTCGGTTCGGGTATCTGAGGCGAGAGAGGGTAATCCACCATGGGAATCCGTAAGTACAAGCCGACGACACCGGGCCGCCGTGGCTCGAGTGTGGCCGATTTCGTCGAAGTGACCCGCTCCACTCCGGAGAAGTCCCTCGTCGTCGCCAAGCCGAAGACCGGCGGGCGCAACAATCAGGGCCGGATCACGACGCGCCACATCGGCGGCGGCCACAAGCAGGCCTATCGCCTCATCGACTTCAAGCGCTACGACAAGGACGGCGTCACCGCCAAGGTCGCTCACATCGAGTACGACCCCAACCGCACCGCCCGCATCGCGCTCCTCCATTACGAGGATGGTGAGAAGCGCTACATCATCGCTCCGAAAGATGTCCGCCAGGGAGACTGGGTCGAATCCGGTCCCGGCGCCGACATCCGTCCTGGCAACAACTTGCCGCTGCGTTCCATCCCCGTCGGCACGCTCGTCCATGCGGTCGAGTTGCGCCCCGGCGGCGGCGCCAAGATGGGCCGTTCGGCTGGCGCCTCGATCCAATTGGTCGCCCGCGAGGGGAAATACGCCACGTTGAGGATGCCCTCTGGTGAGATGCGGATGGTCGACATCCGCTGCCGCGCCACTGTCGGCGAGGTCGGAAACGCCGAGCAGTCGAACATCAACTGGGGCAAGGCCGGCCGGATGCGCTGGAAGGGCGTCCGTCCCACTGTCCGCGGTGTCGTCATGAACCCGATCGACCACCCGCATGGCGGTGGCGAGGGCCGGACCTCCGGTGGCCGTCACCCGGTCTCCCCGTGGGGCAAGCCCGAAGGCCGGACCCGTCACAAGAACAAAGCGTCCGATCGTCTGATCATCCGTCGTCGTAAGACCGGCAAGAAGCGCTGAGCAGGAGCCTGAGAAATGCCACGTAGCCTGAAAAAGGGTCCCTTCGTTGACGATCACCTTCTCAAGAAGGTCGACGCCCTCAACGAGAAGAACGCCAAGACCGTCATCAAGACATGGTCGCGTCGTTCCATGATCGTCCCGGACATGATCGGCCACACCATCGCCGTTCATGACGGCCGCAAGCACGTCCCGGTGTTCGTCACCGAGGCCATGGTCGGTCACAAACTCGGCGAGTTCGCGCCGACGAGGACCTTCCGCGGCCACGTCAAGGACGACAAGAAGGCGCGGAAGCGCTGAGGAGAGGTCGCACATCCATGAGCACGAAATACGATCGTCCGACTCGACGCGACGCCCTGCTGGGCGATCGCCCGGGCGCCTATGCCATCGCGCGGCACGTCAGGATGACCCCGATGAAGGTTCGCCGGGTCGTCGACTTGGTCCGCGGTCTACCGGTCGAGGAAGCCCTCACCCTGCTGAGGTTCGCTCCCCAAGCCGCCTCCGAACCGGTCTACAAGGTCGTCGCCTCTGCGGTCGCCAACGCCGAACAGGTCGAGAACCTGCGCGCCGCCGACCTCGTCGTCTCGAAGATCTTCGTCGACGAGGGTGTCACGATGCGCCGGATCCGCCCCCGCGCCAAAGGCTCGGCCTCCCGCATCCTCAAGCGGGCGAGCCACATCACCGTCGTCGTCGAGCCGCAGGAAGCGAAGGTTCGACCGGCGTCCACCAAGGCTGAGAAGGAGGCCTGAGATGGGTCAAAAAATCAACCCCTACGGCTTCCGCTTGGGTATCACGACCGACCACGTGTCCCGGTGGTACGCCGACAAGCAGTACTCGGAGTACGTCGGCGAGGACATCAAGATCCGCCGCTACCTGACGAAGACTCTCGAGCGGGCCGGCATCTCCTCGGTTGAGATCGAGCGCCGCTCCGAGCGCGTCACGATCTACCTTTACGCCGCTCGTCCGGGCATCGTCATCGGTCGTAACGGCGCCGAGGCCGAGAAGGTCCGTGGCTATCTCGAGAAGCTGACCGGCAAGCAGGTCCAGCTCAACATTCTTGAAGTCAAGAACCCCGAGGTCGACGCCCAGCTCGTCGCCCAGGGTGTGGCCGAGCAGCTCGGCGCCCGCGTGGCCTTCCGTCGCGCCATGCGCAAAGCTCAGCAGTCGGCGATGCGCGCCGGCGCCCTCGGCATCCGGATCCAGTGCTCCGGCCGTCTCGGCGGGGCTGAGATGAGCCGTTCCGAGTTCTACCGCGAAGGACGAGTTCCGCTGCACACGCTGCGCGCCGACATCGACTTCGGGTTCTACGAGGCCCGCACGACCTTCGGCCGGATCGGCGTCAAGGTCTGGATCTACAAGGGTGATGTCACCGGCACTCGGGCCGAGCGCGCCGCTCAGCGGGCCGCCCGTCAGTCCGCCCTCACCCGTCAGCGTCCCGGCCGCCGTCCGGGTCGCGATGGAGATCGTCCCGGCCGTTCTGGCCGTCGCCGCAACGAGGCTCCGGCCGCGACCGCTTCCGCTCCGGTGGAGGCGCCCGTCGTCGAGGCTCCTGCGGCTGAGAACACAGGAGAGTGATTGTTATGTTGATTCCTCGTCGTGTGAAGCATCGCAAACAGCACCACCCCCGGCGGACCGGCATGGCCAAAGGCGGCACCAAGCTCGCTTTCGGAGAATACGGTATCCAGGCGTTGGAGTCCTCCTACCTGACGAACCGTCAGATCGAGGCCGCCCGTATCGCCATGACCCGTCACATCCGCCGTGGTGGCAAGGTGTGGATCAACGTCTACCCCGACCGTCCGTTGACGAAGAAGCCGGCCGAGACCCGGATGGGTTCCGGCAAAGGCTCCCCCGAATGGTGGATCGCCAACATCAAGCCGGGCCGGGTCCTCTTCGAACTCTCCGGCGTCTCCGAGGATGTCGCCCGGGAAGCCATGCGACTGGCTATTCACAAGCTGCCTTTTAAGGCGCGTTTCATCAAGCGGGAAGCGGGTGAGATCTGATGGCGACGACAACCGCCGCTGAACTGCGGGGATTGAGCCGCACGGAACTGAACGCACGTGTGCTCGAACTGAAGAAGGAACTCTTCACTCTGCGTTTCGCTGCCCAAACCGGTCAGTTGGAATCCCACGGTCGTCTGCGGGAAGCCCGCAAGGACATCGCCCGGATCTACACCGTTCTGCAAGAGCGTAACCTCGGCCTCGTCGCCGAGCCCGATGAAGGGGAGAAGAAAGAATGAGCGAAGAGGCACGTGGCGGGCGTAAAGTCCGCGAGGGACTCGTCGTCTCCGACAAGATGGACAAGACGGTCGTCGTCGCGATCGAAGACCGGGTCAAGCACCCCCTCTACGGCAAGGTCATGACGAAGACCGAGCGTCTCAAGGTTCATGACGAGACCAACAGCGCCGGCGTCGGCGACCGCGTCCGGGTCATGGAGACCCGACCCTTGTCGGCGACGAAGCGGTGGCGTCTCATCGACATCGTCGAGAAGGCCAAGTAATTTCGTTCGCCGAGAAGCGAACATCACGACAACGTCTCATCAGGCCCTCAGGGGAACCGGTGAGGCCAAGGAGAACAGATGATTCAGCAGGAGACGCGACTCAAAGTCGCTGACAACACGGGTGCCAAGGAGCTCTTGTGCATCCGTGTGCTCGGTGGTTCGAAACGTCGCTATGCCTATGTCGGTGACACCATCGTCGCGACGGTCAAGGACGCGATCCCCGGTGGCAACGCCAAGAAGGGCGAAGTTGTCAAAGCTGTCGTGGTGCGTACGGCCAAAGAGCACCGTCGTCCCGATGGTTCCTATATCCGTTTCGACGAAAACGCTGCTGTTCTTGTCCGCCAGGATGGCGAGCCTCGTGGCACCCGTATCTTCGGGCCGGTGGCGCGCGAACTGCGTGAGAAGAAGTACATGCGTATCGTCTCGCTCGCTCCCGAGGTGATCTGAGATGGCGAACTCACTGCCCGTCAAGAAGGGCGACCGCGTCAAAGTGCTGGCCGGTAAAGATAAGGGCCTTGTCGGTGAGATCATCGCCGTCTACCCGGAAGACAACCGCGTCACCGTCTCTGGCGTCAACATCGTCAAGCGGCACCGCAAAGATCGTCCCGACGGTTCCGGGCGCAATGTCGTCAAGGGCGGCATCATCACCCAAGAGGCGCCGATCCACGTCTCCAACGTCGCTCTCGTCGTCCGTGTCGACGGGAAAGAGGTGACGACGCGAGTCGGATACGAGCGTCGTGAGGTGACGAAGCGTCGTCCCGACGGCTCGGAGTACACGACGACCCGCTCGGTGCGGATCGCCCGCAAGACCGGGAAGGAGATCTGATGGCCGACAAGAAGCAGGCGGCTCCCGAGACGACGGCCGAGAAGGTGCCGCCCCGTCTCAAGGAGAAATACCGCTCCGAGATCAAGCAGGCGCTGAACGACGAGTTCAAGTACGCCAATGTCATGCAGATCCCTGGATTGGTCAAGATCGTTGTCAACATGGGTGTCGGAGACGCCGCTCGTGACTCCAAGGTCATCGACGCCGCCCAGCGCGACCTCACGACCATCACCGGCCAGAAGCCGCAGGTGACGAAGGCCCGCAAGTCGATCGCTCAGTTCAAACTGCGTGAAGGCATGCCGATCGGCTGCCACGTCACCCTGCGTGGTGATCGCATGTGGGAGTTCGCCGATCGTCTGCTCAGCCTGGCGTTGCCTCGGATTCGTGACTTCCGCGGTCTGTCCCCGCTCCAGTTCGATGGTCGTGGCAATTACACTTTTGGTCTCACCGAACAGGTCATGTTCCACGAGATCGACCAGGACAAGATCGATCGCCTCCGTGGCATGGACATCACCTTCGTGACGACGGCCACCAACGATGACGAAGGCCGGGCTCTCCTGACGCATCTCGGCTTCCCCTTCCAGACGATGGAAACGGCGAAAGCCAACGCGGCCGCCGCTCGCAAGCCCAAGCGGCGCGGCCCGGCTGTCACCAAGAAGAAGAAGTGAGGATTCCCTGTGGCAACGACAGCAATCAAAGCTAAGCAGGCGCGTAAGCCGAAGTTCGCCGTGAGGGCCTACACCCGCTGTCAGCGGTGCGGACGCCCTAAGTCGGTGTATCGCAAGTTCGGTTTGTGCCGCATCTGTCTTCGGATGATGGCGCACCGAGGCGAACTCCCCGGCGTCACCAAGTCCTCCTGGTGAACCAGATCCCACCCATCCACTGAGACACGGTAGGTCCGCGCGATTCGCGGAAACCACTGTGAGAAAGAGGCGACACACGCCATGACAATGACGGATCCGATCGCAGACATGTTGACGCGTCTGCGCAACGCCAATCAGGCGTACCACGACACCACGACCATGCCTCACTCGAAGATCAAAGTCGGCATCGCCGAGATCCTCAAGCGCGAAGGTTATATCGCCGACTTCGCGGTCGCCGACCCGACTGAGGGAATGGTCGGCAAAACGCTGACCCTGACCCTCAAGTACGGTCGTAACCGTGAGCGCGCGTTGGCCGGTGTGCGACGCATCTCCAAGCCGGGCTTGCGGGTTTACGCGAAGTCGACGGCTCTGCCCAAGGTCCTCGGTGGTCTCGGCGTCGCGATCATTTCGACGAGCCAGGGCCTCCTGACCGATCGTGAAGCGAAGAACAAGTCGGTCGGCGGGGAAGTCCTCGCCTACGTCTGGTGAACGGGAGCAAGCCATGAGCCGTATTGGAAGAATGCCGATCACTGTTCCGGCTGGTGTCGATGTGACACTGGACGGTCAGGCGGTCGAGGTCAAGGGCCCCAAGGGGTCGCTCAACCACGTCGTCCCCTCTCCGATCACCGTCAGCCGCAACGAGGCCGGTGAGATCGAGGTCGCCCGTCCCAACGACGAGCGCGTCTCGAAATCCCTCCACGGACTGACTCGCACCCTCATCGCCAACATGGTGACGGGTGTGACCGACGGGTACGAGAAGAAGCTCGAGATCGTCGGCGTCGGGTACCGCGTCCAGCTCAAGAGCCCGACCCAATTGGAGTTCGCGCTCGGGTTCAGCCACCCGGTCATCGTCGACGCCCCCGAGGGCATCACCTTCGCCGTCGAGACGCCGACCCGCTTCTCGGTCCAGGGGATCAGCAAGCAGGTCGTCGGTGAAGTCGCGGCCAATATTCGTAAAATCCGCAAGCCGGAGCCTTACAAGGGCAAGGGTGTGCGCTATGCCGGCGAACAGGTTCGCCGCAAGGTTGGAAAGGCTGGTAAGTGATGGCGGTCTCATTGAGCGTCAACAAGGGCCTGGCTCCGAAGGCGGCGGCCAGGGCCCGACGCCAGATCCGTGGACGCAAGCGGATCTCCGGCACCCCGGAACGTCCCCGTCTCGTCGTGACGCGCTCGTCGCGCCACATCCTCGCCCAGGTGATCGACGACGTCGCCGGCCACACTCTCGCCTCCGCCTCGACGATGGAAGCCGCACTGCGGGCCGAATCGGGCGACAAGACGGCCAAGGCCAAGAAAGTCGGCGAGCTGCTCGCCCAACGGGCCAAGGATGCCGGTGTCGAAAACGTCGTCTTCGACCGGGCAGGTTATCAATATCACGGACGGGTGGCGGCTCTGGCCGATGGCGCCCGCGAAGCCGGGCTCGGATTCTGAGCGGGAAGGGAAAGCGATGACGGAAACGCAACGCCGTGAGGGTGGTCGGTCGGATCGCCGCGGTCGCGACGATCGCCGGGGATCCCGGGATCACGACGCCGCTAAGAACCAATATCTGGAGCGCGTGGTCTCCATCAACCGGGTGGCCAAGGTCGTCCAGGGTGGTCGGCGCTTCAGCTTCACCGCTCTGGTGGTCGTCGGTGACGGCGACGGCACCGTCGGTGTCGGTTATGGCAAGGCTAAAGAGGTTCCGGCTGCGATCGCCAAGGGCGTCGAGGACGCGAAGAAGCACTTCTTCCGTGTTCCGCGCATCCTCGGCACGATCCCGCATCCGGTCCAGGGCGAGGAGGCGGCTGGTGTCGTCATGCTGCGCCCGGCTTCTCCCGGTACCGGCGTCATCGCCGGTGGCTCGGCCCGCGCCGTCCTCGAATGCGCTGGAATCTCTGACGTTCTGGCGAAATCCCTCGGTTCTTCGAACGCGATCAACGTCGTCCACGCCACCGTGGCGGCGCTGCGCAGCCTGGAGGAACCGGAGCAGGTGGCCCGCCGGCGCGGCATGTCCGTCGAGGACGTCACTCCGGCCGCCCTGCTGAAAGCGCGCAGCCAAGGAGAACACTGATGGCGACCAGTGACAAGAATGCGCCGCAGGTGCGCATCACCCAGATTCGCTCCACTATCGCGGGTCTGAAGAATCAGAAGGCGACGCTTCGTACGCTCGGTCTCAAGAAGATCGGTGACAGCGTCGAACGAGAGTATGACGATCGTGTCCGCGGCATGGTCCGGACCGTCTCCCACCTCGTGACCGTTGAGGAAGTTGACTGACATGGCATTGCAACTGCACCATCTCCGTCCTGCTCCAGGCGCTCATACCCCCAAGACCCGTGTCGGGCGGGGCGAGGGCTCCAAGGGCAAGACGGCTGGCCGGGGCACCAAGGGCACCGGCGCGCGTAAGAACGTCCCCGAGAACTTCGAGGGCGGCCAGATGCCGCTGCACATGCGGCTGCCCAAGATGAAGGGCTTCAAGAACCCCTTCCGGGTGGAATACCAAGTCGTCAACGTGGCGCGCCTGGGGGAGTTGTTCCCGCAGGGCGGTAAGGTGAGTGTCGACGATCTCGTCGCCAAGGGCGCGGTGCGTCCGAACGCGCCGGTCAAGGTTCTCGGCAACGGCGAGATCGCCGTCCCCGTCCAGGTGACGGCTCAGGCGTTCTCCGCTTCGGCGAAGGACAAGATCGAGAAAGCTGGCGGATCGGTGCAGACGGTCTGACCGGTGCTGTGCTCCGGCAAGTCGCTCGATCAACTGGAGGGTTGAAAAGAAATGCTGCAAGCGTTTTTGAATGTGCTGAGGTCTCCTGACCTTCGTAAGAAGGTCCTCTTCACCTTGGGCATCGTCGCAATCTTCCGCGTCGGTTCGACGGTGCCGGTGCCGAACGTCAACGTCTCCCAACTCGAGGAATGCGCCTCGGCGGCCCAGGTCGGCGAGCAGGCTGGTCTCTATTCGATGATCAACCTGTTCTCCGGCGGAGCCATGCTCCAAATGGCGATCTTCGCCCTCGGCATCATGCCGTACATCACGGCCAGCATCATCCTTCAGCTCATGACGGTCGTCGTTCCCCGGTTGGCCACCCTCAAGAAAGAGGGGGCATCCGGCCAGGAGAAGATCACCCAGTACACGCGGTATCTCACCCTGGTGCTGGCCGTCCTCAACTCGACGGCCTATGTCACCATGGCCGTCAACGACCAAATCTTCCAGGGCTGCACCGGCGTCGTACACGACAAGGCCCTTTTCCCGGTGATCGTCATGATCCTCACGATGACCGGCGGCACCGGCATCGTCATGTGGCTCGGCGAGCTCATCACGGAACGCGGCGTCGGCCGGGGGATGTCGATCCTCATGTTTGTCACCATCGCCGCGCAGTTCCCCGCTTCGCTGTGGGGCATCAAGGTCGCCCACTCCGATGGCGCCGATCAGGGATGGTTCCTCTTCCTCCTCGTCATCGCCATCGGCTTGCTCGTCATGCTCGGCATCATCTTCATGGAACAGGGCCAGCGCCGTATCCCCGTCCAATACGCCAAGCGCATGGTCGGACGGAAGATGTACGGCGGCACGAAGACCTACATCCCGCTCAAGGTCAACCAGTCCGGTGTCATCCCCGTCATCTTCGCCTCGTCGATCATGTACTTGCCGGCGCTTTACGCCCAGCTCAACCCGACGGGCCCCGGGGCCGCCTGGATCGGCCGCTACTTCGTCGGCGGCGACCACTGGTCGTACAACCTCATCTTCTTTGTTCTCATCATCGCCTTCTGTTACTTCTACGTCTCGATCTCCTTCAACCCGCAAGAGGTCTCGGACAACATGAAGAAGTACGGCGGATTCATTCCGGGCATCCGGGCCGGCGCCCCGACCGAGCGTTACCTCTCCTACGTGCTCTCACGTCTGACAGCTCCCGGTTCGCTCTACCTCGCGCTCATCGCGCTCATCCCGACTCTTGCCTTCATCCTTGTCGGCGCCAACCAGAACTTCCCCTTCGGCGGAACGTCGATCCTCATCATCGTGGGCGTCGGGTTGGACACCGTCAAGCAGATCGAGAGCCAGCTCGAACAGCGCTCCTACGAAGGT
Source organism: Propionibacteriaceae bacterium (assembly GCA_031262485.1). Classification (GTDB taxonomy): domain Bacteria; phylum Actinomycetota; class Actinomycetes; order Propionibacteriales; family Propionibacteriaceae; genus WQYJ01. The sequence continues at coordinate 79,822 of JAISHO010000022.1, forward strand.
TTCCTCAAGTAAGGTGAGGGGTGCTGCGGGCATCCGTGGCGCTCACGCATCTCACCTACGAAGGATCACTCTTATGCGCATGCTCATCATGGGCCCTCCTGGCGCCGGTAAAGGCACCCAAGGCGTCGTCATCGCCGAACACTTCGGTATTCCGGCGATCTCGACCGGCGCGATCTTCCGCTCCAACGTGGCCGAGCAGACTGAGTTGGGCAAAGTCGTCAGCGAGATCATGAACCGCGGCGAACTCGTCCCTGACGATGTCACGACGCAACTGGTGGCCGATCGTCTGGCTCAGCCCGACGCGGCGCAGGGATTCCTCCTCGACGGCTTCCCCCGCACCGTGCCCCAGGCCAAGTCGCTCGACGAGATTCTTGACAAGCTCGGCACTCCGCTCGACGCTGTTCTCTCACTCGTCGTCAGTGACGAGGTCCTCGTCGCCCGGATGATGAAACGGGCCGAGATCGAGCATCGCGAAGATGACAACGAAGAAACCATCAGGAATCGCTTCAAGGTTTACGCCGACGAGACGGAGCCGCTCTTGGCGCTCTACCGTGACCGCGGTCTCCTCGTCGAGGTCGACGGCCTGGGTGAAGTGGCCGAGGTCAACGATCGCATCGTCGCCGCTTTAGAGAAGAAATCCGCCTGAGTCTTCTTTTCTGACGTCATGATGGTGCGGGGCTGATCGCCTCGCACCATCGACGTTTATCTTGGGAATACGAATCTCCTCGGTGGGGGATCGCTCGAACCGGCTGACGTGGAGACCCCTCCACAACACCATTATCTATGAGAGGACTGCGATGCGACGTCGTCGTGATAGCGGAATCGAGATCAAGAACACCCCGCAGTTGTTGCGCATGCGCCGAGCCGGCCTCGTCGTCGCTCGTGCTCTCACCGTCATGGAGGACGCCGTCACCGTCGGAATGACGACTGCCGAGGTGGACGCCATCGCCGTCGAGGTCTTGGCCGAGGCCGGGGCGACATCTTCCTTCCTCGGTTACGCCCCCGGCGGGGTCGCCCCCTATCCTGCGGTCACCTGCGTCTCGGTCGACGACGAGGTCGTCCACGGCATCCCCTCGAGTGAGCGAGTCCTGGCTGACGGCGACCTCCTCTCGATCGACTTCGGCGCCCTCCTCGACGGTTATCACGGCGACGCCGCACGCACCGTCGAGATCGGGGCCGTCAGCCCCGAGGCCCATCGACTCGTCGCCGACACCCACGAAGCGTTGTGGGCCGGTATCGCAGCCGCCCGCCTCGGCTCCCGGATCGGCGACATCTCCGCCGCCGTCGAGGAATCCCTCCGATCCCACGACACCCGTTATGGCATCGTCAAGGAGTTCACCGGACATGGCATTGGAACGGCGATGCATCAGGAGCCATCGATCCCCAACTACGGCAGGGCCGGCCGTGGGCCCGTCATCCGCACCGGCATGGCGCTCGCGATCGAACCGATGGTCACCCTGGGCACGAACCGGGTCGCCATCCTCGACGACGACTGGACGGTCGTCACGACCGATGGCTCCTGGGCCGCGCACTGGGAGCACACCATCACCGTGACCGACCGGGGAGTCTGGGTCCTCACCGCTGAGGACGGGGGAGAAGAGCTACTGGGTCGTCACGGAATCCCCTTCGGTCCCTTGGCCGATTGAGCGGGCGATCTCCCCTCCAACTGTCTCACTATATGGTATATTTCATTTTTTACTGTCAGTTTATTTATTTAACGACATAGGGAAAATAGGGAGAAAACCACAAGCCAGACACTGGCGTAGGGCCCAACTTCTTGGAATGATGAATCCGTCACGCCCTGGGTGGCTTGCTGAAGATCGCCGGTTGGGCGGGGTGGCGAGAGAAGAAGCTCTTTGATCGTCTATGCACGCAATGATGCGGCGGTGAACTTTCGAGAGGCGGTTCATGGCCGTGACTTGGCCTTATATCGCTGACAGCGCAGTCATGAGTGATCAACACTGATGACAATTCAAGCTGTGAGACGATGGGCCCAAGATACGTGACGCCACGCAAGGTGTCAGAAAGTGAGGAATTCATGCCTCTGGAACTCTCACTCGGTCAAGTCTTCCTGTCCGAGTTCATGGGTACCGCAATGCTCCTTCTGCTGGGCGCCGGCGTCTGCGCTGCTACCAGCTTCAACCACAGCAATGCGAAGGGTGCGGGCTGGCTCACCATCAACTGGGGCTGGGGCATCGCCGTCTTCGCCGGCGCCCTTGTCGCCTTCAAAACTGGTGGGCACCTCAACCCGGCCGTCACGCTCGGCACGGTCGCCTCTGGCGCCGACTACTACGTCGGTTCTGAAGGCGCTGAGAACGCCGTTCCGGTGACCGCCGCCACGACTATCATTTACATTGTCGCCCAGTTCCTCGGAGCCTTCGTCGGCGCCGCGCTCTGCTGGCTGGCATACAAGAAGCAGTTCGACGCCGATCAGCCCGCGGGCTCGAAGCTTGGCGCTTTCTCCACCGGCCCCCAGATCAAGGCTCCGGTCTGGAACGTCGTCACTGAGGCGATCGCCACCTTCGTGCTCGTCTTCGTGATCTTCTGCGTCGGCCGGGGCACGAGCGAAGCCGCCACTGGCACGCCCGTCTCCAATCTTGGCTGGCTCGGCGCGCTCGGCGTGGCCGTCCTCATCGTCGGCATCGGCGCCTCGCTCGGTGGCCCGACGGGGTACGCCATCAACCCAGCTCGTGACCTCGGTCCGCGCCTCTGGTTCGCCGTCATGCCGTCGCCCAACAAGGGCAGCGCCAACTGGGGCTACGCCTGGGTGCCGGTCGTCGGCCCGATCATCGGTGGCGTCGTCGCCGGTCTTCTGGTCAACTTCGTGCCGTTCTTCACGGTCTGATCACCTTGAATAAATCCATCCCCCTTCAACGAGGAAGAGAGAAATAATGTCAGAGAAGTTTGTACTCGCGATCGACTCGGGAACGACGAGCTCACGCGCGATCGTCTTCAACCATGAAGGCCGTATCGTCGCGTCGCACCAACTGGAGCATGAGCAAATCTTCCCCCGGGCCGGCTGGGTCGAACATGATCCGATCGAGATCTGGACGCGCACCGTCCAGGTCATCGAGGGGGCGCTCAACGCCGCTTCGGTGACGAAAGAAGACATCGTCTCGATCGGCATCACCAACCAGCGTGAGACCACGATCGTGTGGGACAAGACGACTGGCAAGCCGGTCTACAACGCGATCGTCTGGCAGGACACGCGGACCTCGAAGATCATCGACGAACTCGGCGGCGGCGATCAGGACAAGTATCGTCCTGTCACCGGCCTGCCGTTGGCGACGTACTTCTGCGGCCCGAAGGTCAAGTGGATTCTCGACAACGTCGACGGCGCTCGCGCCAAGGCGGAAGCCGGCGATCTCGTCATGGGCACGGTCGACAGCTGGCTGGTGTGGAACCTCACCGGCGGCGTCAATGGTGGCCTTCACGTCACCGACGTCACGAACGCGTCGCGCACCATGCTCATGGATGTGCGCACCCTGTCGTGGGTCGAGGACATCGCCAAGGACATGACCATCCCGATGTCGATGCTGCCCGAGATCGTCTCGAGCTCGAAGGTCTACGGAAACGCCACGACCCCGGTCGTCGCCGGACTGCCGATCGCCGGCATCCTCGGCGACCAGCAGGCCGCCACCTTCGGTCAAGCCTGCTTCGAGGTCGGCCAGGCCAAGAACACGTATGGCACCGGGTGTTTCATGCTCATGAACACCGGTGAGGAGCCCGTCTTCTCGAAGAACGGTCTGCTCACGACGGTGGCCTACAAGATCGGCGACGACAAGCCGGTGTACGCCCTCGAGGGTTCGATCGCCGTCACCGGATCGCTCATCCAGTGGCTGCGTGACAACCTCAAGCTCATCCGCACCTCGCCCGAGGTCGAAGAGCTCGCGCTCAGCGTCGAGGACAATGGCGGCTGCTACTTCGTGCCCGCCTTCTCCGGCCTGTTCGCTCCCTATTGGCGTAGCGACGCCCGTGGCGCGATCGTCGGTTTGACTCGCTACGTCAACCGCGGCCACATCGCTCGGGCGGCGCTCGAGTCGACGGCCTATCAGACCCGCGAGGTGCTCGACGCCATGGAGGCCGACTCCGGCGCCAAGCTGGCCGAGCTCAAGGTCGATGGCGGCATGACGGCCAACAAGACCCTCATGCAGTTCCAGGCCGATCTCGTGCGCGTTCCGACGATCCGTCCGGTCGTCGCCGAGACGACGGCGCTGGGCGCCGCTTACGCGGCCGGCATCGCTGTCGGGTATTGGAACGGCGAGCAGGACGTCATCGACAACTGGGCCGAGGACGTCCGTTGGTCGCCCGAGATGGACGAGAAGGAATCCGAACGTCTCTACCGCAACTGGAAGAAGGCCGTCACCAAGACCTTCGACTGGGTGGACGAAGACGTCGTCGAGTGACCGACTGACCGATCTCTCTCACAAACCAAACGTGGGGCCCCTGGATGATCCAGGGGCCCCACGGCTGTGTCTGAGAGTTCGGGGGACCGAGCCGAGCGCGATCGCTCACCGTCAGGCGAGCGTCTGTTCGCTCACAGCTCCATCTGGCGAGCGGTCGCAACTGACAGATCGCGGTTGGCCAGGCGCTCGACGAGATGAAGGCTCATGTCGATGCCGGCTGTCATCCCGGCCGAGGTGATGATCGATCCCTCGTCGACCCAGCGGCGGTTCTCCAACACCGTCACTTGGGGATGACGGCGACGTAGTTCATCGGTGTAGTGGGCGTGGGTCGTCGCCTTCTTGCCGTCGAGCAGGCCGGCGGCGGCGAGGATGAACGCGCCGGTGCAGACGCTGGCGAGGATGCGGACCTGCTCGGCTTGGCTCCGCACCCAATCGACGACGTCGGTCCCACTGATCTGGGCGTCGACCCCGACGTGCCCGCCGGGGATGATGAGGCAGTCGAGCGCCGGGGCGTCGTGGTTCGTCGCGTCGGGCAGGATCCGGGCGCCACCGCGGGCCGTCACTGGATCCATCGAGGCGGCCAGAGTGACGACCGAGAAGATCTCCGAGTCGCCGTCTTCCCCGGCTAACCGGGAGGCAGTCGAGAAGACTTGGAAGGGCCCGGCATGATCGAGCAGTTCCATTCCGTCGAACGCATAGATTCCCACAGTCAAAGTCATCGTGTTGTCTTCCTTCGTCGGGGCCGATTCGGGTAGAGGCCTCACTTGGGCCGGTGTTCGGGGTTGACGCGGCCGCTGAGCGGAGATGGCGGTGACTCGTTGAAAGGTTCCACCACTCACAACCCCCACCAATGTACAACCTATGGCCTAAACCACAGAGCTGTAAATGGCGACCCGGCCGCACTCGTATGCTGAGGAGATGCCTGCCATGAGTTCCTCCCCACGGGGCAAAGTCGTCGTGGCCGCCCCGCGTGGCTATTGCGCCGGCGTCGACCGTGCCATCGCGACGGTCGAGCGCCTCCTCGAGACCCACGAGGGCCCGATCTATGTTCGGCGCGAGATCGTGCACAATCGTCATGTCGTCTCGGATCTCCAGGCCCGGGGGGCGATCTTTGTCGCTGAGGCCGACGAGGTGCCCGAAGGCGCGACGGTCGTCTTCTCGGCCCACGGCGTCTCCCCAGCGGTGCGTGAGACGGCCGCCACCCGGGGGTTGGTCACGATCGACGCGACCTGCCCGCTCGTCTCGAAGGTCCACCGGGAGGCTAGGCGGTTGGCCGCCGCCGGCGACGACATCGTCCTCATCGGGCACGCCGGCCACGAGGAGGTCGAGGGCACGATGGGGGAGGCGCCCGAGCGGATCCACCTCGTCGAGCGAGCCGACGACGTCGAGGGCCTCGACCTGCCCGATCCCGATCGAGTCGCCTATCTCACTCAGACCACCCTCAGCGTCGACGAGACGCGCGAGACCATCGCCTGCTTGCGCGAACGTTATCCCCGTCTCATCGATCCGCCGAGCGAGGACATCTGCTACGCCACCCAGAATCGACAACGCGCCGTCAAGGCGATCGCTCCTGAGACCGACGTCATCATCGTCGTCGGATCACGCAACTCCTCGAATTCGGTCCGCCTCGTCGAAGTGGCCGAGGAAGCCGGCACTCCCGCTCATCGGGTCGATTCGGCCGACGAGTTGGATCCCGCCTGGTGGGCCGGCGCCACGAGCGTCGGGGTGACCTCGGGAGCGTCGGTGCCCGAGCGTCTCGTCCAGGACGTCGTCGCCCGCCTCGGCGAGGAGGGGTACACCGAGGTGGTCGAGCGCCCAGTCGTGGCGGAGACGATCACTTTCGCCATGCCCGGGGAACTGCGTCGCTCCGCTCGTCGTGAGGCCGATCGGGCGTCGGAGGACGGCGTGCCGGGGCCGCGCTGACGGGCGATCGCGCCGCCGAGGAAGCGATCGACCCCTAACCTTGTCATCCCCGTCACCAGGCCTGGATCACTCGGATTTGGGAACTTGGGATGGACGGAGTAAAATACCGGCTTGGTTGTCTGTAGACGTATGTCTGCGTCAACGCTCGGTGAATCTCTTGAGTCGCTGAGGCGAGTTCCCGTCTCCACGGGGGCCACGCTGAGGCTCAGGAATAATTCCCGGGTTCGACTGGTTACTGTACGCGAGAGAGTTCATGGCGAAAAAAGAAGGAGCCCTTGAGGTCGAGGGAACAGTCGTCGAGGCGTTGCCGAACGCGATGTTCCGGGTCGAATTGACGAATGGCCACAAGGTCTTGGCGACGATCTCCGGCAAAATGCGGCAACACTACATCCGCATCCTGCCGTCGGATCGTGTCGTCGTCGAACTATCCCCGTACGACCTGGCCCGAGGTCGTATCGTCTACCGTCACAAGTAGACGCGAGCCGATCGAAGTAGCAGAACAGTGGGCCGCCGGTCGTCGCCCGTGAGGTGACCCGGAGCCGTGAAGGAGAAAGTGAGCCGAAATGAAGGTTCAGCCGAGCGTCAAGCGCATCTGTGACAAGTGCAAGGTGATCCGTCGTCACGGACGTGTCATGGTCATCTGCGACAACCCGCGTCACAAGCAGCGTCAAGGCTGAGGCAAGCCCATCAGCCTCCATCAGCTTTCGCCCGCCCTGGTTCGACCGGGGTGGGCGATCGCGACGCCCGGGCCGGATGAGCGATCATCCCACGGGCGCCGTATCGACGAACACAACTGAATATCGCGCCTGGCTCGGGTCTTTTGGTCCGTCCGGGCGCTCAGACAGCGTGAACGCACACTGCGGCGGGTCATCCCGCTTCGGTTCACCCCCGGACGAAGGCCGGGGCCCCGGTTCGGGGAACGCGTCACGTCCGACACCTTCGACCTAGGCGGTCACACGCCTAGTCCATCCGAAAGGGACACCGCCCTATGGCACGCCTCATCGGTGTCGATCTGCCACGCGAGAAGCGTCTGGAGATCGCGCTCACCTACATCTTCGGCATCGGCCGTACCCGAGCCGCGAAGATTCTCGAAGCCACCGGCATCAGCGGAGATATCCGGGTGCATGAATTGACGGACGAGCAGCTCGTCCAGCTCCGCGATTTCATCGAAGCCAATTACGAGATCGAAGGCGATCTGCGCCGTTCGGTCGCGGCCGATATCCGCCGCAAGATCGAGATCGGCAACTATCAAGGACGTCGCCACCGTTCCGGCCTGCCGGTGCGGGGACAGCGCACGCGAACCAACGCGCGCACCCGCAAGGGCAAGAAGAAGGCCGTCGCCGGTAAGAAGAAGGCGCGCTGACCCGCGAGGAAGTGAAGAGATAATCCATGGCAACTGCAAGTCGTAAGGCCGCCGCGAAGACGAAGGTGCGCCGCAAGGAACGCAAGAACATCCTCGTCGGCCAGGCTCATATCAAGTCGACGTTCAACAACACCATCATTTCAATCACGGATCCGACTGGCGCGGTCATCTCTTGGGCCTCCGCCGGCACTGTCGGGTTCAAGGGCTCCCGCAAGTCGACGCCCTACGCCGCTCAGATGGCGGCGGAGGCGGCCGGCCGTCGTGCCATGGAGCACGGCATGAAGCGGGTCGATGTTTTCGTCAAGGGCCCGGGTTCGGGGCGTGAGACGGCCATCCGGTCGCTCGGCGCCGTCGGGTTGGAAGTGGGGGCGATCCAAGACGTCACCCCTGTTCCCCACAATGGTTGCCGCGAGCCGAAGCGCCGTCGCGTCTGACCCTCACCCACCCGAATCGAAGAAAAGGACGACATCACCATGGCCCGCTACACCGGTCCACTGACCCGCAAGTCCCGCCGTCTCGGCGTGGACCTCGTCGGAAACGACAAAGCTTTTGATCGGCGTCCCTACCCGCCCGGCATGCACGGTCGCGGTCGGACGAAGGATTCCGAGTATTCACAGCAGCTCAAAGAGAAGCAAAAGGCACGTTTCTCTTATGGCGTGCTTGAGAAGCAGTTCCGCCGTTACTACGAGGAGGCGACGCGTTCGAACCTCAAAACCGGCGACATCCTCCTGCAGATCCTCGAGTCACGCCTCGACAACGTCATCTATCGCGCTGGCCTCGCCGCCACCCGGCGCCAGGCCCGCCAGCTGGTCAGCCACGGCCACTTCCTCGTCAATGGGCAGAAGGTCAATATCCCCAGCTTCAGGGTCACCCAGCACGACATCATCGACGTGCGGCCCAAGTCGGTCGATCTGCACCCCTTCCTCATCGCCCGTGAGCTCCACGGCGAGCGGACGGTGCCGGCCTGGATGGATGTTCGCCTCAGCCAGATGCGGATCATCATCCATCAGCTGCCGACGCGCGATCAGATCGTCATCGATCTTCAAGAACAGCTCATCGTCGAACTTTATTCGCGGTGATCTCTCGGCGGTCCCCATCACCGGCTACGGCTGGGATGGGGGTCCGTCAGTTCATCAACGATTCGTCGTCATATAGCGGGCGGCGGAAAGGACAACCACCACTATGTTGATCGCACAGCGACCCACTCTCGACGAAGAGGAAGTCTCTGAATTCCGTTCCCGGTTCGTCATCGAACCGCTTGAACCAGGCTTCGGCTACACTCTCGGAAATTCGTTGCGCCGCACCCTTCTCAGCTCGATCCCCGGCACCGCCGTCACGAGCATCAAGATCCAGGGAGTCTCGCACGAATTCTCGACTATTCCCGGCGTCGTCGAGGACGTCACCGAACTCATCCTCAACGTCAAGAGCCTCGTGCTCGGCTCCGACGAGGACGAGCCGGTTCAGATGTACCTCAAGAAAGCCGGCCCGGGCGAGGTCACCGCAGCTGATATCTCGGCTCCCTCCGGTGTCACCGTCTACAACCCCGAGCTTCACCTCGTCACGCTCGGCGAGAAAGGGTCGATCGACATCGAGTTCACCGTCGAGCGCGGCCGGGGCTACGTCTCCGCCGTTCTCAACAAGGGCGTCGACGACGAGATCGGGCGGATCCCGGTCGATTCGATCTATTCCCCGGTTCTCAAGGTGACGTACCGCGTCGAGGCGACCCGTGTCGAGACGCGCACCGACTTCGACAAGCTCATCATCGATGTTGAGACGAAGCCGGCCATCCTGCCTCGTGACGCTCTCGCCTCGGCTGGGAAGACGCTCGTCGAGCTCTTCTCCCTGGCCCGAGAGCTCAACGTCGAAGCCGAGGGGATCGAGATTGGTCCCTCCCCGGTCGACGAGCGGTTGGCCCAGGACCTCGCCATGCCGATCGAGGATCTCAGCTTGACGATGCGGTCGTACAACTGCCTCAAGCGCGAGGGCATCCACACGGTCTCCGAGTTGGTCGGCCGCAGCGAGCAGGATCTCATGGACATCCGCAACTTCGGCCAGAAGTCGATCGACGAGGTCAAGTCGAAACTGACGGAACTGGGCTTGGGTCTGAAAGATTCCCTCCCCGGCTTCGACGGCTACTCGCCCACCTATGACGCCGAGCCGGACTACTCGACCGAGCAGTTCTGAGCGGCACGCATCAGCTCATTCGAACATCCCGGGCCCATCCGGTCCACGACAACAAGATATTTGGAGTAAGACACCATGCCAAAGCCGACGAAAGGGCCTCGTTTGGGCGGCAGCCCGGCTCATGAGCGGATCATCCTGGCCAACTTGGCCAGCCAACTGTTCGAGCACGGTCGCATCACGACGACGGAGACGCGGGCCAAGCGCGTTCAGCCCCTGGCCGAGAAGCTGATCACGAAGGCGAAGCGCGGTGATCTCCACTCCCGCCGGATCGTGTTCCAGACGATTCGCGATCGCAGCGTCGTCCACGTTCTCTTCACCGAGATCGCGCCGGCTTTGGCCGAGCGTGAGGGTGGCTACACCCGGATCACGAAGATCGGCAACCGCAAGGGTGACAACGCCCCGATGGCCATCATCGAGGTCATCAGCGAGTCGGTCGAGGAATCGCGCCGTAACAAGGGTCGTGTGGCCAAAGCCTCCGCCGCGAAGCCGGCCGCTGCCGCCGCCAAGGTCGAGGAGACGGTCGACGAGGTCGCCGACGTGGTGGAGAGCCCGGCTGACGACGTCGAGGAGACGGTCGCCGCGCTCGACGACACCGTTGACGAGGTGGCCGAGGACGTCGCCGACGAGTCCGACGCTGCTGTCTCCGATGCCGCTGACTCCGCGGTGGCGGAGGATGACGACGAGAAGAAGTGATCCTCGTCGCCCTGCGTGATCGTTGATCGGTCACGGTAACGCTTGACTGCGGCCACCCTGCCCACCTGGGAGGGTGGCCGCAGGTCTACATGAGGACTTTTCAGGAAGGGAAGGTGGAACGATGACGGGTGAACGAATCGCCCAGATCGCGAATTTCGTCGGTCCGACCTCAGGCGGGTTGCGCCGGGCGGTCGACGCCTTGGGCCGGGGCTACACCGAGGCCGGCTTCGAGCGGATCCTCATCATTCCCGGCCCGCAGGACGCCATCAGCGAATCGGAATCCGGGTGGACGCTGTCGATCGCGTCCCCGGCTGTGACGGGCGGTTACCGGCTATGTCTCAGCCCGAGGAAGGTCTGTCAGGCCCTCGATCGTTTCAAGCCCACCTCGGTCGAGGTCTCCGACAAGTGGACGATGACGGTGGCGGCGCTGTGGGCTCGCCGCCATGGTGTCGGCAGCGTCCTGTTCAGCCATGAGCGCCTCGACGACATGGCGTCGATGTTCATGCGGATGGACGTCTCCACCCCCGTCCATGTTCTCAACCGCCGCCTCGCCCGCTGGTACGACCGGGTCGTGACGACCTCACAGTATTCGGCGGGCGAATGGGAGGGTGTCGACGCCGATCTGCGCATCGTCCCCCTCGGCGTCGACCTCGAGCGTTTCACACCAGACTCTGAGAATCTTTCTCCGGACGCATCGGTCGAGGCGACGGAGGGGGGTCGCCCGCTGTCGCTGATCTACGCCGGCCGCCTCTCGCGGGAGAAGAGCCCCCACCTGGCCGTCGCCACCGCCGTCGAACTCGACCGCCGCGGCATCGATCTGAGGATGGAGGTCTACGGCACCGGTCCGCATCTCGACGAGGTGGCGATGATCGCCGAGGGCGCCCCCGTTTTCTTCCACGGCTACCTCGATGGGCGCGACGCCCTGGCGGCGTCCTATCGCCAAGCCGACATCTCCCTGTCGGTCTGCCCGGCGGAGACTTTCGGCTTGGCCGTGTTGGAGGCTCTCGCCTGCGGCACCCCTGTCGTCACCTCCGATCAAGGCGGAGCCCGGGAAATCGTCGATGAGACCTGCGGCGATTGGGGCGAGCCGGATCCGGTGTTCTTGGCCGACGCCGTCGAACGACTGTGGGCACGGCTGCGAACGGACCGGTCCGGGATCCGCCGGGCCGCCCGACGCCGGGCCGAGGCCTACCCTTGGTCGACGCCGATCGCCACCATGATCGACCTGCACCGGGAGTTCCTGTGAGCCGATCGCGGATCTGAGACGACGAGGGGCACGACCGCAGTGGTCGTGCCCCTCGAACGTTGAGAACCGGCGGTTCCCGTGGCTCTCAGATGAGGCCCGGGGTCTGGGCGACGGCGCGGGCGTAGCGAGCGGCGACGTCATCCCAATTGACGACGTTCCACCACGACGCCACGTAGTCGGCCTTGACGTTCTTGTACTGCAGGTAATACGCGTGTTCCCACATGTCGAGTTGAAGGACGGGGATCTGCGCAGCCGGCAAGTTGCCCTGCTGATCGAAGAGCTGGTAGATGCCGAGACGCTGGCCGAGGACATCCCAGGCCAGGACGGACCAGCCGGAGCCTTGGACGCCGAGGGCGTTCTCGTTGAAGTGCTTCTGGAACGGTGCGAAGCCACCGAAGGTCTCGTCGATGGCGGAGGCCAGGTCACCGGTCGGCTCGCCACCACCGTTGGGGGACATCACCTTCCAGAAGATGGAGTGGTTGATGTGCCCGCCGAGGTTGAAGGCGAGATCCTTCTCCAGCTTGCTGAGCGATGAGAAATCACCCTTGTCCCGGGCTTCGGCCATCTTCTCCAGCGCGGTGTTGGCGCCGGTGACATAGGCCTGATGGTGCTTCGAATGGTGAAGCTCCATGATCTCCGGAGCGATGTGGGGGGCAAGGGCGGAGTAGTCGTAGTCGAGATCGGGCAAGGTGTAAACAGCCATGATGCTTCTCTCTGGTCGCGGTTGATTCTGGCTCGCGACAATTCGCAAGCTATCCCACCTACCTTAGTGGTTTGAGGCGTCGAGAGCCCTTGCGAAATAGACCATCGCTTTCTCACCACCCGATCAGCCGGTGGCGACGCGAAAAACGCTCGCCGGCCGCGACTCCTTGGTCACCACTCCACCACTCGATGATCATCCGACGGAGACGCGGAAGACGCGATAACCCTTGGCTGAGCCGAGCCGCTGGCAATCCCACCCTTCGTCGAGGAGCCATCCGGCCAAGGAGTCGGCGCCGAGATTGCGGGCGACGACGAGATAAGCCCGGCCCTGAGGGCTGAGTCGGGACAACCACGTCGACAGGAGCAAGTGGAGGGCGGGCTTGCCGATCCGGATCGGGGGATTCGACCAGATCTCATCGAATCGTTCGTCGTCGGAGACCTCATCGGGGGTGAGCGCGGTGACGCGTTCGCCCAGCCCGAGGCGGGCGGCGTTGAGGCGGGTCATCTCGACGGCCCGTTCGTTGACGTCGATCGCGGTGATCTGGGCCTGGGGAACGGCCAGACCGAGGGCACACGTGATGGGGCCGATGCCGCAGCCGAGGTCGAGCAGGCGGGGGGAGCCGGTGGGAGGATCGCACGTCCGTAAGAGAACGGCGGTGCCAGGGTCGAGACGCCGGGCGGAGAACACGCCGTTCGAGCTGAGGAGAGTGACCTCGTGGCCCCACAACGTCATCGGCGCCTCGAAGAGATCAGCCGGCTGATCAGGGGTCTCGAAATAGTGGCTCACGATTCTCCTTCCGATGCCTCGGGCTGGGGTGGGGCGGCCGGATCGGCCTCGGGTAAAACGCGTACCGTCTTCGTCTCCTCCGCCCGGGCCGCCAGCGCAGAGTCGGGAGGATAATCGACCCTCTCCAGGGTGAGACCACGGGCCGGCATGACCTGCACGTCATGAGCCCGCCGACCCAAGGCGAGCAATCCGGCCAACCAAGAGGCATCGCGCCGTCCACGACCGATGGCGGTGAGAGCGCCGACGAGGGAACGCACCATCGAATGGCCGAAGGCGTCGGCCGAGACCGCGATCTCGATGAGCCCGTCCGGTCGGCGGACCGGTTCGAGACGAAGCAAGGTGCGGATCGTCGTGCCCCCTTCCTTGGGTCGGCAGAAGGCGGCGAAATCGTGGAGCCCGAGGAGGCGCTCGGCCGCCGCCGCCATGGCCTCGACGTCGAGGGGAGCGAGGGCGAGCGCGGTGAACGAACGGGTCAGGGGATCGACCGCGTAGGGATCATCCCACAAGCGGTAGCAATAGTGGCGACGGAGAGCAGAGAAGCGGGCGTCGAACCCTGCCGGAGCGATGGCCGCTCGACGGAGGACGATGTCGTCGGGGAGCACGCGGGGCAGCCAGCCGCCGACCGCGTCGATCGTGTCAAGCGTGGCTCCCCGGTGGGTGGGGGTGTTCTCCGGCAGATCGGTGTGGGCGACTTGCCCCCGGGCGTGGACGCCGGCGTCGGTTCGCCCGGCGCAGAAAACGCGGGGCGGTTCGGGCAAACGGAGGATCTGGGCCAGGGCCTGTTCGACGGTGTCCTGGACGGTGCGTCGGCCGGGTTGGGTGGCCCACCCGGAGAATCCGGCGCCGTCGTAGGCGATGTCGAGGCGCAGACGTGTCTCAGCCATGGTCGTCCTCTGTCTGGAGCCGGAAGGCGAAATCGTGGATCGTCCGTCCGGCGGCCAGCGCCCGGGCCTCGAATTTCGTGACCGGGCGCCCGGCGAAACGGTCGGTCGATTCGAGGTGGAAGCGTGGCTCGGTGGCGAAAGCCTCGGTGATGGCGCGAGCGTAGTCGTCCCAGTCGGTGGCGACGCGGATCACTCCGCCGGGCCGCAGCCGGGTGGCGGCGAGAGCGACGAACGCAGGGGAGAGGAGACGACGTTTATGGTGACGTTTCTTCGGCCACGGGTCGGGGAAGAAGACGAGCAACTCGTCGATCGAGGCTGGGGCGAGCAGGGTCGTCAAGCCCCAGACGGCGTCCGCCTTCAGTAAGCGGACATTGTCGATCTGCGCGGCGGCGATTTTGCCGAGGGTCGAGGCGAGGGCGGCGTCGAAGACCTCGAATCCGAGACAACGGGCCTGAGGCCAAGCCCGGCCCCGGGCGACGATCGATTCGCCGTGACCGATGCCGATCTCGACGACGAGGGGGCCGCCGCGTCCGAAGATGGCGTCGAGATCGAGTGGCCGGGCCTCGGGGGAGGGGGTCAGGGGCGACCATCCCATGTCGATGATCCAGCGTGGTCCCCAGGTGGAGAGCCACCGTTGTTGGGACGATGTCATACGGGCGCCACGGCGCACAAAACTGACGACGTGCCGGTGGGTCGGTGAGGCGCCGTCGCTGGACGAGGCGTCGATCTCAGAGGGATCTGTCGTGCTCACCGATGTCGTAGGCATAGGAAAATCTTCCCACGTCGCGCCGTCGTCCCAGCGACGTTCGAACCGGGTGGGCGCGGTGGTCCTCGGTGCGAGACAGGGTGCGGTCGAAAAAATTCGGCCAGGGTGGGGAAATTCTTTCCCAACGTCAACGTTGTGATTGGACGATTTTCCCGCCAGGATGAGCCCATGGCCCCCTACCATCTCGCTATGGTCCCCTCTGGCAACCCCTTGCCCCGGAACACGAGGAAACTTTCCGACGAGGGGAAGGACGGCGTGTCCGCCGGAGGCCTTCTCGGTGGGCCTGGTCTTGGCGACATCATCGTCGACGAAGCCGATCTCTTCGGAGTGACGGGGTCTGATCACGACGTCCTCAAAGCCGTTCTTGACGATTTCCGGGAGTCGATCGCGGTCATGCTGACAGTCGCCGCGGAGTCTCTCGATCGGGTGCGGGATCCCGTCCCCCTGCTCCACCTCACCGGCGCGATCACGGACGCCACGCCACCACCGGAACCGACCGCCGAGCAACGCCGCGCCGCCGTGCAACCCTGGGCTTGGCTCATCCGTCGGGCCGGAGCCAAAGGCCTGCCCTTGACTGAGGCGGGGTTTCTCAAGCGGGTCGACGTCGAGGCGATCGCTCACTGCTTACATCTCGATGATTGGTACTCCGGGAAGATCAAACGAGAGGCTCACACCACTCCAGTGCTCGATTTCCGCTTGGCCGCCACCGCCGTCGGTCTGCTCCAGAAATACGGCGGACGTTTGCGGGCGACGAAAGCGTCGCTCGCCTTGGCGGAGAACCCTGACGCGTTATGGAACCACCTCTGCGCCCGCATTCTATGCGGGAAACAGCTGTCCACCCGTGACGCCAGTCGTGTCCTTCTCTTGGCGGTCGCCGGGTTGGATTCGATCAAGGATTCCTCCTTGGGCGCCGCTTACGGAGCCTTCGAATGGCGTGTCGACAACGACTATCCCTGCACGGCCGACGTCCTCAAGACCGCCGACACCACCCTGACGGTGCTACGGCACATGGGTGGCTTCTATTCCGACGGGTTCCACCCCTGGTCCGACAGCGCCACCCCGATCGGACGCGCCATCGCCTGGCAAAGCCTCGGGCTCGACGAGACCGATCGCGACTCGACGGCCGACGGCCCCTCCCGCAGCGTGGGCGGCGCCGTGCCAGCGCCCATGGGGGGAACCGCCAGCATCATTGGCAGCCAACGTTTCGTCGTCGATGTCGAGGAGTTGCTGGTCGGTTGCCCTGCCGGGGCGCGGCCTCTGCGCCGTTCTCCTTGAGGATGGACGGGGCGACGGTTCCCCGCTTTGTCGTGATGTTCACTCTTGTCGAAGGGTTCTACACTGATGGATGTGAACCACGGTCATGTCTTTCTCTCCACATTCGTGACCTTGTGGGTCATCCTCGATCCCCCCGGATTGCTCCCCGTCTTCCTCGGGTTGACGAAAAACCTGCCGGCAAAGCTGCGCCATCAAGCGGCTTTACGGGCGGGCCTGGTCGCCACCGCTGTCATCGCCGCGTTCGCCATCTTCGGGCAGTTCATCCTCCTCTACCTCAAGATCTCCGTCGAGGCGCTGCAGATCTCCGGTGGTCTTCTCCTCCTCCTCGTCGCCCTCGAACTGCTCATGGGCAAGTATGACCAGGTCGAGCCGTCGGCCTCCCCGAACGTCAACATCGCCATCGTCCCCCTCGGCACCCCGCTGCTGGCCGGGCCGGGGGCGATCGTCGCGATGATGATGGCGGTCCAAGACACCTCGGGCGTCGGTTACGTCACCGTCGGCGCCGCTCTCCTCGCCGCCATGGTGAGCGTCTACCTCTTCCTTCGTTTCGCCAGTTCGATCAGCCGCATCCTCGGCGAGGCCGGGACGACGCTGTTGACGCGGATCGCCGGTCTGCTCCTCAGCGCCATCGCCGTGCAGATGATGGCCGACGGTGTGCTCGGACTGATCGGCTGAACCAGGGCGCTGTTCGGCCCGCCAGGCGTGAGGCCGCACCGAGATTCGGCGCCACGGCCTAGACTGACTCACCGATGACCCCGATGACAGAGACGACGAGCGATCGCGCGTTCCCCGAGATTCGTCTCGAGACGGCGACGGCTGAGAGCACCCATGCGCTGGGGCGCCGCTTGGCTCAGGTGACGCGGGCGGGCGACCTCATCATCCTCACCGGCTCGCTCGGAGCGGGGAAGACGGTGCTGGCCCAAGGGATCGGCCAGGGGCTCGGGGTCACCGGGCCGATCATCTCGCCGACCTTCGTCCTCGTGCGCATCCACCCCTCCGCCGGTTCGGGCCCCGGCCTCGTCCACGTCGACGCCTATCGTTTGACGAGCCGGGACGAAGTCGACGATCTCGATCTCGATTCCCTCATGGTGGGCAACGTCGCCGTCGTCGAGTGGGGATCGGGGGTGGCGGATCACCTGGCCGAGGACCGGCTCGAGATCACCCTCGACCGCTCGGCCGATCCGCTCGATGAGACACGTGTCATCACGATCGTCCCGGTCGGGGAGCGCTGGGCCGGTGTCGATTGGTCGAAAACGCTCGGCCAGGAAGAACAGGAATGGGCATGAGCAGGCAGCGAGCAGTGGTGGACCCGGCTGGAAGGCCGGAGGGGGAGACATCGCCGAAGGGCTTGGTGCTCGGCATCGACACCTCGGCCGGGGTGTCCGTCGGTGTGGTCTGCGGCGAAGGTGAGATCCTGGCCCGCCGCTCGACGTCGGAGACGAGACGCCATGTGGAGACGCTCATGCCGCTCATCGAGGAATCCCTCGCCAGTGTTGAGGCGAACCTGTCCGATCTCACCGACATCGTCGTCGGAATGGGCCCCGGGCCCTTCACCGGTTTGAGGGTCGGCGTCGTGACCGCCGCCACGCTGGGAGCCGCCCTGGCGATCCCGGTGCGACACGTCTGTAGCCTCGACATCCTCGCCCGCCAATGGATCCTCACCCGGGGCGAGACGTCCCCGACGCCTTTCGTCGCGGCCCTGGACGCCCGCCGCCATGAGTTGTATTGGGCGCGCTACGACGCCGAGGGAAACCGGATCGGCGATCCCGCCGTCGCGAAACCGTCTGAGCTGCCCGATCTGCCCGTCCTCGGCCCCGGAGCGATCGTCCACCCGGAGGCTGGGGGGCTCCGGGGCGGCGCGCATCCCGATTCGCTCGCTCTCGTCGATGTCGCGGTCGCCGCCGCTCACCCTGCGCTCCTGCCCGAGGTCGGTCGCGAACCGCTCTACCTGCGTCGGCCCGACGCCGTCGCCGCGACCACCCGCAAATCCGTCATCACCCCGGGATTACGCCTAGCGGAGGGGCGATGATCGACCAGGGGCCGGGCGAGACATCACAGGAGGACGCGGCACGGATCGAGGTGGCGACGATCGACGACCTCGACGCCATCATGACGCTCGAGCGCACCTGTCTCGGCGGCGAATGGTCGCCTCGATCGTGGTCGGATGACGTCGTCCACGGCCAGTCCGCTGGTGCGGGCGTGAGCCGTCGCTGGGTCGGTGTGATCCGCTACGACGGAAGGGCGGTGGCCGTCTCGGACCTCGCCTTGGCCGCGGAGACGGCCGACATCCTCCGTGTCGCGGTGCTGCCCTCGTTTCGCCGTCGCGGGTGGGCGAGGGCGCTCCTGGAAGGAGGACTGGCCTGGGCCGCCCGTCACGGCGGGGAGACCTGCCTGCTCGAGGTCGAGGCCGGCAACGACGCGGCGATCGCGCTCTATGAAGCGATGGGTTTCGCCGAGATCGCGCGGCGAGGCGAGTACTACGGGCCGGGTCGTGACGCCCTCGTCATGAGCCGCCCCATCACGCTGGAGGCGGGTCAGGCCGCCGACGACAACGAGGAGCGCGGAATCGGATGACGGAGACGACTACCACTGTGACAACCACCATTCCGGGCGATGGACCGCTCGTCTTGGGCATCGAGTCGAGTTGCGACGAGACCGGCGTCGGGATCGTGCGCGGGAACACCCTGCTGGCCAACGCCGTCGCCAGCTCGGTCGATGAGCACGCCCGCTTCGGCGGCGTCGTTCCCGAGATCGCGTCGCGGGCCCACCTCGAGGAGATGGTCCCCACGCTCGAGCGGGCCTTGGCCGAGGCCGATGTCGACCTGACGCAACTCGACGCTGTCGCCGTGACGGCCGGCCCCGGGCTCATGGGGGCCCTCGCCGTCGGGGTGGCCGCGGCCAAAGCGCTCTCCAGCGCCATCGGCAAACCTCTCTATGGCGTCAACCATCTCGTCGGCCACGTCGCCGTCGATCTGCTCGAGCACGGCCCGCTGCCCGAGCCATCGCTCGCCCTCCTCGTCTCCGGAGGGCACACGAACATTCTTCGCGTCGACAACGTCACCGCGGTGAGCGAGATCGGCACGACGATCGACGACGCCGCCGGTGAGGCGTATGACAAGGTCGCCCGCCTGCTCGGCTTGCCCTATCCCGGCGGGCCCGTCATCGACGCCGCCGCCCGCCGGGGCGATCGCGACGCCATCCGCTTCCCCCGGGGATTGACCGGCGAACGCGATCGCGAACGGCACCGCTTCGATTTCTCCTTCTCCGGCCTCAAGACGGCCGTCTCCCGCTGGGTCGAGTTGCGCCGCCGCGACGGCGAGGAGGTGTCGGTCGACGATGTGGCGGCTTCTTTTCAAGAGGCGGTCTGCGATGTCCTCACCGCCAAGACGGTCGACGCCTGCCGCACCCTCGGCGTCGGCTCCCTCCTGCTCGGAGGAGGGGTGGCGGCCAACTCGCGGTTGCGCGAACTGCTCGAGGAACGGTGTCTGGCCGCTGGGGTCGAACTGCGTCGTCCGCGCCCGGCGCTGTGCACTGACAACGGGGCGATGATCGCCGTCGTCGGCTCCGAGTTGATCCGCCATGGGGCCGCCCCTTCGGGGATCGCTTTCGGCGCCGATCCTGGCCTTCCGGTCGGGGTCGTCTCTCTGCCCGCCCAAGAGTGACGACATCGTCGAGGAGCACTGCGACGAACACGTGATCGAAGTCGAGGAGGACTGATGAACGCCACGGAAATGAACGATCAGGTTCACAGCCATGAGCCGAAGAGGCGTTATCGACCGGTGCTCGGAGTCCTCGGGTACGCCATCGATCCCGAGGCGGGGACGGTGCTGCTCATCCATCGAAACCGGCGCCCGGAGGATTTCCACCGTGGCAAATACAACGGCTTAGGCGGCAAGGTCGAGGCCGGGGAGAACATCTTCGCGGCGATGCGACGGGAGTTCTTCGAGGAATCCGGGTTGACGGCCACGCGGCTTCGTCTCAAAGGGACGATCTCCTGGCCCGGCTTCGGCGTCGACGCGAACGGCGAGGCCGAGGATTGGTTCGGGTTCATCTTCCTCATCGACGCTTGGGAAGGGACATTACGCCCTCAATCGGACGAAGGGGAGACAGGCTGGATCGATCTCGGCCGCTTGGCTCGCCTCGAATTGCCCTTGTGGCCTGGCGACCGGCACTTCCTGCCGCTCCTGCTCGACGACGGCGTCGCCGAGTTCCACGGGGTCATGCCCTATGTCGACGGGCAGCCCGCCAGCTGGGACGTCGAGATCGTCCCAGCCTGACGAGCGAGGTTTCAGCGTTGCTCTTGCGGCTGCTCGGCGGCTTCGGTGTTCCACCCGGCCGAGCCGGTGGCGCTGGCGATGGTGCGGGCCGTCTGGGCCTCGTCATGGGCCTTGATGCCCTTCTGGACCATCTCGTCGAGGTCCTTCTGGCTCGGCTTGCGCCGACGCGGGAAGGCGATCCCCATGCCGAGGATGACTCCAGCCAGCATGCCGGCGCCCAGGGTGATGAGGATTTCCGTGTTGGGGTTCTCCAGCCTCGTCGACGACTGGTTCGCTGTGCCGACGAAGTAGAGATTGCGGATGTCTTGCCAGTTGAAAAAGGCCATGACGCCGACGGCGATGATGGCGAGCAGTCCGAGGACGAGCAGAATGTTCTTGATGATCTTCACGCGCGGCAGTCTATCCGCGGTTGTAGCCAGATGTCGCGTGTCTCTTCAGCGAGACGACGCCGGACCGTCGCCGAACTGTGCCTAAAGTTGCGGGCCTTCGTTGGTCCCCGTCGAAACCGAGACAGGGCGAGCGGGACCACGAGGGGCCCGATAGACCACTTAGGCTGACCTCATGGATCTCGCGACCGCCCGCTGGCTCGTCTCCCCCCGGGCCCAGCCTTTTCTCGCGGAGATCGCCGAGGTTCCCGATCCCGGAGCCCTGGCGGTGGCGACACGCTTGCGCCGCACGCTCACCCCGGAGCGGGCCGCCGCTGTCACCGCCCAGGTGACTCTGCGACGCGAGGCGAAGAAGAAATTTCCAGGCCTCGCTGGATCGCTCTTTCTCACCCGTGACGGCCTCGAGCAGGCCACCCGGTGGGAGGTCGCCCGCTGGCGGGCCGGGCGGTTGAGGGAGGCGACGGGGGCCGACGATCTGTGGGATCTCGGCTGTGGGATCGGCGCCGACGCCCTCGCAGCCGCCACGCGAGGAATCGGTGTTACCGGCGTGGAGATCGACCCGGTCACCGCCGTCTTCGCGGCCGCCAATCTGGCAGGGGTCCGCGGACGTGTCGACGTCGCCGACGTCACCGCGATCGCGCTTCCCGCCGCCACAACGGCGCTCTTCGCCGACCCCGCCCGGCGCAGCGAACGAGGACGGAGTTGGTCGATCGACGATCTCACCCCCTCGTGGGGCTGGGCGAGCGGGCTGGCCGAGAAGCATCGCGGGCCGGTCGTCCTCAAGCTGGCGCCGGGGTTCCCCCATCGACTCATTCCCGATCAGGCCGAGGCGTTGTGGGTCAGCCACCGGGGCGATCTCGTCGAGACGAGCTTGTGGTTCGGCCCCGGGGCGATCGCGGGGCGGCGGGCGGCCGTCGTCGTGGGGGAGACCCAAGCCCACGTCCTTGAGGCTGATCGGGCGTCGGTTCCGCTCGGCCCTCTCACCGGGTTCCTCCACGAGCCCGACCCGGCGGTGATCCGGGCTCGGGCGATCGGCGCGTTGGCCGAACGGCTCGACGCCCACGCCGTGGCTGACGGCGTCGCCTATCTCACCGGCGACGTCGCGGCGGCAGAGCGAGGCCTGGACGGGTGGGCGACCTCGTTCGCCGTCGAGGAGGTCTTCCCCTTCGATGAACGGCAGTTGCGGGCCTGGGCCACGCGCCAAGGAGTCGGAACGCTCGAGATCAAAGTCCGCGGGCTCGACGTCGATCCGGCGGCGCTGCGTCGTCGGCTGCGTTTGCGGGGATCTCGGTCGGCGACGATCGTGCTCACCCCGCTGACCGAGGCCGGACGGACGCGCGCCGTCGTCGTGGTCGTTCACCGCCTGTGAGCTCAGGCGAAGCCGGGCGAGGCGGGGATCGACGGGGTGGACGACCGTGTCCGACCCGAGCGGCGCGCGGGTTCGTATGGCGGTGAAAGCCAGCTGCGGCGCTGGGTTCGCGCGGCGGTGAAAGCTCGGCCTGGCCAGGACACGTCGTGCTAGCACTCGGCTTGCCTGAGTGCTAAGCGGGGTATAGATTCGCTTTAGCACTCGATCACCTCGGGTGCCAGACGGTTCCTCGTCACCGTCTCCAGGCTCAGGGCCCGGAGGTTGAGGGGCCGGTCTTTCCCCCGGTGGCACCGCGACGACATCGGTGGGCATCCCATGAGTCCCACGGCCTAATGGCCACGACATATGAAAGGGGTCTTGAACGTGGCAACCACGATCAAGCCGCTCGAGGACAGAGTCCTCGTCGAACCGCTCGAGGCTGAGCAAACGACTGCTTCCGGTCTCGTCATCCCGGACACCGCCAAGGAGAAGCCGCAGGAGGGCAAGGTCGTCGCCACCGGCCCCGGTCGCACCGATGACTCCGGCAAGCGCGTGCCGATGGATGTCGCCGAGGGCGACGTCATCATCTTCTCCAAGTACGGCGGCACCGAGGTCAAGTACGACGGCAACGAGTACCTGCTGCTCAACGCCCGTGACATCCTCGCCAAAGTTGTGAAGTGAGGCTGACCTAGATGCCGAAAATTCTCGCTTTCGATGAGGAGGCTCGCCGGTCGCTCGAACGCGGCGTCGACATCCTCGCGAACACCGTCAAGGTGACGCTCGGCCCCAAGGGCCGTTACGTCGTCCTCGACAAGAAGTGGGGCGCTCCCACGATCACCAACGACGGCGTCACCGTCGCCAAGGAGATCGAGCTGACCGATCCCTATGAGAACCTGGGCGCCCAGCTGGCCAAGGAAGTCGCCACCAAGACGAACGACGTCGCCGGCGACGGCACGACGACGGCCACGGTGCTGGCCCAGGCCATGGTCCACGAGGGTCTGCGGGCGGTCGCCTCCGGCGCCAACCCTGTCGGCCTCAAGCGTGGGATCGACAAGGCCGTCGAGGCCGTCTCCGACGCGTTGGCCAAGGCCTCTCACGCCGTCGAGACGACCGCCGCGATGGAGAACGTCGCCACGATCTCGAGCCGTGATCCGGAGATCGGTCGACTCATCGCCGACGCCTTCGACAAGGTGTCGAAAGATGGCGTCATCACCGTCGACGAGTCGCAGACCTTCGGCACCGAGCTCGAGTTCACCGAGGGCATGCAGTTCGACAAGGGCTACATCTCGCAGTACTTCGTGACCGATCCCGAGGCGATGGAAGCGGTGTTCGAGAACCCGTACATCCTCCTCAACTCGGGCAAGATCTCCTCGATGAACGATCTGCTCCCCTTGCTGGAGAAGGTCATCGCGGCGGGCGGCCAACTCGTCGTCATCGCCGAGGACGTCGACGGCGAAGCCCTCTCGACGCTCGTCGTCAACAAGCTCAAGGGCACCTTCGTCTCCTGCGCCGTCAAGGCCCCGGCCTTCGGCGATCGCCGCAAGGCCATGCTGGAAGACATCGCCATCCTCACCGGCGGCCAGGTCGTCGCCCCGGAGATCGGCCTCAAGCTCGATCAGGTCGGCCTCGAGGTTCTCGGGCGGGCCGGCCGGGTCGTCGTCACCAAGGACACGACGACGGTCATCGACGGCGGCGGCGAACAATCCGAGGTCAAGGCTCGCGTCGAGCAGTTGCGCGCCGAGATCGAGCGGACCGATTCCGATTGGGATCGTGAGAAGCTCCAGGAGCGTGTCGCCAAGCTGGCCGGCGGTGTCGGCGTCATCCGCGTCGGCGCGGCCACCGAGGTCGAGCTCAAGGAGAAGAAGCACCGTATCGAAGACGCCGTCTCGGCCACGCGTGCGGCCATCGAGGAGGGCATCGTCGCCGGTGGCGGCGCCGCTCTCATCCATGCCGCCAAGGTGCTCGAGGACGGTCTCGGTCTGACGGGTGACGAGAAGACGGGTGTGGCCATCGTGGCGCGTTCGGTCGTCGAGCCGCTGCGCTGGATCGCCGAGAACGGCGGCGAGCAGGGCTACGTCATCGTCTCCAAGGTCAAGGAACTCGGCGACGGCGAGGGCTACAACGCCTCCACCGGCGAATACGGCGACCTCATCAAGGCCGGCGTCATCGACCCGGTCAAGGTGACGCGTTCGGCTCTGGCCAACGCCGCCTCGATCGCTGGTCTCTTGCTGACCACCGAGACGCTCATCGTCGAGAAGCCGGAAGAGGACGACGACGACAAGTGATCGTCGCCTCCGTCTCGGCTGAACGCTGACACGTCAAGGAAGGGCCCCGCTGGTGATCCGGCGGGGCTCTTTCGCGTCCAGGGAACGACCATGGGGATGAGCGTGGCGGTATCTGTCCGAGAGCGTCGAAGAGTCTTCACGGCGCGATCGCAGGGGGATGGTGGTGATGAGATCAAGGCTGTCGGGCGCGTTCGCCCACCCGCCTCGTGAGTCCCGCCGCCGCACAGTGACGCCGCACGAAGCCCGAACGGAATACCTACCCCGCCCGGTTCGTTTCCTCTCATGGAAGCCCGCGATACTCTACGAGTGCCCGTGTCACCCCGAGAAGAGGTTCTACCGAAGTGCAGCCCGATCACCTCAAGCCCACTGCTGTCGAGTCCGTTCCCACCACCGGCCCGGCGGGCGTGCCGGATCGGTTCGTTCCCCTTGGCCTCACCTTCGACGACGTCCTCCTCCAGCCGGCCGAATCCGACGTCATCCCCTCGGAAGTCGACACCTCGACGATGGTGTCGCGGCGCATCGAGTTGAAAGTCCCCCTTCTCTCGGCAGCGATGGACACGGTGACCGAGGAGCGGATGGCGATCGCCATGGCCCGGGAGGGCGGCATCGGCATCCTCCACCGCAACCTGCCGATCGAACGCCAAGCCCACCTCGTCGATGTCGTCAAGCGCTCCGAGGCCGGCATGGTGACGGACCCTTACACGATCTCCCCTGATAAGACGATCGCCGACGTCGAGGATTTCGCCCGCCGCTACCGGGTCTCCGGGCTCCCGGTCGTCGATGAGGACAATCGACTCATCGGCATCATCACGAACCGCGACATGCGCTTCGAGGATGATCCGAACCGTCTCGTGCGCGATGTCATGACGAAGGAGAATCTCGTCGTCGGCCATCCGGGCATCTCCGACGACGACGCCTACGCCCTCATGGCGAAGCACAAGAAAGAGAAGCTTCCCCTCGTCGACGCCGATGGCAAGTTGACCGGCCTGTTCACCCTCAAGGACTTCGTCAAATCGGGCAAGTACCCCAACGCTTCCAAAGACGGCGCCGGGCGCTTACGGGTCGGCGCGGCGGTCGGGTTCTTCGGCGACGGCTGGAAGCGCGCCATGAGCCTCGTCGAGGCCGGGGTCGATCTCCTCATCGTCGACACGGCCCATGGTCATTCTCGGGCCGTCGTCGACATGATCACCCGTCTCAAAGCCGAACCGGCGGCCCGCGAGGTCGACATCGTCGGGGGCAACATCGCTACCTACGGCGGGGCGAAAGCGCTCGTCGAGGCGGGCGCCGACGGCATCAAGGTCGGCGTCGGGCCGGGCTCGATCTGCACGACACGGGTCGTCTCCGGCATCGGCGTGCCTCAAGTCACGGCGATCGACGCCGCCGCCCGGGCCGCCCGCCCCGCCGGAGTGCCGATCATCGGCGACGGAGGCCTGCAATATTCTGGCGACATCGCCAAGGCCATCGTCGCGGGCGCCTCGACCGTCATGCTCGGCTCCCTCCTGGCTGGGTGCGAGGAGAGCCCGGGAGAACTCGTCTTCATCAACGGCAAGCAGTTCAAGTCGTACCGGGGCATGGGCTCGCTCGGCGCCATGGCGGCGCGCGGGCGACAGGCCTCCTACTCGAAGGACCGCTATTTCCAGGCCGACGTCACTGGGGACGACAAGTTGATCCCCGAGGGGATCGAGGGGCAGGTGGCCTACCGTGGCCCGCTCGCCGCCGTCGCCTACCAACTCGTCGGCGGGCTGCGCCAGTCGATGTTCTACACCGGCGCCCGCACGATCCCCGAACTCCAAGAGCGCGGCAGCTTCGTTCGGATCACCTCGGCCGGGTTGCGCGAATCGCACCCTCACGACATCCAGATGACGATCGAGGCGCCGAACTATTCGCCCCATCAGTGAGGTGAGCGTGGGGCCACGGCGGAGCCCAGCGAGATACCTCGCCGTGACGATCGGCGCCGGCTCGCCCGCCGGGCCTCTATGCTGGCCTCGTCCCGCGATCGCCTGAGGAGGCTCCCCGTGTATGACATCGGTCGGTCCAAGCGGGCCGAGAAGGCCTATTCCTTCGATGACGTCGCCATCGTCCCCTCGCGCCGAACGCGGGGATTGAGCGATGTCGATCTGACGTGGCGGATCGACGCCTGCGTCTTCGACTTTCCGATCGTGGCGGCGCCGATGGATTCGGTGATGTCGCCGGCGACGGTCATCCTCATGGGGCGCCTCGGCGGTCTGGGCGTCCTCAACCTCGAAGGGTTGTGGAGTCGCTACGAGGATCCGCAGCCTTTGTTCGACGAGTTGGCCGCGATCGATGACACGTTGGCGGCGACGAAACGCATGCAGGAGATCTACGCCGCCCCCATCGACGAGGGCTTGCTGCGGAGCCGTTTGGCTGAGATCCGGGCGGCGGAGGTGCCGTTCGCGGCCTCGCTCCCGCCCAAGCACGCCGCCCGGTATGGCCCGATCGTCGCCGAGGCGGGGGCGGACTTCCTCGTCGTGAGAGGCACGACCGTCTCAGCCGAGCACCTGGCATCGGAGGGAGATCCCCTCGATCTCGGCGCCTTCATCCCCTCGATCGACGTCCCCGTCATCGCCGGGGGGTGCGCCAACTATCGCACCGCGTTCCACCTCATGCGGGCCGGCGCGGCCGGCGTCCTCGTCGGTTTCGGCGGGGGAGCGCGGCGGGCCACGCGCCGTGTCCTGGGGATCGAGGTGCCGATGGCGACAGCGGTGGCCGATGTGGCCGCGGCTAGGCGTGATTACATGGACGAGTCGGGTGGGCGCTATGTCCATGTCATCGCCGACGGTTCGGTCGGCGGCTCCGGTGACATCGCCAAGGCACTGGCCTGCGGGGCCGACGCCGCCATGGTCGGAGTTCCCTTGGCTCGGGCCGTCGAAGCGCCGGGACGGGGCTATCACTGGGGACCCGAAGCCTGGCATCCGACCTTGTCGCGCGGGTTGCGTGTGAGGTTCGAGACGATTGGCGATTTTCGCAGCATTCTGCTCGGCCCCTCCCCAGTGGCGGATGGTTCGATGAACCTCGTCGGGGCTCTGCGTCGCACCCTCGCCTCGACTGGTTTCGGGGATCTCAAACATTTCCAGAAAGCCGAGCTCGTCATCGTTTGATCGGCGTCGATCGACGTGTGAGTTTTTCGGTCAGGTGTGGTCGTTTTCCACTACCAAAAGGAAAACGAATTCCCGTTCCCACCCACATAAATTGTGCAATACTGAATGGTGAGCGTCCAATGCTGGATGCTCACCATTTGGGTGATATCTCTTGTGCACCATTGTGATCGGGGGCTGACATGTCAGCATTGTCATATCGTCAATCCCGCCCTGCCGACGGGCGGCAGGGAGCGATTCGAGGACTCGTCATCTCTGGGGTGTCCTGCGCGCTGGCCGTGGCCGGCGTCGGGGCCGGGTTCGTGCTCTCCGCCCCAGCCGCCTATGCCGCTGGGACCGACTATGTCCTCGCCGGCTCCTTCCAAACCGAGCTGGGCTGTGCGGCGGATTGGGATCCCGAGTGCGCCACCACCGGGCTCACCCAATCGGCCACCGATCCCGGGCTGTGGGAGGCGACGCTGACCGTCCCGGCCGGCTCCTGGGAGTACAAACTGGCCAAGGGCGGCTCGTGGACGGGGGCGCTGGGCGCCAACGGTGGCGACGGCGACATCCCGCTCACGTTGACGGCCGACACCGAGCTCACCTTCGTCTACGACATCACGACCGACAGCCTCGGCCTCGTCGATCCGACGATGCGGGGCGATTACACCGCCGACGACGCCAACCTCGTCGGGGTCCCGGCCGTCGATCCCGATGGCGGCCAACAGTTCTACTTCGTCATGGCTGATCGTTTCGCCAACGGAAACACCGCGAACGACAAAGCCGGAATGGATTCTGACGACCGCATGGAGACCGGGTACGACCCGACGAACCAGGGCTTCTACCAAGGCGGCGACCTGGCCGGACTCAAAGCCAACCTCGACTACATCAAGGGTTTGGGCACGACGGCGATCTGGCTCAGCCCCTCGTTCAAGAACCAATACGTCCAGGGCACGGGCGACGGCGCCTCGGCCGGCTACCACGGGTATTGGATCCAAGACTTCACCCAGATCGACCCCCACTTCGGCACCAACGCGGAACTGGCCGATCTCATCGACGCCGCCCATGAGAAGGGGATGAAGGTCTACTTCGACATCATCGCCAACCACACCGCCGACCTCATCACCTACAACGATCCCAACGGCTACGGCGGCCGCTACGTCTCTGAGAGCGAATACCCCTCACGCGACGCCGACGGCAACACTTTCGATCCCGCCGCGCTCGCTGTGAGCAACGAGGAGAACGCGACTCCGTCGAGCGAGGATCCCTTCCCCACGCTCGACGCGATGACGAGCTTCCCCTATCAGCCGGTCCGCACCGGTGGCGACATCGTGACGGCGGGCCAGACGGCTTCGATCGACGGGGAGACGCTCGTCTTCCCCGGCTGCGACCTCAACGACGTCAGCCTCTACCACAACCGCGGCAAGATCGATTGGAACATCGGTGACGGCGAGTGGACGACGATGGGCGATTTCGACGCCCTCGACGATCTGTTCACCGAGGACCCCGCCGTCGTCGGCTGCCTCACTGACATCTACACGACCTGGGTCGACTTCGGCGTCGACGGGTTCCGTATCGACACCGGCAAGCATGTCGACTTCTCCTTCTGGCAGCAGTTCACCGCCGCCCTCGAGGACGCCGCGGCCGCCGAAGCGGCCGAGAGCGCCACCGACGACGACCATTTCTTCGAATTCGCCGAGGTCTACGACGCCGACGCCACCAAACTCGCTCCGTACATGCGGAACTCCGAGATGGATTCCGTCCTCGACTTCGCCTTCCAGTCGGTCGCGCGCCAGTGGGTGAGCGGCGGGTCGGCCCAGATGCTGACCGGCCTCTACTCCGCCGACGACTACTACACGACGACCCATTCCGATGCCCAGGACCTCGTCACCTTCCTCGGCAACCACGACATGGGCCGGATCGGCTACTTCATCGACACCGCCAACGGCTTGGGTGAGCAAAGCGTCCAGCGCTCGGTGTTGGCCCACGCCCTCATGATGTTCACCCGCGGCCAGCCGGTCGTCTACTACGGCGACGAGCAGGGGTTCGTCGGTTCCGGTGGCGACAAAGCCTCTCGCCAGGCGATGTTCCCCAACGAGACGGCTGATTACATCAACCAGCCGCTGCTCGACAACACCGAGATGGGTACCGAGGCCCACATGTCGACAGACGCTGCGGTGTACGCCGCGATGGCTCAGATGGCCGACGTGCGCGAGCAACACCCCGGCCTCGTCTCCGGGGCGCAGATCAGCCTCGGCGATTACGACAATACGTACGCTTTCTCTCGGGTGAGCGACACCTTGGGCGCCAGCGATTACCGCAGTGAGTATCTCGTCGCCGTCAACTCCAACACTGTCTCCCATGACATGAAGGTGACGACGCTGACCCCTGGCGCGACCTATACGCTCCTCTACTCGACCTCGAGCGCCACTGAGACGGTGACCGCCGGTGACGACGGTTCGCTCACCTTCACGGTGCCCGCGCTCGGCGCCGTCGTCTATCAGGCCGACCAGCCGGTCTCCGCCCCTGAGACGATCCCCACGCCGTCCGTCACCGCCGGCGACGCCTCGAACGTCACCGGGTTGGCGCCGATCACCGCCACCGTCGCACCGAACGTGTGGAGTCAGACGACGTTCTCCGCCCGCGAGGTCGGCACGACCACGTGGACCACGCTCGGCACCGACACCGGGGCGAACCCCCGCGTCTTCCACGACGTCTCCGACGTGCCCGCCGGAACCGTCTTCGAATATCGCGTCGTCACGGAATACGCCAGCGGCCCGATGTCGGCCGTCTCCGCCCTCGGCGCCGTAGGCACGAAGGTCACCCCGAGCAGCGGAACCCACTATGGGATGGTCAACGTTCCTGGAACCCACTCCCAGGCCCTCGGCTGCGCCAACGACTGGGATCCCGCGTGCGAGAACACCGCGTTGAGCCTCGTCGACCCCACCACAGGCGGCGCCAACGACACCGTCACCGAAGACACCGGCATCTACCGGGGTGATTTCTCGTTGCCCTCGGGAAGCTATGACTACAAGGTCGCCCTCGATGGCACGTGGGATGTCAGCTACGGACCGGCCGAACCCTATGACCCCGACAATGATCAGTGGGGTCTCGGCATCGCCGAGAATGCGGATTACGACTCCGTGTACACGCATCCCGACTCTTCGCGGAACAAGGCGTCCGATCAGAGCGAGGTCACCTTCTGGTACGACCCCACGACTCACTTCTTCACGAACTCCGATCAAGGAATGTTCACCCTAGTGGGGAGCATGGGCACCCAGATCGGCTGCGTGAATGACTGGGATCCGACGTGTATCAGTGGATGGCTTCAGGATGTCGATGGTGATGGGACGTTCACCTACTCGATGAAGTTGGACCCAGGTTCGTATGAGCTCAAGGTTGTGGCCAACGGCGCGACGAACGCGAACGCCTGGGAGATCCAATGGGGATCCAACGGGCAACAAGCCAATGCCAACAACTATGGTTTCACCGTCGATGAAGGATCGCCTTTCGTCACCTGTTCGTTCAACCTCAGCCCGTACACGCTTTCCTGCACCGGCTCCGCCTCCGCGGTGACCGAGCCCGACGCTGTGCGCGCCTATTGGCTCGACGACACCACGGTGGCTTGGCCGGTGGGCTGGGATCAATCCACTTCCTCGGACTCGTCGACCACCTACAAGCTCGTCACCGCGCCTGAGGGTGGCATCGCCGCTGGCGCCGATGGTGGCTTCACGGCGGCTGCGGGAACCACCGCCACCACGGCCGACCTCGAGCGTCTGACCGGCCTGCCGGCCTCGCTCAACGACACCTATGGGTGGTTGGGATCGAACTATCTCTACCTCAAGGTTCCGGCGGGGACCGCTTCGGCGGCGGCTGATCTGGCCAAGGGGCAGGTGCTCGTCGCCCAGTACGACGCCGATGGCATGGTGACGGCGTTGACCGCCGCCCAGACCGCCGGCTTGCTCGACGACCTCTACGCCTCCTCGGGCGCGCCGGTCGTCTCCTCGGACGGTGTCGTCGGCAGCTATGCGGTCGGCACGGCGGGGACCCTCGTCGATATCGTCGCGGCGAACAACACCGACGCCGACGCGAGCAATAATGACAATCTCGGAGTGACCTGGAGCGACGGCGTTCCCACTCTCACCCTGTGGGCCCCGACGGCCAAGGAATGCGCCACCGCCCCGTACACCGCCACCAGCGGGACGTGCGCTGACGACGCCACCGGCGTCCAACTCGCCCTCTACGACAATGTCGCTGGCACCGGGACGCCCACGCTCCATCCCGCCACCCGTCAAGCTGACGGCACCTGGCAGGTCGTCGGCGAGGCGGGCTGGATCGATCGCGCCTACGACTGGCACGTCACCGTCTACGTCCCGGAGATCGACGAGGTCGTCACGAACGTCACGTCCGATCCCTACGCCATCGGGCTGACGGTCGATTCGAACCACGCCGTCATCGTCGAGTTGCCGGAGAAGATCTCGGCCATGGAGACGATCCCCTCGGCCGACCACATGATCTACGAGTTGCATGTGCGCGACTTCTCGATCAACGACGCCACGGTCGTGCAAAAGGACGACAAGGGCACCTACAAGGCCTTCACTTTGGAAGGAACCAACGGCATCGAGCAGTTGACGAAGCTGGCCGAGGCTGGGATCACGACGATCCATCTCCTGCCCGTCAACGACATCGCGACGATTCCGGAGGACCGCACCATCCAGCAGACCAACATGACGGGCTGCACCAATGGTGATCGGGCATGCGAGGAGGACCTCACCTCGAGCGTCACCTACACCGATCCCTACACCAATGAGCAGGTGACAACGACGAAGTCGAGCGCCGACGGCTTCAACTGGGGCTACGACCCGCTCCACTACATGGCGCCTGAGGGCTCCTACGCGACGACGGAGAACCAGAACGGCTCAGCCCGGTCGGAGGAGTTCACCGCCATGGTCGACGCGCTCCATGCCATCGGGCTGCGTGTCGTCCTCGACCAGGTGTACAACCACACCTATTCGTCGGGGCAGACGTGGGATCGTGTCTACGACCAGATCGTGCCCGGCTACTACCACCGCCTCGACGGTCAAGGCACGGTGCAACGCTCGACCTGTTGTGATGAGTTCGCCACCGAGCACGCCATGAACACTCGCCTCATGATCGATTCGATCATGACGTGGGCGGGGCACTACGGCGTCGACGGGTTCCGCTTCGATCTCATGAGCTTCCAGTCGGTCGGCGTCATGGAGAAACTCCAGGCCGCCCTCTCGCTGTTGCGTGGCGATCAGGCGAACGGCGACCCGGCCTACTATCTCTACGGCGAGGGCTGGAACTTCGGCTCGGCTGCGAACAACGCCTACTTCTATCAGGCGACGCAGGGGCAGCTCAACGGCACTGGCATCGGCACCTTCTCCGACCGATTGCGCGACGCCGTCGGCAAACACGGCGGCAGTCAATCGGACATGATGGCCGCCGGCTTCTCGACCGGCGCGCCGACCAATTGCAACACCGACGCGGTGCGTCAGGGCATGGCCGGCAACCTGTACTCGTACTCCTACATGGGCACGTGTTATCAAGCGGGGTACGCCTCGCAACCGTCGGAGTCGGTCACTTATGTCGACGCCCACGACCAGCAGACCCTCTTCGACCAGTTGGCGATGAAGCTGCCGACGGACACGTCGATGGCGGATCGGATCCGTTACAACACCGTCTCCCTCTCGACGGTGGCGTTGGCCCAGACGGTCGGTTTCTGGCACGCCGGCACCGACCTGTTGCGCTCGAAGTCGCTCGACGCCAACTCGTATAACTCCGGCGATCACTTCAACATGATCGACTGGTCCGGTGAAGAGTCGACCTTCCGCACGGGCCTTCCGGCTCAGACGGAAGCGGCCAACAGCGACAACTTCTCGGCGATGGATTGGCGGCTCAACAACTTGCCGATCCCGACCCAAGCGGACATCCTCACCTCCCAGGGCATGGCGCTCGACCTGCTCCGGGTGCGCTCGTCGTCGCCGTTGTTCTCGCTCGACACTGCCGAGCAGATCAATGAACGGGTGGTCTTCCCCAGTTCCGGCGGCTCTGACGCCCGGGCCGGGTTCCTCTCGATGCTCATCGAGGATCCGGGCGAGTTGCGTGCCGCGCTCGCCTCTGGAGACCTTGATCCGACGACCGATTCGGCGCTCATCGTCGTCAACGCCACGACGACGACGCAGACGCAGGCCTTGTCGGGGCTGGCGGGGCGTTCGTATTCGCTCCATCCTGTCCAGGCCGATGACACCGGCGTGTCCGAGGGCCAGTACGCCGACGAGGTCGTCAAGCAGACGACGTGGGACATCGCCACCGGCACGATCTCGATCCCGCCGTTGACGACGGCCGTCTTGCTGGAGAACGGCAAACTCACCGTGACGGTTCCCGGCACTTTCAACACCGTCGTCGGGCCTCAGGCCTGCGCCGAGAATTGGGATTACGGCTGCTCGGCCATCCAGCTGAGCGACTTCGATTCGACGACCGGCCAGTATTCCGGAACCTTCGGCGTGACCGAACCGGGCGAGTACTCCTTCAAGATCTACGTCGACTATCCCGGCAGTGAGGACAACGCCGCGACCAACTGGTACGGGCTGACGCCGTCTGATCGGGCCGATCTCGACCCGATGGACGAGGGCCGTGTCAACGTGCCCGGCCAGCAGGGCGACCTCGGCGTCAACGCGCACTTCGTCGTCGATGGTCCATGTTCGGCCGACGAGCCGTGCGACGTCTCCTTCACCTGGGATTCCTTCAGCGGGGCGTTCACTGTCACCTCGCCGACCGACCCGGTGTACACCTTGCCGGGCACCTTCCAGGCGGCGCTCAACTGCGTCGACCCGAACCTCGCCGACAACCCGGATGATCCGTTCAACGACTCCGACGCCGCCGATGAGGATGGCGGGAACTGGGAACCGGCCTGTGCCGGGTTGCGCTTGACCGATCCGAACAGCGACGGCGTCTCGACCTGGGGCGGCTTCGCCGGCAGTGACCCGGGTGGCACGAGCGAGGAGGGGACAGCCTTCATCCCGCTCGATTCCGACGCCGGCTCCGAAGGCGTCCAGCCGCAGGAGTTCAAGGTGACCGAGGGTCTCAGCTGGCTCGACAACTGGGGCGCCGAGGACGCCGAGGTGACCTACCGGTCGGCCGGCAACACCGAGTTCACGCCCTCGGACGGGCAGTATGTCGAGATCGGTTTCGACACCACCGGCACGCAATCCGGCTGGCCGACGACCGTCTCCGGGTATAGCGCCACGCTCGTCCCTGATGATGACGGTGAGGCGCCCGGCCCCTACCTCGCCGGTGGGTCCGACTACTACACGCTGTCGTTCACGGCGCTCGATCTCGTGGCCGCCGATGGCTCTCTCCCGGTGGGAGTGACGGCCTCCGACTTGGCGGAGCGTCTGTCCGTCGTGCCGGTCGACGCCTCGGGGGACCCGGTGGCCGAGTGCCAGCCTGACGCCGAGGGGACGATCAGTGACGCGTGCCCCGTCATGGTGAGCACGCCGGTCTACGACTCGGACAGCGGAACCTACAGCGTCCACGTCTCCGGCCAGACGGCGGGGACGACGACCGTCGCCGTGAAGTTGAGCGGCCTCGAATCGGCCACGACCCTCTCAGAGGATGGCACGCCGGTCGAGAATCCGGTCACCTTGCTGACGACAGATCTTTCGTTCTACGCGCCGACGATCACGGCGACGGTGACTCCGGAGGAGGACGTCTACGCCAACGACTCCGACACGAAGACCATCACCTTCGTCGTCACCGACGACCAGGGCACCGAGGACACCGCCGACGACGTTCCGTTGGTCGGTGAGAATGTCGTCGTCACGCTGCCGAGCGGGATGAGCGAATGGATGACCGGATCCGACGGCACGACGACCAAGGGCTGTGTCTCGCTGGCCGAGTCCGGCGGCAATGGCATCTCGCTCTTCGCGGCGCCGAGCCTGTGCGTGATCACCCTCACCACCGGCGAGGACGGCACGGCGGAGATCACCGTCAGTTCCAGCGTCGACGGCACGCTCGTCGTCGAGGCGGAGCTCAAGAACGATCCGGACATCACCGGCTCGGCCGAGGTGACCTTCCTGCCCGAACCGGAGCCGGAACCGACACCCACACCGACGGCCGAGGCTTCGGCGAGCACGACGGCGACGCCATCGTCTTCCGCTTCTTCGGACACAGGAGGTTCTGAGCCTCCGGCGACCGATGAGACGACGCCGTCGGGTGGCGAGACGTCGCCGGAGGATCCGACGGATACGGGTTCGGCGTCGCCGGGTGGTGGTGAGACCACGAGTGGGACGACGTCGCCTGGGGATGATCCGAGTGAGACGGGTTCGACGCCGCCGGATGGTGATGAGACCACCGATGAGACGACGCCTTCCGGAGATGAGACGTCGAAGGATCCCGAGCCGGAAGATAGTCCGGCGGCCACGGAGTCGACGACCCCGACACCTACGCCGACTCCTTCCCCGACGTCGACGCCGCCGCAGGAGACTCTGGTGATCACGGCTCAGACCGGTGTGCCGGGGCAGGATGACGGCGCAGAGACGACCGAGACTCCGGCTGACGGTGCGAGCGTGCAGTACGTGACGTTCACGGTCACGAACACCTGGGGCACCGAGTCGGCCGATGACGATGTGCCGGTGGCGGGTGAGATGGTCCGGATCGTTCTTCCGGATGGTCTCCAGCTGCCTGAGGGTTCGGAACTCGTGTGCGAGCCTTCGTCGCAGGCGTCGTCGACCGTGACCCCGGATAACGCGGCTGCTGCGGCACCGGGCGATGACACGTGCGCGATCACCGTCGCGACCGACGAGAACGGCCTGGTCTCGGTGCCGCTCGTCTCTTCGGAGGCGGGAACCTACACCATGGGCGCGTCTTTGGTCGATGACGAGTACCCGGATGATGCGACGATTTCGGTTGTTTTCGCTGCTCTTCCGCCGGATGATCCGGAGGCGTCGGTGTCCCCGTCGGTTTCGGTGAGTCCGTCGGTTTCGGTGAGTCCGGAGGCTTCGACGTCCCCGGATAACCCGGATGCTTCGGAGTCTGCGACGCAGACGGCTTCGTCGTCGCCGGGTGGTGATGAGACCACGGGTGGGACGACGTCGCCAGGGGATGATCCGAGCGAAACGGAAACAGCAACCTCTTCGACGAGTCCGGAGGCTTCGGAGTCGGCGACGGGCCCATCGTCGCCGGATAGCGATGCGACCACCGATGAGACGACGCCATCTGACGGGACGTCGACGGATCCTGAGCCGGAGGATAGCCAGTCGGCCACGTCTTCTCCGTCCCTGACCACGTCGCCGAGTCCGACGCCGGAGAAGATGCCCGTCATCACCGCCCAGGTCGGTTTGCCGGGGCAGGAGACCGAGGGTGACGGCGACGAGAAGGTTGAGACGCCGGCTGACGGCGTGACTGTGCAGTATGTCACCTTCACCGTCACCGACACCCGGGGCACCTTGTCGACCGACGACGATGTCCCGATGGTGGGCGAGATGCTCAGTGTCGTCCTTCCGGACGGCCTCAGGCTGGCGGAGGACGCGAACCTCGTGTGCACGTCGCTCGTGCGCAAGATCACTTCGAGCGCGTCCCCGACCTCGGGCTTGACGACGGAGCCGCGTTCGACCCTCACCCCGGACAACCGGGCCGCCGCCGCACCGGGCGATGACACCTGTGCCATCAATGTCGCGACGGACGAGAACGGGGTGGTCTCGGTGCCGCTCGTCTCCTCGGAGGCGAAGACGTACACGGTCAGCGCCGCCCTCGTCGACGACAGCGCGAATCCCGCGCCCGTGACATTCCCGATCGTCTTCGCGGCTCTGCCGCCGGACTACACGACCGATCCGGCCGATCCGGTTACGGAGACGACGTCCACTGATCCGGTTACGGAGACGACGACTACGGACCCGGGCCAGACGGATCCGGCGCCCGACGCGTCGGACACGGCGAGCGTGAACGTCTCGCCGGTGCCTGTCGCCGATGGCACAGCTACGCCGACGGCCAGCCCGACTCCGGACGAGCAGCGCGTGTCCGATCCGGTGCCGGATCCCAACGCGGGCAACCAGCCGCGTGGCACGAACGGTGGCGGCAACGGTAACGGGTACAGCGCCGGTGGCAAGGGCCTCAGCGGCGGTGGCACCGTTCCGAACACCGGATCGACCGTGCCGTCCGGGTTGATCGTCGTCGCCTTCCTCTGCCTCGGCGCCGCAATCGTCGGACTCGGTTATTCCGGCCGACCGCGGGAGAGGAAGACCGACTAACGAGGACTCACCGGGGCCACGCGGGCCGATGACATTCGCCTGAGGCGGAGGCCGTCGCCCGCGTGGTCCCGGGCCGTTCTCCTTGGGGATCGTCCCAGCGGACCGTAGAATCGGGCCCGTCATCCTTGCTTGTTGGCAGGGGAGCGCATCTAAGGAGGGGCGATGTCTGAGATTCCGGCCGAATTGGCTGCGGCGCGTCGGTCGATCGACAATCTCGACGCCGCGCTCGTCCATCTCTTGGCGGAACGGTTCAAGATCACCCAACGGGTCGGCGAGATCAAAGCGCAACGCGATCTTCCCCCGGCTGACCCGGCCCGCGAGGCCGAGCAGATCGCTCGCCTCAGGTCGTTGGCCGAGGACTCCGGGCTCGATCCGGAGTTCGCCGAGAAGTTCCTCACCTTCCTCGTCCGCGAAGTCGTCCGTCACCACGAGCGCATCCGCGACGAGAGCGCCGCCGAAGTCCGCTGACCGGCCGGAAAAGCCTCGTTCCCGTCGTCGGTCACCGTCGGCGTCACTCGGCGGGGCCATGTCGCGCGACATTTTTCGCCGAATCGTTTTTCTCCTTGGTCCGCGTCGCTCACACGGCGAGACGGTTCGCTAGGCTGATTCCACATCCGCACCCATACTGTTTGAAAGGTGGCCCCTAGTGGCATCCATAGACATGATTCAAGCCCGGGAGATCCTGGACTCCCGCGGCAATCCGACGGTCGAGGTTTATACCCTCCTCGACGATGGTTCCGAGGGCCGCGCAGGGGTCCCCTCGGGCGCGTCGACCGGTGCTTTCGAGGCAGTCGAGCTGCGGGATGGCGATAAGGATCGCTATGGCGGCAAGGGCGTTCTCAAGGCCGTCAACAACGTCGTCGAGCAAATCGCCCCGGAACTGCTCGGCTATGAGGCCAGCGAACAGCGCGCCATCGACGAGGGCATGATCGAACTCGACGGCACCGACAACAAGGGCAACCTGGGCGCCAACGCCATTCTCGGCGTCTCGCTCGCTGTCGCCATCGCCGCCGCCGATTCGGCTGAACTGCCGCTCTACCGCTACGTCGGCGGTCCGAACGCGCACATCCTGCCGGTTCCCATGATGAACATCCTCAACGGTGGCGCCCACGCCGATAGCGATGTCGACATCCAAGAGTTCATGATCGCTCCGATCGGCGCCGGCTCCTTCGCCGAAGCCCTCGAGTGGGGCGCGCGCGTCTACCACGCGCTCAAGGGTGTGCTCAAGGAGAAGGGCCTGTCCACCGGTCTCGGCGACGAGGGCGGTTTCGCGCCCAACCTGCCGCACAACCAAGCCGCGCTCGATCTCATCATCGAAGCGATCAAGAAGACGGGGCTGAAGCCGGGCAAGGACATCGCCTTGGCCCTCGACGTCGCCGCCAGCGAGTTCTACGATGACGGCTCCTACACCTTCGAAGGCGAGAAGAAGTCGGCCGACGACATGATCGCCATCTACAGCGAATGGGTCGACAAGTACCCGCTCGTCTCGATCGAGGATCCCCTCAACGAGGAAGATTGGGACGGCTGGGTCAAGATCACCGAGCTGCTGGGCGAGAAGGTCCAGCTCGTCGGCGACGACCTCTTCGTCACCAACCCGAAGCGTCTCCAGAAGGGCATCGACCTCAAGGCCGCCAACGCTCTGCTCGTCAAGGTCAACCAGATCGGCTCTCTGACGGAGACCCTCGACGCCGTCGAGCTGGCCCACCGTTCCGGCTACCACTGCATGATGAGCCACCGTTCCGGTGAGACGGAGGACACGACGATCGCCGACCTCGCCGTCGCCGTCAACTGTGGCCAGATCAAGACGGGCGCCCCGGCTCGCTCCGAGCGGGTCGCGAAGTACAACCAGCTCATCCGCATCGAGGAGGATCTGGCTGACGCTTCTGTCTACGCCGGCGCCTCCGCCTTCCCGAGGTTCAAGGCCTGACCTTGCCGGTCACGCGTCCGAGCGCATCAGGAACGCCCGTCCGGGGCCGGGATTCACACCGGCCCCGGACGGCCCGTTCCGCCACCCGTGACGTCAACACCCGCCGTCCGGTTGGGCGAGCGCCGGAAGAGCCCATCGAGATCGCTCCCGATCCGCCGCCCAAGAACCGCCGTGACTCCGCCTTGCCGCAGACCCTCCTGGGGATGAGTTATCGCGTCGTCGCGCTCATCGCCGTCGTCGCCTTCCTTCTCATCTCGTTCGTCAATAGTTTTTCCGTCTATCTGCGCCAAGAGCGCGAGCTGGCCGACA
Source organism: Propionibacteriaceae bacterium (assembly GCA_031262485.1). Taxonomy (GTDB): domain Bacteria; phylum Actinomycetota; class Actinomycetes; order Propionibacteriales; family Propionibacteriaceae; genus WQYJ01. The sequence goes on from JAISHO010000022.1 coordinate 119,949, forward strand.
CTCGCGTCGCCATCGCCGAGCATGAGGCCGCCATCGCTGAACTGACCGACGAGGTCGAGCGATGGGACGATCCGGCTTACGTCGAAGCCCAGGCCCGCGACCGCTTGGGGTGGGTCATGCCGGGGGAGACGGGGTATCGCATCATCGGCCCTGACGGTTCCGTCATCGCTGGCGAGGTCGCCACGATCGACGGTGGCTCCGACACCGTCCCCCTGCTCTGGTATGAGCGTTTATGGGGGAGCGTCCAGGTGGCCGATCAGCCCGCCCCAGCTCCGACGGGCGCGGTCGAGCCGACGCCGGCCGCTGTCCCCACCTCGGAGGAGACGCCCCAGTGATGAACGTGGATGAGTTCACCGACGCCGACCGCCAGGTCGTCACCCAGCAGTTGGGCCGTGAGCCACGGGGCGTCGTCGGTGTCGGTTGGCGCTGTCCCTGCGGAAACCCGGGCGTCGTCACGACCGCCCCGGCGTTGCCCGATGGAACGCCTTTCCCGACGACCTACTACTTGACGTGCCCGAGGGCGGCGGCTCGCTGCTCCACCCTCGAAGCTGGCGGTCTCATGAGGGAGATGACGCAACGGTTGGGCGCCGACGCCGACCTGTCCGATCTCTACCGCCGAGCCCACGAGGCCTACCGCCGTGATCGGGCCGAGATCGCCGAGCGTCTCACAGTCGACGATGCCCCGATCGCCCACGTCACCGCCGGTGGTATGCCGGATCGCGTCAAATGTCTTCACGCTTTACTCGCCCATGCTCTGGCGGCTGGCCCGGGTGTCAATCCGTTCGGCGACGAGGTCGCGGAGTTGATCGGCCCATTCTGGGAGGACGGGCCTTGTGTGCCCCGCGAGGGCGAGTCCTCGAAGCCCGGGTGAGAGCTGATCATCCTTGACTAGCGGTGGATGGAGCCTGGCGGGGGCGCGTCGTCTTGATCGGTGCGGGGAATGGATGGCGCCTCCCACGTGGGGAGCAGGGGTGGATTAGGGTGTCTTGCGGTTGATCGTCTGAAAGGGGTCTCATGCGGGTCGCGGTGATCGATTGCGGAACGAACACGATCCGTCTGCTCGTCGCCGACGGGCGAGAGGACGGGTCGATCAGTGACGTCATCCGGACGTTGCGGTTCGTCCGTCTCGGCCAGGGGGTCGACGCGACGGGGCGATTCCATTCAGACGCGCTCAAGCGCACCTTCGCCGCCGTCGAGGAGTACGCCGCCCTCATCGCCGAGACGAAACCGGAGCGCATCCGGTTCTTGGCCACGTCGGCCGCCCGTGACGTCTCCAACCGCGACGAGTTCATCGCCGGGGTGCGTGAGCGTCTCGGCATCGACCCGGAGGTCATCAGCGGCGACGAGGAGGCCCGGCTCTCCTTCCGTGGCGCCCTGGCCGGCGGCCCGGTGGGGGAGGGCCCCGTGCTCGTGTGCGACATCGGCGGCGGCTCGACCGAGTTGATCAAAGGCGACGTCTCCGGTGTGGTGACAGCCGATATCTCCTTGAACATGGGGTCGGTCCGCCTGCGCGAGCGTTTCCTCCACACGGATCCTCCGACGGCCGGCGAGATCGCCGAGGCGCGGGCGTTCGTCGCCGACCTGCTCGACGGTTCCGGCCTTCTCCTGACCGCCGAGGCGACGGGGGGTGATATCGGCACATGGATCGGCGTGGCCGGCACCTCGACGTCGATCTCCGCCATGGTCCGCGGTTTGACGTCCTACGACCCAACGATCGTCCATAACTCGACGGTCGACGTGGAGACGATCGAGGAATTGTCCCAACAGCTTCTGTCGATGACGGTCGCGCAGACGCTGGCCCGCTATCCCGTCCTCAAGCCCCAACGAGCCGAGGTCATCTGCGCCGGCGTCCTCATCGCCGCCGAGATCGCCGCCCGCGTGGGCAAACCCATGCTCGTCCGTGAGACGGACATCCTCGATGGCGCCGCCGTGGGGCTCCTGGCAGAGAGCTGACGACACCACTGATCCCGTCTGCCCCTTTCTTTCTTCCTCTCCGATGATGGCGAAGGTTGCCTCCCTCAAACTCTTGTGACATTACAGTTTCAGGTGTTACAATTTCGTCAGATTCATTGTTGAATCGACATCCATTCCGCAGAATTTCACATACTCCCTTCCCCCAGGAGCCACTATGAAAATCCGTCGTTTCCTCTCTGTCTTGATCGCCACAGCATTGGGCGCCACGTGTATGGCGGCCGGTGGGGCCGCTCCGTCGGTGGCGGCGCCGCGCGCGGTCGTCGTCCTCGATCCGGACGACAATGTCGCCAAGGTTGATTGGCCGACAGGCGTCTCATATAACGAGTTGGCGCTCAATCATCGGCTCGCGACCGAGGTGGAGTCGCAGTTGGAGGCGAGCTGCAGCGTCGATGTCGTGTTGACGCGCGACGCCTCCCAGGATTACGTCGATCGGGAAGCCCGTAAGCAGGCGGCGATAGCGGCTGATGCGGATGTCATGGTGACGTTGGCTTTCAACTCGCTGTATGGGGTCCCGTGGGGGTTCAACGCTGGTCAAAATGGGCCGGAGATGTATTCGCGCTCTCAAGATGTCGGTTTCGCGAACGCGATGCTGAACCGGATCCAGGAGTACACCGGCCGTCCGGAGACGAGGTCGACGCTGCGCCCGGTGGTGACGGCGGCGAATGATCCGTGGTATTCGGAGTACGGCGATCTGGCTTTCCCGTGGGTTCACTCAGAGACGTTGTTCATTGACGGAAACTGGGACAACGCGCTCATCGAGCAGCGTTTCGATCTCATCGTCGATGGGGTGACTGCTGGGATCCTCGACCAACTGAACACCCTGGGGAGTTCGTGTTCGGCTTATCCGGATGTGCCATCGGCTGAGGAACTGGGCCGTCTGCGGAATCTGGGTTATCAGAATTTCCAGTCGTATGGCGGGGATCCGATCTCGATGTCGACGGGCAATTTCGTCACGCGTGAGGCGACGATCGCGTTGACGGGTGTGGGCGAGCAGGTCATCGACACCATGGTGACGTACAACGCGCAGTCCGGTCTCGACAGTCAGGTGGGGCATGGCTGGTCGTTCGCCTACGGCACGCGTACTCAGTTCTATGCCGACGGTTCGGCGGCGGTGTTCTTGGAGGACGGTCGCACGTTCATTTTCGATCCTGACGGTGACGCGTCGTGGGCGAATTCTGACCCGACGCCCGTTCTGCCATCTCCGGATGAGTTGGCGGCGGTGAAGGCGAAGGGACAATCGAACTTCGACACTTATGGTGGTGGTCCGGTGACGCGGATGCCGCTGAGAAGCGGGCTTCGCCTCAATGAGCAAGGGGAAAGCGTCCCGCAGTGGCTTCCTCGCGATGACGCTTTCGGGATGTTGACGGCTGAGGACACGTCGAGTGTGACGTGGACGTCTGCGGCTGGCGATCAGACGATGGTTTTCGCGGTGGATGAGGAGACCGGCAGCGGGCGTCTCGTCTCGATCACCGACCGTCAAGGCAACACCATCACTCTCACCTATGGCGATGCGGGTGTGTTGTTCCCGCGTTTGACGACGATCACCGACGAGGCGGGGCAGACGGTCGCTGTCGACACGGATGAGAACGGGCGGATCATCGCGCTGACGCGCCCGGATGGCGCGCGCTGGGCACTCGCCTACGACGAGGCGGGCGATCTTGTGGCGTTGACGTCGCCGCGGGGCCGTCATGTGACGTGGGAATACGACGACGCGCATCGGATGACGGTGGCGACGGATGCCGCTGGGGTCGTCTATCTGCGCAATGTGTACGACGGAGACGGTCGGGTCGTCGAGCAATATTCGTCGACGGGCGCCAAGCGGACCCTCGTGTTCGACGATGCTGCTGGGACGACGACGTACACCGATGCGACGGGCGCGGTGACGGTGTACCACTGGAACGAGTTCAAACAGGTGACGAAGGTGGTCGACGCTCTTTCCGGCGAGACGTTGACAGGGTATCTGCCGAATTCGTTGACGGCCTCAGAGACGGATCCGAGTGGCGCGACGGTGTCGTATTCCTATAACGACGCCGGGCAGGTGACGGAGACGGTCGATCCGGTCGGGTCTGTCACGACGACCTCCTATAACGAGTCAGGCGACGTGACGGGCACGACGTATCCCGGTGGGGAGGACGATCCGACCTACACCGTCGGCTATGAGGTCGATCGTCAGGGTTTGCCGGTGCGGATGACGAACCCGGACGGCGGCGTCGTGACGAACACGTACAACGACTACGGCGATATCACCGCGACGACTGATGAACTCGGCAATACGACGACATTCGCCTACGACGAACGCGGCAATCTCGTCACGACGACGAACCCTGTGGGCGAGGTGACGAGCTACACGTTCGATCTGGCGAACCGGATGACGTCGATGACGACGGCCGATGGCGCCGTCACGAGCTACACCTATGATCCGGACGACAACCTCACCGCTGTGACGCATCCGGATGGGGCGACGGAGACCTACACCTTCGATCTGAACAACATGCTGATCGGATATGTGGATCAGACAGGCGCTGCGACGTCCTACGTCTATGACACGGAACTGAACCTCGTGGAGATCACCTTGCCGGATGGCGGTGTGACGCGGTACGTCTACGACGAGGAACGACGTCTCCTCTCCGAGACTGATGCCATGGGCGGCGTGACGGCTTATGAGGTCGATCCATTGGGCAGGACGATCGCGACGACGAACCCGCGCGGTTTCACGACGAGGACGACGTACGATCCGGCTGGGCGCGTCGTCGCCGAGACGGACGAAGCTGGTTTCGTCACCGCGTACACGCGTGACCCGCGTGGTCTCGTCATGTCACGCACCGCTCCTGACGGTGGGGTGACCACCTATGCCCACGACGCCGCCGGGCGTGTGACAACTGAAACGGATCCTCTCGGTGGTGTCACCCGTTACTCCTATGATTGGCGCGATCAACTCACGCGGGTCGTCGATGCGGCCGGGAACACCGGGCTTGTCCCAATGGTCGTGGATTTTGAGGGGGGTGCGGTCCCTCGTCTGACCTGTCGGTTGTGACAGGCTCAGGCGTTAAGACCAATCAACGTTCGTTCTGAAAGGACGAGGGACC
>JAISHO010000046.1 GCA_031262485.1 Propionibacteriaceae bacterium
CCATCGCCTGGGACGCATCCCCCCGGCCGAGGCCGAGGCCCGATACCATGCCAACAGAACCACCGGCCGCCAGGCCAGTACCCCAGAAACCAACAGTGCATGAAACCCGGGGCGGTTCAGAGGCCCACGAGGACCCTGATGGCGCCGAGAAACACAGACAGTTCCGGGTCCAACTTATTCCCCGGACGATTCGGTGGGCTGCTTGAGGACGAACTCATCTAACCGCATCCGTCCCTGTGATTTTTCCTCGGTTAATTGAGCGGGACGGTCGGGGTCGCCCGCGAATCGCCGCAGAGGACGACGAGGAGGTTGGAGACCATTTGCGCTTTGCGCTCTTCGTCGAATTGGACGATGTCGTCTTTCTCGAGGCGTTCCAGGGCGCTTTCGACCATGGTGACGGCGCCTTCGACGATGCGGGAGCGGGCGACGAGCACCGCTTCGGCTTGCTGGCGTTGGAGCATCGCTTGGGCGATCTCGGGGGCGTAGGCGAGCGAGGAGATGCGCGTCTCGATCACCTTGATGCCGGCGATGGCGACGCGGGCTTGGACCTCGGCGGCCAACTCGGCGGCGATCTGATCGGTCGCGCCGCGCAAGGTCGCCTCGCCCTCTTTGCTGTTGTCATAAGGGTGGCTCATGGCGATGTGGCGCAGAGCCGCCTCGGATTGAACGGTGACGAATTGCTGGTAGTTCTCCACCGAGAAGATGGCCTCGGCGGTGTCGGAGACCTGCCAGACAACGATGGCGGCGATATTGATGGGGTTGCCGTCGGCGTCGTTGACTTTGATCTCGCGGGTCTCGAAGTTGTTGACCTTGACGGAGACGCGGCGCTTCGTCGTGAACGGCATCGTCATGCGCAAGCCCGTCTCGCGCACGGTGCCGACATAGTTGCCGAGGAACTGAAGCACCTTCGTGTCGCCCGGTTGGATCGTCGTCAACGAGGTGCCGAAGAGCGCGGCGATGACGATGAGGGCGACGCCGATGGGGTTGAGCGTGGCCAAGAACACACCAAGGAAAAAGACGACGAGCGCCCCGAGCAAACCGAGCAACCCCGGGATCGAGGCGGCCTGCTTCTCGGAAACCACCTTGTCGGGACGGGGAGTCACGACCGCCGGCTCGGCGAACCCACGGCCTGGCGTCTGATCGAACGGAGGATAAGCCGCCGGAGCAGGCGCGTTGGCGTAAGGCATGACCGCCGCGGACGGCCCGGACGCCGGCGCCGCTTGACCCGGGACGCCCTGGCCCTGAGGCCGAGACGGCGGCGCGAACGACGCCGTGGGCGCCCCTTGTTGCGGCACTTGAGGTTGCTGAGACCGAGGAGACTGCTGCATCGGCGCGCCCGGAACCCCTCCCTGCTGCGGCGCCGGCCCACCCGGATGCGGCACAGATCCCGTCGGCGGGGCGAAGTTCGGATTCTCAGTCATCGTCAGTCTCCTCAAAGCGGCTAAGAGAACAGATGTATCGTCTCACACCTTGGTGCGCCGCCCCGTCAGTCGAAGCGGCACGGCCCAGAACGGACGACGGGAAGACACGCATCGAGGTTCAGACGACCGGGGGGACCGTCTGGGAACTGTTGCAGATTTTGCAACAATTGCCGCAGAGGGATAATTACCTCAAGCCACGTATTACAATTTCTATAGTTTCAATCCCCCCATCGCCATCCGTGCGCTGACGAATGGAACCTGGCAAAGGAGCCTCGCATCATGACACCTTTTATTCCTAACGAGATCATTCTCTACTCGGGCGACGTGCCAAGATCGACGGCGTTCTGGGAGAAGGTCTTGGGCGTCACGGCGACGGAAACCTTCGGCGACGATTTCTCATTCTTCGCCTTCGACGGCGGGTTCATGCTCGGCATTCAGAACAAGGACGAGATCTCCCCGGCGCCTCAGCCGGCTTGGGGCGGCTTCGAGATCTGCCTCGCAGACACCGACAATGAGACTGTGAATCGTCTCTACACCGAGTGGAAAGAAGCTGGGATCGAGTTGCTCGACGAACCGGCCGACCAGGGTTTCGGCTACACCTTCGTCGCCGTCGACCCCGACGGTCACCGCCTCCGCGTCTGCGCGACCGACCCCTCCGCTGGCTGATCGGAGAGGTGCTCTCATCCGCTCCGCGAGCAGAGGAGACTACCGAGTTTGTCTCTGCTTGATAGAGCGGAGAACCAGTCTGTGCTCACGTCAAACTAAAGATTATCTGTACTTTGACGGAGCCGTCCGACGTGAAACTAAAGATAATCTTTAGTTTCACGGGCTACACTGGGGGATGTGCCCAGCGATCGACGAGAACTCCGTCAGGCTCTCGAGACCCTCGCCTTCTCACAGGAAGGATTCTTCACAGCTGCCCAGGCGCGTGATGCCGGCTACTCCTACCAAGCTCAGAAGTACCAAGTCGACTCTGGGAACTGGACCCGCCTCGACCGAGGCATCTTCCGTCTTCACAACTGGCCGGACTCACCCACAGACGATTACACGCGTTGGACGCTATGGAGCGGAGGGCGCGGGGTGCTTTCGCATGACACCGCACTCCACATCCACCACCTTTCTGATGTGGATCCGGCAAAGATTCACCTCACAGTCCCCCGGGGATTCCGCGCCACCGATCCCCTAATAGTCGCTCATATCGGGGAAATCTCAGAATCTGACCGGGAAGAGCATGGTTCCTGGTCGGTGACGACTCCCTTGAGGACGCTCGCCGACGTCGCCGGGAGCGATCTCTCCCAAGAACACGTCGACTCAGCCGTCTCTGACGCCCTCGACCAAGGTGTCGTCAGTCGACGTGCCCTCCTCCGGAGAGCATCAACCCTCAGTGAGAGGCCAGCCCTGCGACTAGAACGAGCATTGAAGAATGCGGAGGAGCACAATGGCGACCAGTGACGAACTCCCCTCCTGACTGTGTACGACCATATCCATCCATGGCCATCGAGATTGACCTCACCGTCACTGACGTCGCTGATGCCTACGAGATCGAAAAATCAATGTACAGCCGGGCTCTTCACAGTGTGAATGACCTCCTCTGATTCCCTGACCGAACGCGGAGAAGCGTCAGCTCTGCTGGCGATGATTATGGCGATGGCCCGGAACTCACCACCTCACCGTGGGCCGAGGTCGATGCCTTGGAGGGGCGACTCCTCGGGCGCAAGCGGGGGGATCGACGGGAGGTCGTCGAAGAGGGAGCTCTCGTCGGCCTCGTCGGCGGTGAAGTCGTGAGCGGCGGGCGACGACGCGGGCCAGGGGTGCGACGAGGGTGAATCCGAGTGCGATGCCGTCGAGGAGCTAGAGGGCGATGTCGCAGGGTGGGTGACGGCCGAGCCGTCGGCGTAGTGGGGTTGGCTGACCCCGAGGGAGTCGGAGACTTGGGGGATGATCGCCGTCGACAAGGTGTAGAGCAGCGCGAGGACGACGACGATCCCACCGACCGCCTCGAGGAGGGAGAGGGGGGTGAGTTGACGGATGGAGTCGAGGACCCGCTTCGCGGCGATGATGAGGACGACGACGAAGATGAGCGCGACGATGGCCTCGCCGTTGGCGTCGAGGCTTTGATACAGGTGAAAGAGATACGCCGACATAGTCCCCCAAAAGAGGGAAACTATCACCATGTCATATTGCTAACTTGCCTTTCCGGGAGATGGGACGCGCCCGGGGGCTGGAATACGCCGGTGGGCTGGGGTGCGATGAACTGGGATCCGATGGGCGAGGATGAACCCGTCAGCTGGGATACGCCGGATTGAGATGCGCCAGGGCCGGACCGATCGCTCGGCCCGGCCCAGATGGATCGTCATTTCTCACATGATGTGAGACACGACGCACCACTCATGCTGAAGTGACGAGAGAGTCCCTCCACTCACTCCGCTTCGGCGCGCATGTTCCCCCGGCCGAAGCCGCCCTGGGGCTCATCGTCATCGCTGCCGCCGCGCTGGCCACGAGCCTCGGAGCCGGTGAACTCCTCACGCTCGGAACGGGGGCCCCGGGCCTTGCGGCCGCCCTCTTCCTCGCCACCGAACTGGCCGCGGCCAGCCGTCATGCTGGCGCTGCCGGCGGACATGCCGCCACGCGACTCGCTCGAGCGATCGTCATCGGCCTGCGACGATTCGCCGTAGCCCTCGCTCATGCGGCCGCCCCGCTTGGCGCCCTCGCTGGCGTAGTCGTCGGCCTCGCTCTGACGGCCGCGGCCACCCTCGACGTCGCCGCCCCGGGAGCGACCCATGCCGCCCTCGTCGCCACGGCCTTGGGACTTCTGGGCGCGTCCGCCCTCGGGCATCGAACGACCGCCACGACCCATCGAAGCCTGGGCGCCATCGATCGACATCTCATCGGAGGCCATCGAAGACTGCTCATCCGAGGAGTCCATCATCGACTCGTCACGACCGCCGCGTCCCCGGGGACCGCCGCCGAAACCCTCGTCACGCTGACCGCTCGGACCGCCCGGGCCACGACCCTCTCCCCGGCCTTCGCCGCGACCCTCGAAACCGCCGCGCTCGCCGCGCTCGGAATACGACTCTTGATCGATCTCCGTCCCGTTGTCAGACATGCCTTCCCTACGTTCCCGCATCTTCTTTCTCCTTCGATGAGTTGGATGACGGTGAGACCTCTTCAGCCGGCGTCAGCCGAACTGACGAGGACCACCAGAGAGTGGACCGATCGACGTCTTTCGAAACGGTCCGTGTCATGAGGAGAGCCGACGGACGGCTCGTCTCCTGGTGGGAGACAGTGCGGACACGCGGGAGACCGGGGGAAGTGACAACGGGACATCGGCCTGCGATAAACCCGCCATCATCATAGTGACTTCTCGTTGAGCACACCTCACGGGAAGTGAATTTATCCCATCTCAAGGGACTCCGCAGCCTCCTCCGGCACAGCCGATGACAGCCCTCACCGAACCCTCACGGAGCGCCCCGACACCAAAGGAAACGAAGCGGATCGAAAATGAACAGCCAGCCGGGGAAGACCTGACTCGCCTCGTTAATTCGCGGAAACGTCCGACACGAACATGATCTCTGAAGGGTCTCCACAGGAGGAGGGCAGTGTCACCCGCTCGCCCGGGGCGGAGAAGCCGCCTCCGAACGACGCAGTCGATCCAACTGGATAGGACTTTCCGTCATAGACCAGTGCGTTGTTCTCAAACGTGGGATCAGCCCACGATGCGAACACCGCAACTGTCTCACTTGGGGAGCCATTGACGAATCTGACCTTGAGGCACCCGTCGACAACCTCAAGGGTCCCGGTTCCGCCGGCTGTGGCTCGCGGATCATCCCGAGAGGATTCGAAAACGGTCACCGCCACCTGATCCGCAGACGATGTCGGCGCTGTCGGTTGCGACTGCGCAGCCGTGCACGCGCTCAACAACAGCACGCCAACCAACATCGTTGCCGGTCCTGATTTCCGAGAAATAACCACGGTGCTCACCCCTTAAAAGAGTGCCAAGCCTAGTTGATTCAGGTGCCTATGCGAAATGTGTCAGGCCGCTGTGGCGAACTGATGCGCGGGGAGAGAAGGGAAAAGACGTTTATGAGACGGAAGAGGGGCACGAGAGAAGAGACGAAGAAGCGACGGGGGCCGGGCCGATCACTCGGCCCGGCCCCCGATCGTTCGGTCATCGTTCGATCAACCGTTCATCGGTGACACGATCACTCCGACTCGGAACGCCAATCGCTGCGGCCGAAGCCCGGCTGGTTCCCATCGGCGCCGAATTCTTCACGCTGGCCGTGGGTTCCCACCCCGGCGAACTCCTCGCGTTCCGAACGGGCCTCGTGGGGCTCGCGGGTCATCTGAGAAGCGGTGTCGAACTGGGCGCGTCCGGTCGTCGCCGTCGGCGTCGTGCCGGTCGCCGTCATGCTGGGGCTCGCGGCGGGCATGCCGTCGCGCGTCTCGCTCGGACGGCTATAGCCGGTTTGCGCGGCGGCGCTGTAGCCCTCACGCGTGGGGTCCGGGCGACCGGTCTCCTCCTGCCACCCCTGGCGGTCGCTCATCGAGCGGTCGGTCGTGCCGTAGCTCTCCTGGCTCGGCTGACGCCCGGCGCCCGGCATGGGGCGGCCGTCACGGCTCATCGTCGCCTGGGTCGTGCCCATCGCCGTCGGCGAACCGGCGGTCATGGAACGATCAGAGTACGACGAACCCATCGTGGAATCCTGCTGCCCGCGGCCGCTGGGGCCGTCGAAGCCGTCGGAAATCGTCTGGTCGCTCTGGAACGTCAGACCATCGGTCATGTCGTTCTCGAACGATTCTCCCCTGTTATCCCTCATCAATCTTTCCCCTTCCTCCTTGATGATGGTGATCTCCACTTCACCACCAGGCGACGACGTCCGAACGAGGAGTCATAGATTGGACGACAAGGGATTTTTCAAGCCAGATCGTGTTATGAGCACGCCCGGACCCCGCTTGACCGATGGATTCCTGTGGAAACCCACCACGGAAAGCGAGGATTCGGCGAGCCGACGAAAACGCGAAACGACGGGAGACGAGAACGCGCGATGACAGAAGGCGAAACGAGAAGCGACGAAACGAGAACGTGTGACGACGAACGCCCGCCCTCGCCGCTCGTGCTCTGCCCTACCCGGCGGCGCGGTTGACGACGTCGACGATCCCACGCAACCCGAGCCACCATTGCTCGTGGGGGCGTTGGTGGTAGGGATCGGTCGCTTTCATGGCGTCGAGGATGTCCGTCGTGATGACACCGTTGGGAGCGGAGCCGACACAACAGGCCCCCATCTGGCCGCGCTCGAGCTCCGTGATGACGGTCGTCAGCGCGGCGTCGGCCAGCCGGGTGGCCAGCAGGCGATCGGCCGGAGTCGGCGTTCCCCCTTGTTGGATGTGGCCGACGACCATGGTGCGGGTGTCGTAGCGCCCCCGCCCCTCTTGTTCGATGATGTGGGCCAGCACATCGGTGGTGTAATCCGGGTTGGCGTTCTCGTTGCGCAAGGCGATGAAGAGGGTCCGTCCCGTGTCGAAACTGTGGGTCAGCCAGGAGATGTCGCGGTGGATGTCGGCCAGCGTCACCCCCGTCTCGTTGAGGTAGACCTGCTCGGCCCCACCGGCGACGGCGCCCATGAGGGCGAGGTAGCCGCAGTCGCGACCCATCGTCTCGATGACGAAGGCGCGCTGAGCGGCCGAGGCGCTGACGCGGATCTTGTCGATCGTGTCGGCGATGACGTTGAGGGCGGTGTCGGCGCCGACGGCCATCTGGGTGCCCGGCAGGTTGTTGTCGATGCTGGCCGGCACACAGACGATGGGGATCCGCAACGACGGATACCGGTTGCGTTCAGCGACGAGGAGGGCCGCGCCCTGGTAGGCGGCCCACCCGCCGATGACGACGAGGGCGTCGAGCCGGTTCGTCTCCACGCTGCGGGCGATGGCGTAGAGGTCCTCGATGGCGGGGACGAAGCGGCGGGTGCCGAGGGCGGCGCCGCCCTCCTGATTCCAGCCGTCGGCGTCTTGCCAGGTCAACTCGACGACGTCGGAGGTCATGAGCCCCTCGAAACCGTCGCGCACACCGACGATCTCGTAGCCGCGCGAGACGCCGAGCCACACGATCGTCTTCGTCGCCGTGTTCATCCCTGGGGCCAAGGCGCCGGCGTGGACGACGCCGATGCGCTTCGGGCGGCCCGAGTCGTCGAGGACGGGCGGCGCGCTGGCGTGCGTCGGGTCGGACAATTCGTCGAAGATGCGGACGAGGGCGCGGAACTCGTCGCCGCGCAAGCCTTGGGCCGCCTCGTAGTCGCCCCGTTTGATGAGTTCGGGCACGCGCCGGGTGTCGGAGACGGCTTGGACGAGGGGGAAGCCGACGACCTCGTCGCCGTGGAAACCGAAGACGAGCCCCTCATCGCCCGGCTCGCCCGTCAACACGTGGGCGCAGGCGGCGTAACCGAGCCAGGTCGAGGCCCAGCGGTCGTAGGCCGAGGGGGTGCCGCCGCGCTGGACGTGCCCAAGGATCGTGATCCGCGTCTCCTCGCCCAAGGTGTCCTCGATCGTGGCGCGGACATGCTCGGCCGTGATGGGCTGGCCGGCCCGATCGGTCGCCCCCTCCGCCAAGATGACAATGGTGTCTTTACGGCCGGCCTCGCGCGAGCGGCTGAGCGCCTCGCACATCTCCTTCTCCCACCCGTCGGCCGGCGGTCGCTCGGGCAAGAGCACGTAGTCGCACCCGCCGGAGATGGCGGCGGCGATGGCGAGGTAGCCGCAATGTCGTCCCATCACCTCAACCACAAAGCAGCGTTGGTGGCTGGCGGCGGTCGAGGCGACAGCGTCGATGGCGTCCTGGATGCGGTGCAAGGCGGAATCCGCCCCGATCGTCAGATCCGTTCCGACTAAGTCATTGTCGATCGAGCCGACCATGGCGGCGAAGAACAAGTGGGGGTGCTCGTCGGCCTGCTCGCGCGTGATCGCCCCGCTGGCGACGAGATCCTCGAGCAACTCGGGCCACTCGTGGGAGAACTGGTCGAGGCCCGACAAGGTGCCGTCCCCGCCGACGACGACGAGACGGTCGATGCCGTGTTCGATGAGATGTTGGGCCGCCTTGAGGCGCCCGTCGCGCTCGTAGAACGCCTTGGAACGGTAGGTGCCGATGACGGTGCCGCCGCGGTTGAGGATGCCGGAGACGTCGGCCCACTCCAAGGGCTTGATGCCGTCGCCGTCGATCATCCCCTGATAGCCCTCGTGGAGGGCGTAGGGCTGGGCGCCGCAGTTGAGCGCCACCCGGGCGGCCGCCCGCAGCGCCGCGTTCATCCCCTGGGCGTCGCCGCCGCCGGTGAGGATGCCGATCTTCTTGCCCGCGCCCGCGGCCCGGATCGCCGCCGGGTCCGTCAACAGTTCTCGCATGGTCCTACACCCTACGCGGTGAATATGGCACGGGTTGGATGGATCGCTCACCATGTCGAGTCAACCGGGCGAAAGCAAACGTCGCCCTCCACGCGACAAGCGACCGTGACGTCATGACAAGGCGAAAGAACGCGCGGTCGGGGTCGCGACTGAGGGACGGCGGGCAGTGCGTCACCATCGACGCCGCCGACCCCCGAAAAGACCCGTGGGGGCCGCCCTGATGGACGGCCCCCACGAGGAGGAGGTGTTGATGGGTGAAGGATCACACGGTCACACGGCGACGCAGCCCGAGGACTCCCAGGCCGGCGGCGAGGCAGACGAGGGCGGCGGCGGCGAAGCCGGTCGTCATCGTCGAGCCCGTGTCGGGGACCTGACCGGTGGCGGAACCGCTAGCGGAACCGGAACCAGCGTCGTCGCCCGGAACGGAGGGCAGCGGAGCCGGGGTCGTCTCCCCGCCCGGGGCGGTGGTGGAGCCACCGTCATCCGGAACCGTCGGTTCGGTCGTCTCCTCCGGCGCCGGAGCAGGAACCGGATCGACCGCGGCCTGCGGGAGGACGAGGACGGCGGCCGTGCGAGCCGGGATCGTCAACGTGCCGGTGGCGGCGTTGAAGGTCGTCGTCTTGACGACAGGATCATAGCCGTTGGCCTGGATGTCGTTGAGCTGCCAGGCGGAACCGGCCTGGCCGTCGATCGCCTCGGTGATCGTCTCATCCGACGCGTTGAAGACGACCATGAGGGCCTCGTAAGCCGAATCGAGGTCTTCGGTGGCCGCGCGGGTCGTCGCGGTGGCCGCCGGATCGTCGATGTGCATGACGATGAAGCCCGGCGTCGGGTTGACACCGTCGTTGAGGAAGGTGACGCGCTCGTTGATGAGAGCGCCGGAGCCCAACGTCATGAGCGGGGACATGCTGCGCACCCGCAGCAGGTCGAGCGACATCTGGTACGACTGCTCCATGGCCGCCTGATCAGGCTTGTTGGCCGCGTTCTCGAGCAGCGGGGTCATGGCAGCGTCATCGCCCGGGGTGACGGGCAGGCCGGTGCCGAAGACGTTCGTCTCAAGCGACCAGTCGATGGCGTTGAAGTGATCGCCCGAGTTGTACGAGTTGTGATCGAGCGACTTCGAGCGGAGGATGTCGTCGCCGGCGTGCCAGAAGGTGGGCGACTGGCTCAAGGCGGCCGTCGCCAGCCCGAGGATGCTCATCCGCACCCGGGTGTCCATCGTGGCGTCGGACGGCAGCTTCCAGATGCCGTTGTCGAACGTCGTCGTCCCATCGTGGCAATCAATGTAGTTGATCACCTCTTGGGGGTCGACGGCGAACCCGGCGGCCTGGCGCCCGGCCACGCCCTCCATGCCATAGGCGGAGCCGTAGCCGAAGTCACGGCCGAGGATCGGCGTGCCCGATCCCTTGTCGCTCGGCAACTCATAGGTGGCAAGGTTGCCGATGAGGCCGAGACGGACGAGGTCGGTGCGGTAGTAGAGATCCTTGAGCGGGTCGTAGGCGATCTCCGTGCCGTCATCGGCGGTGGCCACGACAGCCGGATCCGGGTACTCGTTCGGGTCGGTGTACAGACCCGTGCCGAAGCCCTGGTAGTCGCGCTGGTCGTTGTCGAAGGGGCCACCACCACGGACGGCGTCACGCATGCGGTCGTTGAAAGCGCCGATGCCGGTGCCGGCGATGTTGGCCTGACGCGCGGCGGTGAAGAGCGCGTCGTCAACGGAAGAACCATTGTTCCAGGCTTCGCCGTAGAGGTAGATGGCGGCGCCGTCGACCCCGTCCTTCTCGAGCGTCAGCTCGTCGAGGGCGGCGCGCACGTCGAGCATCGTCTCGATCGAATGGAAGCCCATGAGGTCGAAGCGGAAGCCGTCGACGTGGTAGTCCTTCGCCCACGTCACGAGCGAATCAACCATGAGCTTGTTGAACATGAGGTGCTGGGACTCGGTGTCCTGGCAGCACGACAACGTCTCGATCTGACCGTTGACGTTGTAGCGGTGGTAGTACTCCGGAACGACCTTGTCGAGGATGGATTTCTCACCCTGGCCCGACTGCGAGGTGTGGTTGAAGACCTGGTCGAGGACGACACGCAGGCCGATCGAGTGCAGGCCGCCCACCATGGAGCGGAATTCGGAGACGCGAGCGCCGCCATCTTGGTTGCCCTCGGAGGCGTAGGAGCCTTCCGGAGTGCTGTAGTGCCACGGATCATAACCCCAGTTGAAGGCGTCCTGATCGGCGACGGCGGTGATGGCGTCACGGGCCGCCGAGGAGGCCGGGGCGACGTCGGCGGGGACCTCCGGGGTGACCTGGTCGGCCCGGTTCTCCGGGATCGTCGCGATGTCGAAGCTCGGCAGCAGGTGCACCGTCGTCAACCCGGCGTCAGACAATTCGGCGAGGTGCGTCATGCCGGCCGACTCCATCTGCGTGAAAGCGGCGTAGGTGCCGCGCAACTCGGCCGGGACTGTCTCGTCGATGGCGGAGAAGTCACGGATGTCGAGCTCGTAGATCGTCTGCTCGGCTTGGGTGCGCAGCGCCTCCGGGTTCGCCGTGTCCGTCCACAGGCTCGGGGCCCAGGCGGGATCGTCGAGGTCGACGAGGACGGAAGCGGTCGAATCGATCGTCAAGGCGACGGAATACGGATCGGTCACTTCGTTCTTGAGGACGGCGCCGGCCTCGGGCACGAAGACCTCGATATCCCACAGGAAGGAACGGTTCTTCCAAGCGGCGTCGCCCGCGACGGCCCAGACGCCGGTGGCGGGGTCGAGCGTGGCGGGGACGAAAACCTCAGCGTTGGCGGCGTCGGCCAACAGGTGGAGGGTGACGCTCTGCGCCGTCGGGGCCCACAGGCTGAGCGAGGGGACGCCGTCGGCCCAGGTGACGCCGATGGTGGCGTTCTCGGCGGCGGCGAAGATGTCGTCGAGCAGGAGGGCGGTCTGCATGCCCGTGTTGACGACCGTCTCACCAGCGGCGTCGGTGGCGGTCAGCGCGTAGGGGCCGGTTTTGAGGGCGGCGACGAGGGCGTCCTCGAGGGAACCCGTCGTGCCGTCGGCCAGCGCGGGGACGAGGGCGGTGTAGCCGGCGGTCAGCTTGTTCTTATCCGACAAGGCGGTCGAGACCGTCTCGCCCGGGGTCAAGGTGATCTCCGGATGGCCCGTCCACGACCACGTCAGATCGGCCGGGGTGTGCTCGCCGAGGTTCGGCGGCACGGCCAAGGCGGTGCGATCGAGCCAGATGGCGATCGACTGGCCGGTGCCGACAGCGGGCAGCTCGGCGACGTCGACCGTCGTCACATGGGTCGTCGGATCATAGGTGAAGACCACGTTCTCATCGGCGGCCGTGACGAACGACATGTTCTGCCCGTTGGCGCCGCCCCCTTCACCATAATTCTCCGTCCAGCCCAAACCGACGGCGACCTTGAACTGGTAAGAGCCCTCGGGCAGGACGTTCGTCGCGAAGGTGTACGTGCCGTCGGCTTGCGGATACATCGCCGAGGCGAGGCAGGCCGGATCCCATTCACCGCAGCCGAGGGCGTCTTGGTAGTCGCCGGGCAAGGTGACGACCTCGTCGCGCGGAGCGGCGAAGGAGAGGTGGGTGACGGGGTTGTAGACGAAGTAGGTCGGCTGGTCCGTCGCCGTGAAGTCGATGTTGTTACCACCGGCGACGCCGTCGGCGCCGTAGTTGACGTCCCAGGTGCCGCCCTCGACGATCTTGAACTGATAGTCGCCGGCGGGGACGTCGATGAGGGCGGAATAAATATTGGTGGCGGGGTCGAGCGTCAGCTGGGTGGCGGAACAATCGGACTGCCAATCAGAGCCACAGCCAATGGCGAGGTTGAAATCGCCCGGCGCGGTGACGACAGCGGCCTCAGCGGCGACCACCGGATCCGTCGCCGTCTCCTCGGCCTGCGCGGCGGCAGGGGCGAGCGCTCCGATGAGCGTGACGGCGGCGGCCGTGAGGGCCACGCGCTTGAGGACGATCCGTCGCACCGACCGGCGCGTCGATGTCACGGTGTTCCATGACGCCGTCCGGCGCGGATGGGAACGGGAAGGGTGCATGGGTTTCCTTCGGGGGGTGGGAGAGACGACGATATGGAGGAGGGGCACGTCATCGTGCTCTAGCGGAGAGTGATGGTGCGGATGCCCCCCACCTGCCGGCGCGCCCGGCTCCCCGCTCCATCGCCCGGCCGATTCAGCGTGGCTGAGGCGTGCCGTGCAGTGCTTCGCCTTATCGGAGCTTATTGAGAGTCGTTCGCCCGCCGCCAATGGTGGTGAACGTCCGCTCTTAACCTAACAAAAGACGCCCCGGCCTGGAAGTGAGACGCCAAGACGGACGACACGAGCCGGAGAGCGAGGGAGCGGTTCGTCCGAGGGCGGGCGACGGGGAATCAGATCGACGTGAGGTCGCCGCTGGGCTGCCGAGAAGCCGCCGTCGAGCTGCGATGCCGATCGACGATCATTCCTCGGTCTCGTGGATCGGGTCGATGTCGATGTCGCGAATTTCGCCGGTGATCGCGTTGATGTCGTAGTCGTAGTCGAAATTGCCGTAGTCGAAATCGACCTCGTACTCGGTGACGCCATCGTCGGAACGTTCCCTCACGCGCAGGTTGACGACCTTGTCTTCCGTCAATTGGGCTTGCTCGAGGGCGATCCGTATGGCTTCCTCCTGGCTGATGAAGTCGGCCGGATCGGGCTCGGGGGCATTCGTCGTCGCAACGGTGCTCGGCTCGTTCGTCGGCGGCACACTCGTCGTCTCGCCCCCGGGGCCGGCGTCATCCGTGCAGCCGGTCAGCGCCATCGCCGATCCGACCGCTAGGACGATGAGTCCTCGCCTCCAAGGGATTTGTGTTGTTGTCACGGCTCACCGTCTCCTCACATGGTCTAAGGGAGTCGTCTCTCCGAGAATTTTAGGCATCTCGCTATGAGAGGAAACGGAGCCATTCATGAGACACTTCTCATGCGACATTCGTGATGATTGTCTCTATTTCCTCAGATCCTGGGAGATGACTGACCCCACAAGCGTGACCACGGAACGTGATTTCTCCTGATCCCGAGGGCGAAGGACCTCACGACACGCGAAACCCCGCCTCCTCGTGCGTTCTCCCCTGGTGACGAGCACCGGGAGACGACACGGGAGACGGGGTTTCGCTGGTTGAAAAACCAGAATCATTAAGAATTACTCAGGTAATTCTCAGAATTAATCGTCGTAAACGCTATCCCGGCCGGCGTCCCAGATCGTTCCGTCCATCGCGTCGATGTCATAGTCGTATTCGAAATCTCCGACGACGAAATCGACCTCGTATTCCGGACGCCCGTCGTCGTAACCAAGACGGACATACATCGCGCGTGTGTCGGCCTCGGCGACGCCAGCCTCTTCGAGGGCGATCCGCTTGGCCTCGTCCTCGCCGATGAACTGCGACTCGTCGTACTGGGTCGCTCCGCCACGGCCGCCTTGATTGTTCTGGTTGGTCTGATTCGCCGGATCGGTCGTGGCCGCCGGCTGATTCGCTGTGGTGTCAGCCGGTGCGGTCGTCGCGGCGTTCTGCGTCGCCGCTGGCTGAGCGTTGTTCGTGTTGCCGCCGTTGCCGTCGCCGCATCCACTGAGCGCGAGAGCGAGGGCCGCCGCCACGGCCGTTAAACCGAATGCTTTTTTCATGATGTTGTCCTTCTTTCGCTGCGGACCACCGTTCCCGTGGGAACGGGAAGAACTTCAGTCCCTCCGACTGTCTTCTTGTTCAGTGTCAGCAGCAGGGGTAAGAGAATGTGGAGCAGGTGATGAGAATACTCTTAGCCCTGAAGCCCCGCATTCGGTCGGCCGCCTCGGGAGAACACCTGAAAACCCTTCGTTTCACCTTGTCAGAGAGATGATGATGGCCGACGCGGGCCGCCCTTGGCCAGTCGGGGACGGGCCAAGGGCGGGGCAGGGCTCAGGGATGAATCAGGGGATCGTGTACCCGGCGGCCTTGAGCAGCTCGTACCACTCGGGGCGAGTCAGCGTGATGTCGGCGCCACGGCAGGCGTCGCGGACGCGGTCGGGCGTCGTCGTGCCGAGGACGACCTGCCACGAGGCCGGGTGGCGCAGGATCCAGGCGGTGGCGATCGACACCGGGGCGACACCATAACTGTTGGCCAAGCGGTCGATCACACCATTGAGGGCCCCATAGCGGTCGTAGTCGCCGAGGAAGGAGCCCTGGAAGAAGCCAGCCTGGAAGGGCGACCAGGCCTGGAGCGTGACATTGGCCATGCGGCAATAGTTGATCGTGTCGTTGTCGCGGTCGACCGATTGGGGCAGGGACTCCATATTGGGAGCCAATCCGGCGGCGACGAGCGAGGCGTGGGCGATCGAGTGTTGCATTTGATTGACGACGAGGGGCTGGCGCACCGCCGTCTTGAGCAGTTCGATTTGGCCTGGGGTGTGATTGGAGACACCGAAATAGCGCACCTTGCCCTGCTGTTCGAGGGTGTCGAAGGCCCGGGCGACCTCCTCGGGCTCGACGAGCGCGTCGGGGCGGTGGAGGAGGAGGAGATCGAGCCGATCGGTGCGCAGCGCCTGCAGCGACCCCTCGACCTGGCCGATGATGCGTTCCGCCGAGAAATCAAAATAGTTGCCAGCGGCGTTGATGCCGCACTTCGACTGAATGATGAGGCCATCGCGCTCCGAGGGAGTGAGGTTGAGCGCCGTGGCGAACCTCTCCTCGCATTGGTGTTCGACGTGTCCATAGATGTCGGCGTGGTCGATGTGATTGACCCCGGATTCGATCCCAGCGCGGACCAGGGCACGGATCTCATCGTCCGACTTGTCGGCGATCCGCATCATGCCGAGGACGACGGCAGAGGGTGTGAGGCCGGTGCTGGCCAAGGTCGTGGTTCTCATTGACGGATTCTCCATTTCAAAGCGCACAAAGTCACACACCGGCACCGGATGTCAGCCTACGCCCATCCGCGACGCTTGGCGAGAGAAATGTCACATTTTGCTCTTCGATTCTTCGTCACAAAATAAAAGAAAATGGCTCGTCGAGATGGTGGAATCCCATCGCCCGGTGTTAGTGTGTTCACATGAGCGAAAATGATGCCACAGTTGCCGTGCCACACGTCGCCATCCCCAAACTGACGAAGTCAGAGTTGGAGAAGATCGATGCCTGGTGGCGCGCCTGCAACTACTTGACCATTGGTCAAATTTACCTGCAAGAAAATCCACTCCTGCGCCGTGCCCTCACCCCTGAGGACATCAAACCGCGTCTCCTCGGCCACTGGGGCACCTCGGCTGGATTGGGCTTCATCTATTCCCACCTCAACCGACTCATCCGTGAGACGGGGCAGGACTGCCTCTACATCGCGGGCCCGGGCCACGGCGGTCCCGCCCTCGTGGCGGCCTCCTATCTCGAGGGGTATTACACCGATGTCTTCCCGCGCATCACGCAGGATGACGACGGCATGCGCGCCCTCTTCCGTCAATTCTCGGCCCCCGGCGGCATCCCCTCCCACGCCTCCGTCACCACACCGGGGTCGATCCACGAGGGCGGCGAGCTGGGTTATGCCTTGTCGCATGCTTTCGGCGCGGCCTTCGACAACCCCGACCTGTTGGTCGTCGCCGTCGTCGGCGACGGCGAGGCCGAGACCGGACCGCTCGAGGGCGGCTGGAAGGGGATCTCCTTCATCAACCCCCGTCGCGACGGCGCCGTGTTGCCCGTTCTCCACCTCAACGGGGCGAAGATCGCCGGGCCGACGGTGCTGGCGCGCAAGGATCCCGAAGACGTCCAGGCCATCTTCGAAGGCCACGGCTACGAGGTGCTGTGGGTCGACGGCGACGATCTGCCGTGGATGCACGAACGCTTCGCCAACACCCTGGCCTACGCCTGGGAGCGCATCCAAGAGATCCAAGAGGAGGCTCGCTCCACCGAGTCCTTCGAGGGTCCGATGCCGCGGTGGCCGATGATCATCCTGCGCTCCCCCAAGGGCTGGACGGGCCCCAAGCTCGTCGACGGCGAAGTCGTCGAGGGCACGTGGCGGGCTCACCAGGTGCCGCTGTCCGGCGTCAAGGAGAACCCCGACCACCTCGCCATCCTCGACACGTGGATGCGTTCCTACCGGATCGACGAGTTGTTCAACCACGACGGCTCCCCGACTGAGTTGGTCCGCTCGAACAACCCCGACGGCGATCTGCGCATGTCGGCCAGCCCCTTCGCCAACGGCGGACGTCTCACCAAGGACCTCGATCTGCCCGATTACAAGGACTTCGGCGTCGAGGTGACGCCTGAGACGCGGGCCACCGAACGGATCGAGTCGACCGGCCAGTTGGGCAAGTACCTGGCGGAGATCTACCGGCGCAACCCGAACAACTTCCGTCTTTTCTGCCCGGACGAGACGAACTCGAACCGGCTCGGCGCCGTCTTCGAGGTCTCCGACCGCACCTTCATGGAGCCGACCAACGCCATCGACGTCAAGATCGGCGCCGAGGGACGGGTCATGGAGGTGTTGAGCGAGCACAACTGCCACGGTTGGTTGGATGGCTACACCTTGACCGGCCGCCACGGCATGTTCGCCACCTACGAGGCTTTCGCCATGGTGTCGGCCTCCATGACGATGCAGCAGGCCAAGTGGCTCGAGGAGATGGACCACCTCGAGTGGCGCGCCAAGGTGCCCTCGACGAACATCCTTCTGTCGTCGACCTGCTGGCGCAACGACCACAATGGGTTCTCCCATCAGTCGCCGATGCTGCTCCAGGTCGTCCTCAACATGCGCGGCGACGTCGCCCGGATCTACCTGCCGCCGGACGCCAACAGCCTCGTCGAGGTGGCCGACCACTGCTTCCGCTCGCGTGACTACATCAACCTCATCGTCCAAGACAAGCAACCACAACCGCAGTGGATGACGATGGACGAGGCGGTCGAGCACTGCACCCGCGGCTACGGCATCTGGGAATGGGCCGGCACCGAGGGCCTCGGCAGCGAGAAGCCCGACATCGTCATCGCCTGCGCTGGCGACGTCGTCACGATGGAGGCGGTGGCCGCCGCCGAGTTGCTCAAGAAGCGCTTGCCGGAGCTGAAGATCCGCTTCGTCAACGTCGTCGACCTCATGACGATGTACCGCCCGAAGGACCACCCCCACGGCATGAGCGCGAAGGCCTTCAGCGACATCTTCACCGACGACGTCGATGTCATCTTCGCCTTCCACGGCTTCCCCGGGGCGATCCACCAGCTCGTCCACGGCCGGCCCGACGCCGACCGCTTCCGGGCTCGTGGATTCATCGAGGAGGGCACGACGACGACGCCGTTCGACATGGTCGTGCGCAACAAGGTGGACCGCTACCACCTCGTCATGGACGCCATCAACAACGCGCGTGTCAAGCCACAAGGCAGCCACGAGCTTTATCAGTACTGCGAGCAGATGCTGGCCAAGCACGCCGACTGGATCGTCGAGTACCTCGAGGACATGCCCGAGGTGCGCGATTGGCAGTTGGGCCGCGACATCACCGAGGACACCGCCTCCCCCACCGCCACCGGTGTGGGTTCGGCCGCCACGCCTCAAGCCATGGTGACGTCGCCGGCCTCCCCGGCCGCGTCCGTCGCCCCGGCTGCCACCCCCGTCGTCGAGGAGAAGCCGGCCAAGCCGGAGCGCGACATCTTCTCCGAGCCGCCGCGGGGACGTCCGCGCCGCACCGCCACGGCCGCCGCCGAGCCGCCGGCTCCCCGCCGCAGCGGGCGTCAGCGTCGCCGGGGTCGTTCCGGCAGCGAGTACGGGCGCCTCAAGCAGGTCGTGCGCGATTCCATCATGGAGATCGTCGCCAGCGGCCAGGGCGAGTTCACGACCGCTCAGATCATCACCGGAGCCCGCGAGGACGTGCCGGATATGACGGCCAACCAGGTCGCCGTCGCGATCCGGGCCATCATGGGCGAGAGCCCGGCGCCGATCGAGCGGGTCGCCACCGGGCTGTACCGCTCCACCGGGCTGACCGGGCCAGACGAGGCCTGACCGCCTGATCACAACATGCCGAGGGGCTGGGCACGAAGCGATTCGTGCCCAGCCCCTCGTGTGTCATCAGCCGTGCTGGACAGCTGGTGACGATCACTGCGGCCGGAACAGCCTCCCGGATTTGATCATTCCGGCCTCGGCCCTTGATCCCAAGGCCTGGCGTCACGCGCGCGAGCGCGCCGTCGCCGTCAGTGATGAGTTGTGCGATGTCAATGGCTGGTGGCCGTGGGCCGACCCGGCGTCCCGGTCTGTCCGATCCTTGGGTTGACGGGGATCGTCCGGGGCCGGCCTCACGACCGATGTGGCGTCGCGGTCAAGCGGTGAGCTGGATCCGCGGGCCTTGAGGCTAATCGCTCAGCTGCGCAGCGTCGCGGCGACCGAGTTGGCATAAGCCTGGTTGCCGGCGGCGTTCGGGTGCAGAGCGGAACCGCTGAGGAGGGAGGCGAGCCCCGTCCCCGTGAAATAGGTGTCGGCAGCGCACATGTCGTGACCCGGGCCGAAGTCGACCGTGATGAACTGCAGGCGGGCGTCGTCGACGATGTCGACCGAAGCGGCGATGGCGTTGTTGAGCAGCGACGTCATCTCGCGGATCTGCGGGGCGACGGCCGGGAACATGCCGCACATCTGGGTGCCCTCGGCGGGCGCCATCGACGGATAGGCGACGATGTAGACCTGCGCGTTCGGAGCGGCGTTGAGGACCTGCTGGTAGGTCTGGACCAACTCCGTCTGCAGCGCGGGAATGCGGGTGCGAACCGTCTGAACGGCGGCGTTGCAGTCGCCGAAGGCGCACTGGGCGGCCAGCTCGGCGAAGCCGAGGTCGTTGCCGCCGATCGACAGCGTGACGATGTCAGGGTTGTAGATCTTCGCGGTGCCGTTGTAACCGACGAAACCGTTGAGCTGAGCTTCGAAGGTCTTGCCGTCTTGCGGCTGCGTGAAGTGCTCGGCGCGAGCGCCGGAGCAAGCGCGGAAGTCGACGAGCTCGGCGCCCAGCTGGTCAGCCAGAAGCACCGGCCAGGAGAGGTCGTTGCGCTGGCAGGGACGCGAGATCGTCGTGATGCCCGACTCGGTCGTGTTGATGGTGACGTTCTCGAACTGGCCGGCGAAGGTCGGGTCGGCGGCCTGGTCGGCCTCCCACCAATAGCCCGAGTGCGAACCGAGCGAGATGGCGACACCGGCGCCGGACGAGTACGAGTCGCCGAGGGCGACCATGGTGAGGCCCTGGGCCGGTTGCGG
Organism: Propionibacteriaceae bacterium; assembly: GCA_031262485.1. Lineage (GTDB taxonomy): Bacteria > Actinomycetota > Actinomycetes > Propionibacteriales > Propionibacteriaceae > WQYJ01. The sequence continues at coordinate 20,005 of JAISHO010000046.1, forward strand.
TTGCGGCTGCGGGGCCTGCGTCGTCGGAGCCTGAGTCGGCTGCGTCGTCGTCGGGGCCGGCGTCGGCGTGGCGGTGGTCGGCGCCTGCGTCGGCTGGGCCGTCGTCGGAGCCTGCGTCGGCACAGTGGCCGTCGGCAGCGCCGGGGCCGGCGTCGTCGGCGCGGCGGTGGTCGGAGCCGTCGTGGGCTTCGCGGTCGTCGGGGCCGTGGTCGGCTTCACCGTCGTCGGAGCCGCCGTGGGCTGCGTCGTCGTCGGTTGGGCCGGTTGGGCCGGCTGCCGGTTCCACAAGCTGAGCCCGCCGAAAATGACGGACAGCGTCATCATGATGGTCGTCATGATCATGGCGACTTGGGCCATGATGCCAAACTGGACGGCGCCCCTGGCCCTCATCCGCGGGGCCTGAGGCCCCGAATGTTTACTCCTTGTTTTTGAAAAATCCATAGATCCCTCCCGATTGAATTCAGTCTTCCCCCAGCGTCATGACAGAGCACGCGCCCTCCCAAGTTATCACACATCAGTGATCTCCTCTACATACTGTAGAGAAACTCGGAGTCGAAAGAACCTTGATCGAGCGAGAGCGGGGGATAAAACAAGGGTGGGTTGGCCCCGAAAGGCCAACCCACCACAGGTCTCGCATCCGGTGGCGATCACACCACCGTGATGGTTCTCTTCAGTTGTCTAGTGTTGCGATCCGAGGATCAGCTCTCGACGTAACCCACAGCCGTCCAGTCGTACGGGTTGCGGGCGAGGCCCCACGAGCCGACGTTGGCCAAGCCCTCGGTGACGCCGGCGAGCGCCGGGCGCTGGTAGAGCGGCAAGGTGTGGACGGATTCCCAAATCGTCAGCGCGGCGTCCTGGCCAAGCTTGAGGCGAGCGGCCTCGTCCATCTCGGAGTCGAGCTGCGGCAGGAGCGCGTCGAGCGTCGGGTTGTCGAGCCGGGCGTAGTTCGAGTCGGAGCCGGCGCCGTAGATCTGGCCGACATTGCGCAACGGCCACGCGGTGCCGATCCAGGCGAAGGCGATGATGTCGAAGTCGCCGTCGTCGAGGATGCTCGGCCACTGGGTCTGCGTGTCGACCGACTGGATGACGACGTTGACGCCGATCTCCTTGAGCTGGTTCTGAGCCAGGAGGGCCTCGTTCTCCGAGGTCGCGACGTCGGTCAACATGGCGAAGCGGACGTCGAGCTGCTGGCCGTCCTTCTCACGGAAGCCGGTCGCCTCGTTGAGCGTCCAACCCAGCTCGTCGAGCTTGGCCTTGGCGCCCTCGGGATCGTAGTCGATGCCGGTTTCGGCGCCGAGGTCGACGTATCCCTCTTGGTTCTCCATGAAGATGTTGTTGTTAAGCGGCGTCGGGTCGACCGGCAGGCCGGCCAGGTCGGATTCGGCGATCTTCGTGCGGTCGAGGCCCATGACGAGGGCCTGGCGCAGGTTGACATCGCTGAGGATCGGAGCCTGGGAGTTGAAGGTGAAGTGACGGTAGTTCGGGCCGAGCGACTGACGGATGACGGCGTCCGAACGGGCGGAGGCTTGCGTGTAGGCGTCGACGTCGGAGGCGATGTCGATGTAGTCGATCTCACCGTTGGCGAAAGCGGTCGCGGTCTGGGCCGACGAGACCATCTTGAAGGTGATCTTCTCCAGGCGCGGAGCTTGGCCCCACCACGTCTCGGTGTTCGGCACCATGACGAGTTCGCCGGAGGTCTTGTCGAAGCTTTGGATGATGAAGGGGCCGGAGAACCAGTCATTGTTGAAATCGGCCCAGCCGTCGTTGAAGGTGGCCGGATCGGCGACGCTCTCGGCGCGCATCGGGCCACCAGTGAAGAGGGCCTGCCAATCGGGGTAGGTGCTCTCGAAGGTGACGACGACGTCCTGCGGAGTCTCGCCGGCCTCAACCGAGGTGATCGACTTCCAGCCGTCCGTCGAGGCGACGGAGAATTCGGTGTTGGAGCCGTTCATCGCCTTCCACGTGGCGATCCAGTCGTCGGCGTCGATCTGCTGGCCGTCGTTCCAGACGGCCTTCTCATTGATCTTGAGATTGACGACGAGCTTCCCGTCGACGACCTCGTCGGTGATCTCGTCGATGTAATCGGGGTTCTCCGTCAACGCGCCGGCGCCGTCCATGAAGTACCAGGGGCCCATGACGGGGCTGAGGGCGAAGCTGATCTCGGCGTCGTTGCCCGCGGCGGTGTTGAGGTTGAAGGTGTCGAGTTCGGAGCCGTAGGAGGCGGTGAACTCGCCGCCTTCGGGGACGTCCTCGTAGGCGACGGGGTTGACATCCCAGCCTTCGGCGATGACGGCGTTGTTCGAGCCGCTACCGGTGTCGGTCGACGAGCCCGTCGTCGCGGCGTCACCGCCCTCATCGGAGGGGCCGCCACACGCGGCCATGGTCATGACGAGAGCTCCTGAAACGAGCGGAAGCAATAGCTTCTTCTTCACAGTGCTGTCTCCTTTCTTTGTGCACGACCAGAGCCACCTCATCGTTGGGAGCGCGGCATCAGCCGTTCGGATCGGAGACCCCGAGAGGATCAAGGGGTCTTACTCATTCTGGTCCAATGGTTATTTCACCGGAAAGATCTCCGTCGGGCCACATACGACCCTGTTCCACGTGGAACTGAAACCTAATCGTTACATATCTCCGCATCTCGGAATGTCGTTGAACTCCACCAATCGTGGAAGAAAAACAACCGTCACCGCCCGTCCTGTTCGCCCGGAACCCCGGCCCTCCGCCGCGAACCAGTGTGCTCAGAGGACCTCGACGACCCGGGCGTAGTGGCACGCGACCCGATGGTCGTCGCCGCCGCCCGACCGCATGGCCGGCTGCTCGTCGACACACCGCTTCTGCTCGTCCGTCGTCAACGTCGTGAAGAGGGGGCAACGAGTGCGGAACTTGCAGCCCGAAGGCGGATTGGCCGGATTCGGCAGATCGCCTTGGAGGACGACGCGGTTGCGGGCCCGCTCGACGGCCGGATCGGGGATCGGGATGGCCGAGATGAGCGCCTGGGTGTACGGATGCTGGGGGCGCTCGTAAACCTCGGTGACGTCGCCGATCTCGACGATCTGGCCCAAATACATGACGGCGACGCGGTCGGCGATGTGCCGGATGACGGCGAGGTCGTGGGCGACGAGGAGATAGGAGAGGCCGAATTTCCCTTGGAGTTCCTGGAGGAGGTTGATGACGCCGGCCTGGATCGAGACGTCGAGGGCGGAGACCGGCTCGTCGAGGACGAGGACCTTCGGCCCGAGGGCGAGGGCGCGGGCGATGCCGATACGCTGGCGCTGCCCGCCGGAGAAATGCTGCGGGTAGCGGTTGGCGTGGCTCTCGTCGAGGCCGACGAGCTTGAGCAACTCCATGACGCGCCGCTCGATCTTCTCTTTCCCGTAGCCGAAGACCTCCATCGGCTCGGCGATGATGTCGAAGACGGGCAGGCGCGGGTCGACCGCCGCCATCGGATCCTGGAAGACGACCTGGATGTGCTGGCGCAGTTCCTTGCGCTCCTTCTTCGTCAACGTGGCGGTGTCGTGGCCGAGGACGGAGATCGAGCCGGCTTGCGGTTTGACGAGGTCGAGCACCTGGAGCAGCGTCGTCGACTTGCCGGAGCCGGATTCACCGACGAGCCCCAAGGTCTCGCCTTCGCGGATGTCGAGGTCGATCTTGTCGACGGCGTGGACCTCGCCGACGTGGCGACGGTAGAGGGCGCCCTTGAGGAGGGGGAAAGTCTTCTCCAGTTGCGTGATCTCAAGGGCGGCGTCGCGTTCGAGACGCGGGGTGGCGGAGTATTCCGGGATCGGCAGATCGGGCACCTCGAAGATGTCGGCGTGGCCCCAGCCGTGCTCGACGATCTCGGCCACACGGTGGCAGGCTGCCCGGTGCGGGATCGCCCGGGTGGTGGTGGGTCGGTCGCCGGAGTTGGTGACCGGCGCCCCGGCCGGTGCGGGGGCGGGTGCGTTGGCGGCGCCGTTCGTCTCGGACGCTTCGACCTCGGCACGGGAATACCCGTGGTCGGGCGCGGCCATCGGCTTGATCGGGCGCGCCGGGACGTCTTGGAGCTGGGGCTCCGTCGTGTGGCAGATCGGCAGGGCGATCGGGCAGCGGGCGGCGAAGGGGCAGCCCGGCGGCAAGGCGTTCATCTGCGGCGGGTTGCCTTCGAGGACGGGCAACGCGTCGGTCGAATCCTGGTCGAGGCGGGGCACGGTGCCGAGCAAACCGATCGTGTACGGCATGGCGGCGTGGGAGAAGATCTCGTCGACCGTCCCTTGCTCGACGGCCCGCCCGGCGTACATGACGGTGACGAAGTCGCACGAGCCGGCCACGACGCCGAGGTCGTGGGTGATGAGGATCATGGCGGCGCCGGTGTCGTGCTGGGCTTGGGCGAGCAAGTCCATGACCTGGGCTTGGATCGTCACGTCGAGGGCTGTCGTCGGCTCGTCGGCGATGATGAGGTCGGGCTGGTTGGCCATCGCCATGGCGATCATGACGCGCTGGCGCATGCCGCCGGAGAATTCGAAGGGGTAGGCCTTGGCCCGCTCGGCCGCGTCAGGGATGCCGACGTCGTCGAGGAGGGCGACGGCGCGATCCCACGCCTCCCGCTTAGAGACCTTGTTGTGGATGAGGATCGTCTCGGCGATCTGCTGGCCGACCCCGTAGACGGGCGTGAGCGCGGAGAGGGGATCTTGGAAGACCATGGCGATGCGCTTGCCGCGGATCTTCGACATCTCGGCGTCGGTCTTGCCGATCAACTCCTCATCCTCGAGGGTGACGGAGCCGCGCACCCGGGCCGAGGGGGCGTGCAGGCCCATGACGGCCAGGCTCGTCACCGATTTGCCGGAGCCGGACTCGCCGACCAGCCCCATCGTCTCGCCCTTGCGCAACCCGAAGCTGAGCCCCCGGACGGCGCGGACGGGGCCGTCTTCGCTGGGGAAGGTGACGGAGAGGTTCCGCACGTTCAAGACATCGCTCATGCCTGCGCCTTCCTGATGTCACGTTCGCGGGCGTCTTCGGCGTCGAGCGGGATCGCCACCTCGGTGGGGACGAGCGACTCGTCTTCGTCCTCATCGGTCAGGGTGAGGACGCCGCCGGAGGCCGAGGTCGGGTCGAGGGCGTCGCGGATGCCGTCGCCGACGGCGTTCACGCACAAGACGAGGATGACGAGGATGATCGCCGGGAAGCCGAAGATCCACGGGAAGGTCGTCGCCATGCGCGAGCCCTGGCTGATGAGGGAGCCCAGGGAGACGTCGGGCGGCTGGACGCCCAGCCCGAGGAAGGACAGCCCCGTCTCGGAGAGGATGGCCCCGCCGACACCGAGGGCGATGTTGATGATGAGGAGGGAGGAGATGTTGGGCACGATGTGGCGCACGATGATGCCGCCGGAGGACATGCCCATGTACCGCGCCGCCAGGATGTACTCCTTGTTGAGGAGGGATTGGGTCATCGATCGGACGACACGGGCCGTCACCATCCACCCGAGGATAGCGAGGACGAAGGCGAGCATGACCCAGGCGGCGTTGCCGCTGGCGTCGAAGCCCTTGGTGACGACGGCGACGATGAGGAAGAAGGGGACGATGAGGAGCAGGTCGATGAGCCAGAGCAAGATGCGCTCGACCCACCCGCCGAAGTAGGCCGCCGTCGTGCCGACGAGAGTGGCGATCAAGGCGGAGACGATGGCGACGAAGAAGCCGATGAGCAGGGAACGGCTCAGCCCGTGCAACGTCATCGCCAGCACGTCGCGTCCGGCTTGCGTCGTGCCGAAGAGGTGGTTCGAGCTGGGCGGTTGCAGGAAGTTCGCCGTGTCGATGTCGAGGTATTTCCAATAGGACAGGTGCGGGCCGACGACCGCCATGAAGACGAGGATGAGGATCCCGATCGCGCCGACGACGGCCGTCTTGTTACGGAGGAAGCGGCGCCAGGTGAGCTGGCCGCGGGTGAGGCGGCCGGATTTCTTGGGCGCCGTGGCGTCGGCGGCCCCCGCCGTCGTCGCGTCGGTCGCGCTCGATGTCGCCGTGGCGGCGGAGGCGCTGCCTGTGACGATCGTGGCGTCCTTGTTCGGATCGCGGCCCGGCGTCGTGCCGGTAGTGTTCTCGCTCATCGGATCACCCCAACCTGACTCGTGGATCGAGAACGGCGACGACGATGTCGGAGAGGATCGCCCCGACGATGACGCAGACGCCAGAGAAGGCGGCCACGGCGGTGACGCCGTTGACATCGTGTCCACCGATCGTCTCGACGAGGTAGCGGCCGATGCCGTTGAAGCTGAAGACCGTCTCCGTCAACGTCGCCCCGGTGAACATCGTCGCCACGGTGAAGGCGACGTAGGTGCCCGTCGGAATGAGCGCGGTGCGCAAAGCGTGCTTCGTCACCGCCTTGGAATAAGGCAGGCCCTTGGCCCGGGCCGTGCGGACGTAATCCTGGCCCAGGGAATCGAGCATGAGGTTGCGTTGGATCCGGCTGAAGGAGGCCGCGCTCGTGATGAAGAGCGCCAGCGTCGGCAATAACAAGTGCTGAAGCCGGTCGAAGACGGCGGCGAAGGGATAATTGCCGGTGCGCCCCGTCTCGCCGACGAACTCGAAGATGTTGAGCCCCGTCGTCCGGTTGATGTGCACAGCCAACACCTGGCTGGCTAGGCCGATGACGAAGATCGGGGTGGAGACGAAGAGGAGGGAGAGGAAGGTGATGACGCGGTCGGAGATCTTGTATTGCCGGGTGGCCGTCCAGGCGCCGATGCCGACGCCGACGATGATGCTCGTGATCGTGCCGATGAGCATGAGCCTGATGCTGACGCCGACGCGCGAGGCGATCTGCTCGTTGACGTAGGCGCCCTCGGGAGAACGGCCCCAATCCCAGCTGGTGACGATGTTGGAGAGCCAGACACCGTAACGTTCAAGGAGAGGGACGTTATGGCTGAGGTTGTAGCGCAGCATCATCTGCTCGATGACGGCGGGATCGACCGGGGGCTGGCGGGCGGCGTAGACGGCGTACGGGTTGAGCACCCAGCCGGCCAGGAGATAGACGAGCGAGATGGCGATGAACAGAAGGACGGCGTAGTTGAGCAGGCGCTTGAGGATATAGCGCGTCATGGGCAACTCCGCTCCACCACAGGGTTCATCGGGGGCACTCGTCTTGCTGGGGGCACGACCTCCTCCATCGGCAGGTCGCAGACATCGTAGCACCGACGACGCCTAACTTCCTTGTCGGCCTTCAACGACTAGGTGATATCGACGTCACTCCTCGTATGCGGCGATCGTTCGCGAAATGACGAAGCGATCCGTTCCACCGCCCGACCGGATGCCGAGATCGTCACTGATTCACCTTGTCGGGGCATGAGCACCAGGTCCCTGAAATGAGACGATCGCCCCGGCCCACGACAGCGCGTGGATCCGGGGCGACCGAAGTGAGATCAGCGATAGGTCTCCTGCCCATAGGAGGAGCCGTCCGGCGTGCCATAGGGGTTGCCGACGGGGTTGCCGCCGTTGATGTCGAAGCGACGTCCCTGCGGGTCGGTCGGCATCGCCATGAGGACGATGATGATGATCGAGCCGACGAACGGAATGAAGTTGAGGAACCAGAACGCCCCCGACTTATTGGTGTCGTGCAGACGGCGCCACGAGATGGCGAGATGCGGAATGATGGCGGCCAGCGAGACGAGTGAGGTGATGATCGTGAGGAACACCCCGAACCCGTTCAGCGTCGTCTGGGGGTAGCCATAGGCGTCATAGGTCATCTCGCCTTGCCCGAGGGCTGCGGTGAGCAAGCCCATGACGAACCCGAAGGCCACGAGAGCGAGAATCCACCACCAATACTCCCCGCGGGAGGCCCGGCCGGAGAAGGTGATGTACTTCTTGAAGACACGCTTGATGGCGTCGACGAACCCGATCCCGTACCACGGCTGGTCGAGCGAGCCGGGATCACCGCTGGGAGCCGAGGCGGTGATGCCGTAGGGCGAAGCGGCGGGATAACCGGCCGCCTGAGCAGGCATCGGCTGCGGCGTGTACGGGCTGGCCGGCGGCATCGGCGCGGCGCCGTAAGGGGAGGTCGCGTTCGGAGCGGAGGGCTGAGCCATGCCGGGCTGCCCCGTGCTCGTCTGCCCCATGCCCGTTTGTCCGGCGCTCGGCTGGCTCGAGCTGTTCGGGCTGTAGCTGGGATACGCGGAGGACGCTGAGCCGGCGGTCGATTGCCCATAGGCCGCCGAGTCGAACGTGGTCGGACCCGAGTGCTGGCCCGCCGTGGGCCACGACGGCTGCGACGAGGTGGACGAACCGACGTTCGCAGCGTCAGCGGTCGGCCACGACGGAGCGTCCGTGGTCTGCTGGCCGGTTGACGGCGCGAACGGCGAAGCGCCATTCTGCCCGGTCGGAGGAACCGGTGTTGATGAAGACATAATGAACCCTTTCTAGCGCGCTGAGACGCGCGAAACCCAACACTGAGGTGAGGCATGCGCTTCGATGGTCCCTCCCGAAGCACGCTCGAATAAGCGCCCGCAGGCCCGCCCCTATGAAAATTAACGTAGCACCCCTGTGCGGGTCGGGTCCATATCGTTCGAATCCACGAACGTCACTCGCGCAAGGTCGCCTTCCAGGGGCGCTGCTTCGTCGTCAATTCGACGGCCTCGACGGAGACGCCGAGCGCGGTGAGGAAGATCGCCATCCGCACTTTCAACCCGTTGTCGGTCTGATGGAAGATGGCGAGCCCCGGCAGGTCGTCGACGTCGCTTGACAGGTCGAAACTGCCCGGGCGCGAGTCGCGCGGCAAGGGGTGCATGATGACGATGTCGAGGTTGTCGGCCTCGGTCAGGATCGCCCGGTTGAGCAGGTCGGGGGCCGGGCGGGATCCGGGGGCCAGGCCGGTGTCGGTGGCGGGCAGCCCGCTGATCGAACGGGAGAGCTCCTCGGTCATCCGCTCGCGCTGCACCCGCGTCGCGTAGACGGCGTCCGCCCCCGCCACGGCGTCGACGACGGTGTCGCAGAGGGTCACCGTGTGCCCGCGTTCGACGACGGGACGGGCGAACTCGTCGGGCAATTCCAACCCCGGAGGGGCGAAGAGACGGAATTCGACCTTGTCATGCAGGCTCATGAGCTTCATGAGGGAGTGGACGGTGCGCCCGTAGCGCAGGTCGCCGAGGATGGCGAGGACGCAGCTGTCGATCGTTTTGCCGCGTTCGGTCAGTTCGCGCTCCAAGGTGTAGACATCGAGGAGGGCCTGGCTCGGGTGCTCGCCGGCCCCGTCGCCGGCGTTGACAACGGGCACGACGGAGGCGGCCGCGAACTGCGCCACCGATCCCTCGTCGGGATGCCGGACGACGAGGACGTCGGAATACCCGGAGACGACGCGGGCGGTGTCGGCGATCGACTCGCCCTTCGCCATCGAGGAGAAGGTGAATCCCGTCGTCGTCGTCACCTCCCCGCCTAGGCGCAGGAACGCCGATTCGAACGAAAGGCGCGTCCGCGTGCTCGGCTCGAAGAAGAGGGACCCGAGCATCGCCCCGTCTAAGACGGTGCACACTCCCCGCCGTCGGGCGATCGGATCGACGGCGTCGGCGAGATCGAACAGACGCCGCAATGTGCCGCGATCGAACTGATCGACGGAGAGCAGGTGTCGCCCCTGCTCGAAGAGGGGAAGGGACACGGGCATCGGGCTGGTAGAAGACGTCATGCTCATGATGAGGCAAGCTACCACGCGCTGCTGCGTGCCTTGTCAGAGCGGTCAGCCCAGGGCGAAGGCACGCAGTGAGATGGCGACGAGACAGATCGCGGCCAGCATGCCGAGGGCCGTCCACTGGATCAGGTTTCGCCGTGGCCCGCTCGGCGCGTAGAGAAGGGCGACCGTGGCGATCGCCCCGCCGATGAGACCGCCCAGATGCGCTTGCCAGGAGATGTTCGAGCCGGTGAAGGTGATGACGACGTTGAGGCCGATCCAAAAGATCAGTTGCTTGATGTCGTAGCGCAGTTTCAGGCTGATGATGAGCAAGGCCCCGAGTAGGCCGAAGATCGAGCCCGAGGCGCCGTAGGAGAGCGACTGGGCGCCGGAGAGCCACATCACGAAGGCGGAGCCGAACAAGCCTGCGACAAGGTAAAGCGCGAGGAAACGGGCACGTCCGACGACCCGCTCGACCGGCGGGCCGATGAAGATGAGGCTGACGCTGTTCGTCAACAGATGGAGCGCCGAGACGTGGGTGAAGATGCTCGTGAACGGCTGCCAGATCGCCCCCTCGGCGACCCCTGGCATCCACGTGGCGTCCGCGATCGAGGCGCAGACCTGGGGATCGGGCACATTCGGATACCACGAGTTCGTGCCCTCGATGACGCACATCCCGCTCGGCATGAGGCCGAGGAGCGAGGTGAAGAATGAGGTCGGGCCGCCCGTCGCGGCGATGAGGACGAAGACGGCGACATTGATTCCGACGATGATGACGCTCGTCATCATGGGATTCGACGAGATCGCGCCACCGTAGGGGCCCTCGTTGATCCGCGTCTGCTTGGTGTGGGCTTTGACGCACTGGGGGCACTGGTAGCCGACGGCGGCAGGGATCATGCAATCGGCGCAGATCGGTTGGCCGCAGCGACGGCAAGTGATCCGGGTGGGGCGTTTGGGATGGTTCTTGCAGAACATCGCCGCCGGTTCGGCGGGCGCCGGGGTGGAGAACGCTTGATTGACGTCGAAATGGGGTTGACTAGGCGGCTGACCGGGCGGGGATTGGAAATCGGGCATTCCCGGGGGCGGATCGCCCTCGGGGCGCGGCTGGCCGGCGGACGTGTCACTCACGACAGGAAGCCCTCCTCGGCCAACCAGCGGCGGGTGTCGGCGTCGTCATGCCACAGGTGGGCGTGCCAGCCGCGCGCGGCGGCGGCCTCGACGTTGGCGATCCGGTCGTCGATGAACCAGATCTTCTCCCCCGGCAAGCCGAGGGTGTCCTCGACGCGGCGGTAGATCTCCTCGCCCGGCTTGACCGTCTTCATGACCCCGGAGAAGAACCACGGGTCGGCTAGGCGATACCAATCGAAGTTCACGGCCGCTTCGGCGAAGGAGACGGGCGCGTTCGAGAGGATTCCGACCGGCGTGTTCCGTTCATGCAATTCGGTGAGGAAGGCGCGGGCGTCGGGTCGCGGCGTCGCCCACCCGGCGATATCTGCCTTGACAAGGCTCGGCAGACGTTCGCGCAGCTTCTCGTCGCTCCAGCCCAGCCCGAGCGCGTCCGTCGTCACGCGCCAATAATCCTCGTCCGTCATGCCGCCGTCGTAGGCGGGGCGCTCGGCCCAGAACACCCGGTCGACGTCATCGGTCGTCACCTCGAGCAGATCGGCCAGGTTGACGTTGAGCCCCGTCGGCTCGCACAGCACCATGCCGAGATCGAAGAGGAGATAACGGTCAGTCCGCGCGGACGAGGAGGGAGTGCTCACGCGTGCCATTGTGCCGGGTCCCCCGTGGGGAACCAAACGTGGGTGAGCGCCACTTCGCTCTCAGACAAGCCATGATCTCTTCTGGTGATATGCCGAGAGACGAGTCCGCCTCCATTTCAGCGTCGCGAGCGTCGAGCATATCCACGACCTCATCGCCACGATCCCCTGACACGTCGTCCATCATCTCGGGTTCTCCCCATAGCTCGGCGGCCAAGCGGAACTGATCGTAGATGGGAAGCTTTTTCGCCTCACAAAGGATTTCGTCAAACACCACGAGCGAATTCTAAGCGGGAGAAGGATAGGCTCGGCCCATGCCCGGTGAGACCTTCGCGCGGATCGACGTTGACGCGCTCGGACGCAATCTGACCGCGATCCGGCGCCATGTCGGGGGGCGGAAAATCTTGCTGCCTGTCAAAGCGAACGCGTATGGGCACGGGCTCGTCGAGGTCGCGCGGGCCGTCGAGGAGAACGGGTGGGCCGAGTGGCTCGGCGTCGCCGCCGTCGACGAGGGAATCGCCTTGCGGGAAGCGGGAATCACCCTGCCAGTCCTTAAGCTCTCACCTGCTCACGCTGACGATGTCGCTCGCGCGGTCGCGGCGGGGGTGACGCTGACGGTCGAGGACGCCGAGACGATCAGCGCCGTCGCCTCGGCCGGGAGCGCGGAATCCCCTGCGAACGTCCATCTCAAGGTCGACACGGGGATGCGCCGGATCGGCTGCGAACCAGGCGAGGCGGCCGGGTTGGCCCGGCTCATCGCGACCGACCCACGGTTGGCGCTCGGGGGCGTCTTCACCCACTTGGCGGCGAGCGAGGACGAGCACGAGGACGAGTTCACCGCCCGGCAGTTGAAGCTCTTCCGCGGGGCCGTCGCCGCGATTGAGGACGCGACCGGGGAAGCGATCCCGCTCGTGCACGCCGCCAACTCGGGGGGCGTGCTGCGTCACCCGGATAGTTGGTTCGACCTCGTGCGCCCAGGCATCCTCTCGTACGGCTACATCCCCGGCGCGGAGAGCCGGCGACGGTCGCTCGGCGAGTGGCTCGGACTCGACGACGAGGCCGGCGGCGCCCAACCGCGCCCGACCGACGAGTCGAGCGACGCGCCCGGCACGCCCCCCCACGATCACGCCGATTCTTCGGGCGTTGGCGGCGATCGCGCGGAACTGGTCACGGCGATCGAACCGGTGCTCACGCTCGTCTCGCACCTCTCCTATGTCAAGGTGGTCCCGGCCGGGCAAACCGTCAGTTACAACCGGCGTTGGCGGGCGCGGCGCGACACGTGGATCGGCACCATTCCGGTCGGTTACGGCGACGGCTACCGGCGCGGATTGACGAACGAGGGCGAGGTCGTGATCCGGGGGCGGCGCCATCGCGTCACCGGGACGGTGTGCATGGATCAGCTCATGGTCGATCTCGGGCCCGCCACCGGCGCGGCCGACGAACAGCCCCCCTATCAGGCTGGCGAAGCGGTCGTCCTCATCGGTTCGGACGGGGGGGAACGCGTCGGCGCCGACGATCTCGGACGAATCTGCGAGACGATCAGCTACGAGATCCTCACCGGCCTGGCCGCTCGGGTGCCGCGCGTCGTCGTGCGATCCGCCCATCGCCCCGTCGTCTGACGGCGTCTTGGCGAAAAATCGTAGACTGACCCCGTCATCAACCACGAGGAGGCGACCATGTGCCGACCAGTGACGTGCAAGGTGTGCGGAAAGACGACGTGGGCCGGCTGCGGCCAGCACATCGGCCAAGTCAAGGCGCAGGTCCCAGCCGGGCAATGGTGCGACGGCAAACACACTCAGGCCGAGATCGACGCGGCCAAGCCAGCCGGGCTCTTCTCCCGTTTCAAGAGCTGACACGGCCTTGAGGGGCGTCGACAAGGTGCGACGGCGTCCCTGATTCAACCCTGATCGCAGGCTCTCGCGGTCACGGAAGTTTGGCTCCGGGGGCTAGCATTCTCACGTTGAGGCGCATCAACAGTTGACAAGAATCAACAAGTTGATCACCGGATTTTCCGGGCGCGGGGTTGTGTGTCGTCGGGTCCTCCGGCGTGAGAGGGGTGGGTCATGTCCTATGAGCCGGGGGGATCGTATGGATACGGTCCTGACGATGATCGTCGAGACCACAGGACGCCGCCGTCGCGCGGCTACGACGCCGACCGATACGGTGATTCCCCTCGCCCCGGGCGAGATGATCGCTCTGGTGCCCCGCGTCGGGGAGGGACGGACGATCCCTACCCCTCCTCAGGCCAGGGCGGACGTTCCTACGATGAGGCCGGTTCTTTCGCGCCGCGTGGCTACGACGACGACTACGCCGCGCGTCGTTCCCCTCGCGGCTACGACGACGACTATCCCGGCGACGATCGTGGCCGGGTGAATCCGGCGTCCACGTCTCCTTCGTCTTCCTCTCCTCGTCCTTACGATTCTTACGACCGCGGTCCCGCTCCTAGTCGGCGTGCCGTGCCCGCCGACGGCTACGACTCCCCCGCGCGGACCGCCCCGGCGGCGCGCGGCCGCGACGAGTCCTCGACGCGCCCGGCGGGATCCACCGGCTCACGGATGACCGCCGATGCCCGCGGCGCCGGCGCCCCGCAACCGGACCCGGCCTTCCTGCCGACCGGAGGATCGCCTAGCCAGACGGCGATCGACGGGCCTCGCCCGCTCGTCCCGCGCTTCGTCGCGATGGCGTTCACCGCGATCGTCGCCCTCGTCGTGCTCCACCATTGCGCCGCCCCGTACACCGGGCTGGGCGGCTGGTACTACAACCAGCTCTACGTCGACTGGGGCACGGCCGGGATGCTCGGCTTCGTCATCCTCAACCGCGTCTGGTTCATGAGCCCGCTGTTCCTGCTGGCCGGCTATGTCACCCCGCTCATCTTCGACCGCGGCGTGCGCCCGTACCTCGTCGACCGGGCCTTGCGGCTGCTCGTCCCCCTCGTCGTCTATATGGTGGCGCTGCGCCCGCTCGTGCTGCTCGGCGCCTATTCGATCGCGCCGGATCCGAAACCGAACCTGTTCGTCTACAACTTGCAGACGATGGAGACGGGCGTCATGTGGCCGGTCGCGACGATCCTCGTCTTCAGCGCCGTCTACCTCGGGTGGCGCCTCGTGCGCAAGGACCCGCCGGGTTCCGAGACGCGGACGAAGAGCGCGGCCGAGGACGGCGGCGCCCACCTCGACAGCTTCTGGTACCGGATCTCGCACGAGCGTCCGACCTTCCCGACGGTCGCCGGATTCGCCGTCGTCGTCGCGATCGTCACTTTCCTGTGGCGCTTCGTCACCACCTCCGACACCACCTGGCTCGGCGTCTTGTGGATCGACACCCTGCCGGCCCACATCGCCTTCTTCGCCGTCGGCGTCGTCGCGGCGCGACGGGGTTGGTCGCCGCGTATCTCGGGGCGGGCCGGGTTCATCGGCGCGATCGCTGGCGGGGCCGCTTCGATCGCCGGGCTCTTCCTCTACTGGACGGGCGGCGCGCTCGAGGGGCCGACCTGGCAGTCCTTCGCCTACGCGACTTGGCAGCAGATCCTTGCCATCGGGTGGACGTGCACGCTGCTCGCCTTCTGCGGCCGATTCCTCGACATGGATGTTCCCATCACCCGCTGGATCGAAGACAACGCTTATGCTGTTTTCTGTGTTCATGCGCCGGTGACGGTGCTCGTCGCCCAATCCCTCAACGGGATCACCGCTGGCGGTGCGCTCGGCAAGTTCGCCCTTGTCGTGGTCATCTCGTTCCCGATCTGTTGGCTCGTCGCGACGGCGCTGAGGCTCATCCCGGGCGTCA
Source organism: Propionibacteriaceae bacterium (assembly GCA_031262485.1). GTDB lineage: Bacteria > Actinomycetota > Actinomycetes > Propionibacteriales > Propionibacteriaceae > WQYJ01. The sequence goes on from JAISHO010000046.1 coordinate 35,166, forward strand.
AGCGAGTGTTGTGACACACACCAGCCAGATCCGACCGCCACGGACGAACGAAGAGGTGGCTCCCCATGAACTCTGATCTCCACGGCAATCCTGCGACCGGCCCTGATTTCTCCGACGCCGGAGGCCGGGGGTTCATCTCCGACGCCGACGCCGCTGGGATTGTTGCGGCGCCGGGCGCTGGAGCGAATCCGTCGGTTCCCGGGGTTCCTACGACTCCTGGAGCTCATGGGGTTCCCGGGGCTCCCCAAGGTTCCGGAGCGGGGACGATGGGTCCCGGAGCAGAGCCGACCGTTCCCGGGGCCCCCGGGGTCCCTGGTGCGGGATCGACGACGCCCGGGGCGCCTTCGGCGGTCGACGGGTTCGGACCGAACGCCGCCGGGCCCACCTTCGTCTCTGCTGGAACCGCCCCCGGGCCAGGGGGAATGGGCGCCGGACCGAGTGGTTACGGTCCCACCGGCGATCCTGCCGCCGGGCCTCTCACCGGATTGTCCGCCCCCGCCAAATCGGCCCGCGGTTATGTCATCGCGGCGATCTGCGTGGCCGTCGCCCTCGTCCTCGTCTTAGGTGTCGTCTTGTGGCGGGTGACGCGGGCCGATTCGTCCGATCCCGATCCCATCGCCCTCCCGAGCGCCACCGCCACCCCGTCGCCCTCGACCCAGGTGACGTTGCCCGCCAGCGCTTGGACGCCGAGCCCGGAACCCTTGCCGGTGCTACCGAGCGCCACGCCGTCGCCCACCGCCTCGCCGACCCCGGCGACCGTCGTCGCCACCCCCGGGTGCGCCGACGTGACAGGATTGTCCGCCGCCTCCGCGACCGTCGCCCAGCCCGGGCAAGTGTGGGTCTGGGGCGAGGTGCGCGGCGCTCTCGTCGGCTCGGAATCGGCCGGTTTAACCTTGTGTGAGCCTGTTCTCGTCGAAGGTGTCAGCGACGTCGTCCAGATCGGCGGCTCCTTCTACGCCACCTACGCCGTCACCGCGGACGGCTCGGTCTGGGCCTGGGGGTCAGGCGCCTACGGGGCGGTCGGCACCGGCACGAACGCCGACGTCGTCACCCCCACCCGGCTCGAGGGCTTGAGCGGCGTCGTCGCCGTGACCGGCGGATCAGCCTCCGGCTACGCCCTCACCAACACCGGCGACGTGTGGGGTTGGGGCGCGAACTCGTCAGGTGAACTCGGCTTGGGCGTGACGACGAGCGTTGTCGCGACTCCGACGATCCCGACCCGTATCCCCACGCTCTCCGGCGTCGTCGACATCGCCGCCACGACGAGCACGATGAACTCCGCTTACGCCCTCCTGGCTGACGGCACCGTCATGAGCTGGGGCGGCAACAACTGCGGCGCCCTGGGCGCGTCGATGGAGATCCTTCGCGCCACCCCCGCGCCCGTGCCCGGGCTGATCAACGTCGTCGACATCGCCGCCGGCTACAACACCGCTTATGCCCTGAAATCCGACGGCACGGTGTGGGCCTGGGGCTGCAACGACCTGCGCCAGATCAGCGACGAGAGTTGGCTGTATCAGCTCTCCGACCCCTTGCAGATCGGTGGATTGTCCGGTGTCGGAACCCTGGCCGCCGGCGCGAAGACCGCCGCCGCCATCCTCGCCGACGGCGCCGTCACCGCCTGGGGCCTCTACCCCAACGGAGCCTACGGCGGCCCCGCCCTCATGCCCGGGTTGGAAGGGGAGACGGTCGTCTCCCTCAGCCTCGGCGACGCCGGTTTCGCTTTGCTAGCCGACGGCCAGGTGCGCGGCTGGGGCGAGAACACCGCCGGCCAGATCGGCGACGGCTCTGTGGCGTCGTCAGCCACCGCCGTCCCCGTGCGCGGATTGTCGGGGATCAGCTCCGTCACCGCGCTAGACGGGCGGTCGTACGCGATCCAGGGGTGATGACAGGTATCAGCTGATTCCGGCGAGGGTCGCGACGAGGATGGCTTTGATCGTGTGCATCCGGTTCTCGGCCTGGTCGAAGACGATCGAGGCGGGCGATTCGAAGACCTCGTCGGTCACCTCGAGGCCGTCGCTGAGGCCGGCTTGGCGGAGGATCTCGCCGCCCATCGTCGTGTTGACGTCGTGGAAGGCCGGCAGACAATGCATGAACTTGACGTCCGGATTCCCGGTTTTCTCGAGGACCTCGCGGGTGACGCGGTAGGGCAGGAGCATGGGGATGCGCTCGAGCCAGACGTCTTTCGGTTCACCCATCGACACCCACACGTCGGTGTAGAGGAAGTCGGCGCCCTCGACGCCCTCGTCGACACTGTCGGTGATGGTGATGCGCGCGCCCGTCTCGGCGGCGATGCCGCGGGCTTGGGCGATGATGTGGGGCCAGTTCTGCAACCCTTGCGGGGCGACGATGCGCACATCCATGCCGAGGATCGCGCCGGTGACGAGGAGCGAGTTACCGATGTTGTAGCGCGAGTCGCCGATATAAGCGAAGGCGACGTCTTGGAGCGGCTTGCTCGTGTGCTCCGTCATCGTCACAACATCAGCGAGTGATTGTGTTGGATGCCATTCGTTCGTCAGCCCGTTCCACACCGGAACGCCGGCGTGACGCGCCAACTCCTCGACGACCTGCTGGCCGAAGCCCCGGTACTCGATACCGTCGAACATCCGCCCTAGCACCCGGGCCGTGTCAGCGATCGACTCCTTGTGGCCGATCTGGCTGCTCGACGGCTCGAGATAGGTGACGTGCGCCCCCTGGTCGTGCGCGGCGACCTCGAAGGCGCAGCGCGTCCGCGTCGACGTCTTCTCGAAGATCATCGCGATGTTCTTCCCCGCCAGACGGGCGACTTCCTCGCGATCACGCTTGGCCTGCTTGAGCTTGAGCGACAACTTGATGAGCTTGTGCCACTCCTCCGGCGTGTAGTCGGCTTCCTTGAGCCAGTGGCGGCCTTTGAAATCCATCGGGGGCGTCCTTCCGTCAACCATCGGGAAACGTGAACTTTACCGCGCGCCGAGGACGACGAGGGAACGGGACTGTTTCCTGGCACGTCTGGTTCATCCTCATAACAACGGATGAGAGTAAGGAGGCAAATGTCTCTCCCTCACACCAGGATGAGCCGAGATAAAGCTGCGGCGGCCGCTCCGATGATGACGACGAGGAGGAACGGGGCCCGGAACTTGAGGGCGATGGCGGCAGCCAACAGCGAGACGAGGCGCGCGTCGAGTGTCAACTCACGGCCGCTCGTGATCGTCGAGGTGACGATGAGGCCGGCCAACAGCCCGATCGTGAGGTTCGTCGTGACGGCGCGGACGCGGGCGTTCTCCAGCCACGAGGCGGGGACGAGGTAACCGGCCAGTTTGACGGCGAAGCAAGCCAACGAGGCGAGGATGACCCAGAACCATAAGCTCATGGCGTCTCCTTCTCGCTTGGGTGGGTGGAATCAGGCGTCCCACCGTCGCGCCAACGGGGGATGGCGAGCGTGAGCACGGCGACGACGACCGCGACGGCGATCATCGGCAAGCCCGCTGGCAACAGTGGCGTGGCGAGCGCGGCGACGAGAGCGGCGATCACCGCCACAGCGAGGGCGTCGAGGTTCTTGAGGCGTGGCCAGAGCAAGCCGAGGAACGCGGCGACGGCGGCTCCGTCAAGGCCATACTGTTGTGGATCGCCGAGAACGTCGCCCACCAGGGCGCCGACAAGGGTGAAAAGGTTCCAGAAGACGAAGACCCCCACTCCGGCGACCCAGAATCCACGTCGTCGCTCCGCCGGATCGGCTTGGGCCACGGCGGTGCCGAAAGACTCGTCGATTGTCACCTGGGCGACGAGCGGGCGCATCCGCCACGACGGCCGCAACTCCCCATTGAGATGGGCGGCGTAGACACTGTTGCGCAACCCGACGAGAAGCGCCGGTATCGTCGCCGCCGCTCCCCCCGCCGCCACCGCGCCGACAAACGCGAACTGGGATCCGCCCGTGAACATGACGAGCGAGAGCACCTGGGTTTGCATCAACGTCAACCCCGAGGCGACGCCGAGAGCGCCGAACGAGATCCCATAGAGCCCCGTCGCGAGCGCGATCGACAGACCCATCCGCGTCGCGGGGGTCAGCCGGGAGAAGAGCCGTGCGGGAGCCACCCGGACAGAGTAGACGTGGCGTCAATCGGTCCCGATCCTTCGACGGGATGTGGAATGAACAATCGCGGCGCATCACACGGCTGGTCGCCACGCGCCCGCTATACCCGACATCTTGACGTCATCCGTCGAGGCGAAATGATCATCATGATGGACAAATGAGGCCCAGAAGAGAGTTTTGTCCATCATAATGATCGGTTTTGTCGTCGATAGCTGACATTTACCACAGATAGAGGCTTATTCATAATGAGAGTTTGTAAAAGTGGAGTGATATGACCGCAGTAATAGTTTGTGGGTGTGTGCGGTGAGGTCTTCGGTAGTCGGTGTGGAGTATTCTCCAGTTTTTCA
>JAISHO010000024.1 GCA_031262485.1 Propionibacteriaceae bacterium
CTCGATCCCGATGGGGGAGACGTCAGCGACTCTTCCGCTGAGCCGGACGTCACTGACGATGACGATCATGACGACGCCCACTGACAACACGCCGCTCAACGTCGGCTACGACACGATCGGGTTCGACCTCGACGGGGTGATCTACCGGGGGCCGGACGAGGTCCCCGGGGCCGCCGGCACCCTCGCCGCCCTGCGTGCTCAGGGGACGAAGATTGGCTTCGTCACGAACAACGCCCAACGCAGCCCGGAGACGGTCGCCGCCCACCTGCGACGGCTCGGCATCAAGGCAGCCTCGGCCGATGTCGTCACGAGCGCCCAAGCCATCGCCCGGGTCATGGCCAGAGAAATGGCGCCTGGATCGCCCGTCCTCGTCATCGGCAGCGAGGCGCTCACCAGCGAGATCACCGGTGTCGGGCTCGCTGTGACCTCCCAGTGGCGTGACGCCGCCGCGATCGTCGTCGGCTTCGACCCGGAGCAGACCTGGGAGAACCTCAACGACGCTTGCTTCGCTGTTCAGCGCGGCGCCACCTGGTACGCCTGCAATGACGACGCCACCCGGCCGACCGATGAGGGCATCGCCATCGGCATGGGAGGCATCCTCGCCGCCATGACGAACGCTCTGCCCGACGACCAACCGATCATCGCCGGGAAGCCTTTCCGGCCTTTGCTCGACGAGACGATCGCCCGCCTTGGCGCCCAGCGCATGCTCTTCGTCGGCGACCGTCTCGACACCGACATCGAAGGGGCCCACAACATCAACGGTGACTCCCTCTTCGTCCTCTCCGGCAGCCACGGAAAACGCGACCTGATCGCCGCCCCGCCTCACCAGCACCCCACGACGATCGGCGCCGACATCACCGCCCTCCTCGAACCGGCCCGCTTGGCTGACTCGAACGGGGGAGACACGGAGGTTCGGTGTCGCCAACAGATCGCCCGGCGCGCCGCCGATGGCGCTCTCACGCTTGCCACCGAACCGCAGGACGTCGCCGAGCAACTCGACGCCCTCTGGGCCGTCGCCGTGCTGGCGTGGCGGCAACCGGCTGACGGCCGCCTCGACGCGTCAGCCGCGCTCGAACGTCTTCCCGACCTCCGCTGATCCCAGGACACCATCGGGGATATCCGTTTCGTCCGGGGACGACTCGTCCGGCTCTATCCGAGGATGAGTTTCCGGTAGAACGCCACCGTCTCGCCCGGAGCGCCATCAGCGGCGACCCGTCCCTCGTCGATGAGGATGACTCGGTCGAAACGATCGAGCAGATCGAGGTCGTGGGTGACGACGACGATCTGCTGACTCAGCCCCACGATCGTCTCCATGACCCGATGCTTGTTGCGCAGATCGAGCAGTGTCGTCGGCTCGTCGAAGAGGACGATCGCCGGATCCGTCATGAGTACCGCGGCGATCGCGAGGAGCTGTTTCTGGCCCCCGGACAGCAGGTGGGCCGGATGATCCCGGTGATCGACGAGACCGAACGCCTCGAGCTGGGCGTCGACCCGCCGAGCCACCTCGGCGGCGGGCAACCTGAGCGGCCTCAGGCTGAAAGCGAGATCCTCCGCCACCGTCGGCATGAGGATCTGCGTGTCCGGATCTTGGAAGACGAACCCGGTGACCCGGCGCACCGCCGCCGTCTCCCTTGTCGTGTCGTGGCCCTCCGCCAGCACCGTTCCCGAGGTCGGCTTCACCAAACCGTTGCACAGCCGAGCCAAGGTCGATTTGCCGGAGCCGTTCGGGCCGATGACGCCGATCCTGCGCTCGACGAGACGAAGCGTGACGTCCTGGAGCGTGGGGCGATCCCCGTAACGGTGGCTGACGGAACGGAACTCGATCACGGCGCCGCCTTCGCCCCGCCGGCCGGCCGCGGCTCGTTCCGACTCGCCGGGGCGGTCGGAGCGGGGGGAGGATCGAGGAGGGGATAGGCCCTCTTCATCGTGACGATGACGCTTGCGGCGAGGGCTGATTTGATGAGGTCGCCGGGCAGATAGACGACCCACGACCACGAGGCCGTCGTCGCGCTCATCCCCGTCGTCACGGCGATCCAGGCGTGGCCGAGCGGATACACCGCCACGCTGCCCGCCACCGCGGCGACGAATCCCCGCAGCCACGACAGTTTCCGCCACCAGCGCTCGACGAGCATCCCGGTGACCCACGCCCCGGCCGGGTAGGTCCACAAGAAACCGGCGGTCGGTCCGGCCAGCATGCCGATGCCGCCGACCCCGCCGGGCAGAACCGGCAAGCCCACGGCCACGAGGACGAGAAACAACGCCGTCGCCCAGGCTCCGCGGTGGGCTCCGAGGACACCTCCGGCGAGGAGGACCCCGAGGGTTTGAATGGTGAACGGAGTGGGGAGGAAGGGCAGGGCGATCCGTGGGGTCAGCCCGAGCACACAGATGAAAGCGGCGAACAAAGCGATGAGCGCGACATCCTTGGCCGTCGTACGGGGATGACGATCAGCCATGACGGGCGCCTCCCGCCTGGAACCCTCGCACCGTGAGCGCCTCGCCGACGCCGTCGGCCATCCGGACCGTCGAAATGACGAGGGGGAGGAGGAAAGAACGGTACGAGCGCACCCCCCGGGCGGCCTGAGCCTCGCGGATGCGCGCCGCCTGCGTGGCGATGACCGGGATGAAACGCAGCGTCAACGCCACCGCGATCCCGACCTGTCCAGGGTCGACTCCGAAACGGCGCAACGGCCCCAGAACGCGTTCGATGACGTCGATGAGAGCGGAGGTCGGCGTCGTCAACGTCAACAGATTCGCCGCGCCGACGAGGAGAAGGAGGCGGGCCGCCAGCACGAGCGCCGCGGTGAGCCCGGAGACGAGGGCTTGGATGACGGCGATGATCGCGACGACGACGAGCAGGGCTCGGCTCAGCCGCCAGATCGCTCGCGGCTCGATCCGCGCGATCGCATAGCCGACGGCGAGGAGGACGATCCCGGCGCCGAGGACCGGGAGAGAACCGACGATCATGGCGGTCGTGCCGACGACACAGAGGACGAAAAGTTTGATCCCGGCCGGACAGCGGTGCAACGCCGAGGAGCCTGGATGGTAGACCCCGGCCAAGGCGATCATCGGCCCTCGCCAGGGACGATGGGACGCCGAGCGTCGGCGCGGAGCCGGAGCTGCGATAGTGGCACGGAGACATCATAGAGACCCCATGATCGCGCGCCGTCCGACGGGTGAGCCGTCGCGCGGTCGCGGCGAGCCAGCACATGAGAAGATGGTCCGGTGACCGAGACGACCGGCCTTGTCGAACCCGAACCTGAGCTCTCAACCACGCCTCCGGCGTCGGCGCCCCCGCCGCCGTTGACCGGAGAGGCGGAGGTCGACGATGCCCTCAAGGCTCTCACCGATCTCGGCCCCGACGACCTCCCCCTCCACGGCGAACGCTACGAGCACGCCCTGACGGCGCTGCGCGATTATCTCGACGCCCCGCTGCCCGGCATGCCCGAGACGTCACCGGGCGAAAGGGAGCGGTGAGGCTCGACCTCGCCCTCGTCGAACGGGGGCTGGCCCGATCCCGCAGCCACGCTCAAGACCTCATCCGCCGCGGCTGGGTCACCGTCGACGGCGCTCTCGCCAGCAAGGCGGCCCTTCCTGTCGCCGAGAACACCGATATCGCCGCTCGGGCCGATCACTATGTCTCCCGCGGCGCGCACAAACTCCTCGCCGCCCTCGACGCCACCGGCCTGCCGGTGCCGCAGCGCTGCCTCGACGCCGGAGCTTCGACCGGGGGATTCACCCAAGTCCTCCTCGAGCGCGGCGCCGAACGGGTGTACGCCGTCGATGTCGGCCATGGCCAGCTCGCCTCGTTGATCCGCGACGATCCCCGGGTGACGGTATGGGAACACACTCATCTGCGCGACCTCACCCTCGACCACACCGACGGCCGGCCAGTCGGGCTCGTCGTCGCCGACGTCTCCTTCATCTCATTGCGCCTCATCCTCGTTCCGCTTCTCGGCGTCCTCGAGCCGGAGGGGCGAGCGATCCTCCTCGTCAAACCCCAATTCGAAGTCGGCCGCGGTGGACTCGACGACCACGGTGTGGTGACCGATCCCCTCCGGCGAGAGCAGGCGGTCGACGGGATCGTCGACGCCGCCCATGACCTGGGGTGGGCGACGTCGGCCCGCCTCGTCAGCCCGGTGCCGGGGGAGAACGGCAACGTCGAGACGGTCATCGTGCTCGCCCCGGACGATCGGGCCGGTGCTGTCCGTGCCGAGGCCGGTGTTGTCGCCCCTGACGATCGTCGCTTCGGGTCGGTCCGGCATGGCTAGAGTGTCACCCGTGAACAGGGACACCCGCCAGGCGAAAACCACACGCGTCATCGCCGTTTGGAGCCACAGCTTGCGGGAACCCGCCATCGCCGCTGCCAGCCGCTTCGTCGAAGTCCTCGCCGACCATGGTTTCCTCTGCCTGGTCCGCGACGAGTTGCTCAGCGAGTTCGCCCGGCGCGCCCCCTCGGCTCAGATGGCCGCCATCACACCCGCCTCCTTACCGGAGGCCGAAGTCATCGTCGTCTTCGGCGGGGACGGCACGATCTTGCGCGCCGCCGAATGGGCCCTCGAAGCCGACATCCCCGTCCTTGGCGTCAACCTCGGCCATGTCGGGTTCCTCGCCGAACTGGAGATCTCTCAATCGGCTGAACTCGTCGATCACGTCGTCAGACGCGATTACGTCGTCGAGCGCCGCTTCACCGTCACGGTCGCGCTCTTCGAACCGGGCGCCGCCGAGGCGGCCTGGGAATCAGTCGCCATCAACGAGGTCTCCCTCGAGAAGGCCTCCCGGCAGATGATGATCGACGCGCTCGTCTCGATCGACGGATTGCCGGTCTCGCGCTGGGCCTGCGACGGAGTCCTCGCCTCCACCCCGACCGGCTCGACGGCCTACGCCTTCTCCGCCGGCGGGCCTGTCATGTGGCCCGAACTCGAAGCTCTCCAAGTCGTCCCCATCTCCGCCCACGCCCTCTTCGCTCGGGCCATGGTGATCGGCCCCGACTCCTGGGTCTGGTTCGACGTCATGGGCACGACGCCCGGGGTGTTGTGGTGCGATGGCTCCCGCTCGGTCGACGTCACCCCCGGTAGCCGGGTCGTCATCCGCCGCGGGCTCGACTTGACGGTGGCACGGTTGTCGGTTCAGCCGTTCACCAGCCGGTTGGTCAAGAAATTCGCCCTCCCCATCGAGGGATGGCGAGGCGAGGGCCGCAACTGATGCTGACCGAGCTGACGATCTCCTCCCTCGGCGTCATCGAACGCACCACCCTCACCCCCGGGCCTGGCCTGACCGTCGTCACCGGTGAGACGGGCGCTGGGAAGACGATGGTCGTGACCGGGCTCGGGCTCATCGCCGGCGCTAGGGCGGAAAGCGGGCTAGTGCGCCGTGGCGCCTCGGCCGCCACAGTCGAGGCCCGTTTCGAGGATCCGCCCGCCATCGTCGTCGACAAGGTCGACGCGGCCGGCGGCCAGTGTGAGGACGGCGACGATCTCATCATCGTGCGTCGTCTGTCGGCGGGGCGTTCCCGCAGTTGGGTGGCCGGCACGAGCGTGCCCCAAGGGGTCGCCGCGGCCATCGGCGCCGAGCTGGTGACGATCCACGGGCAGGCCGAGCAGATCCGCTTGTCCACCCCGGAACGCCAACGCGACGTGCTCGACCGAGCCGCCGGGCCGAAACAGGCCGAGGCGATTCAGCGCTACCGCCACGTCTGGGCCGAACGGCAAGCCGCCGTGGCCGAACGCGACGACCTCATCGCCCGCGATCAGGAACGCGCCCGGGAAGCCGACATGCTCCGCTTCGGGCTCGAGGAGATCGAGCGGGTCGCCCCCCAAGCGGGGGAGGACGCCGCCCTTGTCGAGGAGGCCCGTCTCCTCCAAGACGCCGACGATCTGCGCGCCTGGGCCGGGCAAGCCGCGATCGCCCTGACCGGCGACGACTCGGCCGACGAAGTCGGCTCCGCGCTCTCCGCTCTCGCCACCGCTCGTGAGCGCTTGCGTTCCGCCGCCCAGCATGACACCCGAGCCGAGTCGTTAGCCGCTCAAGCCGACGAGATCACCGTGTTGACGAGCGATCTCGCCGGTCAGGTGTCGTCGTATCTGGCCGGTCTCGAAGCCGATCCGGCCCGCCTCGACGACGTCGAACAACGCCTCGCCGCGATCACGACGTTGACCAGGAAATACGGCCGCGACGCCGGCGAAGTCTTGGCCTGGGCCGACGACGCCCGGGGCCGCCTCGGAGGGATCGAGGGCTCCGAGCACCGGATCGCCGCCCTGACCGAGACGATCGAGCGGGCCGACGCCGATCTCGAAGAGTTGGCCGGGCGGATGACACGGCTGCGCACCACCGCGGCGGCCGAGTTCGCCGAGGCCATCGGCGCCGAATTGACCGCGCTGGCCATGCCGCACGCCCGAGTCGAATTCGCTCTGACCCCCCTGCCCGCGCTGGGGCCATGGGGCGCCGAACAGGTCTCCCTCCTCTTCACCGCCAACCCTGGAGCCGCTCCCGCGCCGCTTGGCAAAGTCGCCTCCGGCGGTGAGTTGTCCCGCGTCCGTCTCGCCATCGAAGTCGTCCTGGCCGACTCCGAACCTGCCGCCACCTTCGTCTTCGACGAGGTCGACGCCGGGGTCGGCGGAGCGGTCGGCTTGGAGATCGGGCGGCGTCTGGCCCGCCTGAGCAGACGCTGCCAGGTCATCGTCGTCACCCACCTGGCTCAAGTCGCCGCCTTCGCCGGACGCCATTTCGTCGTCGCCAAAGCCGCCGACGGCGCCGTCACCGTGTCCGGATTGACGGAGGTGAGAGGAGAGGCCCGATTGCGCGAGTTGGCGCGCATGATGGGCGGCCTCGACATGACGACCAGTTCGATGGAACACGCCCAAGAGCTCCTCGACGAGGCCGCCGATGAGACCTGAGAATCCCCCGACCGACATCGACGACAACCCCGAGGTCACCACCTCGCCGGATCGCCGCGACGGCGACCGACACCACCCCCCGTCCTGGCGCCACGGCGGCGCCGGACTCACCGATGAATGGTAGGTTGAAAGCCCGTGGGAACATCCAAGAAAACGCGGCATATTTTCATCACGGGCGGGGTCGTCTCCTCCCTCGGCAAAGGCCTGACGGCCTCCAGCCTCGGCTCCCTCCTCGTCGGGCGTGGCCTCAAGGTCACGATGCAGAAACTCGATCCCTATCTCAACGTCGATCCTGGGACGATGAACCCCTTCCAGCACGGCGAGGTCTTCGTCACTGAAGACGGCGCCGAGACCGACCTCGACATCGGTCACTATGAGCGATTCCTCGACGTCAATCTGACGGGAACGGCCAACGCTACCACCGGCAAGGTCTATTCGACGGTCATCGCGAAGGAGCGGCGCGGCGACTATCTCGGCGACACCGTCCAGGTGATCCCGCACATCACCAACGCCATCAAAGAAGAGATGCTGGCGATGGAGCGGCCGGGGATCGACGTCGTCATCCACGAGATCGGCGGCACGGTCGGCGACATCGAATCCCTTCCCTTCCTCGAGGCGGCCCGACAGGTCCGGCGCGATCTCGGTCGCGACCATGTCTTGTTCGTCCACGTCTCCCTCGTCCCCTACATCGGGCCGTCGAAGGAACTGAAAACCAAACCGACCCAACACTCGGTGGCCAGTTTGCGCGAGGTCGGCATCCAGCCCGACGCGCTCGTCTGCCGCTCCGATCGCCCGATCGGCGACGGCATCAAATCGAAGATCGCCCTCATGTGCGACGTCGACGAGGAAGCGGTCATCTCCTGCCCCGACGCCCCGTCGATCTACGACATTCCCAAGGTGCTCTTCGCCGAGGGCCTCGACGCCTACGTCGTGCGCCGCCTCGGGCTGGCGTTCCGCGACGTCACCTGGAAGCGGTGGGACGATCTCCTTGAACGCGTCCACCATCCCGACCACGAGGTCACCATCGCCCTCGTCGGCAAATACATCGACCTGCCCGACGCCTACCTCTCCGTCAGCGAGGCCTTACGGGCCGGAGGGTTCGCCCACCGGGCCCGGGTGCAGATCCGCTGGGTCGCCTCCGACACCTGTGAGACGGCCGAAGGAGCCGCCCGCCAACTCGCCGGAGCCGACGGGGTCGTCATCCCGGGCGGCTTCGGCATCCGGGGGGTCGAGGGGAAGATCGGCGCCATCACCCATGCCCGCGAGAACAACATTCCGATCCTCGGGCTCTGCCTCGGGCTGCAATGCATGGTCATGGAAGTCGCCCGCGGTCTGGCCGGCCTCGACGGCGCCGCCTCGACCGAATTCGATCCCGACACCCCCTTCCCCGTCATCGCGACGATGGCCGAACAGGTCACCATCGTCTCCGGCGAAGGGGATCTCGGCGGCACGATGCGGCTCGGTTCCTATCCAGCCACCCTCGCTCCCGGCACGATCACGGCCAAGCTCTACGGAACCGAGCATGTCACCGAGCGCCACCGCCATCGCTACGAGGTCAACAACGCCTACCGGGAGCAACTCGAGGAAGCCGGTCTCGTCATCGCCGGCGCCTCGCCCGACGGCTCGCTCGTCGAATTCGTCGAGCTTCCCGCTGAGACGCATCCCTTCTTCGTCGCCACCCAGGCCCACCCGGAACTGAAATCACGCCCGACGCGCCCACATCCTTTGTTCGCCGGTTTGATCGGAGCTGCGCTCGAACGTCAGAAGAACGCCTCTGCGGCCGTGAAGGACGACGAGGAAGAGGCCAAGGCGAGGGCGGCTGCTATTCGTGAATGGGGAAAGCGAAATGGTTTTACCGTGACGGACAAAGAGGAGCTGGCCGAGGCTGGGGAGCGGTCATGACGCTGCCCGGGCCCGTCATCGCCGCCGAGGACCTCGACGACCGGCGCATGGAATGGCCCTCCCGGCGTCTCGCCACGACGACGGGCGTGCTCATGGATTTCGTCGTCGACGAGATCGATGCGCCCGACGGGTCGACCTTGACCCGGAACTACCTGCGCCACCCCGGAGCGGTCGGGATCGTCGCCCTCGACGACGAGGATCGCATCGCGGTCGTGCGCCAATTCCGCCACCAGGTCGGCGCCGAACTGGTCGAGGCTCCGGCTGGGCTGCTCGACCATGCCGGGGAGGATTCCTGGGCGGCGGCCCGCCGCGAATTGGCCGAGGAGGCCCTCCTCGAGGCGTCCGACTGGCGGATCCTCATCGATTGCTTCTCCTCGCCCGGCGCCAGCACCGAGGCGATCCGGATCTTCCTCGCCCGCGGTCTCGCCCCGGCCCGCCGTCCGGACGGCTTCGTCCTCGAAGGCGAGGAGGCGGCCATGACGCTCGGTTGGGCCCATCTCGACGAAGTCGTCGAGGCCATCCTGGCCGGCCGGCTTCACAACCCCACGATCATCATGGGGGCGTTGGCCCTGAGCCAGGCCCGCCGAGGCGGCCTTGACCGCTTACGCCCACCGGACGCCCCCTGGCCGGGTCGCCCGGGGCGGTGACGGTGGCACGCTGATGACGGCCGTCACCCAGACCGGATCCTCAGACTCCCCTTCGCCGCGGATCGCCCCGTCGATCCAGGGGTGGGACGACGCCGTCGCCTCTTTCCTCGACATGCTGCGGGCCGAGCGCGGGTTGAGCGCGCACACCATCACCGCCTATCGCACCGATCTCGCCCGCTACGGCCGCTACCTCGCCTCGCGGGATGTCACTCAGTGGAGCGACATCGACACCGTCGTCATCACCGGGCTGCCCATCTTCGCCCACGAATCCGGTTTGGCCGCCTCCTCGACCGCCCGCCTCCTCGTCACCGTGCGCGGATTCCACCGTTTCCTCGCCGACGAGGGCGTCACCACGATCGACCCCGCCCCGGTGCTCCAGCCGCCCCACCTCGGGCGGCGCCTGCCCAAAGCCCTGCCTCTGACCGACATCGAGAAGCTCATCGAGGCCGCCGGCGGCCGGGCGGACGACGCCGGCGCGGAGAGTTTGCGCGACACCGCCCTGCTCGAATTGCTCTACGGCACCGGGGCGCGCATCTCGGAGGCGATCGGGCTCGACCTCAGCGATGTCACCGCTGTGCTCGAGGATCCCTCGGCCGGCCTCACCCTCCATGGCAAGGGAGGGAAAGAGCGGCTCGTCCCCGTCGGCCGATACGCCCGTGACGCGGTGGCGGCCTGGGCGATCCGGGGACGCCCGGAGCTGGCCAAGAAAGCGAAACGACCGAGCCCGGCCCTCTTCCTCAACGCCGACGGCGGGCGTCTGAGCCGTCAAAGCGCTTTCAACCGGGTGCACGCTCTGGCCGAGCGGGCCGGCCTGAGCGGGGACATCTCCCCCCACACCTTGCGCCACTCCTATGCCACCCACCTCATCGACGGCGGGGCCGACCTGCGCGTCGTCCAAGAACTCCTCGGGCACGCCTCCGTCGCGACGACGCAGATCTACACCCTCGTCACGGCCGAGCATCTGCGCGAGGTTTACCGCAGCGCCCATCCTCGGGCCCTGTGACCTCCCGCGTCGCGAACGGTCGATCGGCGCTCAAGGGGTGCCTCACCTTTCTCGGACAGGGGTTCAGATGGGGAAAGCGGCTGAAATTCACGTTGTATCGATGCGAGGTCGGGGGGAGGGACGCGGCGTCGTGCGGCCACACCGCGTTCGTTTGACAATCACTTCGGCGTGTCGGAAGCGGTAGGGTGAGCTTGACACGAATGACGGTGAACCATGGTGGACCCCGCCACCACCCCCCAGGAGGACATCGTGGCGATTGACGCTGACGTTGAACACACAATTGTGCCTAGGTCTATCGTTCCCCCGTCCACAACGACCGGAGACCGCCATCAGACCACCTCGGATCTCGCGCCGGTCAAACCAAGAGACACCGCTCTGACAGGCGCCTATGTCATCGCCATGTGCAACCAGAAAGGCGGGGTCGGCAAGACGACGACGACGATCAACCTCGGAGCCTGCCTGGCCGAGGCGGGGCGCCGTGTCCTTCTCGTCGACTTCGACCCCCAGGGCTCGCTGTCGGTCGGCCTCGGCATCAACCCCCACACCCTCGAATCCTCCGTCTACGATCTGCTCGTCTCGCGCAAGCACATCGATCCTTACGACATCATCGCCGAATCGCCGGTCGAAGGGATGGACATCCTCCCAGCCAACATCGACCTCTCCGCCGCTGAGATCCAACTCGTCAGCGAAGTCGCCCGTGAATACACCTTGACCCGGGTCATCGACTTGATTCGCGAGGATTACGACATCATCCTCATCGACTGCGCCCCCTCCCTCGGCCTGCTCACCGTCAACGCCCTGACGGCGGCCGACGGGGTGCTCATCCCGCTCGAATGCGAATTCTTCGCCCTGCGTGGCGTCGCCATGCTCACCGACACGATCCATAAAGTCCAAGAACGCCTCAACAATAAACTCACCCTTATTGGCATTCTCGGCACGATGTACGACTCGCGCACCCTCCACAGCAAGGAAGTCCTCGATCGGGTCGAGGAGGCTTTCCACGACACCGTCTTCGACACCCTCATCCGTCGCACCGTCAAGTTCCCTGAGACGACGGTGGCCGGCGAGCCCATCACGACCTACGCCTCGAGTTCAGCTGGCGCCGCCCAATACCGGGCCCTGGCCCGTGAAGTCCTCGCTCGTTGCCCGGCCGCTTGAGCGCACATCCGTCTCGCCTCGACGCCACGTTAGACGCCGCACCGCCGATGAGCCCGATGATCCCGGTCGTCCCGCGATGACGAGGCGTGACGCCGCCGTCGAAGCGGCCCCCGCTTCGGACGAGTCGACCTTCGCCGTCAAACTGCCCAACTTCGAGGGCCCGTTCGACCTGCTGCTCCACCTCATCGCCAAACACAAGCTCAATATCACCGAGGTGGCGCTCTCCCAGGTGACCGACGAGTTCATCGCCCATATCCGTTCCCAAGGGGAGAGCTGGGACCTCGATCGGACGAGCCAATTCCTCGTCGTCGCCGCCACCTTGCTCGACCTCAAAACGGCCCGGCTCCTGCCCCAGGGCGACGTCGACGATGAAGACGATCTCGCCCTCCTCGAGGCCCGCGACCTCCTCTTCGCCCGCCTGCTCCAATACCGCGCCTTCCGGCAGGTCTCGGCGTGGATCGAGGAGGTGCTCGACAGCGAGTCGAAACGGGCCGCCCGCCCCGGCGGCTTGGAACCGGCCTTCGCCGGATTGCTCCCCGAAGTCGTCCTCACGACGACGCTCGAGGAGTTCGCCCGCCTCGCCGCCGGCGCGATGATCCCCCCGCGACCGCCGCAAGTCGCCCTCGACCACGTCTACATCCCCGTCGTCTCGGTGGCGGAGCAGACCAACCTCGTCGCCGCCCGGTTGCGGCGCGAGGAGAGCGTCACCTTCCGTTCCCTGGCCGCCGACGCCGGCGACCGCCTCGTCGTCGTGGCCCGGTTCCTCGCCATCCTCGAGCTGTA
Source organism: Propionibacteriaceae bacterium (assembly GCA_031262485.1). Lineage (GTDB taxonomy): Bacteria > Actinomycetota > Actinomycetes > Propionibacteriales > Propionibacteriaceae > WQYJ01. Next base: position 12,387 of record JAISHO010000024.1, read on the forward strand.
CCGTTCCGCCCTCGTCACCTTTGAACAGATCGACCCGATGGGCGAACTCGTCATCCGGTGGTCGGGGACCGACGACGACGAGCCCATCGTCATCACCGACGACTACGACGGCGCCGTCGCCGACAGCCCCGACAGCGCCGATTCCGCCCCTGAACCCGACGACGCACCCGAGGAGGACGCATGACGGAGACGACGCCAGATCCGGTGGCGGGCGATCTCGCCGGCGACGCCGACGCGACCGTTGCCGCCGATCTGATCGAGGACACGGACACCGTCGACAGCGACGCCGAGATCGTCGGCGAAATTGAGCCCGAGGAGGTGCGCGTGCGCGTCGAGGTCCCTGTGGCGACGCCGATCGAAGCCGCCATCGAGGCCCTCCTCCTCATGGCGACCGAGCCGCTCAGCGCCGTCGAATTGGCCCAGTCGCTCGAGGTTCCCGTCGACGAGATCGAGACGGCGGTGGCCGGCTTGACCGACTTCTACACGCGCACCGGCCGGGGGTTCGAACTGCGCCCGGTCGCCGGAGGATGGCGCTACTACACCCGGGCCGATCAGGCTGACGCGATCGCCCACAGCCTCGTCGCCGGGACGTCCTCCCGGCTCAGCCAAGCCGCCCTCGAGACCCTCGCCGTCATCGCCTATCTCCAGCCGATCTCGCGCAGCCGTATCTCCGCCGTCCGCGGCGTCAACGCCGACGGGGTCGTGCGCACCCTCATCGCCCGCGGCCTCGTCCTCGAATCTGGCCATGACGAGATCACCGGGGCAGGGCTCGTCACGACAACGAACCAGTTCCTCGAGAAAATGGGCCTCGGCTCCCTGGCCGACCTGCCGCCGCTGGCGCCCTATCTGCCCGACGCGACCGAGCTCGACGCCGAACTCATCCGCTTGGCGCAGGAGAACGACATCGTCGTCACCGTCGACGAAGAGGGATCGCCCCTGGGGCGGGAAGCCGCCGTGTCCGCGCCGGAAGCGGAAACAAGGGAGAGCGACGACGCGCCTGGCGCCTCAGACGATGAGGCCTCGTCCGAATCGCTCTCCCCGCCGGGCTCGGACATCGAGGCGATCGATGAGACGATGACGGAGATCGACGAGCGGGAGGAGAACGGCGATGACACGAACTGAGGCAGATTCCCAGGCGGCGCCCGAAGGGGTGCGCTTGCAGAAAGTGTTGGCCAGCGCCGGGGTCGCCTCCCGGCGGGCCAGCGAGGAGCTCATCGTCGACGGCCGGGTCGAAGTCAACGGCCGTATCGTCACCGAATTGGGGGCCCGGGTCGATCCTGAGCATGACACGATCCGGGTCGACGGGTCGCGCATCCCCACCCAGCGGCGCCACGTCTATCTCGTTCTCAACAAACCTCGTGGAGTCGTCGCGACAATGGACGATCCTCAGGGCCGTCGCGATCTCACCGATCTCGTCCCGCAACGCTACGGGCGGCTCTTCCACGTCGGGCGTCTCGACACCGAGACCGAAGGCCTCCTTGTCGTGACGAACGACGGCGACTTCGCCCAGCGTCTGGCCCATCCCTCGTTCGAGGTGCGTAAAACCTACGTCGCCGAAGTCGAAGGCATCGTCGACGACTCGACGCGGCGCCGTCTCATCCGCGGCGTCAAGCTCGACGACGGCTTCATCAAACCCGACGCCGTCACCATCATGAGCCGCGACGTCGACCGCACCCTCGTGCGCCTCACCCTGCATTCGGGGCGCAACCGGATCGTGCGTCGGCTCATGGACGCCGTCGGCCATCCCGTTCGCCGCTTGGCCCGGATCAAGATCGGGCCGATCGTGCTGGGGAACCTCAAACCGGGTGAGATCCGGGAGTTGACCGGCAGCGAGCTCGGCGCCCTCCTCGACGACCTCGAACGCTGAGCCCTCGAAGCGTCGATGACGCCGTTGTTCGCGTGCCGCGAGCCCCGCAGCGGGCCGTTTCGCAGACAATCGCGGGAAAAACAGCGGTGAAGGTGTCAGCGGAGATGTCATGGCTGGCGGGGATCAGGTAATCTTCCCTGGTGATGTTCAATCGGTGGACCCGTGTCGTCGGCCTGGCACTGTGCGCTGCTCTCCTGGGAGCGGGCGCCGGATGCACGGGCGACGGTGACGTGACAGAGACCCCCACGCCGGGCGATACGCAAATCGTCAACCCCTCCTCCTCGCCGTCGGCGACGGAATCGCGCGAAGCGATCCCCGTCTCCGACAACCTCGACGCCATCGAGGTGACCGGTGGGCAAGACGAGATCCCGACCGTCACCTTCGAGGCCCCCTGGGCGATCGACGAGACGCGGGTCGAAGTCCTCCATGAGGGCGACGGCCCCGAGGTTCCCGCCGGCGCCTACGTCCGTGTCAACTACATGGGCATCAACGGTCGCACCGGAGAGACCTTCGACACTTCCTACGGGGAACCGGCCGAAGGAGAACCGGCCACCGCCTCCGCTGACACCGCCGTCGTCTTCAGTCTTGCTCCCGGTCAGATCATCCCCGGGTTCCAGAAGGGCCTCGAAGGCCAGAAGCAGGGCAGCCGCGTCCTCATCGCCATGCCCGGCAGCGACGGCTACGACTCCCAAGGTGGCAACGAGGCCGCCGGGATCGAATCGGGCGACACGCTCCTTTTCGTCGTCGACATCGTCCTCACCTCCCTCGACGCCCCCTCCGGGGACGCCGTCACCGATCTGCCGTCCGATCTCCCTGAGGTCAGCGAAGGCGAGATCACCGAGACGAATGCGGCCGGCGAGGAGGAGAGCATCACTTTGCCCGTCGTCACCTTCCCGGCCGGCGTCGAGGAGCCGACGGAACTGGTGAGCCAGACCCTCATCGAGGGAACCGGCCCTGCCATCACCGAGACGGACTACGTCGAGGTCGACTACGTCGAATACGTCTGGGGAGCGACCACGCCGACGCGTCGCACCTACGGTTTCGACCACCTCACCGGCGCGCTGGAGAGCACGATCGACGGGTGGAAGGAAGGCCTCCTCGGGGTGCCGATGGGCTCGCGGGTCCTCCTGGTCGTCCCCGCCGATCTGGCCTACCCCGACGGCTACTACGAATCGGGCGTCTCGATTCCTGAGGGATCGACGATGGTCTACGTCGTCGACGTCCTGCTCGCCACCGGAGCCTGATCGGTCTCGACGATCCACGGTTGGCGCGGCAGGCGGGTGATGTCGAACCCGTCGGCCCACCGCGCCACGACGGCGCCGGGATCCGTCGTGTGCGCTTGGACGTCGCCGACCGCTGAGTCGGTTATCGCGCTGTCCTTCATCTGATCCGGGGAAGAGGGACGCACCTTCCACAACGCCGTCCCGCCATCGCCTAAGAGCGCGCTCTCAGCCGCGTTCCGGGTCGAGATGGCCTCGCCGAGCGAGGCGCCGAGGTGGGCGAGGATCTCGCCTGGGCCCAAGCCCCGTGACGCCAACGCCGCCACACCGATCGCGCCGTCCCGCTTCGCCAGACGTTGTCCGCCCGGGCCGGTGACGAGGGGGATATGGGCGTACAAGGGCGGGGCGAACCCGAGGAGACGGGCGAGATAGGACTGGGCCGGGGCGCTGGAGAGGAGATCGTCGCCCCGCACCACCTCGGTGACCTCTTGGAGGCCGTCGTCGACGACGACCGCGAGATGGTAGGCGTGCACCCCGTCGCCCCGGCGTAAAACGATGTCGTCGACCACGCCCTCGACGGATCCGTGGAGCAGATCGGTCACTTGTTCCGTGGCGCCCCCGGCCCGCAATCGGATCGCCGCTGGGCGGGTGAGTCGGCGTTCGGCCCGCTGAGCCTCGGTCAACTCCCGGCAGGTGCCGGGGTAGGGGAGCGTCACCCCGTGCGGCGCTTGGGTGACGGCGGCGATCTCCTTGCGGGAGCAAAAACACTCATAGGTGTGATCACGGATCCGTTCGAGGGCGGCGTCGTAGATCGCCGAGCGTTCCGATTGTCGCACCACCGCCACATCGCTGGTCAGCCCGAGGCGGGCCAGGTCGGCCAGTTGGCGTTCGGCGATGTCGCCGGCCGCGCGCACCCGGGCTTGGTCGAGGTCTTCGATCCGGATGAGAAAGGGCATGGCGGCCGAGCGGGCGGCCAAGGCGGCGACGAGGGCGGTGCGCAGGTTGCCGAGGTGGAGATCGGAGGTCGGCGTGGGGGCGAATCGTCCCGCCATCGGGGTCTCCTCTCTCCTCGTGGGCGCGGCGTCGATCGGATGCGCGGAGGGGCCGGGGGTCGTCGTCAGAACGGCGCTTTCGGGGTGTTCTCCGCATGAGAGATCGCCGAGCCGTTCCCGCGTGGGACCGGCCACCGCGTCACGCAACCCTTAAGGTATACCTCGAACACCCGTTCTGATCCGGCCGGGGCCGGCGCCCCGGCGCATCGGCCGGCGGGGCAGATGAGGCGAGGAGGGGGCGGTGGCAGGACGGAAATCGGAGCGTCTCATCAACCTCGTCATCGCCTTGCTGGCGAGTTCGCGGTGGCTCACCCGCGATGAGATCCGCCGTTCGGTCGTCGGATACGAGAACCTGAGCGACGACGCCTTCTTCCGCATCTTCGAGCGCGACAAAGCCGACCTTCGTTCGCTCGGCGTTCCTCTGGAGACGGGATCGGCCGATCCCTGGGCCGATGAGGACGACGCCTACCGTATCCGGCGCGACGACTTCACCTCCACCGCCCTGGCGCTGACCGGCCCGGAGAAAACCTTGGTCGCCCTCGCCGCGACGGTCTGGAACGAGGCCACGCTCGGAGCGGTCACCAGCGTGGCCGCCGCCAAGCTCGACCCCGCTCCGCTCGCTCCGGCGCCCGCCGCTTACGCGCTCGGGGCGACGGTGCCGGCCGACGACCCCGCCCTGCCTGTGCTGTGGGAGGGGGTTTTCACCAACCGGCCGGTGCGCTTCACCTATCACGGCCGTCTGCGACAGGTCGAGCCGTGGCGTCTCATCCTGCGGAGGACCGTCTGGTATCTCGTCGGGCGCGACATCGACGCCGGCCCCCGGCTGTTCCGGCTCTCCCGGATCACCGACCGACCGCACCTTAAGACCCGGGCGCCCCGTTTCACCCCGCCGGCCGCCTCGATCATCGACGATTGCGCCGCCGGGTTGGCCGAACCGGCGCCGACCGCTCACGCCCAGGTGGCGATCCGCCCCGGCGCCGCCGCCGCGCTGCGCCATCGCGGCTGCGTGCTCGCCCCGACGGAATCATCGGCCCCGGCTGGCTTGGAGGTTCCGGCCGGATACGACCTCGTCGAGATCCCCTACGCCAGGGTCGACGATCTCGTCTCGGAGATCTGCGCCGCTGGCGCCGACGCCCTTGTCCTCGACCCGCCACGGATCCGCCACCTCGTCCTCGCCCACTTGCGCCACACGGCTGGATTGGCCGAGGCGCCACGAGGCGGGGCCGCGGACGAGACCACCGGCCCGGTTTCAGGAGGACGCCCATGAGTGGGTCGATCGATCAGGTGGCCCGTCTCCTCCTCCTCATCCCCTTCGCCCAGCGTCACCCCGGGGTGTCGGTGGCTCAAACAGCGGCGCGTTTTCACGTCACCGAGCAGCAGATCCGTCTCGACCTCGCCGTCGCTTTCATGTGCGGACTGCCCGGAGGGCTACCCGGCGACCTCATCGACATCGACATGGACGCTCTCGACAGCGACGGGCTCATTTTCCTCACCAACGCCGACGTGTTGACCGAACCCCTCAAGGTCACCGCGACCGAGGCGGCCGGCCTCACCGTCGCCCTCGCCGCCATCCGCGAAGTCGCCGCCCCGAGCGTCGCCGCCCTCGTCGACGAGGTGCTGGCCAAGATCGCCCTCACCGTTCCCGGCGTCTCCGGCCGGACCGACGTCTCCCTGGCCGCCGGAGATCCGGCCGTGCGGGGGAGTGTGGCCGCCGCCATCGCCGAGGCGGCCCGGATCCGTGTCACCTACGCCGGGCAGGCCCGGGGCGTGGTGACGACCCCTGTGGTCGATCCGGTGCGGATCACCGCCTTCGGCGGCGCGGCCTATCTCATCGCCTATTCCCTCGATCGCGACGACTGGCGCACCTACCGGCTCGACCGCATCACCGCCGTCGAGCCGACCGGTCAGGCCAGCAGTCGGCACGGACCGCCCCCGGCCGACGACGCCTGGCAATCGAGCCTCGCCACGAGTTCGACCGTGACGATCACGGTGACGGCCGACAGCCTCTGGATCACCGACTACCTGCCCCACCGCGGTTTCCGGCCTCGGGCCGACGGCGGCGCCGACGTCGACCTGCCGGTGGTCGACCCGGCTTGGTTGGACCGTCTCCTCCTCAGCCTCGGCGACACCGTCGTCGGGCTCATCCCCTCCGCGGCGGCGACCGGAGCGGCTGAGCGGGCCCAGGCCGCTCTGGCGGCCTATCGGACGGCCGGTCTGGCCGACGACGAGCCCCAGCGCTGACACACACGCGACGACGGCGGGGAGCGAGACGGGGCGCCGGACCGCCTGAGATCCTTCCCCGGCGCGTTGTACGATCGACGCGTGATCTGGATCATTGCGGGCATTCTCGTGCTCGGGGCCGTCGTGACGGTCGTGCTGGGGCTTCGCGTCTGGCGCTCGTTGCGTGCCCTCCTGCGGCAAACTGGCGACAGCCTCGACCGTCTCGCCCGGGGCGTTGACCGTCTCGCCTTGCCGGAGCGGTCATGAGAACCGATCACATGTCGGTGACCCTCGTGGTCAATCCGACAGCCGGACGCAACAAAGCCGCCGCGATCCTGCCCCAGGTGCTCAAAGAACTTCTGCGTGGTCTGCCCGAGGGCAGCCTGACGGTGCGTCAAGCCGCGAGCTTCGAGGACGCCAGCAAAGACTGCCATGAGGCGGTCGAGGAGGCGTTGGCCGATCCGAGTCGGCGCAGTTGCCTCGTCGTCATGGGCGGAGACGGCATGATGCACCTCGGCGTCAACGCCGCCGCCAGCACTGGAGTGCCGCTCGGCCTCATCCCCGCCGGCACCGGGAACGACATCTGCCGGGGATTCGGGATCCCGCTCGACCCGCTCGCCGCCGCCAGGCTCGTCGTCGCCGGAACGACGACGAAGGTCGATCTCGCCAACGTCGTCGGGCGTCTCAGCCATCACCGTAAACAACGTTACGTCGGCTCCGTCGTCGCGACGGGCTTCGACGCCCGGGTCGGCATCCGTGGCCGCGACATGCCCGCGATCTTCGGGTCCGGCGCCTACGCCGCCGCCGCGCTCGTCGAGCTGAGTGGCTTCGAACCCTTGGCTTATCGCATGAGGATCGATGGGGCCGAGCGGAATCAAACCGCCATGTTCATCGCTGTCAGCAATGCCGGTTATTACGGCGGGGGGATGCTCATCGCCCCCGACTGGTCGGTCAGCGATGGCCTGCTCGACGTCACGATCATCCACCCGGTCAGTCGGCTGACCTTGCTGCGGATGCTCCCGAGGATGTTCGACGGATCCTTCGTCCGCGACCCCGCCGTCGAACGTCTCAAGGCCTCCGAGGTCGTCATCGACGGCGACGGTCTCATCGGGATGGCCGACGGCGAGAAACTCGGCGACGTTCCGCTCGGGGTGACCTGCGACCACGAGGCTCTGACGATCTTCGCTCCGTTAGCCCACCCGCTGACGAACCGGCGGAAGGCGAACCGGCGATCGCGATGACGGAATCCGCGACTATCGACGCCTTCGCCCAGCGGTATCGCTTCCCCCTCGACGACTATCAGATCCACGCCTGTCGCAGTCTGCTCGACGGCGCCGGCGTGCTCGTCGCCGCCCCGACCGGGGCCGGCAAGACGGTGGTGGGGGAGTTCGCCGTCCACCTCGCCGCCACCCGGGGCGGGAAATGCTTCTACACCACCCCGATCAAGGCCCTCTCGAACCAGAAGTACCACGACCTCGTCGACCAGTACGGCCCGCAGCGGGTCGGGTTGTTGACGGGGGACTCGGTCGTCAACGGAGAGGCCGACATCGTCGTCATGACGACCGAGGTGTTGCGCAATATGCTCTACGCCTCGTCGCCGACCTTGACCGGGCTCGTCTCCGTCGTCATGGACGAGGTCCACTACCTGGCCGATCCCTTCCGCGGGCCGGTCTGGGAGGAGGTCATCCTCGGCCTCGACCCGTCGGTCACCCTCGTCGCGCTCTCCGCCACCGTCAGCAATGTCGAGGAGTTCGGCGCCTGGCTGGCCGACGTGCGCGGGCGAATCGACATCATCGTCTCCGAGACTCGGCCGGTGCCGCTCTACCAGCACATCTTCGCCGGCCGCCGCCTCCTCGACCTCTACGCGACCCCGGCTCCGGGAGCCTCCACCACCCCGGCCGTCAACCCGGAGCTCATGCGCTTGGCCAAGGAGGATTCCCGTTTCGCCCGGGACGACGCCCGCCGCCCCCGGGGACGATCGGGGCGCGGAAAACGCAACCACGGTTACGGGTCGGGGGCCTACGGCGGGGCCACCCACAAGCGATGGTCGTCCTCGCCGTTGGTGCCCCGACGTTCGCAGATCGTCGCCGAATTGGAACGTCGCGACCTCCTGCCCGCCATCTTTTTCATCTTCTCCCGGGCCGGGTGCGACCGGGCGGTCGATCGCCTCGTCGACGACGGCGCCCACCTCGCCACCGGCGCCGAGCGGGAAGCCCTGCGCGAGATCGGACGTCGGGCGGCCGAGGGGCTGGCGCCGGGCGACCTCGAGGCGTTGCGTCACCGTCGCTGGCTCGAAGCCTTCGAACGGGGGATCGCGGCCCACCACGCCGGATTGCTCCCCGCCTTCAAACAAGCTGTCGAGGAGGCCTTCGGGCGCGGCCTCGTCAAGGTCGTCTTCGCGACGGAGACGCTCGCCCTGGGCATCAACATGCCGGCGCGCACCGTCGTCTTGGAGAAACTCGTCAAGTTCAACGGGGAGTCCCACGCCGACATCACCCCCGGCGAGTACACCCAGTTGACCGGTCGTGCGGGGCGGCGCGGCATCGACGACGAGGGTCACGCCGTCGTCGCCTGGCAGACCGGCCTCGATCCGCGGGCCGTCGCCGGATTGGCCTCGCGTCGCACCTATCCGTTGCGCTCCGCCTTCACCCCGACCTACAACATGGCGGTCAACCTCATCGGCGCCCTCGGCCACGACCGCGCCCGCGGCCTGCTCGAACGCAGTTTCGCCCAGTTCCACGCCGACCTCGCCGTCACCAACCGCACCGGCGCCGAGCGCGGCCCAGCCCACCGCTCACGGACCCTCGTGCGGAAATTCGACCGGATCTGCCTCGTCCTCGAGAGCTTCGGCTACCTCGAAGAGACCGAGACGGGGTTGACGGTGACGGAGCCCGGACGTCGGCTCGCC
>JAISHO010000023.1 GCA_031262485.1 Propionibacteriaceae bacterium
GCATCGACCCAGGCAATCGAGACGCTGAATCCGGAAGCCGACGTCGTGGTCGAACTGGGCGGCGAGGACGCTAAAATCACCTATCTGCACCCGGTGCCGGAGCAGCGGATGAACGGCACCTGCGCGGGGGGCACGGGGGCGTTCATCGACCAGATGGCAACCCTGTTGCGCACCGACGCCTCGGGGTTGAACGACCTGGCGGCGCAGTACCAGAACCTGTATCCGATCGCCTCGCGGTGCGGAGTTTTCGCAAAATCCGATATTCAGCCGCTGCTGAACCAGGGGGCGGCCCACGAGGATATCGCGGCCTCGGTGTTCCAGGCGGTCGCCACGCAGACGATCGCCGGTCTGGCCTGCGGCCATCCGATCCGAGGCAAGGTGATCTTCCTCGGCGGTCCGCTGCATTTCCTGCCCGAACTGCGCGCCGCCTATGCCCGCACCCTTGATGGTTGTGAATTCATCACTCCCGACAACGGGCAGTTGTATGTCGCGATGGGGGCGGCGTTGTTGGCCGAGGGTCCGGCGTTGTCACTGCCGCATATCTGTGAGGAGTTGGAGTCGGCCAACCAGGTCTCGCTGGCGACCAAGACGATGCGTCCGCTGTTCATCGACGAGGCCGAACGCGAGGCTTTCGAGGCTCGGCACGCCGCCGCGACGATTCCGCGGGCCACTCTGGACGAGGCGGTCTCACCGCTGTTCCTCGGCATCGACGCCGGGTCGACGACGATCAAAGCCGTCCTCATCGATAGCGACGGGAACATCGTGTGGAGCCACTACGACTCCAACGGCGGCGACCCCGTCACCGCCGCGATCGGCATCGTCACCGAGGTGCGCCACGCCCTGCCCAGCCGGGCCGTCATCGCGCGCAGCTGCGTCACCGGTTACGGGGAGGGTCTCATCAAGGCCGCGCTTCACCTCGACGAGGGCGAGGTCGAGACGATCGCGCACTTCCGCGCCGCCGCCGCCATCGCGCCTGGCGTCACGTCCGTCATCGACATCGGTGGCCAGGATATGAAGTACCTCAGCATCGACGACGCCGTCATCGACTCGATCGCCGTCAACGAGGCTTGTTCCTCGGGGTGCGGCTCCTTCCTCCAGACTTTCGCCGAGTCGATGGGGCTCACCTTGGGCGAGTTCACCGCGGCCGCGTTGGAGGGCCGGGCCCCGGTCGACCTCGGCTCGCGTTGCACCGTCTTCATGAACTCCTCGGTCAAGCAGGCTCAGAAGGAGGGCGCGGCCGTCGGCGACATCGCCGCCGGGCTCTCCTACGCCGTCATCCGCAACGCGCTCTATAAGGTCATCAAACTGCGCGAACCGGGCCAGTTGGGGGAGACGGTCGTCGTCCAGGGCGGCACCTTCCTCAACGACGCCGTCTTGCGCGCCTTCGAACAGTTGACGGGACGCCATGTCATCCGCCCCGACATCGCCGGGCTCATGGGCGCCTACGGAGCCGCCCTGACGGCCAAGGAGCGTTTCACTCCGGGGGTTCCGGGGCGCCTCCTCAGCATCCCGAAGCTGCGGCAGATCAACGTCGTCACCGAGACGAGTCAGTGCTCGCTGTGCCAGAACCATTGCCAGTGCACGATCTCGACGTTCGGCAATGGCGAGAAGCACATCTCCGGTAACCGCTGTGAACGCGGGGCGGATCCGTCGAAGAAGAAGTCGACCCTACCCAACCTCTTCGACTATTCCTATAAGCGGCTGTTCGGCTATCGCCGGTTGACGGAGAAAGAGGCCATCCGCGGCGACATCGGCATCCCCCGGGCGCTCAACATGTACGAGAACTATCCGTTCTGGTTCACCGTCTTGACGGCCCTCAAATTCCGCGTCATGATCTCGCCGCGATCCTCCCACGCCCTCTTCGAGCAGGGGATGGATTCGATCGCCTCGGAGAACGTCTGCTATCCGGCCAAGCTTGTCCATGGGCACATCGAATCCCTCATTGACAAGGGGATTCGTACGATCTTCTACCCGTCGGTCAACTTCGAGCAGCCTCTCGTCGACGGGGCGGATAAGAATTACAACTGCCCGGTGGTGGCGAGTTATCCGCAAGTCATCATGAACAATCTTGAGCGGATTCGCACGGAGAACATCCGATTCATCAATCCGTATTTCAATCTGGCGGATCGGGTCAAGTTGGCCGAGCGGATCGCCGAGGAATTCGCCGAGTGGAATGTCACCCTGGAGGAGGCGACGGCCGCTGTCGAGGCCGGGTTCGCCGAGGACGAGGCCTGCCGGGCCGATATCCGGGCCGAGGGGATCAAAGCACGCGAGTTCTGCCGCGAGAACGGGGTGCGCGGCATCGTCTTGGCGGGTCGGCCCTACCATCTCGACCCCGAGGTCAACCACGGCATCCCCGAACTCATCACCGGGCTGGGCATGGCGGTGTTCACCGAGGCGAGCGTGTTGGGGGAGAGTGTGCTCGAGCGGCCGTTGCGGGTGCGCGACCAGTGGTCGTACCACTCCCGGCTCTACGAGGCCGCCGCCGTCGTCGCCGCCGATCCGACCCTCGAGTTGGTTCAGCTCAACTCGTTCGGCTGCGGGCTCGACGCCATCACCTCCGACCAGGTGGCCGAGATCCTCGAAGCCAAGAATGGTGTCTACACCGTCCTCAAGATCGACGAGGTCTCCAATCTTGGCGCCGCCCGCATCCGGTTGCGTTCCCTGGCGGCCGCTGCCAGCGAGCGCGCCACCCGCCCACCGGCTCGCCCGAACCGCTCCCACGCCGTCGAACGGGCGGTGTTCACGCCCGAGATGAAGGCGACGCACACGATCATCGCCCCGCAGATGGCGCCGATCCACTTCCGCCTCATCGAACCGGTGCTGCGGGGGGCGGGGTACAGGCTCGACGTCTTGGAGCATGCCTCTGGGGCCGACGTCGAGGCCGGCCTCACCACCGTCAACAATGACGCCTGTTATCCGGCGATTATGGTGATCGGGCAGCTGGTCAACGCCTTCAAGGAGGGCCGTTACGACCCGGACGCGACCTCCGTCATGATCTCCCAGACGGGCGGCATGTGCCGGGCGACCAACTACACCGCCTTGCTGCGCCGGGCCTTGCGCGACGCCGGCTATCCGCAGGTCGCCGTCATCGCCATCTCGACATCGGGCATCGAGACTCAACCCGGGTTCAAACTCTCGCTCCCGCTCGTCCACAATGCGATGCGTGCCATCGTCACCGGCGACCTCCTCCAAGACGTCCTGCTGCGGGTTCGCCCTTACGAGGCGGAGTCCGGTTCGGCCACCGCCCTCTACCACCACTGGGACGGCGTCGCGCGCGACTTCTTCGAGACCGGCGCCTCGCCCGTCTACAAGCGTGAACACGGCCGTCGTCTGACCTACCGGCGTCTCGTCGACGGCATCGTCGACGCCTTCGACGCTCTCCCGCTTGAGGACGTGCCGCGCCGCCCGCGCGTCGGCGTCGTCGGCGAGATCCTCGTCAAATTCCAACCCGACGCCAACAACAATGTCATTGACGTCATCGAGTCGGAGGGCTGCGAGGCGGCCCTGCCCGGGCTCATGGAATTCATGGTCAACGGCTTGTACGTCACCGAATGGAACTGGGAGAACCTCGGCATCGGAACCCACCGGGGCATCAAGAAAGCCCTGCGCCGCTATATGGAGAGCTACCGCCGCCCCATCCGCCGCGCCCTGGCGAGAGCCAACGCCCGTCACGCCACGCCGAAGTTCACCATCCCCGGCGACATGGCGACGATGGCGAAGCGGGCCGAGACGGTCACCTCGCTCGGCAACCAAGCCGGCGAGGGCTGGCTGTTGACCGCCGAGATCCTCGAACTCATCCACGACGGCGTCCCCAACGTCGTCTGCGTCCAACCCTTTGCCTGCCTGCCCAACCACGTCACCGGCAAGGGCATGTTCAAGGAGATCCGCCGCCAGCACCCCGGCGCCAACCTCGTCACCATCGATTACGACCCGGGAGCCTCTGAGGTCAACCAGCTCAACCGCATCAAGCTCATGATCGCCACCGCCCACCTCGTCGGCGGCGCGGTGCCCGTCTCACCGTTCTCTCCAATGAGTTTGGACGCAGTCAGCGACGAGGAGCGAGTGAGCGAGTCGGTGCTCGTCTGAGGGGAGCTAATCCTGGTGAGAGGTCAGTGACGAAACGTTGCTCAAAGTTCTGGCGATTGTCACGCAAGCCCGTTAGTGGCTTGACGGAATTATTTCCGTCCTAGCGCCGAGAAGCTACGTAAGAAATTACCGCTGCTCAGGTTGTGACTGTTCAAGAGACTGGTAACACGAATGGGATCGCGGAAAGCATCTTCGACCACCAGTCCACTTGCGAACTCCCTCACTGACTGGCGTAATTTTTCAAGTCGCTTCGTCGTAATCACATGGCAATCAGGAGGTATCGCAGCATGTGAATCAAATTTCTCTTCGGGATGGATTAACAAGGGAACCGCTTTGCTATCGGGATATTGCTTCCGAAACCAGTCCATCGAGTTGGAGAGTTGCTTGGCGTCGCTCTTGTACACCGGATGACCGGGATCAGCTCCGCTCTTTGCTTCAATGACATAGAACGTACCGTCGCTAAGACGCCATAGTCCATCTGGTCCGCAACCAAGATCTCTTTCCGGCTGCTGCCCAACGTGCCCAATGTGCCACGCGAGGTTAAACATAGATTGTTCAAACTGTTCTGTACGAGGTCCCCAATCGAGGTCAGATAACATGGCATTTACTGCGATTAGGAGATCATTGCCGGAGGAGTATCTATCTTGTAACCAAGAGGAAGCCTGCTTGCCCTGTGGGAGGTTCTTCGTCGCTGGAGTCTTGTATTGCACACCTGCCAAAGGTCGTAAGAGTTGTCTGTTCTCCTGGTTTGCCTTCTTCTGAATCTGCTGAGCTTTTGACTGATCGAAGAAGTTTGTGTAAATTGCAAGCCGCTGTAAATGGAGTCCATGTATTGCTGAATCCTCGATGTCATTTATAACTTTCTGCTGTTCCTTGGCCGCGTTCACATAATCGCCTTGTAAGGCAATAGTGAATGCGCGCCTCTCGTCATTGGAAAATCCGGCATTCTCAGGGGTGTCATACCGGACCTGTGCCAGTGCGCCTTTACTCCAGGAAATCCAGGATTTGTCGCGTTCAAGACATTGAGGCTTATTCATAATGGGTGAGGCGTGTCGTTGGCGTGAAAGCGGTCGACCCTTTGAAAGAATATGAAGTGTTCAAACCAAAATATTCTTCGCAGAATCGACCGCCGCTATGTACGCTACCACAGGTTTCACCTATCGTCAGATTCTCGATCT
>JAISHO010000035.1 GCA_031262485.1 Propionibacteriaceae bacterium
GAGGCCGAGCCCCTCCTGTTCGGCCCAGCGCGCCATCCCACCGCAGAGGAATGCCTTGCCAGCGTAGGAAATCGACCATCCCGCGAAGGCTGTGCGGAATGCCTCGGCGCGCTGACGGAAATCGGCCTCGTCGAGGAAGAGGGCGGGAGACCCCCACTGCTCGACGAGATCGGTCGTCCGCCGCCCGGCGATCGTCAACACGCCATCGCCGTCACGGGCGGCGCCCTGGGAGAAGATCGCTGAATCGATCTCGGAGAAGTCCTCCGGCCGATCCAGCCATGCCGGGGGGATGGCCTGGCTGGAGGGGGATGGGATCGGGTGAGACGGGAACGCGACGGCGGAATCGGGGTCCGTGGCCGTCGACACGGTTGAGTGACCGGATTGACCGGATGCAGGTGGAGCCACGCCCCCACTGTACCGACCCAGCCGCGCCACCCGTGGAATCCCGCCGGAACCACGTCTCGCCAGCCGTCGGCGTCAGGCTGAAAAACGACGCCGGTTCCTGCTAGCCTTGTCTGCGGCTGATTGCCCCCATAGCTCAGGGGATAGAGCGCCGCCCTCCGGAGGCGGGTGCGCAGGTTCGAATCCTGCTGGGGGCGCCCTGCGCGGGTGGGTCCGGGGCCGCCGGGCTCACGTCAGGCCGCGTCGGTCAAACGCCGTAGCGACGGCGACCATCGGGAACCGCCCTCACCGGCGAGAAAACAAGGGAATCATGCCTCGCATCGACCGACGGACCGTGCTCTCTTTCTTCCACCTCGACAATCCGCGACAAGCGATCATCTGGTGGGTCGCCACCCGGGGAGCCCTCTTCCTCGTCTGGTTCATGCTCGGTTTCTTCACCCAGGGCGACGTCCAGTACTACTACCAAAAGATCCACGCGCTCATGGAGGGGACGCCGGCCGCGGAGACCCTCGTCGAATACCCGACGCCCGTCATCTGGTTCCTCCTCGTCCCTTATCTTCTGAGCGGAGGGCAGTATCAGACGGTCTTCGTCGCCGTCTTCGCCGGACTCCTCCTCCTGCTCGACGCCGCGCTCACCGCCGTCCTGTGGCGTTCCGCCTCCGCCCAGGGCACCGATCCCAGCGCCGCCACCTTGTTCTGGATCCTCTTCGTGCCCTGCATGGGGCAACTCGTCTATATGCGACTCGACTTGCTGTCAGCCGCCTTCAGCATGCTCGCCCTGCTCGCCTTGGCCCACCGCAAACAGGCCCCGGCCGGCTCGCTCATCGCGCTCGGCGCGTCGTTCAAACTCTGGCCCGCCATGCTCTGGCCCGCCACGATGACCGATCGCCGATCCGGGATCCGCGCCACCATCGGCTTCGTCGTCGCCGGCGTCGTCCTAGCGGGCGTCTCGTGGATCTATGCCGGATGGGATCGGCTCGTCTCCCCGTTGACCTGGCAATCCGACCGTGGCTTACAGATCGAATCGGTCTACGCCACCTTGCCCATGGTGCTGCGGCTGTTCGACTCCTCAGGATATGAAGTTGGCTTGTCGCAATACCAGGCGTTCGAGATCGACGGGGCGACGACCCCGGCCATGCTCACCGTCGCCTCGGCCGCCGTCGTCATCGGCGGAGCGCTCATCATCGGCCTCTATCTGGCCTGGCTCTTCGTCCAGAAAGCCAACCGCACCCTCGTGCAGGCCGGGGTGATCATGATCATCGTCACCCTCGTCATGATCGCGACCAATAAGACCTTCAGCCCCCAGTACATGATGTGGCTGGGCGGACCGGTCGCCGCCCTTCTCACTCTGCGTGGGAGCACGGTGCGAGGCCTGCCGTCCAGCGCCGCCACGGCGTCTGTGAACTCGTCGACGGCTTCGGATGGCGAGGGGTCCTCCTCCCCCGCCGAGGGCAGCGACTCTGAGCTCAAGCCCGTCGCCGAGCCGCCCCACCGGCCCCACCGGTTGGCCCGGATCATC
The DNA here is from genome assembly GCA_031262485.1 of Propionibacteriaceae bacterium. Classification (GTDB taxonomy): domain Bacteria; phylum Actinomycetota; class Actinomycetes; order Propionibacteriales; family Propionibacteriaceae; genus WQYJ01. Next base: position 1,922 of record JAISHO010000035.1, read on the forward strand.
GCCTTCTGGGTGCTCGGGATCACCATCGTCACCCAGCTGATCTACCCGACCCTCTATCCCTTCCTCGTCGCCTACGACTTCGGCGAGAATCCCTGGGCCGGCGTCATCACCTGGTTCGCCACGGGACTGCTCGTCGTACGCAACATCGCCCTCATCGTCTTCCTTGTCTGGCTCGTCTGGTATGTCGTCCGTTCGATCCTGCGGAGTAGAAAAAACGACGACCGTAACCACGAAATTTTCAAAGAAAATACGCTCTGAGACCCCTGCGATCCGCCTGATTTCGTCGGTCTGGTCACATTCTGGCAAGGGATTTCCGTTCAGGGTCTTGTATCTCCGTCATAGTCTTGCCACACTTATACGGTTACAACGTTGCGAGACGTGACGATCGGCCCAGGCGCCCCGAGGGGAGCATCGTGGAGGACGCCCGTCACGACCGATATTGCCCGCGAAGAAGGAGCCCGACGCATCATGGATTGGCGCGATCAAGCCGCCTGCCTCACCGAGAACCCTGAGCTGTTCTTCCCCGTGGGGAACACCGGGCCGGCGCTGCTCCAAATCGAGGAGGCCAAGAAGGTCTGCAATCGCTGCGACGTCCGCGACAAATGCCTCCACTGGGCGCTCGAAGCCGGCCAGGACCACGGCGTCTGGGGCGGCATGAGCGAAGACGAGCGCCGGGCCATGAAGCGCCGGGCGGCCCGTTCCCGGCTCCGCACCATGGCCAGTTGACTGCCCTCAGCCCCGATCTCCGATGGAGCCAGGCGATGGGCCTGACTCCATTCTTTCTTTAGCGGGACTGCGTGGTGAGCGGAATCGTGACGACGGCTTGGGCGCCGACCCCGGACGGGTTGGCGGTGAGCGTGAAATCGCCACCTAGATCGTCGATCAGCGTCGTGACGATCGACAGCCCCAGACTCGTCCGACCTTGATCGCACAACTGGAAGTTCTCCGGCAACCCCTGCCCCTCGTCGACGACGCTGACACGCAGGGAGCCGTCGTCGAGCCGCCGCGGTGAGACGACGAGACGACCCGACCCTTCGGAGAGCCCGTGCTCGATGGCGTTTTGGCACAACTCCGTCAGCACGAGGGAGAGCGAGGTGGCGACAGCGGCGGGGATCTCGCCGAACTCGCCGTCGCGGGTGGCGTGGACGGAGCCGTGCGAGGCGGCCAGATCGCCGGCCAGCTTGAGGAGCCGATCGGCCACGTCGTCGAACTGGACCATCCCCGTCAGCGATCGGGAGAGGATCTCGTGGACGACGGCGATCGACTGCACCCGGGCGACCGCCTCGCCCAACGCGGCCGCGGCCTCGGGCGACTCCACCCGGCGGGCCTGGAGGCGCAAGAGCGCGCTGACCGTTTGCAGATTGTTCTTGACCCGGTGGTGGATCTCGCGGATCGTCGCGTCCTTGGTGATGAGCTGGCGTTCTTTGCGGCGCAGTTCCGTCGTGTCACGGCAGACGGCGACGGTGCCGATCCGCCCTTCGGCGCTCGTCAGCGGAAGCGTCCGCATCGTCAGACTGGCCCGGTCGGTCTCCAACTCGATCTGTTCGGAGACCGACGAGCGGAAGGTCGCCGCCAGGCTACGGTCGACCGGTTCGCCCGAGCCGTTGAGCAAGCGCAGCGTCAGCGGGATGATCGGCTCGCCGATGAGATCGCCCGTCAAACCGAGTTTGCGATACGCGCTGACGGCGTTCGGGCTGGCGTATTCGATGATCTCGTCGGCTGAGACGAGGAGGAAACCCTCCCCGACCCGCATCGGGCTGCCTGTCAGATGTCGATGCCCGGGATCGGGGAAAACCCCTCGCCAGGCCATATCGGCCAGGGTGTCGGCGACCGCCAGATAGTGGTCTTCCAACTCGCCGGGGGCGCGCACTCCCATCTGGTTGGTGTGGCGTTCGACGACGCCGACGCACTCGTCGCCGACGATGAGCGGGATGGCCCAGACGTCGACCGGGATGCCGGCTTGGAGACGGTTGTCGCTCGTCTCGCAGATCTCCCGGGAAAGATAGGCCTCGGTGACGAGATGCTCGTAGTCGTAGGCGATGACTTCGCCGACGACATCGTCGTCGAGGGCGGTCGGCCCGGTCGCCGGACGGATCTGGGCGATGGCGTAGAACTCGTTGTCATCGACGCCCGGCACCCAAAGGATGAGGTCGGAGAAGCTGAGATCGGCCAGCAGATGCCAGTCCTCCGTCAACGCCTCGAGGAATTCCGACTGTTCAGGGGCCACGGCGACACGGGAAGCGATTCTCTCGGGGATGCGCAACACCTAGCCGAGACTACCCTGTGCGGTCGGTGGCGCGAATCGATCCTGTCCCGGCCCGCCGCCGGCCCCGGCAACGCGGGCGGCGACGGAGACCGTCTGCCTCGTCACCCTGGGCTCATGGCAAGGGACGATGACGGTATACTCAGAACCCGTCAACCATCAGTGAGGAGATCATCATGGGTAAAGGTGGACGTAAGCGCCGGGCCCGCCGCAAGAACGGCGCCAACCACGGCAAGCGCCCCAACGCGTGAGAAACGCGCCCCAGGCGTGACGATCCGTCGTCAAGCCGCAAGGCGCGCACCATTCGCCCCGCAGGCGGGGCAGCAGAACCCCTGTCAGATGGCAGGGGTTTCTTGTTTGTCTGACGTGGCGAGTTCGGCGGTGATCCGCTCGAGCAGCGACGCCGGCGCCGCGTCGGGCTCATAGGCCCGCTTGACGGCATGACGAATCACGACCCATGCCTCCGCCTCCGTGGAGCAATCCTCACACTCGAGCAGATGTTGGCGCACGGTCTCGGCTGTGGTCTCATCCAACTCGTCGTCGAGGAACTGGTCGATCCGCGACGACATATGTGGGCAGAGACTCCCGTCTATCATCGTTCCTCCTCGCCCAAGGCCGGGTGAACATCAGAGTACCTCACCGTCGGTTCTCCTCGTCGTCCGGACATAATTCCTCCAGCTTTTTCCGCATCTGGCGGCGGGCCCGGCTGAGCCGGGACATGACCGTTCCGATCGGAACGTCGGTGATATCGGCGATCTCCTTGTAGGAGAGCCCTTCGATATCAGCTAAATAGATCGTGTAACGGAAATCCCACGATAGTGATTTCAGGGCTTCCATGACACGCTCATCCGGAATGCGGGCGAGAGCCTCGATCTCAGCCGAGGGCGTCGGTTGGGTGGAATGGGATTCGGCCTGGGCGATCTGCCAGTCCTCGACAGCCGAGTCTTCGGAGAACTTCGGCTCCCGTTGGGCCTTGCGGTACGAGTTGATGTAGGTGTTCGTCAGGATGCGGAGCAGCCAGGCTCGCATGTTCGTGCCGGGTTTGAATTGATGGAAGGACGCGTACGCCTTCATGTAGGCCTCTTGGACGAGATCCTCGGCGTCGGCCGGGTTGCGCGTCATCCGCAGAGCGACCGCGTAGAGACGGTCGAGGTTGCCCAGAGCCTCCTCTTCGAAGAGTCGAGACCGTTCCCCAGGATCTTCGAGTAAGCGATTGAACGCCGCCTCGTCATCCTCGGACATCGTCACGTCGTCCGTGGGAGGGTCTGCGACAAGCGCCGACCCTCGCGTCTCCCCTTGTGGGGAGGGAGTGTCTTGACGATGATTAGTGTTTTTATTTCTTGTTGTCATGAGGTTGTCGAACCTTCCCCCATCACGGCACACTCCGACGGTCGCCCGTTCGGGTTTGCTCCCCCTATTTCGATACGGTCTCAGCCCCTCCAGGGGCACGAACCGCACACCACACTTTTCCCCGTCAGCAAGATTTATATCAGCAAAATCGCGTCAGGTCGAACGAGCGGGTCATAATTGGGTATGAGTTTTATCCGCTTCGCCGCTCGTTCCCTGCTCGCCAGCTACTTCATCGCCGACGGCTGCAAAGCCGTCGTCCAGCCGTCTCCCCTTGTCGAAGACGCCGAGACCACCGCCCAGGGTTTCAGCCGGGCCGCTTCGCGTTATTTGCCCGAATCCGTCGCCGAACGGATCCCGACTGAGACGAAGACGCTCGTGCGCATCCACGGTGGTATCGAAGCCGTGGCCGGGGTCATGATCGCCACCGGGCTGGGTCGTCGGCTCGGGGCGACGGTGCTGGCCATCTCCTACCTGCCCAAGGCGATCTCGCATCGCCCGCGCCGCTCCGCCCGTTCCGCCGGCGTCTCGGCGACCGCGGTGTTCAATCGCGATCTCGCCCTCATCGGAGCCCTCGTGCTCGAGGCCCTCGACACCGAGGGCAAGCCTGATCTCGGCTGGTTGGCGGCCGATCGCAAGAAGCGCCTCACCCACGTCGCCCAGCAAACGGCCAAGGCGACGAAGAAAGCGACGAAGCGCAAGGCCAACGAATTACGCGACCAGATCAACGACACCTTCTGCTGATGGCGGGAACGCCCGCCGCTTCTCCCACCGCCGCGACCGTCCCGGCCGACAAGGCCGGGTGGGCGGCGCCGGTGGCCCACGGTCCCGTCGTCGGGAAAATCGCGGTGCCGGGGTCGAAATCGGCCACCGCCCGGGCGCTCGTCCTGGCGGCTTTGGCCGAGGCGCCAGGTGCGATCCGCGGCGGGCTCACGGCCCGTGACACCACGCTCATGATCGCCGCCCTGCGAGCGCTCGGGGCGACGATCGACGACGATGATCCTCTTCATTGGAAGGTCGCGCCGATCGATCAGCCGGTGGGCGGTTCCGCCATCGACTGCGGTTTGGCCGGCACGGTCGCCCGCTTCGTGCCGCCGATCGCCGCGTTGGCCGAGGGATCGACGCTCTTCGACGGCGATCCGGCCGCTCGACGCCGCCCGGTCGGCCCCCTTCTGCGCGGGCTCGAGCAACTCGGCTCGCATGTCACGCCGATGGCGACGGAGTTCCTCCCCTTCAGCGTCACGGGGAAACTGACCGGCGGGCGGGCGGTCATCGACGCCGGCGCCTCAAGCCAATTCGTCTCCGGATTGCTCTTGACCGCCCCGCGTTTTCCCGCCGGGCTCGACCTCGCCCACAAGGGCTCCGCAGTGCCGTCGCGCCCGCACATCACGATGACGATCGACGCCTTGGCCGCTCGGGGCGTGAGCGTCGAGGAATCCGATGGAGGAACCCGCTGGCAAGTCGCGCCGGGCTCGATCGGCGCGCTCGACGAGGTGATCGAACCGGATCTCACGACCGCCGCTGTTTTCCTCGCCGCCGCCCTCGTGGCGGGAGGCGAGGTGACGGTGCCGGGGTGGCCGGCCGCCTCGGCCCAACCAGGCCTGCTCGTGCCTGATCTCCTCGACCGGTTCGGCGCCACGAGCGCGCGCGGCCCGGCCGGATTGACGACGCGGGGAACAGGAGAAGTGTCCGGCGGCGGTGAGATCGATCTCCATGAGGCCAGCGAGTTGACCTGCGTCGTCGCCGCGCTGGCCGCCCTGGCCGAGGGGCCGACCAGGATTCGCGGCGTGGCCCACATCCGAGGCCACGAGACCGATCGCCTCGCCGCTCTGCGCGAGGAGATCACCGCGCTCGGGGGGCGTTGCGAGGAGACCGACGACGGCCTGGCGATCAGCCCGGCGCGTCTGCACGGCGGGGTCTTCCGCACCTGGGGCGACCACCGCATGGCCCACGCCGGGGCCCTCATCGGCCTGCGCGTCCCTGGGATCGTCCTCGACGACGTCGCCGTCACCGCGAAGACGATGCCGCTGTTCCCCCCCGCGTGGTCGACGCTCGTCGCCGGCGGGGAGGGCTGACGATGGCGCGCGCAGCCGGTTCGGTCTACCAAGACGATCACGCGGGCTTCGGCCGCCCGGCGCGGCGCACCCGTCCCCGCACGAAGATCCGCCCGGATTACTCAGCCTTGCCGACCGGTCGGGTCGTGCGGATCGACCGGGGGCGGTATCGCTGCCTGGTCGACGGGGTGGCGGTCGACGCCGCCAAGGCTCGTTCTTTGGGCAAACGCGCCATCCTCGTCGGCGATCTCGTCCGCCTCGACGGCGACGTCTCCGGAACCGAGGGAACCCTCGCCCGAGTCGCCGAGATCCTCCCCCGCCACTCGGTGCTGCGCCGCAGCGCCGACGACGCCGATCCGACGGAACGCCCGATCGTCGCCAACGCCGACCAACTCGGCATCGTCACCGCGCTGGCCGATCCGGAGCCACGCACGGGGATGATCGACCGGATCCTCGTCGCCGCCTACAGCGCCGGGCTGACCCCCCTGCTCTGCCTGACCAAAGCCGATCTCGCCTCGCCCGATCCGCTCCTGGAGATCTATGGGCCGCTCGACATCGAGGTCGTCACCCTGAGCCCGGGGTGCGATCTAGCCGATCTGCGGCGCCATCTCGACGGCCACGTCTCCGTCCTCGTCGGGCACTCCGGGGTCGGCAAATCGACCCTCATCAACGCCCTCGTGCCCGAGGCCGACCTGCCGACCGGGCGGGTCAACGACGTCACCGGCAAGGGCCGGCACACCTCGACCTCGGCCGTCGCCCTCCCCCTGCCCACCGGCGACGGGTGGATCATCGACACTCCCGGGGTGCGCTCGTTCGGGCTCTCGCACGTCGATCCGCAGGAGATCGTGGCCGCCTTCCCCGACCTCGCCGCGATCACCGCCGACTGCCCGCGCGGCTGCACCCACGAGGCGACGGAGCCGGATTGCGCCCTCGACCGGGCGGTGCGCGACGGTGTTCTGACGGCGGCACGGGTCGCGTCCTTTCGCCGCCTCCCGCTCGTGGCGGCGTCGAACCATTAGCCTGAGCGCATGGCTGCCTCCCGCGAACTCATCGACGACCTGCGTCTCGCCCATCTCCTCGCCGACCACGCCGACGCCATCACCATGGAGCGTTTCCGTTCGGCCGACCTCAAGACCTCGCAGAAATCCGACGCCAGTGTCGTCTCCGACGCCGACACCGCCGCCGAGGAGGCGATCCGCTCGATGCTGTCGTCGGCCCGTCCGCGCGACTCGGTGCACGGGGAGGAGATGGCCGATTCTGGGTGGGGGCCGCGCCGGTGGATCATCGATCCGATCGACGGCACGGCCAACTATGTCCGCGGTGTGCCGGTGTGGGCCACGCTCATCGCGCTCATGAACGGCGAGACGGTCGAGGCCGGAGTCGTCTCGGCGCCCGCTCTGAGCCGACGCTGGTGGGCCTGCACCGATGGCGGCGCCTTCACCGGGCGCACCTTGCTCCAGGGCCAACCGATGAACGTCTCAAGCGTCACCGACGTCTCCGACGCCTTCCTATCCTACTCCTCGCTGCACGGCTGGGTCGACAGCGGGCGCGGGCGCCAATTCGGCGAATTGCTGCGCACCTCGGCCCGCACCCGGGCCTTCGGGGATTTCTGGAGTTACATGATGGTCGCCGAAGGCGTCGTCGACATCGCCTGCGAGCCGAGCCTCGCCCTCCACGACATGGCCGCCCTCGACATCATCGTGCGCGAGGCCGGCGGCCTGTTCACCTCGATCGACGGAGTGGACGGACCAGTCGGCCCCGGCGCCGTCGCGACCAACGGCTTCCTCCATGACGACGTCCTCGACATCCTCGCCCCGATCGAGGACAACCTCGAGGACTCCCTCATCATCCGCCGCGAGGCGCTGACGATCGATGAATAGCGATTACCACTCGATCGTTTCGACTGAAATCGTCTCCGGCAAGGCCTTGAGCTCTTCGATGAGATGGGGATGCTCGGTCGAGTCGATGTCGGTGACGACATAGCCGAGGCCGCCGCGGGTGGCGAGTTGCTGGGCGGCGATGTTGACCTCGTGGCTGCCGACGACAGCGTTGAGGCGGCCGAGCGCGCCGGGGACGTTGCGGTGGACGTCGAGGATGCGCATGACGCCGGCCCGCGAACCGTGGACTTCGGGGAAGTTGACCGACAAGGTCGTCGTGCCGTAGTCGGCGAAGTCGGCCATCTTGAGGGCGACGAAGTGGCCGATGTCCTTCTGGGCCTCCTGGGTCGAGCCGCCGACGTGCGGGGTGAGGATGACGTTGTCGAGGCCTTGGAGCGAGGAGACGAAGGGATCGCCGTTGGCGGCCGGCTCTTCGGGGAAGACGTCGATCGCCGCTCCGGCAAGGTGTTTCGATGCCAAAGCGCGTTGGAGGGCCTCGAGGTCGACGACGAAGCCGCGACACAGGTTGATGAACAGGGAGCGCTCGCGCATCTGGGCGAACTCCTCCTCGCCGAAAAAGCCTTCGTTCTCCTTGCGGCCGTCGATGTGGAGGCTGACGACCTCGGCTTCGGCCAACAACTCGGCCAGGGTCTCGCAGCGTCGGGCGTTGCCGAGGGCGAGCCGGTCGACGATGTCGTAGAAGATGACGCGCATGCCCAGAGATTCGGCCAGCACCGACAGTTGGGAGCCGATGTTGCCATAGCCGACGATGCCGAGGACACGGCCGCGAATCTCGTGCGATCCCGTGGCCGATTTGCGCCACACACCGGATTGCATGAGGGCGTTTTGGTCGGTCAAGTGCCTGGCCAGGGCGATGATCTCGCCGATCGCCAGTTCGACGACGCTGCGGGTGTTGGAGTAGGGGGCGTTGAAGACGGCGACGCCGCGCTCATCGGCGGCGGCGAGATCGATCTGGTTGGTCCCGATGCAGAAGGCGCCGACGCAGCGCAATCCGGGGCGCTCGTTGAGGACACGCTCGGTGACATGGGTGCGCGAACGCAGGCCGAGCAGGGACACGCCGTCGAGGGCCTCGATCAATTCCTCCTCGCCCAGCGCGCCGGAACGCGTCTCCACCTCGAAACCGCGATCGGCCAAAATGGCGGCGGCGTCGGAGTGGATATTTTCGAGGAGCAGGGCTTTCATGGCCCACATTGTGCCATGACCCGGCAATCCACCTCCGAGCCTGGGCGGCGCGGATAGGATACGACGAGGACGAGTTCACAAGGTCTTCTTCACCCGGAGGCGGGCCGTGGCTCGCCCCTGACCCGCATCACAAGGAGCAGTTGTGCCGCTGACCCCGAACGACGTCGCCCGCTTAGCGGATCTGGCGCGGATCGAGTTGTCGGACGAGGAGTTAGCCGGGTTGACCGGCCAACTCGACCTCATCCTCGAATCCGTCCAGGTCGTCGCCTCCTCGGTTCCACCCGAGACCACGCCGACGAGCCATGCCTTGAGCCTCACCAACGTCTTCCGCCCCGACGAGGTGCGCCCGTCGTTGCCGGTCGAGGACGTGCTGGCGATGGCGCCGGCGGTCGAGGACGACCGCTTCCGGGTCCCGCGCATCTTGGAGGAGGCGGCATGAGCGAGCCCATCTTCGCTTCGGCGGCCGACCTGGCCCGCGATCTGGCCGCAGGAACCCTCTCGAGCGAGGAGGCGACGCGCGCCTGCCTCGAGCGGATCGAGTCGAGTGACGGCGACGTCCATGCCTTCCTCCACGTCCGCGCCGATGAAGCCCTGAGCGACGCCCGGGCGATCGACCAGCGCCGAGCGTCCGGGGAGGCCCTCGGTCCCCTCGCCGGCGTGCCCATCGCCGTCAAAGACGCCTTCTGCACGACCGGCTCCCCCACCACCTGCGGCTCACGCATGCTTGAAGGGTGGGTCCCGCCCTACGACGCCACCGTCGTGCGGCGTCTCAAGGAGGCCGGCCTCGTCATCCTCGGCAAGACGAACATGGACGAGTTCGCCATGGGCTCCTCGACGGAGAACTCGGCCTTCGGCCCGACCCGCAACCCCTGGGATCTCACACGGATCCCGGGCGGCTCGGGGGGCGGCTCCGCAGCCTGTCTGGCCGCCTTCGAGGCGCCCCTGGCGGTCGGCTCCGACACCGGCGGGTCGATCCGCCAACCGGCTTCGGTCACCGGCACCGTCGGCGTCAAACCGACCTATGGTGGGGTCTCGCGCTACGGGCTCGTCGCCATGGCCAGCTCGCTCGACCAACCCGGCCCCTGCGCCCGGACGGTCCTCGACGCGGCCCTCCTCCACGCCGTCATGGCCGGCCACGATCCGTCCGACTCGACCTCGATCGACGCGCCCGTCCCCGATGTCGTGGCCGCCGCCCGAGCGGGCGATGTCGCCGGGATGCGGATCGGCGTCGTCACCGAGTTGAGCGGCGAGGGATACGCCCCCGGCGTCGAACAACGATTCCAGGAGGCGGTCGCAGCGCTGGCCGCGGCCGGAGCGGAGATCGTCGAGGTCTCCTGCCCGCACTTCTCGCTCGCCTTGCCGGCCTACTACCTCATCATGCCGTCGGAGGTCTCGAGCAACCTGGCCCGCTTCGACGCCATGCGCTACGGGCTTCGCGTCGGCGACGACGGCTCCCACAGCGCCGAACAGGTGATGCGGTTGAGCCGCGGCGCCGGGTTCGGGGCTGAGGTCAAGCGCCGCGTCATCCTCGGCACCTACGCGCTGTCGAGCGGGTATTACGACGCCTACTACGGCTCAGCTCAGAAGGCTCGCACCCTCATCATCGAGGACTTCGATCGCGCCTTCGCCACCGTCGACGTCCTCGTCTCTCCCTCGACGCCGACGACCGCTTTCCCCCTCGGCGAGCGGACGAACGATCCGATGGCGATGTACCAGGCCGACTTGTGCACGATCCCCTCGAACATGGCCGGCAATAGCTCGGCCTCGTTCCCGGCGGGATTGGCTCCGGAGGACGGTTTGCCGGTCGGCTTCCAAGTCATGGCGCCGCCGCTGTGCGACGACCGCCTCTACCGGGTCGGCGCCGCTCTCGAACGGGTTCTCACCGAACGCTGGGGCGCCCCCTTGCTCGACGCCCTGGCCGGCCGCGATCGTCTCAGCGAAGGAGGACGCGCATGACCACCACTGCCCTCTCGGCGATCTCGCCCGAGGACGCCTGGATGGATTACGACGAGGCGATGGACCTGTTCGATGTCGTCATCGGGCTCGAGGTCCACGTCGAACTCAACACCGCCTCGAAGATGTTCTGCTCCTGCCCGACCGATTTCGGCGCCGAGCCGAACACCCAGACCTGCCCGGTCTGCCTCGGGTTGCCCGGCTCGCTTCCCGTCGTCAACGGGAAAGCCGTCGAATCGGCCATCCGCATCGGGCTCGCTCTCAACTGTTCGATCTCCCCGCACTGCCGCTTCGCCCGGAAGAATTATTTCTATCCGGATATGACGAAGAACTTCCAGACCTCCCAGTACGACGAGCCGATCTGTTTCGACGGCGAGGTCGAGGTCGAAGCCGACGGCGAGCGTTTCACCATCCCGGTCGAGCGGGCCCACATGGAGGAGGACGCCGGCAAGTCCCTCCACGTCGGCGGCGCCACCGGGCGCATCCAGGGAGCCGAGTACTCCCTCATGGATTACAACCGGGCCGGGGTCCCCCTCGTCGAGATCGTCACCAAACCGGTGCTCGGAACCGGCGCCAAGGCCCCCCAGGTGGCGCGCGCCTACGTCGCCTTCCTGCGCGACATGATGCGCGCCCTGGGCGTCTCCGACGTCCGTATGGAACAGGGGTCGCTGCGGTGCGACGCCAACGTCTCCCTCATGCCGAAGGGGTCGACGACGCTCGGCACCCGCACCGAGACGAAGAACGTCAACTCCCTGCGCTCGATCGAACGGGCGTTGCGCTACGAGATCAGCCGCCAGGCTGGCATCCTCGCCGCCGGCGGCCGCGTCAAGCAGGAGACGCGCCACTGGCACGAGGACGGCGGGCGCACGAGTTCCGGGCGCTCCAAAGAACAGGCGGAGGACTATCGGTATTTCCCTGAGCCCGATCTCGTCCCGGTGGCCCCGGATCCAGCCTGGGTCGAGCGGTTGCGCGAGACGATCCCGGAATCCCCCGTCGCCCGGGTCGCCCGCTTGACCGAGGCCTGGGGGTTCACCGAGCTTGAGATGCGTGATGTCATCGGCGCCGACGCGCTCGACCTCATCGAGGCGACGGTCGAGGCCGGGTGCTCCCCTCAGGCCGCCCGCAAGTGGTGGATGGGCGAGCTGGCCCGCCGCGCCAACGCGGCCGATCTCCCCTTGGCCGAGGCCGGGATGACTCCCGCCCAGGTCGCCGAGCTCCAAGGGCTCGTCGAGGCGGGGACGCTCAACGACAAGCTGGCCCGCCAGGTCATCGACGGCGTCATCGCCGGCGAAGGCGATCCGGCCCAGGTCGTCGCGCACCGGGGTCTGGCCGTCGTCTCCGACACCGGCGCCCTCCAGGCGGCTGTCGAGCGGGCGATCGCGGCCAATCCCGGCGCCGTCGCCAGCATCAAGGCCGGTCGACAGGCCGCCGCCGGGGCGATCATCGGCGCCGTCATGAAGGAGATGCGCGGGCAAGCCGACGCCGCCACAGTGCGGGAGCTCGTGCTCGCCGCCGTCGGCTGACCTTTCCCGTGTTCTCATTGGGAAAGCGCGTCGAGGTGAAAGCTTCAGTGTCGACGCAGGTGTCCGCGCCCGCGCCAGCTGGGAGTCGCTGCGGGTGATCCCGCTGGCCCCTCAGAGCGTGGGCTGAGCGGCGAGCAGGGCCTGGGTGTACGGATCCCGCGGTGTCGTCAAGATATCTTCAGCCGGCCCCGCTTCGACGAGGCGACCGGATCTCAGCACCGCGACGTGGTCGCAGAGGTGGCGCACGACGGCGAGGTCGTGGCTGACGAGCACGAGGGTCAGCCCGAGCCGGTCGGAGATCTCGTTGAGCACGTTGATGATGTGGGCCCGCACGCTGACGTCGAGCGCGGAGACGGGCTCGTCGGCGATGAGGACGTCGGGGCGGGGAGCGAGCGCCCGGGCGATGGCGATCCGCTGACGTTGACCGCCGGAGAACTCGTGCGGGTAGCGCTGGGCCGACCCTTGAGGCAATCCGACCGCGGCGATGAGGTCGTCGACCCGCGCCCGCCGGGCCTGGGGCGGCCAATCGGCCCGCACCGAGCGGGAACGCAGCGGCTCGGCGATGATCGCCCCGACACGCATGCGAGGGTCGAGCGAGCTCATCGGGTCTTGGAAGACGAGCTGGACTCTGGCCAGGACCCGCCGGGCCGAGGCCGAGGCGCCCGGGCCGGGCAGATTGAGGGGTTGGCCCTCGAAGCGAATCGTGCCGGAGCTTGGGGCGTCGAGCCCGGCCAGCAGGCGCACCAAGGTTGTCTTCCCGGAACCGGAGCCGCCGACGATTCCCCAGCGTTCGCCCTGCCCGATCGTCAGGCTGAGATCGTCGAGGGCGGTGACGTCGCGGCCCGACGAGGTGAAACGGCGGCTGACGTGATCGAGGGCGTAGAGGGCGGTCATGCCGGTTCCTCCTCCGTCATGAAATCTTCGAGCACCGGCAGGCGCTGCCCGGGAGTGACCGCCTCGATCCGGGCGGTGGCGATGAGGCCGCGGGTGTAGGGGTGGCGCGGTTCGCGCAGGACGTGGTCGACCGGCCCCGCTTCGACGATCCGCCCCCGCCACATGACGAGGACGTCGGTGCACAACCGGGCCACGACGGCGAGGTCGTGGGAGACGAACAGGCAGGCCGCGCCGGTGTCGGCCAGCTTGCCGTCGAGGAGGGTGAGGATGCGATCTTGGACGAGGACGTCGAGGCCGGTCGTCGGCTCGTCGCAGATGACGAGCTGGGGCCGGTTGATGAGCGCCATCGCCAGCATGACGCGTTGGCGTTGGCCGCCGGAGAGCTGGTGGGGATAGGAATCGGCGATCCGGGGCGGGTCGTCGAGCCCGACGTCGCCGAAGGCGGCCAGAACCCGCTGGCGCACCGGTTCGGACCGTTCGGATCGCGGCTCGTGGAGCCAGACCACCTCGGCGGTTTGCCGACCCACCGTCATCGTCGGATCGAGGGCGGTCATCGGTTCCTGGAACACCATCGTCAGCGATCGTCCTCGCAGACGGGAGAGCTCCTGGTCGCTCGCCGTCGTCAACTCCTCCCCGTCGAAGCGGATCGAACCCGCCGCCTGCGCGTTGTCGGCCAGCAATCCCATGATCGCCGTCGCCGTCACCGTCTTCCCCGAGCCGGACTCCCCCACCAGACCGAGGCGTTGGCCGCGCGCGACAGTGAACGAGACGTCGTGGACCGCTTCGATCCGGCGGCGGCCGAAGGCGACGCTGAGGCCCGCGACCTCGAGGAGAGGGTGCTCGGCCAAAGCGGCGTCCCGGCGCGTGGCCTCCTGGATCTCACCGGGCCGCTGTCCGTCTGCTCGGCCACCTGGCGCAGTCTCCGTCATCGCACCTCCTTGAGCCGGGGGTCGAGGTAGTCGCGCAGCCCGTCGCCGAGCACGTTGAAACCCATGACGGCGAAGGCGATGGCGCACCCGGGGATGACGGCCTGGGCCGGAGCGGTGAAAAGGTTGGCGTCGCGCATCATCCGTCCCCAGGTCGGCGTCGACGACGAGGCCGACAGGCCGAGGTAGGACAATCCGGCCTCAGCCAGGATCGCCATGCCGAAGGAGACCGCCGCTTGGACGCCGATGAGAGGGGCGATGTTCGGCACGACATGACGCAACGCGATGACCGGTTCGCTCGTGCCGGCGACCCGGGCGGCGTCGATGTAGTCGAGTTCCATCACCGTCAAGGTGGCGGCCCGCGCCATCCGGATGAAGACGGGGACGGTGGCGATGGCGATGGCGAGCATGGCGGTGACGACGGAGGCGCCGACCGCGGCGGCTAACAGGATGGCCAGCAGCAGGGCGGGCAGGGCGAAGAGGATGTCGCCGGCCCGACTGATCGCCTCCCCCCACCAACCGTGTCGCATCCCCGCGAACAGCCCGAGCGGGATGCCGACGACCGCCGCGCCCTCCACCGAGACGACGCCGACGAAGACAACGGTGCGCGCCCCGACGAGCAAGCGGGAGGCGGTGTCGATCCCCATCGCGTCGGTGCCGAGGACATGGGGCCACCCCAGAGGGGCGAAACGGTTGGCCGAGTCGACGAGGCTGGGGTCGAACGGCGTCCAGACGAAGGAGACGAGGGCGGCGAGGAGGACGAGGGCGGTCATGGCCGACCCGGCGATCACGGTGAATTTCTTCATGCCGTCTCCCCTTGCCGCCGCAGCCGGGGATCGATGGCGAGGTAGGCCAGATCGACGATGAGGTTGATGAGGAGGACGGCGACGACGAGGACCATGACGACGCCTTGGACGACGAGAAGGTCCTTGCCCGAGACGGCGCGGATGAGGAGAGACCCGAGGCCGGGCAGGGCGAAGACCTGTTCGACGAGGATGACGCCGACGAGCAGGGAGGCGAGTTGCAGGCCGACGACGGTGGCGAGCGAGGTGGCGGCGTTGCGCAGCCCGTGGCGGAAGACGGCCCGCCAACGCGTCCAGCCGACGGCGCGGGCGGTGCGGTAGTAATCCTCGGTCAGCACGTCGATGAAAGAGCTACGGACGTAGCGGGCCAGCAATGAGCCTTGGACGATGACGATGGCCGCGACCGGCAGGACGAGGTGGGAGGCCCAGCCGGCGAGATCGACGCCGCGCCCGGCGAAGAGCGGCTCGTAGCCGGTGGCGGGGAGCCAGCCGAGGGCGACGGCGAAGACGAGGACGAGGAGGGTGGCGGCGAAGAACGCTGGGATGGCCAGCCCGAGATGGCTGACGCCGGAGATGACAGCCCCCCACCAGCGTCGCCGCCCGACGGCGGCGATGACACCGGTGACCAGGGCGACGATGAGGGCGAGCGGGGTCGACAACCCGACGAGCCAGGCGGTCACTGCCAGACGCGGCGCGACCTGGGAGGAGACCGATTCCCCGGTGACATAGGACTGCCCGAGATCGCCAGTGAGGAAACCGCCGAGCCATTCGGCGTAGCGCAGGAGGAGCGGACGGTCGAGGCCCCACTGGGAACGCAAGGCTTCGACTTGGTCGTCGCTCGCCCCTAAGCCCAGGGTGGCCCGAGCGACATCGCCGGGCAGAAGGGCGACGAGAAGGAAGACGAGGAAGGAGGCGACGAGCACGGTGACGGCGAAGACGACGAGGCGCCGCAGCACGCTCCTCACCCAGGGCCGGCGCCGGGCCACCGCCACATCCGCCCCTTTCTCCTCGGCCGCCTCCGTCACACGATCAGCCCCTGGACCTCACTGTCGAGAGGCGATCGTCGTCACGTCGAAGCTGAGGGTCGTCGCATTGTCGGGGATACCGGTGATCCCGGCTTTCGTCACGACGAGATTGGGGAAGTTGAACAACCAGTCGGCGGCGGCGTCGTCGGCCAGCATGGTGGCCGCCTCCTCCATGAGGGTGACGTAGCGCTGCTGGTCGGGGGCCTCGTCGGCCGAGGCCACCAGTTGCGCGAAGGTCGGATTGTCGTAACGCCAGTAGTACGTCGGGTCGGCGAACATCGTGATGTCACGCGGCTCGACATGGCTGACGATCGTCATGTCGTATTCGGCGTTGGTGAACACCTCGGTCAACCAACGGGAGGAGAAATCCAATTCCTCGACGGTGACGTTGATGCCGACGAGCGAGAGCTGACTGGCGATGAACTGGGCCCCGGCCGTGGCGTAGGGCAACGTCGGCACCCTGAGGCTGAGATTGAGCCCACTGACGCCGGCTTCCGCCAGAAGATCGCGCGCCCGCTGGGGATCGTAGGGATACGTCTGGGAGAGGTCCTCATACCACGGGTCGGTCGGGGCGACCATCGAACCGATGAGAACCCCCTTGCCTCCCCAGACGGCGTCGAGCAATCCGGCCCGGTCGATGGCGTAGCAGATGGCCTGGCGCACGCGCAGATCCTGCAAAGCCGGACGAGAGTGGTTGAAACCGAGGACGACCTCGGCGTTCGAGGTGCCGTCGATGATGGTGAAGCGGGAGGCGTCGCTGAACTGGCTGAGCGAATCCGGGCTCGTCAGATCAGAGATGATGTCGATGTCGCCGCTGAGGAGGGCGGAGACCATGGCGTTCGGGTCGGCGATGTAACGGAAATCGACTTCGTCGAAGCGACCCGGGGTGCCCCAGTAATGAATGTTCTTCTCCAACACGACGCGATCGCCCTTGAGCCAGTCCTCGACCATGAAGGGGCCCGAGCCCATGGGGGCGGTGGCGAGATCGGTCGCGGCCGGATCGATGACGATGCCAGCCTTCTGCGTCATGTTGTAGAGCCACATGTTGCTGGGTCGGGAGAGTTCGACCTCGACGGTCGCGGCGTCGACGGCCTCGACCGATGCGACGACCTCGTGCTGGGCCCGCAAAGTGGCCGACGGGGCTTGACGCATCCGTTCGATGCTCTCGACGACGGCGTCGGCGTCGACCGGGGCTCCGGAGGCGAATTCGGCTTGGCGATCAAGACGGAAGGTGTACGTCAATCCGTCGGAGGAGACGTCGTAACCGGTGGCGAGCAATGGCTTGATCGTGCCCTCGCCGTCGAGGCGCACGAGCGTCTCATAGACGTTGTAGAGGAGGACCTGGGGGATGGCGGCGGAATCCGACGTCGTCAGATCAAGGGTGTCCGGTTCGAGGGTCGCCCCGACGGACAGCGTTTTGAGCGGGGTCTCGGTGGCCGAGTCGGTCGAACAGCCGGCCAGGGTGACCGCCAGGAGGGCCCCCGAGACGAGTGCGACCACTCGCTGGGCCCAGCTGTGGCGCCGGGGGTTGTCGATGATGTCGGGTCTCACCTCGGTCATCCGTTGCTTCGACAATGCGGGGTCCTTCCCATGTCACGCCGCGAGGACGCCTACTTCGCACCGTGGATCAGTCTATCCATGGCCGGCTCCGCCTGAGCGGGTGCGGACAAAAAATAAACGCCTGATATGTGATACATACCAGGCGTTCACGAGTAGCGGGAGAAGGATTTGAACCTTCGACCTCCGGGTTATGAGCCCGGCGAGCTACCGAACTGCTCCATCCCGCGTTGACCTGAACAATCTACCCCCCTTGGGGCGGTTGAGCAAAATCCGCTCGCGGAGCGGCTTGGGCCAGCGGGGTCGCCCCCGGGGGCGCCGGAGTGGGGGGAACCATGGCCTCAGGAGCCGGTTGCGACCCGGCGAAGGAGGCTCTCCCCGCGGGAGGAACCGCGGCGGGAGACGAAGAGAACGGCGCGGCCGCAGGCGGGAAACCGGTCGTGGCCGGTGCGGCCTCGGCCGGATCGCCCCACTCCAACCCGTTGCGTTCGAGATAGCGGCCGGCCAGGGCATGGATGACGTTGACGTCGCCGACCCGCCAGGCCGCCACGGGGTCGGCGCTGATGGCGGCGAGATCCTCGACCGGCAGAGTGGCGAGGGCTTGGAGGGCGAACAGGTCCACGCCGCCGCCTCGGGCGACGAATTGTTTGAGCACGCGCGCCCGGCGTGTCGTGCGGACGAACCAGCGCGCCCAGACGACGATCCCGATGATCGCGGGGACGACGATGAGCGTGGCGGCCATCCCCGTCGCGGTGCCGTCGATGAGCCCGGCCAAGGTGTCGGCGCTCAACCCGAGAGCCGTCAAGCCGCTCGCGAGATCGATGAACGGCTGGCTGAGCGAGCCGCCGATCCACGGCACCACTCCGAGGCCTTGGGCGTTGGCCGTCATCGCCTCGCCGGCCAAGCGGGCGTCAGAGCCGATGCCCCGGGCCAATTCGGAGTAGCCGGAGAATCCAGCGTGCATGATGAGGGCGGTGACGACCCAGAAGAGGATCCACACGAGCAGGAGCGCCAGCGAGACGGCGATCCGGGGAATCGACGACGACGCGCGCACCGTCAGAGGCGCTCCGGGCGCCGGGGCAGAGCTGGGCATAGGGCAATTCTATAAGGCCACTTCAACGTCACGAGGAGACATCCCGTCTCCTCCGCGCGCCGTTCCCCGCCCCAGCTGGATCGATGGGACAGACTGGAGCCATGTTTCTGTTGCGGATCGAGCTACCCGAGACCCCTGGCACCCTGGGGCGCATCGCCACGGCCATGGGCGAGATCGGCGCCGACATCCAATCCCTCGAGATCGTCGAGCACAACGACGGTTATGCGATCGATGATTTCACCGTCGACCTGCCGGCCCACGTCCTGCCCGACACCCTCGTCAGCGCCTGCCAGTCGGTCGAAGGCGTCCACGTCCGATTCCTCTCGCGTCACAGCATCGACTGGGGCATCGAATCCGACAGCGCCCTGCTCACCGAGATGGCGGAGAACCCCGACCAGGCGATCGACATCTTCGTCCAGAAAGCCCCCGTCGCTTTCCGCAGCAGCTGGGCCGCTCTCCTGCGCCGTGACGGCGAAGAGGTCACCGCGCTCAAGGCGACCGACCGGGCGCCGGATTTCGCCACCGACGGCGTCTCCGCGCTCGGCGACCTGACCGTGCCGCGCACCTTCGACTTGCCGGCCGAATGGTTGCCTCAGTGGGGGTTGACGATCATCGCGCTCGCCCCTCTCGGCGACAAGTCGACGATCGTGCTCGGCCGTCAGGGCGGCCCGAACTTCCTCAGCTCCGAGTTGACGCGGCTCAAGCACCTCGCTTCCCTGGCCAGCGATTACCAGTGAGGCTTTCGTGGTCTCGACGAGGAACTAACCGGAGCTCTGGATGAGGGTGAAGACCCAGTAGCCGAAGGCGAAGAGGGCCGCCGTGATGAGGACGAAGGCGGTGATGGCGAGGACGCGTGAACGTTTCTTCGCCCGCGTCGTCATCACCTCATGGGGCGCCCATTCCCCGATCTCAGGCTGAACCCGGCTCGGCGCCGAGCCGTGGAGTCGAAGATCAGTGAAGACGCGTGGAACCACCCGACCAGCATAGGGGCATGCGTCCTGCTAGTGATCTGTCTCATCGAGCCAGCGCTTCGCCCCCTGAGCACCTTCGGCCAGAAGAATGGCGAAACCGTCGGAGTCGAGGATCGGCCGGCCGAGATCGACCGCTTTGGTGTACTTCGAGCCCGGATTGTCCCCGGCGACGACGAAATCCGTCTTCTTCGACACCGATCCGGCGGCCTTGCCTCCACGAGCGATGATCGCCTCGGTGGCTTCAGTTCGGGAATAGCCCGGCACGGTTCCGGTGACGACGATGGTGAGGCCGGCGAGGATGGGCTCGACGCTCTCGCCCGCCGACGCCCGCTCCCCCGCTGCCTCGCCGGCGCCGGGTTGGAAACAGACCACCCCCGCTTGCCGCCAGCGCTCGACGATGTCGGCGTGCCACTCGACGGTGAACCAATCGAGGATGGCCTCGGCCAGCTGCGGGCCGACCCCGTCGACGGTCATGAGCGTCTCGGCGTCGGCCGCCCTCAACGCGTCGATCGCGCTGAAACGCGCCGCCAGAGCCGGTGCGATGCCCTTGCCGAGATGACGGATCGACAAGGCGATGAGATAACGCGCGAAGGGCTTGGTCTTGGCCGCCTCGAGTTGAGCCAGCAACTTGGTCCCGTTCTCCGTCAGGACAGTGCGCGAGATCTTCTTCCGTCTCCCCTCGCCCGTCCACTGGGGATCGTCGACCGGGATCTCTTTAGTGAAGAAGTCGGTGGTGAGGAGCCGATCGCTCGTCAAGGTGAACAGATCGCCCTCGTCGACCAGCAGACCGGCGGAGAGCAGGGCGTCGACCGCTTTCTCCCCCAGCCCCTCGATGTCGAGGGCGGAACGCGAGCCGACATGAAAGAGACGTTCGCGCAGTTGGGCCGGGCAGGAGCGGGCGTTGGGGCAGCGCAGATCGGCGTCGCCCTCCCTCTCATAGGCCAAGCGGGTATGACAGGCCGGGCACTGCTGAGGCATGACGAAGGCGCGGGCGTCGGCCGGGCGCAGCGCCAGCACGGGGCCGAGCACCTCGGGGATGACGTCGCCGGCTTTGCGGAGCACGACGGTGTCGCCGATGAGGACGCCCTTGCGCTCGACTTCCGAGGCATTGTGCAAAGTGGCCATCTCGACGGTCGAGCCGGCCACGACGACCGGTTCCATGACGGCGTACGGGGTGACGCGCCCCGTCCGCCCGACGCCGACCCGGATGTCGAGCAGACGTGTCGTCACCTCGGCCGGGGGAAATTTGTAGGCGATGGCCCAGCGGGGCGCGCGGACAGTTTGGCCGACCCGCTGCTGGAGAGCGACCACATCCACCTTGACGACGGCGCCGTCGATCTCGTGGCTGAGGTCGTGGCGACGCCGCCCGAGGTCGTCGATATAAGCGAGGACTTCCTCGATCGTGGCGGCCGGAGCGATCTGGTCGGAGACCGGCAACCCCCAGGCCGCCATCCGCTCATAGGCTTCGGACAAACGCTCGAAGGCGATGTCGGTCAGCCCGACGCCGTGGCAGAGGAAGGAGAGCGGGCGAGCGGCCGACAGTTTGGGATCTTTGAGACGCAACGATCCGGCGGCGGCGTTGCGCGGATTGGCGAAAACTTTCTTGCCCTCGGCGACGAGACGGGCGTTGAGATCGGCGAAGCCCTGCAGCGGCATGAAGACCTCGCCGCGGATCTCGATCCTGCCCCGGGGGGCGCCGGTCAGCCGACGCGGGATGACGTCGATCGACCGCACATTGGCCGTCACGTCCTCCCCCGTCCGACCATCGCCCCGGGTGGCGGCTTGGACGAGCGCGCCGTCCTCGTAGAGCAAGTCGACGGCCAACCCGTCGATCTTGAGTTCGCAGAGGTATCCCGACTGGGCCACCTCGTCCTCACCGACGGCGCCGACGAGACGATGGTGCCAGGCCCGAACCTCTTCAGGGCTGAACGCGTTGTCGAGGCTGAGCATGACGGAGGGGTGGCGGACAGCGGCGAAGGTGGCGGACGGCGGCGGGCCGACCACCTGGGTCGGCGAGTCGGGGGTGACCAACGCGGGATAGCGCCGCTCGATCTCCTCCAGCTCATGAAAAAGTGAGTCGAAAATTTCGTCGGACACGGTCGGGGCGTCGAGGATGTAGTAATTCCACCGGTGCTCGCGCAGTTCCTCGGCCAAGGCTCGGTGGCGATCGGCGACCTCCAAGGGAACCACTGCGACCTCGTCCTCCCCTGTGGCAAGGCCAATCATGGCCGTCCTCACCGGATCATTCATCGTTCACCGCCTCCACCATCGAACCCACTTCGGATCGTCTCACACTAGTGAACCCACCACCGGATGGCCGCTCCCGATCGTCCGCATCAGACATAGTGAAATCTTGATAGTCGACACGTGGCTGGTGCGGGAGAAAAGGCGATCTCAGGGTAATCTTATGAATCGGCCATCCGACACAGGAGGCCACCCGCCGCATCCGTTCCGGGCTCCACACCCGGCCGCCTAGGCGTAAAACAGCTCGGGGGGAGCCAACGGATCCAACAGATGGTGAGGACATGACGCAACCGCTTCTGCCTGCTCCCCCCGACGACGTCGTGCTCGGCCCCACGGTCACCGACGACGGCGTCATCTTCACGCTGTGGGCCCCTCGGGCCACCCGCGTTGAATTGGCCTTGCTGACCAAGGACAGGGAAAAGCAAGAGAACCACGATATGACGCTGGGCGATGGGGGCGTTTGGAGCGTTCATTGCCCCGGCATCGGCCCCGGCCAGCTCTACGGTTTCCGTGTCCACGGTTTATGGGAGCCGACGACCGGCCAGCGGTTCAACCCGGCCCGCCTCATCCTCGACCCGTACGCCAAAGCCATCACCGGCGGCGTCGACTATTCCGGCCCGATCCACGATCACCAGGCCGATGACGACTATCTGCCCGACCAACGCGACTCCTCGCAGGCCGTGCCGCTCTCCGTCGTCGTCGCCCCGGCCGCTCCCCCGGCTCCTTTGGCGAAACCGATCAGCCCGAGCGAGCGCGTCATCCTCGAGACGCACGTCAAGGGCTACACGATCAAGCATCCGAGCGTGCCGGAGTATCTCCGTGGCACCTTCGCCGGCATGGCCTACCCGACCGTCATCGAGCACCTCAAAGCGGTCGGCGTCACCACTGTCGAGCTATTGCCGATTCATCACTTCGTCTCGGAACCCTTCGTCGTCAGCGCCGGGTTGTCGAATTACTGGGGTTATAACACCCTTGGCTTCTTCGCGCCGCACTCCGCCTATGCCTCGATGGGCACCTTGGGCGAGCAGGTCGACGAGTTCAAGGAGATGGTCACCCTCTTCCACGAGGCTGGCATCGAGGTCTTCCTCGACGTCGTCTACAACCACACTGGCGAGGGCAGCCACGAGGGCCCGACCTTGGCGTTCCGGGGCATCGACCACGCCGGGTACTACCGACTGACCGAAGACCTGCGCAACGACTACGACGTGACGGGCTGCGGCAACTCCGTCGACACGAGCCAACCGGGCGTGCTCCGCCTCGTCCTCGACTCGTTGCGCTATTGGGTGACGGAGATGGGGATCGACGGCTTCCGCTTCGACCTCGCCACGACGCTCATCCGCAACAACCTCCACCATGTCGATCAGAACCACCCCTTCAAGCAGGCCTTGGCCTCCGACCCGGTGTTGAGCAAGGTGACGATCATCGCCGAGCCGTGGGACATCGGCCCCTACGGTTACCAGCTCGGCGCCTGGGGCCCGGGCTGGGGCGAGTGGAACGGAAAATACCGCGATTACATGCGCGATTACTGGCGTGGGGTCATCCCCGGCGTCCAGGAGTTGGCGACGCGTCTGGCCGGCTCCCCCGACCTGTTCGAATACGGCGGCCGCAAGGTGACCGACTCGATCAACTTCATCACCGCCCATGACGGCTTCACCCTGCGCGACCTCGTCAGCTACAACGGCAAGCACAACGAGGCGAACAACGAGGGCAACCGCGACGGCACCAACGACAACCGGTCGTGGAACTGTGGCGCCGAGGGCGAGACGGACGACGAGGGCATCGTCAAGCTGCGCCAGCGTCAGGTGCGCAACTTCCTCATGACGATGATGTTCACCCATGGCACGCCGATGATCACCGCCGGCGACGAGATCGGACGCAGCCAGCAGGGTAACAACAATGCTTACTGCCAGGATTCGCCGATCTCGTGGGTCTCCTGGGCCGACGAGGACACCTGGGGCGATATCGCCACCTTCCTCGGCAATGTGGCTCAGGTGCGCGCCGCCCACCCGGTGCTACGGCCCGAGGTCTACATGCAGCACGAAGACGTTCTCGACGCCGACGGCAACAGCCTCCACCGCCCTGAGCTGGCCTGGCTCGACGGTGACGACGGCGAGATGGGCCCGGAGGATTGGGCCGACCAGGGGCGCAAGCTCCTCGGCATGTTCTCTTCCAACGCCGACGAGGCGATGATCTGCTGGTTCTACGCCGGCGCCGATCCCGTCACCATCTCGCTGCCGCCCTCGGCCTGGGGCGCCGAGTATCGGGTCCTCCTCCACTCCGGAGAGCCCGACGAGTTCCCCGTCAGCGGAGAGACCTTGCATCCGGGCGATCAGCTGACGATCCCGGGGCGGACGACCGTCGTCATGCAATCGGTCCTGCCGACCTCGGCGGACGAGTTGGCGAAAGCCTCGGCGGATGCCTCGGCGATTGACGAGAAAACCGACGAGACTGACGCGACGGACGACATCGCGTCGACCGACGCTGGAACGACGCCGCCGACGGCGTGAGCGGGCGGAATATCGGCGCCCCTGATGGGGTGCCGCGCTGCCTGCCGAGCCGCTACATTGGGTTCATGCAGTTTCGCCGACGCCGGTCAGAGTCGTCCGCATCGCCGTCGGCCCCGGTGACAGGGGCCGCTGATGCCGATGGGCTCAGATCGGTTCCCTCCGGTGGGGTTTCGATCAGTCACCCCGATGTCGCAGCCGCCACCGATGCCAATCCCGCTCCTGTCTCCGACGTGTCCCACCTGACGGCGCCCTCCGCGCCGACGAGTGAAGCGGCGGAGCCCGTGGTCGCCGTTTCCACGTCCAGTGGCGGGCCTTCTCCCCGTAGCTCGGCGGCTGGGCCGTCCTATCCGCTGTATCCCGCCGGTTCGTCCTCCACGACGACATCCGCCGGTTCGGTGGACGTCGCGCCTAGCCAGACGGCATCGGCTCGGTCCGCCCGCCATTCCAGCCCCTTGCGTGTCGTCGGATTGGACTCCACTTCTCCGTCCTCGCCGTCGGCGTCCCCGACCGATCCCGACGATCCGACTCCCCCGCCCGTGCCCAAACTCGAGCGCCACCTCATCGCCAGCGCCTCGAAGTCACGGTGGGACGAAGTCATGTTCGGCCCCTCCCCCACGACGCCGCCCGACGGTCCTGTCGAGCCGACCCATTGGGAGAGCCAGGCGGTGGTGATCCAGGAGAGCCCGATCCACCACGACGCGGTCTCGCCGCAATCCCCTAGCCAGCCGGGCTCGCCGGCGTCCCCAGGTTCGCCGTCGTCTCCCTCGTCGCCCTCGTCGCCCTCGTCGCCATCATCGCCTGATTCGCCGTCCTCGCCGTCGAGCCCGGACAGCCCGCCGGAGCGCCCCGTCTCAGAACCGACCCCGCCCTCGGTCACGCTCGCCTCCGCGGCGCCGATCCCGCGCGGGATCGGACGCATCCCGATCGTCGAGGTCTCCCCCGTCGTCGAAGGCGGGGCTTATCCCGCCAAAGCGGTCGCCGGGGAAGCCTTTCCTGTGACAGCTCGGGTCTTCCGTGAGGGCCACGACGCCGTCGGCGCCACCGTCGTCCTGACCGATCCCAACGGCGTCTCCAGCCGGGTCGACATGGTCCAGATCTGGCCCGCCGGCCTCGACATCTGGCAAGCCTGGGTGCGCCCCGACAAATCAGGATCGTGGACGTTCAGGGTCGAAGCCTGGTCGGATCCCTGGGAGACCTGGCGCCACGCCGCCCAAGCCAAACTCCCCGCCGGCGTCGACACCGACCTCGTCCTACGGGAGGGCCGGGCCCTCCTCGACCGGTGCGCCGCGACGGCCGCCCGGCGCGATCCGGAGGCCTCCGTCACCCTCGAGTCGTGGTCGCCACGCCTGGCCGCCAGCGCTGAGATCCCCAGCGTCATCTCCTTCATCAACGATCCCGAGTTAGCCTTAAGGGTCGCCCCCTTCAAGCCCCACGAATTGACCACGCCGACGGCCGAGTTCCCCCTCTGGGTCGACCGTAAACAAGCTCTCTTCTCCTCGTGGTACGAGTTCTTCCCCCGCTCTCAGGGGGCACGCCTCAACGGCGACGGCTCGTGGGTCTCAGGCGGGTTCGCCACCTCACGGGAACGGCTCGACGCCGCCGCCGCGATGGGTTTCGACGTCGTCTACCTCCCCCCGATCCATCCGATCGGGCATCAGTACCGCAAGGGGCCCGACAACACCCTGGGCGCCGGCCCGAATGATCCCGGTTCCCCCTGGGCGATCGGCTCTCAGGACGGCGGCCACGACGCCATCCATCCCGATTTGGGAGATTTCGACGATTTCGCACGATTCGTCGCCCACGCCCGCTCGCTCGGCCTCGAGGTCGCCCTCGACTTCGCTCTCCAGTGCTCGCCCGACCACCCCTGGGTGAGCGAGCACCCCGAGTGGTTCTCCCACCGGATCGACGGCACCATCGCCTACGCCGAGAATCCGCCGAAGAAGTACCAAGACATCTATCCGCTCAACTTCGATCAGGATCCCGAGGGCATCCGCCATGAGGCGCTGCGCCTCATCGAGTTCTGGATCGAACGCGGCGTGACGATCTTCCGCGTCGACAACCCTCACACCAAGCCGGTCGACTTCTGGGCTTGGCTGTTGGCCGAGGTGCGGGAGCGCCACCCACACGTCCTCTTCCTGGCCGAGGCCTTCACCCGCCCAGAGATGATGCACGCTCTCGGCAAAGTCGGGTTCCACCAGTCGTACACCTATTTCACCTGGCGGAACACGCGTTGGGAGCTCTCCGAATACCTCAAGGAGCTCTCCGGTGAGACGGCCGATTATTTCCGGCCCAACTTCTTCGTCAACACCCCGGATATCGATCCCTTCTTCTTGCAGTCGGGCAATCCGGCCGCCTTCGCGATCCGGGCCATCCTGGCCGCGACGATGGCGCCCAACTGGGGGGTCTACTCCGGCTTCGAGATCTACGAGCACGAGCCGCTGGCGGCGGGCCGGGAGGAATACCGCCATTCGGAGAAATACGAGTATCGCCCGCGCGACTACTTCACCCCGGGCAACCTCTCGCTGCTCATCACCATGCTCAACCGGATCAGGCGTGATCACCCCGCTCTCCAACAGTTGCGACGCACCGTCGTCCTCGAGACGGAGAACGAGGGGATTTTCGCCTTCTGCAAGACCGACGGCGAAGACCGTGTCATCGTCATCTGCTCGCTCGATCCGGTCACTGGCCAAAGCGGCTGGGTCCACGTCGACCACGCCGCCCTCGGCCTGCCACCCGACACTCCGTTCGAAGTCCACGACGAGCTGACCGGCAACACGTGGACCTGGAACTCGAGCGACTACGTCAACCTTTATCCGGCCCAACCGGCCCATATCCTCACCGTGCGGACTCCCCCGCTCTTCCCACCCACACTCTCAAGGAGCGCTCATGGCGACCTATGACCTCGCAGGCGAACTGTCCGGCTACGACATGGAGGGCTGGGCCAACGGCGGCGACACCGAAGCATGGAAACGCCTCGGCGCTCACGTCACCTCCGTCTACGACCACGACACCGGCGAACGCATCCCCGGGGTGCGCTTCTCGGTCTGGGCGCCCAACGCCCAGCGCGTCCTCGTCGAAGGCGACTTCAACTACTGGAGCGGCGACGACATGGTCAAGCTGCCCGGCACCGGGGTGTGGTCGCGCTTCATCGAGCAGCGCGGCTCCGGCACGAGCTACAAGTTCAAGGTCCTCGGCAGCGACGGCGTCTGGCGCGAGAAAGCCGACCCGATGGCGCAATTCTCCGAGACGGAGGGCCGGACGGCCTCGATCGTCTACGAGTCCCACTACCACTGGAACGATTCCGAGTGGGTCGAGAAGCGTTCCCAGTGGTCGCCCCACAACGCGCCGATCAGCATCTACGAGCTCCACCTCGGCGGCTGGCGTCACGGCAAGGGGTATAGCGATGTCGCCGACGAGCTCATCGAGTACCTCTCCTGGCAGGGCTACACCCATGTCGAGTTCATGCCGTTGAGCGAGCATCCCTTCACCCCCAGCTGGGGCTACCAGGTGACGGGCTACTTCGCCCCAACTTCGCGCTACGGCACGCCCGACGACTTGCGCTACCTCATCGACCGGCTCCACCAGGCCGGCATCGGCGTCATCATGGACTGGGTGCCGGGCCACTTCGCGACCGACGACTGGTCGCTCGTCAAATTCGACGGCACCTCGCTCTACGAGCACGCCGACCCGCGCCAGGGCTACCACCCGGACTGGGGCACCTACATCTTCAATTTCGGGCGCAACGAGGTCAAGAGCTTTCTCGTCTCCAACGCCCTCTATTGGTGCCAGGAGTTCCACATCGACGGATTGCGCGTCGACGCCGTCGCCTCGATGCTCTACCGCGACTACTCGCGCAACGAGGGCGAGTGGGTGCCGAACATCTACGGCGGGCGTGAGAACCTCGAGGCGATCGATTTCCTCAAATACGTCACGAGCCACATCACGAGCCGCTGCCCCGGCGTCATGATGATCGCCGAGGAGTCGACCTCGTTCCCCGGCATCTCGACTCCCGTCGATCAGGGCGGCCTCGGTTTCACCTTCAAGTGGAACATGGGCTGGATGAACGATTCGCTCGACTACCTCGCGCTCGACCCGATCTACCGCCAGTGGCACCACAACGACATAACCTTCGCCATGGTGTACGCCTATTCGGAGCACTTCGTCCTGCCGATCAGCCACGACGAGGTCGTCCATGGCAAAGGATCGATGATCAACAAGATCCCCCAAGACGATTGGCGCAAGTTCGCGACGCTGCGGGCCTTCTACTCCTACCAGTGGTCGTGGCCCGGCAAGCAGCTCATCTTCATGGGCTGCGAGTTCGGCCAGCGCAGCGAGTTCAACGAGGAGAACTCGCTCGAGTGGTGGGTCTCGGATCTGTGGGGCCATCACGGCCTCCAGTACCTCTTCCACGACATGAACAACATCTACAAGAGCCGTCCGGCGATGTGGAGCAAGGATTCCGACCCGGTCGGGTTCCGCTGGATCGTCGGCGACGACTCCGCCGCCAACGTCTTCGCCTGGCTGCGGAGCGACGGCGAGGGGCACATGATCGCCTGCGTCACGAACTTCTCCGCCACCCCGCACGAGCGTTACCGCATCGGCTTGCCCGAGGCGGGCACATGGCGGGAGATCCTCAACACGAACGCTTCGATGTATGACGGCACCGGCGACTACCAGAACGGGGTGATCGAGGCACTCCCTGAGGGGCATCGTGATTTCCCGGCCCATGTCGACCTCCGCATCCCGGCGCTCGGCAGCGTCTGGCTGGAGTTCACCCCGGCTGGCTGACCCACAACCTCGTCATCTCACCGCCGTCGTCGTCTTCCCGAGGGAGTCGACGACGGCGGTGATCTTTTCCCTGCTCGCCGGACGCTCCAAGGCTTCGAAGCGGTCCTCGGCGACATGGTGGAATCCGGCGGCGATCCGCTCAAAGGGAACCTCGTGCGCCTGGGCCCAGGCCACGCGGTAGATCTCCAGCTGGAAAGGATCGGGAGGTCGTTTGCCCGTCTTCCAATCGACGACGAGGACGTCGGCGTCCCCGGGGATAAGACCTGGGATATGTTCATTGTCTTCACGCCGGAAGACGGCGTCGATCCGACCGCTGACGACATGGGAGCCGATCGGGGCGACGAAATCCCATTCGACGGCGGCGGCGATAGCGGCGCCGAATCGCCCGCTGGTGAACCGTTCGATGAGCCCGGCGACGAGGGCGTCGTCGGATCCGTCCAGCTCAGGGTCGACGCCCGACGGCAAAGGGTCCCAAGCCGGCTCGAGCGGCACGAGCGCGGGCGCGTGGAAATGCCGCTCGGCCCATTGGTGGAACCGTTGGCCGGCTTCGGAGCGACGGGACGGCTTGGCGGGCAGAGGCCGCAGGAGGGTTTGGGCCAGCCGATCGGGGTCAGTGGCGCCGAGCATGACCCTGCTGGTCGAGAGCGCGACGGGCACCGGAGCGGTCGTCGTGGATCCGCGGTGGGAGCGTCGTTCCCGTTCGAGGGCGACGATGAGGCCGTCCCAGTGTTCGACCAGGATCGCCTCCTCCTCGCTGAGCGAGCCGAGGGCGGCGTCCGTGGTGGAGGCGACTGCCGCCATCTGCGGTGTCTCGACCCCCGAAGCCGGTGCGGCCCGACCCTGGTCCCTCAGTTCCCTCGGCTCTGCCACCGCGTCCGATTCCTCCGTGGGAAGGAACGATCGCACGAGGTCGGCGGCCGCGTGGCGGCGCCGCCAGGTCGCCTCGTCGAGTTCGATCGGCCAATCGCGGGCTGCTTCCTGAACCGATTGCGGGTTGCTCTCCCCCGGTTCGGGAACGGGGCCGGCGGTCCCGAGCCGACCGGCCGCCTCCGCGAGAACGAGGTAGTAAGGCGAGGGCTGGGCGGGTTTGGCGAGGTGAGGTTTCCAGCGATGGGTGGTGGCGACGATCCGACGGCGGGCCCGGGTGACGGCGACGTAGGCGAGCCGGTCCTCGCTACGACGGAGATCGGCTTTGAGCTCATCGGCGAAGGAGGCGAGGGAGCTGTCGGTGACGTCGCCGATCTGAGGCAGGGAGAGGGCGTCGCCGCGCACCGCGGTGGGCAGCGCCGAGGGGGTGCGCAAGGGGTTGTCACGCATCCGGTCGGTGGGGAAAGCTCCGCTGATGAGTCCGGGCAGGTAGACGATCGGCCACTCCAACCCCTTCGAGCGATGGATGGTGGTCAGGGTGATGGCGTCGGGCCGCGCGCGCAGCCCTTGGTCGAGGCCGTCACCGAAGGCGATCTCGGCGTCGAAGTAAGCCACGAGCCCCGCCACCGTCGCCGTCGGATCCGCCTCCGTGTAGGCGGCCACGACGCTGGTGAAGGCCTCCACCTGGCGGCGGGCGGCCGCAGGATCGTCGGCCACCTCGACTTCGATCCGGGCCCCGATCCGGGCGATGATCCGGGCGACCGTCTCATCGGCCGGGCGGGCCCGCCACCGGCTGATGGTGGCGATCTCCTCGGCGCAGGCCCGGAAGCGGCGCCGGGCCTCGGCGCTGAAAGGACCGGAGCCAGGATCGGCCAAGGCGTCGGCCAGCACGACCGTCTCCCCCTCTCCGGCCAGCTCGGCGGCCCGCCGTCCCAGCCGGGCGAGGTCGCGCCGCCCGATCCGCCAACGCGGGCCGGTCAGGAGCGCGACGAGAGCGGTGTTATCGGAGGGATCCTCGACCAGACGCAGGAGGGTGACGATCTGCGCCACGATCCCGACACCGAGGAGCCCGCCCAACCCGACGATCTCCACCGGGAAGCCCCGGGCGGTGAGCGCGTCGTAAAGGGGAGCGATCTCGCTGTTGCGGCGCACGAGGAGCGCGATCTCCCCCCACGAGGCGCCCTGGCCGGCCACCGTTTCGAGACTGTCGCCGATCCAGGCGATCTCGTCGTCCCAGGTGAGGAAACCGGCGGTCTCGATCTCGGCGGGAGCCGTCCCGGGCGGAGTGCGCAAGAGCTGCCCCGGCCCGGCTCCGGCCGCCGCTCCGGCTTCGCGCAGGGGGGCGGCGATGTCGTTGGCGGCCGCGCAGATCTCCGGCCCGGAACGTCGGTTGAGCGTCAACCCGAAACGGTTCCCGCCCACCCCTGTCGTCTCCTCCCCCCTCGGCTGGGACCGATCAGCGATGGAGGAGCCACAGGAAGCGGATCGCTGGCTAGTGTCGGGAAAGGCTTGTTCGAAAGCGAAGATCGTGTCGGCGGCGGCGCCCCGCCACCCGTAGATCGCTTGGAAAGGATCGCCCACGGCCGTCACCGGGAAGCCCGCTGCGCCGGCCCCGGCGGCGACGCCGAACAAGGCGGCGAGGAGGTCGACTTGGACGGTCGAGGTGTCTTGGTATTCGTCGAGGAGGACGACGCGGTGGCGCTCCCGCAGCGTTTCCCCGGCGACGGGGACCGTCTCGGCGATGGTGGCGGCTTCAGCCATGAGATCGGCGAACTCGACGACCCCCAGTTCCTCCTTCCGGGCCCGATAGGCGATACGGAGCTCCAGCAGTTCGCGCCGCTGTTCGACGACCTCGATGGCTTTGGCGACACTGGCGTAGATCCGGCCGTTGCGGTTGAGCGGGGCGGCCTGGCAACGGCGGAGCAAGCTGGCGGCGTCGTCGAGCAGGCGGGCGTCGGTGACGCGATGGGAGGTCATGGCGGAGTCGAGGTCGAGGACGCGCCCGGCGATCGTGGCCGGCGTGAGATCGGCCAGGGCTTCGATCCGCCCATCGAAGGCGCGCAGGACGTCGAGGACGATCTGATAGCGCCGGGCGTCGGCGATGAGCCGGCGGGAGGGATCGGCGCCGAGGTAGAGGCCGAACTCGTCGACGACGCTCTTAGCGAACGCGTCATAGGTGGACACGACCGGCGAGGCCGCGTCACCGCCGTCGAACCCGGCCCGGCTCAAGGCCGATCGCACCCGATCGGCGAGCTCATGGGCGGCTTTGCGGGTGAAGGTCAACCCGAGCACCTGATCCGGCGTCACCGCTCCACTGCCGACGAGCCAGACGACCCGGGCCGCCATGACCGTCGTCTTCCCGGTGCCGGCGCCGGCCACGATGACCCCCGGCGCCAGCGGGGCCGTGGCGGCCGAACGCTGCTCGTCGGTGAGATCGAGGCCGAGCACGGCGCAGAGATCCTCGGCTCCGCGCAACACCGGTGGCTGATTCCTTGACGTCATGGTGTGTCCCCCTCACCAGTGTAGGCAGGGCATCCGGCGGTGAAGGCGCACCAACGGCAGGCCTGGCCGCGCAACGCCCAGAAGCGTTCCCGGGCGATGATCCGGGCCCCGACGGCGAGTTGATGGTCGATCCAGGTCGGATGATCGTGTTGGCCGCCGATCGCGGCCACATCAGCGTCGTCGAGCACACTCGTCGACGGTTCGTCGGCGAGGTGAGGCGTCTCCCCCAGCGCGTCCTGGGTGGCGACCTTCGGCAGAGGGGAACCGGTGCGGGCCTCGGCGGCGAGGAAGACGAGGTCGGCTCCCCCAGGCGGCTCGGCCCCGATCCCTTCGACCGCGCCGTGGAGGATCGCCCACTGGTAGATCGCCGCCTGGTGATGACGAGCGGTTTGAGGGCCGCTCGGAACGTGACGGCCGGTTTTGAAGTCGACGGCGCGGAGCCGCCCGGCCTCATCGCGTTCGATCCGGTCGATCCGCCCGACGACCTCGACCGCCACTCCCTGGGCGCTCGTGAGCCTTCGGAAGGGAACTTCGACACCGACGACGTCTCGCCGGCTGGCCGCCTCGCGGGCCTCGTAGCGCTCCAGCATCGACAAGGCTCTCTCTTGAGCGATCCGGGCTTGCCAAGCCGAGTCGAAGGTGAACTCGTCCCAGCGATCGAGCAGACGCAGGCGAGCCGCTTCCGCGCTCAACGTTCCCTCGGCGCGTTCTTGGACGCAGGCGTGGACGAGCGTGCCGACAGCGGCGGCCGGGCCGGCGTCCCGGCGCAACCGGGCCCGTCGGGTGAGGAACCACTGCCGCGGACAGGCGATGAGATCGGCCACATCGCTGCCGCTGAGACGGATCGGAGGCGCCGATCCCTCCGGATATCCCCAAGCCGACGACGCGTCTATCGCCAGCGAATCGTCCGTCGGTTCGCGAGAAGGAGTGGGCGCCAAGCTCAGGCCTGGTTCACGGTCGCCCCCGCCCTGTTCGGCGACGTCGTCACCGGCGCCGCTGAGCGGACGCGACCACCACCAACGTTGTGGATGGGCGGAGGGCACGACGGCTCCCCTGTCGTCAGACCACTGGGCCAACGCGGCCAGGCGGCGGGCGGCCTCCTGGCGCAACCGGGGCGAGGTGGCGTCATCCTCGCACACCCGGCGC
Source organism: Propionibacteriaceae bacterium (assembly GCA_031262485.1). GTDB lineage: Bacteria > Actinomycetota > Actinomycetes > Propionibacteriales > Propionibacteriaceae > WQYJ01. The sequence goes on from JAISHO010000035.1 coordinate 35,465, forward strand.
AAGGCTCCGGCCAATCCGGCGGCGTCGACGGGGGCCGTCGGCCGGGCCGGAACCCGAGTGAGGGGAAGGCCGAGTTCGGCGATGAGACGGGAGGGTTCCTCCGGCTGATCGGTCGTGTTCTCGACGGCGGTGACGAGAAGACGATGCGAGGCCCGGGTCACCGCGAGGGCGAAGAGCCGGCGTTCGGCGACGACGCGTTCGGCCGGCGTCGGATCGTCGAGCGCCGGGTCGAGCCCGGAGAGGTCGAAGAGACTGTGCGGACTGCCGAGAGCTGGCCACACCCCCTCTTGGACCTGGGCGACGACGACGAGGGGCCATTGACGACCCTGGGCCCGGTGGACTGTCGTCAAGGTGACCCCGTCGGCGACATCGACGGCGGTGCGGGGCAGGTCTTCGGGCACGACCCGCCCCTCGACCGCTTCGACGAGCGCGGCGGCCCCGGTGGGAGCGGGAAGATCGGCCCAGACCGCGGCGAGATCGAAGAGGGCGACGACGGCGTCGAGATCACGGCTGGCCCGCCGGGCGGAGGCTCCGCCCCGGGCGATCGCGGCGAGGAGGTCTTCCTGCCAGTGGCTGGCCGACCACAGCGACCACAGCAGATCGCCGACGCTCGCCCCCGACGTGCCGCGTCGGCGCGCTTCCGCGATCACCGCGCCGACGCGTTCGAGCCGGGCCCGCAGCGTTCCGGGTGGCAGCGCCTGGGCCACCGCCTCCAGATCGAAAGCCTCCGTCGCGTTCTCGGCGGCGGCCCGGCGGCGCACCCGCGACCACTCCACTCCGTCGAACCCGCCGAGGGGGGATGTCAGGAGGCGTTCGACCATCTCCCAGGTGCTGTCTCCTTCGGCCAACGCGATGGTCAACCCGGCGAGAAGCGCTCGGGGCGCCGGCTCGGCCCGCAAGGTGATCTCGTCACCCGCCACCGCGACGGGGATCTGGGCGGCGGCCAAGGCCTGGGCCAGGGCGGGCAGCCGGCCTTTCGAGCGGACGAGGATCGCCATCTCGCTCCAGGCCAGGCCTCCGCTGAGGCGAGCCTGGCGCAGGTGGTGGGCGATGAGGGCCGCTTCATCGCCCGCGGATTCGGCGAGGAGGACGTCGATCGAACCAGGGCGTCGCGTCTCGATGGCGCGATACTCCCTCGCCACCGCCGCGGGCATCCCCCCAGGAACGGGAAGACGCGCTTCCACCCGGGCGGCGGCCTCGGCCACCGCGGCCGGCAGACGATGGCTCACCGTCAGCACCGCGCTGTCGGCGCCGACCCCGGCCCGCCCTGACTGCGCCCCCGATTTCTCCCCGAGCGCCGAGGAGCTGAGATCGAATCCGAGACTCATCGCCACCCCTCGGAAGGTGTTGACGAGGTGATCCGGATCGGCGAACGCGGTGATCCGGCGTTGGGGCCCGGCCAAGGCCTCGAGGAGCCGGCGTTGCGTGGCGTCCATCTCCTGATAATCGTCGGCCAACACCCAGGCGATCTCGGCGCGCACGGCCTCACCGGCCTCGGCGTCCTCGAGCAGGCCGATCCCCCGTTCCATGAGACCGCCGTGGTCGAGCGCCCCCTCGAGCGCGATGACGTCGAGATAGAGATCGAAGAACTCGGCCAAGGCCGCCCACTCAGCCCGCCCCTGACGCTCCGCCTGGCGCGCCACCTGCTGAGGGGGGATTCCCGAGCGCTCGAGCGCGCCGATGACTTCGCGCACCTGAGCGGCGAAGACCGGCGAGCGGCGGGCCGACTCCCACGGCTCGGGCCAGGCCCCAGGAGCTTGGCCGGCCAGCAGATGACGGATGTGGGTGTCTTGACGAGCCGCCGTCAGCAACCAGACGGCCCGCTCACCGGCGGTCTGGGGCTGATCGAAGCGGGTGACCAGGGAGAAGCACAGCCCGTGCAACGTCGTCACAAGGATCCGGGCCGCCTGCCCGGGAGCCTGGGCCGCGATCGCGGCGCGCGATCCGGCGGCGGCCCGGCGCGACCCGGCGACGACGACGACCCGCTGCCCCGAGGAAGCCTCACCAGCCCGGGCGATCGCGGCCGCTTGGCAGACCGTCGTCTTGCCCGTGCCCGCACCGCCCAACACGAGGAGAGGACCCCCACGATGGGCGACCACCCGGCGTTGTCGCTCCGTCAACGGAACCGGCGCCGGCGGGCTGACCGGCGGCGCCAGGTGGAAGACGCCGGCGGAGGTGGCGCAGGATCTCATGCCACCATCGAATCAGATAGCTCGGACATCGCCCCGGACCCGCTCCGGAGACGTCCCCTGACGCGGCTGATCGGGGCGACCCTGAACCACACCGCCGCCGTCGGTCCCCAGACTTCGTCGAGCCCAGTACGATGACGGGTGGACAGCGAAGTAATTCAGATCAGGAGTTCTCCATGAGCGATCCGCTCTCGCTCGGCGCCGCCGCGCCGGCCCCATTGACGCCTCCCACATCCGCCCCGATGCTGAGCTTGGAGCCGCAGGCGCCTGTCGCCGCCGTCACCGAGACCCAGGCCCCGGAGATGGCGCCACGGGTCGAAGCCTCCCAGGTGCCCGTCCTCGACGAGAAGGTGGCCCAGTTCATGACGGCCATCGAACAGGCCGAGACGAAATCGCCCGAGTTCACCGCCCAGGCCGACGCCGTCCGCGCCATGGGAGACACCGATATCCGCAGGGCCGCCGAGACCTCCAACCGCCTCCTCACCACTCCGGTCAAGGCGATGCGGGAAGGGGGCCTGACGGAAGGCTCGAGCGTGGGGCAGACCCTCATGGATCTGCGCCGCACCGTCGAGAGTCTCGACCCCCACGCCGAGAAGTCGTTCTCCAAGAAGCTCTTCGGCATCATCCCCTTCGGCAACAAGGTCGAGAACTACTTCCGCAAGTATCAGTCGTCCCAGCAGCACCTCAACGCCATCCTCCACGCGCTGCGCTCCGGGCAAGACGAACTGACGAAAGACAACGTCTCTCTCAATATGGAGAAGCAGCACCTCTGGCAGACGATGGGGCGGCTCAACCAATACGTCTACATCGCCGAGAAGCTCGACGCCCAACTCGATCAGCGCGTCCGTGAGCTCCAGATCACCGATCCGGAGCGAGCCAAGGCTTTGAGCGAGGACGTCCTCTTCTACGTCCGTCAAAAGCATCAGGATCTCCTCACCCAGCTGGCCGTCTCGATCCAGAGCTATCTGTCGATCGACATCATCATCAAGAACAACCTCGAACTCATCAAGGGCGTGGACCGGGCGTCGACGACGACGGTGGCGGCCCTGCGCACCGCCGTCATCGTGTCCCAGGCGATGAGCAACCAGAAGCTCGTCCTCGATCAGATCACCGCCTTGAACCAGACGACGTCGACGATGATCCAGAGGACCTCCGAGATGCTCAAGGAGAATTCGGCCGCCATCCAGGAGCAGGCCGCCAGCTCCTCTGTCGGCATCACGCAGCTGCAAGAGGCTTTCAAGAACATCTATGCCACGATGGATTCGATCGATCAGTTCAAGGCCAAGGCGCTCGTCAACATGGGCCAGACGATCAACGTCCTCGAAGGCGAGGTGTCCAAATCACGGGCCTATCTCGACCGTGCCCGGTCGGCCAACCCGCAGATCGACGCGACGATGCAGAATATGAACGAGTTGCGGTGACGCACAGCTGGGCATGACCCGGCCGCCGCCCGTTGTGGAACGCCGAAAGTGAGGGTGAGGGCCTGTGGGTCTCATCGATTGGTTCAAGAGTCTCGACGACCCTTCCGAACCGCTCGCCCCGGTCGTTCCGGCTGCCCCGACGCCGGCTGACATCAACACCGCTTTGACACAGGTCGAGTCGCTCGTCGCGCAATCCCATGTCCACACCGCGATCTCCTTTAGGACTGGACGGATCACCGCTCGTCTGCGGGAGACGCTGCCGCGGATGGACACGACCGGGTTCACATCGTCCGATCACTACTCCCTCATCGCGACGGCGACGAATTACCTGCCGGAAACCTTGAGCCACTACCTGCGCCTGCCCCGGGATTGGGCGGACAGCCGACCGATCGACCGGGGGCGCACCTCGTTGCTCGTCCTCGTCGATCAACTCGACTTGCTCTGGGACACCGTCGACGGCATCTACGACGCCATCTTGCGCCGTGACGCCGAAGCCCTCGTCGCCCAGGGCCGTTTCTTGGCCGAACGTTTCGATCCGAGCCGGGCTGCTTCAGTCGCCTCGACCCCGGCTCCCGCGCCCGCCCCAGCCCCCTCGACCTCCGCCGGACTGCTCGATTTGGGAGATCTATGACCGACAGCACCCGTCACGGCGACTCCGACGCGCCCGACGACGCCACCGGGCCGATCGGGCCCGTCCCCGGTGAACCCGCCACGCGGGAGGAGATGGAGAACTTCGTCACCCAGGCGCCCGCCGTGCTCGACCGTCTCTTCGGGCAGTTGCGCCGTGTTCACCGCGATCAAGCCGATCTCGCCCAACGGCTCTCGAGCGACGATCCCTTCGACCTCAGCGGCATCGATCCCCACCTGCCCGGGGCTTTCGGCGATCTTGCCGCCCTCGACGACGCGACGGCGGCAAGCCTCGGCACAGCGCCCTCCGCTCCGTCCGCCTCCCAGCCGGGTAGCGGATCATCCTCGACGACGGCAGTGAAAACCACCGACAACCCCTCCGCGGTGGCGGCGCCGCCCACCGCAGGAGAGTCGGCCGAGGAGGCTGAGCCGGAAGAGGAGCCGAAGAGCCTCGAGGAACTCTTGGCCGAACTCGACGCCCTCGTCGGGCTCGCCAACGTCAAAGAGGAGATCCATCGGCAAGCGGCGATCCTCAAGATCCAAAAGCTGCGCTCCGAAGCCGGCCTCAAGGATCCGACGATCACCCGCCACCTCATCTTCACCGGCAACCCCGGCACCGGCAAGACGACGGTCGCTCGCCTCGTGGCCGGCATCTACCGGGCTCTCGGGCTCCTCTCGAAAGGCCATCTCGTCGAAGTCGACCGTTCGGAGCTCGTCGCCGGGTACCTCGGGCAGACCGCCATGAAAACCGCCGAGCAGGTCGACAAGGCCGTCGGCGGAGTCCTTTTCATCGACGAGGCCTATTCGCTGTCCGGAGATCAATACGGCGAGGAGTCGATCACGACCCTCGTCAAGGAGATGGAGGACAACCGGGGCGACCTCGTCGTCATCGTGGCCGGCTACCCCGCGCCGATGGGCGAGTTCATCGACGAGAACCCAGGGTTGCAATCGCGCTTCCGCACGACGATCACCTTCCACGACTACTCCGACGATGAATTGACCGAGATCTTCATCGGGATGGCCGCTCAAGCCGACTACGACATCCCTGAGGAATCGATTTCCGCGTTCCACGACGTCCTGGCCCGCCAGATCCGCGATGAGACATTTGGCAACGGCCGCTTTTCTCGCAATGTCTTCGAAGCCGCCATCGGTCGTCAAGCCTGGCGCTTGCGCGATGTCGCCGAGCCGACGACGGAGCAATTGCGCGCCTTGGCCCCCGGTGACATCGATCCCGATCGCCCCGTCGAGCCGGCCGAGGAATCATCCCAGGACACCGGTGAGTCGACGGAACAGCCCCCCGCCGATGAGGATGCGATCGTCGATCTCGCACCTGACGAAGCGGAAGCCACCGAGGTGGCGATGAGCCCGACGGAAGCCGATGAGGCGGGGGTCGGCGATGGCGCGTAAGCAACCGACCAGGCCGAACGCGAGGCCGTGGCCCACCTCGTCCCAGACGACCACCACGTTCGCTGGACAAACGGCGAGAGCCCAGGGTAGGTCCTCCTCGCTCGTCCCTGCGGGATCAGCTGGCGGGAAAACAGGAACCCTGGCGAAGACGACGTCCAAGCCCCCTACTCCGAACAAGAAGAAGAAGCCCTGGACGACCCCACGGTTGTTCACGTGGCTGCGCGGAGCGGGCCTCGTCGCCGTCGCAGCTGCCGCCGCCCTCGGGTTGACCGGGATAGCGCTGAGCGATTCCGCCGTCGAGGATCGCAGCCGGATCGCCGCCTCGTCGGTGCGGGCCCACGAACTCGACTCCTTGACGGCCGAAGCCCGCTCCCACGCGGCCGTCGCCTTCATCGACCCGGCCCAGGGCGCCGAACCGATGACCGCCTTCAACGTCACCATGGGCGAGACCTATCGCACGATGCTGACGGCGATCGCCAACGATCCCGAGGACTACATCGTCCTCGAACAACTCTCCAACAACCTCATGGCTTATGAGGAGGCGGTCCAAGAGGCCTGGGCGCTGGCCGCGAGCGATCCGGCAGCCGCCCGAACCCAGTTCGACGCCCTCCATTCCGGCGAAGGCGCGGCCAGCGAACCCCTTGTCATCCTTGAGGCGACGCTGAGCGACCTCATCGGGCATGCGAACCATGGTTATTCCTCTGATTTCAGTCTCCCCCTCATCACCGCCGCGGGGATCATGACGGTGATCGCGACCGGTCTGCTCGGCGCCAGCCTCGTCATCGTCGCGATGCGCACCCACCGCGTCGTCAACCCCGCTTTGCTCGGCGCCACCGCCGGCGCCCTCGTCATGACGATCGCCGTCATCGGTCTCCACCTCGAGATCGACGCCGCCGACTCCGACTTCGGCGTCGACATCCTCAGCGCGAATTACTCTCATCTCACGACGACCGACGCCTGGCATGCCCGTGAAGAAGCCGCCCTCGCCTTCCTTTCCCCCGGCCTGGACAACGAACGCTTCAACGACGCCGTGAGCTGGCTCGAGGAGGCCGAGGCGAGCTCGTATTCCAACGGGTACACCGAGACCCCTTACCTCGACGCCATGACATCGGTGATCCTTTCGCTCAGCGGCGCGGATCCGGCGACGGCGGCCTCGACTCTCATCGCCGATCAGCCGGGTGGCGCTCCCGCCATCGTGACGGACACCCTGTGGGCCGGGTTGGCCGAGACGCTCTCCCCCGACCTCGACGCCATCGAGGCGAGGTTCAAGGACGCCGCCACCGACGACGTCCCCACGAGGATCGCCATCACCGGCTTGGCCGCTGCTGGCACACTGGCGTTGACCGTCGTCGGTTTCCATTCTCGGCTCAAGGAGTATCGATGAGCGCCCCCTGGCCTCCCGGCAGCATCGATCAACCAGGTTCCCCGCAGGAGTATCTCGCCTACCTCGACGACTTCGGCCAGTGGGTGGCGGATCTGCGCCAACAGATCGACACGATCGACGCCGAACTGCTCAAACGGGGGCTGTCGGAAGAGGCGACGGCCGATGTCGCCGTCGCCTTGACCATCTGGCAGACCGTCAAAAACCGTTACGACGACCTCGTGCGCACCTGGGATTCCGGACGCGTCGGCCCCACTGAACTCGATCGGCTGACCCGCTTGATCTGGGGGCGCCTCGGCGATGAGGCCAATCCCGGCGACGCCCTCGCCACCCGTCACCTCGCCCTCAACCTGCCCGAAGCCTGCCGCTTGGCCGAAGCGCTCACCTCGCAGCTCGTCGACGACTACGACCTCACGCCGGTGACCCGCGAGATGTCGGCCCGGCTTGAGGCTTTGCGTGCCCAAGTCGAGCGTCTGCGCGAGCAGGTCGCCCTCGAACCGGCCGCCGATCAACCACGTCTGATCGCCGTCGTCGACCAGATGGACGCCGACGTCGACGCGCTCGTCGCCAAGGCCGACCGGGGCGGCGACATCGGCGGATCGCTCGGCCCGCTCGAGATCCAGGGCGCGACGATGGAGCGCGACCTCATCGTCGGCAACGCCCAACGCCGGGCGCTCTCCGGACGATTGACGACGGTGACCGCCCAACGGAACTCTGTTCAGCGGCGCGAAGCCGAGGTCGTCGCCCTCGTCGCCGAGGTCGCCGCTGAAGTCTCCCCACCGCCGAAATACGCCGTCCCCCGGGTCGAAGCCCTCGGGGAGATCCCGACGACGCCCGAGGCGCTCGACCGCTACGAGGCCCAGTTGATCCGCGCCAGCGCCGCCCTCGACTATGTCGAACGGGCCAACCGGGAGGCGCTCGCCGTCAAATCCGATCTGGCCGATCGGGTCGCGGATCTGCGCGCCTCAGGCGACGCGTCGATCACCGCCCTCGTCGATCAGGCGGGCGACCTTGTAGCGCAATCCCCCGCACCGATCGAGGTCATCAAGCCGCTCGTCGCCGCCTGCGAAGCGGCCCATGCCATCGCCGTGGCCAGCGCCGAGACGAGTGAGACGCCCCCGCAGGAGAGCGCGTGAAGTGCCAGCAACCCGGCTGCACCGGGACCATCATCGACGGCTACTGCAATATCTGCGGCATGCCCCCCGACGGCGCACCGGCCAAATCGGCCATGCCGGCGCCACCCCTGTCTCCCCCGGGGGGCACGGTCCCCGCTGGCGGCACGGCGGCGGCCGTCATCCCCATCGGGGACGGCAAGGCGGGAGCCAAACCCGCCTTCGTCCAGGGCGGACCCTGCCAGATGCCCGGCTGTGACGGCACCATCGTCGACGGCTACTGCGACCACTGCGGCTCTCCCGCTGGATCGGTCGCGAACCCAGCCGCCGCTGTGGCGGCCTCGGCCCCGAGCCAGATCGAATCGACCGCCCTGGGCTCCGCCCGGCTGGGACTGCGCGCCACCCCGGTGCGCACAGCGCACACCGCCGCCTCGACGGCGGGCCGCATGGGCGCCGGCATCACGACAGTTCCGCCCGAGCCACGCAAGGATCCGGAGCAAGCGGTGCTGGCCGATCCCGTCGTGCCGGAGGAACGTCGCTTCTGCCCCACCTGCGAGGCGCCGGTCGGGCGCTCGGACGAGAACGGCCCCGGCCGTCTCGAGGGGTACTGCTCGCAGTGCCGGCAGCCTTACTCCTTCACTCCGAAGCTGAAACCGGGCGATCTGGTGGCCCACCAGTACGAGGTCCGCGGCTGCCTCGCTCACGGCGGCATGGGCTGGATCTACCTCGCCCGCGACCGCAACGTCTCCGATCGCTGGGTCGTGCTCAAGGGCCTCCTCAACGTCGGCGACGCCACCGCCGGCGCGGCCGCCATCTCGGAGCAGCGCTTCCTCGCCCAGATCGAGCATCCCCTCATCGTCGAGATCTACAACTTCGTCACCCACAACAATGCGGCTTATATCGTCATGGAATACGTCGACGGCCGCTCCCTCAAACAGATCCTCAAGGATCGCACCGCTGCCAACAAGGGCGTCTACGATCCTCTGCCCGTCGATCAGGCGCTGGCCTACATCTACGAGATCCTCCCCGCTTTCAGTTATCTCCATGACCACGGGTTGCTCTACTGCGATTTCAAACCTGACAACATCATCCATGTCGGCGACTCGGTCAAACTCATCGACATGGGCGGGGTCCGCCACATCGACGACGACGAGAGCCCGATCTTCGGCACTGTCGGCTTCCAAGCTCCCGAGGTCCCGCTTCAGGGATGTTCGGTCGCCTCCGACATCTACACCATCGGACGCACGCTGCTCGTGTGCTGCGCCGAGTTCCGGGGCTACCAATCGACCTACGAGACGAGCTTGCCGCCGTTCGAAGAGATCCCGCTGTTCGCCCAGTACGACTCGCTCTACCGGCTCATCCTCAAATGCTGCGCCCCCAACCCGGCCGATCGCTTCACCTCGATCGAGGAATTGCGCCTTCAACTGCTCGGCGTCTTGCGCCAAGTGGTGGCGACGGCCACCCCGGGAGCGGCTCGGACCTCCCTGCCCTCACCGGTCTTCCATCCCCCGGTCATCGCCTCAGACAGCTTCACCTGGAAGGATCTTCCCGCTCTCGTCACTGATCCGGACGATCCGTTGGCCGACTGGCTGGCGGCGGTCGAGTCGATGCCTTTCCCTGACGACCGTCTCGACGCCCTCCTCAAACCACCGCTCAAATCACTTGATTGTTTGCTGGCTTTATGCCGCTCCGCCATCGAGATGAAACAAAAGAAGATCCTCGATGAGACGGTGGCCGCCATCCTCGACGACGACCCGTGGGAATGGCGCGCGGTGTGGATGCAGGGGTTGTCCGCCCTCCAGGACGCGCGGTGGGGTGAAGCCCAAGCCTCGTTCAACGCCGTCTACGGTCAGATCCCCGGCGAGATCGCGCCCCAGTTCACGCTCGCCCTGGCCTGCGAGTTGGCCGGCGATCTCACCATCGCCGAGAACCTCTACCAGGCTTGCGCCTCGACGGACGCCGCCTACATCACCGGGGCCGCTTTCGGTTTGGCCCGGACCCGGAGCAAGCGCGCCGCGCGCAGCACCCCGAAGGGGAAAGTCGATCCCATCCTCGAGGCCTTGTCGATGGTCCCGCGCACGAGCGGGGGCTGGCTCGAGTCGCGTCGGCTCATGGCCGACCTGCTCGTCCGAGAGGGCACGTCGATCGCCGACCTCCAGCAGGCGTACCAGGTCACTCAGGGAGCCGGGCTCGATCCCAAGGTTCAGGCTCAACTCGACGTCAAGATCTACGAGCGCGCTCTCAAGTTCGTCGTCGCCTCCGGCGACCCAAGTCTTGGCGCGAAAATGATCGGGCATGTCGGCCTTGAGAAAAAATGGCTTCGCCCCGCCATTGAGAGGGCCCTGCGCCGCGAGGCGGAGTTGGAGTCCGACGATGCCCGTAGGATCGACCTCATCGACCGGGCCAACACGACACGCCGCTGGACATTCCTATGACACGAGGGAGATGGAGACTGATGAACGACGGACCAGGTGTGCTCTGGCAACCCGACGAGGTTCCCCCTGAGACGGAACCCGTGTTGAGCCGCCCGCCCACGGTCGTCTCCGCCTTGCCTTCGGTCTGCCCGGCCTGTGGCGGCGAGGTCGGGATCGACGGTTACTGCACCCAGTGCGGCACCAAGGTGAAATCCCAGCGCGACCATGACGAACAGGCCCCGGCCTCCTGGGTCGGCGGAGTGTGCGACATCGGCGTCGTCCACGCTCGCAACGAGGACGCCCTCGCGATCGCCGCCACGGATCAGCCACGCCGGGCCGTCATCGTCGTCTGCGACGGAGTGACGACCTCCGACTGCTCCGATGTCGCCTCTTTGGCGGCGGTGCGGGCGACGACGGCCTTCCTCTGGCAGAGCGAACCCCAGGGCATGGGCACTCCGGAGTCGAAGGCCGCGGCCATGCGATCCACTGTGACGACCGCGATCGCCACCGCCAACGAGGCCGTCGTCGGCGCGACTGGGCCGGAGAGCGTGACCGGAGCGGCCGCCACCTTGGCGCTCGCCGTCGTCACCCCGGAGTCGATCGTTCACGCCAATATCGGCGACTCGCGGGTCTATTGGCTGCCCGACGAGGGCGAGGCGGTCCAATGGTCGACCGACCACTCGATGGCGCAGATGGAGATGGACGCCGGCATCAGCCGAGCCGAAGCCGAGGCCTCCCCCTACGCCCACACGATCACGAAATGGCTGGGCCGTGACGCCACGGATCTCGAGCCAGCCCTCGGGGAGCATCGCATCGACGCCGCCGGCTGGTTGCTCGTCTGTTCGGACGGATTGTGGAACTACGCCTCCGACCCGGCTGATCTGGCCGAGGTCTTCACCGAGGCGGCTGAGGGCAAGAATGGTTCCCCGCTCGCCATCGCCACCGCCCTCGTCGATTGGGCGACCGATCAAGGCGGCCACGACAACATCACGGCCGCTTGTGCCCGGATCGAACCGCCTGAGGGCGCCGTCCCAGCTTCCCCCGCCGTTGTGGCCGGCGCCGCGGCCGACGACGAGCCCACCCCACTCGACGCGGAGGATGTGACGATGCCGATGATGCCTCCGGCGGGCGTCACCTCCCCCCTGGACCCCACCGACGGATGAGACACTGAACCATGGCCCTTTTCACTTCAACCGTCTATCAGAACGAATTCCTCGCCCGCGGTTCGACCGATGTCAACGCGATCGTCACGATCACCTGCGCCGAGGCCGGGGTGGCCGGACAGACCGGAGCCGGCGACGTCGGCGAGATCATCATGGTGGACACCTCCGCCTCGATGGGACGGATCAACATGGATGCCGCTAAGCGCGCCGCCATGGTCGCCGTCGACACCATCGTCGACGGCACCTGGTTCTCCATCGTGGCCGGCAGCCATCAGGCGTATCTGGCGTATCCGCGCGTCAGCCATGGCGCTGGCATGGTGCAGATGAACTCCGAGCACCGGACGAAGGCCAAGCAGGCCATCACCTTGTTCCGGGCCGACGGCGGCACGGCCATGGGATCTTGGCTCCTCCTCGCCCGAAAACTCTTCGCCTCCATTCCGAGCCTGGTCGGCAAGCACGCCATCCTCCTGACCGATGGTGAGAACCACAACGAGGCGCCGGAACAATTGGACGCCTCGATCCGCGCCTGCATCGGGCAATTCCAAGTCGATTGCCGAGGCATCGGGGTCGATTGGCAGGTGGGCGAGATCCGCAAGATCGCCCAGGCCCTCCTCGGCACCGTCGACGTCATCCCCGGGCCGGCCGAATTGCCACAGGTCTTCCACGACCTCATCGCCCGTTCCATGGGGCGCGGCGTGCCGGACGCCCAATTGAGGGTGTGGACGCCGCAAGACGCCCAGATCCTTTTCGTCCGCCAAGTCTCCCCCGAAGTCGAGGATCTCTCCCGCCGTGGCACGCTGGCAGCGCCCTTGACCCAGGCCTATCCGACCGGAGCCTGGGGCGACGAGTCGCGCGATTACCACATCGGGATCCGGCTGCCGGCCAAAGCCATCGGAACCGAGCAATTGGCCGCCCGCGTCCAACTGGCGGTCAACACCGACATCCTCACCCAAGGCCTCATCAAGGCACGGTGGTCGGCTGATCCGGTGCTGACGGCGCGGATCAGCCCCGAGGTGGCCCACTACACCGGGCAGACCGAATTGGCCTCTGCCATCCAAGAGGGTTTGGCGGCCAAGGCGATGGGCGACGAGCCGACCTCCACCGTCAAATTGGGCCGGGCCGTCCAATTAGCAGCTGAGACGGGCAACACCGAGGCGACTGACCGTTTGCGGAAAGTCGTCGACATCGTCGACGCCGTCACCGGTACAGTCAGGCTGAAGAAAAACATCGATAAAGCCGATGAGATGGCGCTCGACACGGCGTCGACCCGTACGACAAGGATCAGGGGCTGAGATATGGCGACATGTGAAGCCGGTCATACGACCACCATGGATGATTTCTGCGACGAGTGCGGCTTGCCGGTCCGCCCAGAGACGGTCGGCGCCCCAGTCCTCTCCCCCGCCGACGGCCCGGACCGCTGCCCCAACTGTGGCGCTCCGCGGATGCCCGGAGCCTTGTTCTGCGAATCGTGCGGCTACGACTTCACGACGGGCGCTTTGCCTTCCCAGGATCTCCACACTGAACTGGGGCTGTCCTTGGATGATGTGCCCGTCGCCCCGCCGGCGGCCACCCCCGAGACCTCGCCGCGACTGACGCCCGCCGCCGGGAGCGATGACTCTATCCCGGCCCCCTCCGGCGCGGCGGCGCCGACGGTTGGTTTGGAGGCTCTCCTCAACGCCCGCCCCCAGGGAGTGGGTTCTCCGACCGGCAACTGGGTGGCCGAGGTGTGGATCGATCCGCAGTGGTACGCCGCTCAGGAGTCGGACGATCCGCTTCCGCCGACCGGCGCCCCTCAAATCGTCCCCCTGCGGGACTCCGCCCTCATCGGGCGTTACTCGGCCAGCCGCAACATCCACCCCGACATCGACTGCGGGGCGGACACCGGGTGCAGCCGCCGCCAGGCCTACCTCAATCTGACCGATGGGCATTGGTACATCAACGATCTCGATTCGGCCAACGGCACCTATGTCGCCCCGGCCAGCGATCCGGTGCCGGAGAAGCCGATCAAGGATCGCACCCTCGTCACCCCGGACGACCGCGTCTACGTCGGCGCTTGGACGCGCATCGTCGTCCGCCCGGCCATCGAAGGCGATCTGCCCACCGCGGCGTGAGCGCGCACTGCCGGCCTCGTGGGGGTGGTCGGCAGGTCACATCACCCCCACGGGTCACAGGGACGATCGTCCCCCACGGATGAGGAAGGAACCACCATGGAGATCAAGATCGGCATCCGCGACGTCAACCGCGAGGTCGTCGTCGACACCGAGGAGAAGCCGGACCGCATCATCGCGTCGTTGACCGCCGCTTTGGCCGACGGTGGAGTGTTCACCCTCGACGATTCCCGTGGCCGCAAGGTGATCATTCCCGCCGCCGGCATCGCCTACGTCGAGGTCGGTCAAGAGCACGTCCGCCCGGTCGGCTTCGGAGCCGCCTGACCATCACAGGCGTTTCCGCGCCACATCCTGGATCACCTCGGTCCGGGTCCGCCCTTCCGAGTGTGAAGCCGATTCTCCACCGGCTGGCGACAAGGGTAGACTGGGCGGAAGCGTGTGTTCGCACACTCGTGGGCGCGGCATTCCACATCGATCGTGCCCATGTTCCGATCCGGTTCACGACCGGCACTCAATCATGAGGTATGACCAAAGCAGATTATGACTGACATCCACGTCACCGATTCCTTGCCCGGAGACCCGTCCACACCGGGCGACGAGTCCAGCGCCGACGCCGGCTCGCCTGATTCCCCCACGCCCGCTGATTCTTCTCCCGCATCCGCCGCTTCCCCCACTCTCGCCCAGGAGGGCACCTTCACCGATCTCGGGGTCATCGCCCCGATCGCCGAGGCCTTGGCCGACGAGGGGATCGTCCACCCCTTCCCCATTCAAGAGCAGGCTATCCCGATCGCGGTCCAGGGCACCGACCTCATCGGCCAAGCCAGAACGGGAACCGGCAAGACGTTCGCTTTCGGTGTCACGGTGCTTCAGCGCATCACCATCCCCGAGGCCGATTCGACGGAGAAGCGTCTCCCGCAGGCGCTCATCCTCTGCCCGACACGTGAATTGGCGCTCCAGGTCTCCGGCGATTTGGCGATCGCCGGTCGCAGACTCGGCGCCCGTGTCTTGACGGTGTACGGCGGAGCCGGCTACGAGCCGCAGATCTCCGGTCTGGCCGATGGCGTCGACGTCGTCGTCGGAACACCGGGGCGACTCATCGATCTTCTCCACCGCAAGAATCTCGTTCTGTCGAAGGTGTCGGTGCTCGTCCTCGACGAGGCCGACGAGATGCTCGACCTCGGCTTCTTGCCCGACGTCGAGGAGTTGGTGCGCGCCACCCCGGCCTCCCGCCAGACCCTCCTCTTCTCGGCCACGATGCCGGCCCCGATCATGGCCCTGGCTCGGGCCAACCTGCGCCAACCGGTGCATATCCGGGCCGAGTCGGGCGACGAGTCGCAGATGGTTCCTCAGACCACCCAATTCGTCTACCAGACCCATGAGCTGGATAAACCGGCCATCATCGCCAAACTCTTGCAATCGCCCAAGGCGAAGCGGGTCATCGTGTTCTGCCCGACGAAATGGTCGGTCCAGCGGTTGACGGACGATCTCAAGGATCGCGGTTTCTCCGTCACCTGCATCCACGGCGATCTGTCCCAGGTGTTGCGTGAGCGGGCTTTGGAGAAATTCCGTTCCGGCAAGGCTCAGGTCATCGTCGCCACCGACGTCGCGGCCCGTGGCATCGACATCGATCTCGTCACCCACGTCATCAACTACACCTGCCCGGACGACGAGAAGACCTACATTCACCGCATCGGCCGCACCGGGCGAGCCGGCAACGAGGGTGTCGCTATCACCTTCGTCGATTGGCAGGATCTGACCCGGTGGAAAGTCATCAACAAGGCCCTCGGCCTCGACTTCCCCGAACCGATCGAGGCTTATTCGACGACCCCGCAGCTCTTGGAGGAGCTCGAGATCCCCGCCGACGCCAAGGCCCGTCTCGTCCCCGAGCAGCCCCGTGAGCCGCGCGAGCGCGATTCCCGCGGCGGGCGGGGCGACCGTGATCGCGGACGGCGCGATGGGCGTGGATCCGATCGTGGCCGCGGCGGTGATCGTGGCGCCCGGGCCCCGCGCTCCGGAGACCGCCGGACTGGCCGTGACCGCCGCGACGAGGATCGTGCTCCAGCCGAGGACAACGCGGCGCCCACCACGCAACGTCAGGAACGCATCGAACGGGCAGATCGTCCCCAGCGCTCCCGGGTCCGTCGTCGCAACGGCGAACCGCGCGACGATGTGAGCACAGCAGCGGCTGAGACGCCCACTGGCGATGTTCCGGCGGCCACCTCCCCGGTGGAGAAACGGCCCGCCGTCGAGGACGCCGTCTCCCAACTGTGGGAGACCTCGAAGGCGAACGCCGCCGCCAAACCTGCCAGTGAGGGAAGCGATGAGGCCAGTGCTGAGAAGCCGCGGCGGCGCACCCGTAACCGTCGCCGTTTGGGCGAACAGGAAGCTCAGGAGTCCTGACCTTCCACCAACGTTGATCGTGGGGCCTTCTCAGCATCGGGCTGGGGAGGCCTCACGTCGTGTCGGGGCGCCGTGGCCGACGAACTCTTCGAGAAAACAGAAAAACGCCGCACCTTGCTAAAGCAATCGTGCGACGTCTCCTCTGTAGCCCCGACCGGATTTGAACCGGCGCTACCGCCGTGAGAGGGCGGCGTGCTAGGCCGCTACACAACGGGGCCAAACGCCACGCGGACGGACCGCGCAACTCGCTCAAACTATCACATATCCAGTGGATCAGTTAATCGCCTGAGCGTTCGTTGGGGTACCAGGACTCGAACCTGGACTGACGGAACCAGAATCCGGCGGGCTGCCAATTACCCCATACCCCAGGGGTGGCACCAGTTGATGCCAAGGGAAAACTGTACCGGACGACGCGTCTTCCGCCAACTCGCTTAGCCGCAGCGACCGGACCATCTTGAACGCCAGGTTGATGAGAAGTGAATCGACGTGCAGTGGCAGCCACTAGAATCAGATCGTGACTGACATCGCTGTTGTGCCTGACCCTCGCTCCGCTCCCGCGATTCGGTGGGGCATCATCGCCCCGGGGAGTATCGCCCGCCGCTTCGCCCGTGAGATCCCGACCTACACGGCCAGTTCGATCGTCGCCGTCGGCTCGCGCGATCTCGGCCGAGCCGAGAGCTTCGCTCAGGATTTCGGGATTCCGCGCGCCCATGGCTCTTATGAGGATCTCGTGGCCGATCCCGAGGTCGACGCCGTCTATGTGGCGAGCCCCCATTCCGAGCATCGCGATCACGCCATCCTCGCCTTGGAGGCGGGCAAGCCGGTGCTCGTGGAGAAAGCTTTCACTATCAACGCCCGGCAAGCTGGCGAGGTGTTCGCTGTCGCCGAGCGGCGGGGATTGTTCGTCATGGAGGCGATGTGGTCGCGTTTCCTCCCGCACTATCAGACGCTCAAGAAGCTCATCGATGAGGGGGATCTCGGGGCGATCCGCACGGTCATGGCGAGCCATTGTCAATCGCTCAATCTCGATCCTGCCTGGCGGATGTGGAATCCGGCCCTGGCCGGAGGGGCTCTGCTCGATCTCGGCGTCTACCCGTTGTCGTGTTTCCACTATCTCTTCGGTCGTCCCTCGGCCATCGTCGCCTCGGGGATTCTCACCGAATCCGGGGTCGATCTCAAAGAGACGATCACTTTGCGTTACGGCACTGATGTGCTGGCGGCTGCGATCAACGACATGAGCGCCGCTGGAGTCAATCGTCTCAGCATCGTCGGTGACGCCGGTCGCGCCGATGTCGCCGATTGGTTCTACACCCCTCAAGACATCAAGCTGACCCGTTTCAGGGAATCGATCGAGGGCCCGGAACGGCTCCCGACCGCCACCGAGGGCGGGTTCCAATTCGAGGCGGCCGAGGCGGCCCGGTGCATCGTCGCCGGAAAGACGGAATCGTCGATCATGAGCTGGCAGGACACCCTCGACGTCATGGTGACGATGGACGAGGTTCGCCGCCAACTCGGGGCCCATTTCCCCGGCGAGTGACGGAACGGACACGCCGTCTCTTCCTTCCACCTGCGGAGTAGCCTGATCCCATGGCTTTGAGTTTTACACGGCAGGACACGACGACGACTCCGACGGCGGAGATCGAGAAGGTCTTGGCCGATCCGGGTTTCGGTGTGAACTTCACCGATCACATGGCGACGGCGACATGGTCGGCCGATCAGGGCTGGCATGACGGAGCCTTGGAGAACTATCACCCCTTCGATCTCGATCCCGGGGTGGCGGTCTTCCACTACGGGCAGGAGATCTTCGAAGGACTCAAGGCCTATCGGTGGTCCGACGGGTCGATTTGGGTGTTCCGCCCCGAGATGAACGCCCGCCGTTTCCAACGCTCGGCCCAGCGGATGGAACTACCGGTGCTCGACGAGGCTGATTTTCTCGCTTCGATCGACGCCCTTATCACCGCAGACGCCGCCTGGGTGCCCTCCGCTGACGAGATGTCGCTCTATGTGCGTCCTTTCTTGTTCGCCTCCGAATCCTTCCTCGGGGTGCGCAGTTCGAACGTCGTCCAATACGCCGCCATCGCCAGCCCGGCCGCGCCCTATTTCGAGGGGGGGATCGGTGGCGTCGACATCTGGGTGACGACGACCTATTCCCGTGTCGGCAGCGGTGGCACCGGCGCCGCCAAGTGCGGGGGCAACTACGCCGCCAGTCTCATCGCCCAAAACGAAGGCGCCCGGCATGGCTGTGCCCAGGTGCTCTTCACCGACGCCGCGACGCACACCTGGATCGAAGAGCTCGGTGGGATGAACTTCTTCGTCGTCACCGCCGACGACCGCCTCCTGACGCCGCCGACATCGGGCACGATCCTTGAAGGCATCACCCGTGATTCGATCCTCACTTTGGCGCCGGAAATCGGGTTGGCTCCTGAGGAGAAGCCGCTCACCCTCGACGAGGTCCTCGCCGGCATCGTCGACGGGGAGATCACCGAGGCGTTCGCCTGCGGGACGGCCGCGGTCGTCACGCCGATCCGCAGCCTGCGCCGCGAAGTCGAGGGGCACGACGAGGACGTCGTCTTGACCCACTCGTTCGGGCCGAAGACAGCGAAGATCCGCCAAACCCTCGTCGACATCCAGTGGGGCCGGACCCCCGACCGCCATGAGTGGATGCGCCGCATCGCCTGACCTGTCACCCGTCGAGGTGATGAACGGATCGGGATGTCCGTGATCATCCTCGTCTCGTTCTGCGGAACGCCTGTCTCATCCACGTCGACGCGCGGCAATCCATCAGGCAGGGATGGGAACAAGAATGCGTCCATTTCCTGGACAGGATGAGACGCGGCGAAGCGGTGGCGGATGGCGGCAAGCTCTACACTGGGCCCCATGATTCCCCAGCCTTTCCACGTCTTCGACACGACGCTTCGCGATGGCTCTCAACAGGAGGGTCTGCGCCTCTCCGTCAACGACAAGCTTCGAGTCGCCGGGCTGCTCGACGATCTCGGCGTCACCTTCATCGAAGGGGGCTGGCCGGGGGCGAATCCAAACGACACCGAATTCTTCGCCGTCGCCCAGGAACGTCTTCACCTGAAGAAAGCCACCCTGGTCGCCTTCGGAGCGACCCGCCGGGTCGGGCTCACCGCCGCGACCGACCCGCTCACCGCCGCCCTCGTCGAGGCCGGGACGGACGTCGTCTGCCTCGTCGCCAAGTCGCACGATCGCCATGTCACCGAGGCGCTCAAGACGACGCTCGACGAGAACCTCGCCATGATCGACGACACCGTGACCTATCTGCGTGGCTTAGGCAAGCGTGTCTTCGTCGACTGCGAACACTTCTTCAATGGCTACATCGACAATCCCTCCTATGCCCTCGACGTGGTCAAGACCTCGATCGACGCGGGCGCCGAGGTCGCGGTGCTGTGCGACACCAACGGCGGCATGCTGCCGAGCCGGGTCCACGAGATCGTCAGCCTCGTCGTCGCGACGGGGGCGCCAGTCGGCGTCCACTGCCACAATGACACCGGCTGCGCTGTCGCCAACACGATCGCCGGTGTCGAAGCCGGAGCCATGCACATCCAGGGCACGATCAACGGTTACGGCGAACGCACGGGCAACGCCGATCTCATCACCCTCATCGGCGACCTCCAACTCAAGTGGGACTGGCCGCTCGTCACCCCCGAAGCCCTCCAACAACTCACCCACGTCTCGCACACGATCGCCGAGATCGTCAACCAGCCTCCAGCCGCCCGCCAGCCTTACGCCGGCTCCTCCTCCTTCGCTCACAAGGCCGGATTGCACGCCTCGGCCATCAAGGTCGATCCCGATCTCTACCAGCACATCGACCCGGCGATCGTCGGCAACGACATGCGCATGCTCATCTCGGACATGGCCGGCCGCGCCTCGATCCAGATCAAAGCCGAGCAACTGGGCCACGACCTCTCCGACCGCCAACTGGCCAGCCGCTTGGCCGATCTCGTCAAGCGACGTGAGGCGCAAGGGTATTCCTATGAGGCGGCCGACGCCTCCTTCGACCTGCTCGTGCGCGACGCCTTGGCCGGCGATGAGCCGGTGGAGAAGCCTTTCTCGGTGGCCACCTGGCGTGTCTTCACCGACCACGAGGAAATCTCCGAAGCGGTCGTGCGCGTCGGTTTCGGCGACGATACGGCCCATCCCTTCGTCGGGGAGGGCAACGGCCCGGTCAATGCCCTCGACGAGGCGCTCCGCCAAGCGCTGTCTCCGCGCTACCACGAGGTCCGTGAATTCGAACTGACCGATTACCGGGTCCGCCTGCTCGGCGACGGGCTCGGCACCGACGCCACCACCCGGGTCCTCATCGACACCCGATGGGAGGGCCTCAGCTGGACGACGGTCGGCGTCGGTGGCAATGTCATCGAAGCGAGCTGGGAGGCGCTCGTCGACGCCTTCACCTATGGGCTGACCGTCATCGTCCCCGGCGCGCCCACCGTCGGCGACCATGCGTTCGACGGAGGACACGGCCAAGGCGACAGACAAGGAGTGACGGTATGAGGGTGGCCCGCTACGCGGTCGACGACACGATCCGCTTCGGCATCGTCGAATTAGCCGAAGACGGCGGGCAGTTCCCCGATTCCGTCTCCGACCTCACCGGCGATCCCATGGCCGGGCCGGTCAATCTCACCGGCGCCCGCCATCTCATCGACGACATCCGCTTCCTCGCCCCCGTCATCCCCCGCTCGAAAGTTGTGGCTTTCAACCCGCCCGGCCCCAGGGATGACCTCGCCTCGCCGGCGAGCCTGGAGCGAGCCCTCCTCCTCAAACCGAACACGGGAGTGATCGGGCCGGCCAGCCCCGTCGTCTGCCCGCCATCGGCCGGCGCCCTCGTCAGCCGTGGCCGTTTGGCGATCGTCATCGGACGGATCGGCAAAATGGTGCCGCCAGAACGGGTCCCCGAGATCATCTTCGGTTACACGGTGGCCGACGACGTCCGCGCCAGCGGGGCGATAGGAGCCGCCGCCAGCTTCGACACCTTCACTCCGATCGGCCCATGGATCGTCACCCATCTCAGCCTCGAAGAGGCCACCACCGTGGGGATCACGACGACGAGCGGGGAGGCCACGAGCCGCGGCACGGTCAAGGAATCGCCCTGGGGCATCGCTGAACTCGTCAGCGCCTGCTCGGTCATCATGACGCTGCTGCCCGGCGATCTCATCCTCACCGGCCCGACCGCCGACGGCCCGGCGATCCAGCCCGCAACCGAAGTGACGATCACGATCGACGAGGTTGGCACGCTCGAGCACACCGTCGTCGAGGACGACATCTGATGGCCACCCGTCCGGCGGCGAAGAAAAAGGTCCGCCCGGCCTCGGGGCATCCGGCCAAACGGACCACTCCCCGCACGAAGATAGACGCGTCTGCTCCGGCCGTCATCACCCGGGCGCCTTCGAGCGCATCGGGCGCATCCAGCTCCAGCGCGGAGCGGCGCGGCGTCGTCGCCAATCGACCCGAGCCGGCGGCGACCTACCCTCTCAGCCTCATCCCGGCCCACACCCCGGCCTCGGATCTGACGACGATCCGGTTCATGGGGTGTGTCATGGTCGTCATCGTGCTGGCGGCGTTCTCCGTCGCCGTCCCCTTGGTCAACACGGCGATCGTCGGCCTCGGCTATCTCGTCAGCGGACGTCCCCTGCCGTGGAGCGAATACGCCGAGAACGCCTCCAATTTTGTATATCCGATCGGCATCGTTGGCGCTCACCTCGCTCTGGGCTCGCTCATCGTCATCGTCTGGGCGCTCCTTCGCTACTTCCACCACCGGCCCATGGCCTGGCTCTGGTCGGTCTCACCGGGGGTGCGTTGGCGCTACGGCATCGCCGCCGGACTCGTCGCCCTCGTCATCTTCGGGGGCGTCGCCGCTCACAGCTGGATCACCGGGCCGGGCTGGAACCCTCTGGCGAACTGGGGGTGGTTCCTCGTCCTCATCCTCCTCACCTCGCCCTTACAAGCCCTCGCCGAAGAGGTCCTCTTCCGCGGTTACCTCATGCAGGTCTTCGGCAGCATCGTGCGCAACCCCTGGTTCGCCATCGTCGCCACCGCGCTGCTCTTCGCCCTCTTCCACGGCACCCAGGGCGTCTGGCTGTTCGCCAGCCGACTCATTTTCGGCCTCGCCGCCGGAATCCTCGTCTGGCGCACGGGTGGTCTTGAAGCCGGCGTCGTCGCCCACATCGTCAACAACATCGCTGCTTTCAGCCTGGCGCTCTTCAGCGGCACCCTCGTCGAGATCCGCACGATCACCTCGGTCGGCTGGGACGTCGCCACCCGCGACGCCGTCGTGTTCATCGTCTTCGCCCTGCTGGCTGGGGGGGTCGCCCACCTCATGCGGGTGCCCCGGGTGACCCCGCCGCTGACTGACCGGTCATGAGGATGACGACCGATCGCCCGACCTCGCCGTAGTCCCCTATCGCAGTATCTGAACAAGACGTCACCGCACTCGTTCCGGCTTGTACACTGCACGACGTGACACAGACCATCGCAGTGATCGGCGGAGACGGCATCGGCCCGGAGGTGACGGCTGAGGCCGTCAAGGTGCTCCAAGCGGCCGGGGCGGATTTCACCTTCGAGCCCTATGAGTTGGGCGCGACCCATTGGCAGAGCACCGGTGAGGTGCTGAACGACGAGACGCTCGCCCGGCTCAGCCAGGTCGACGCGATCCTCCTCGGCGCGGTCGGCGCGGCCCCCGGATCGACGGCGATCCCCTCGGGATTGTTGGAACGTGGGCTCCTGCTCAAACTGCGTTTTTCCTTCGACCATGCGGTCAATCTGCGCCCGGCCACCCTGTATCCGGGAGTGCCCACTCCCCTGGCGCCTGAGATCGTCGCAGGGAAGACGGTCGACTTCGTCGTCGTGCGGGAGGGCACCGAAGGGCTCTATCTTGGCAATGGTGGAGTCATGCGGGCGGGCACCCCCCATGAGATCGCCACCGAAGTGTCGATCAACACCGCCCATGGCGTTGAACGCGTCGTGCGCTACGCCTTCGATTTAGCCCAGAAGCGCCGCCGACATCTCACCTTGGTGCACAAGCACAATGTGCTCGTCAACGCGGGGGGATTGTGGCGGCGGATCGTCAACGAGGTCGCCGCCGAGCACCCCGAGGTGACGACGGATTACCTCCACATCGACGCCGCGACGATCGCACTGGTGACCCGGCCCAGTGACTTCGACGTCATCGTCACGGACAATCTTTTCGGCGACATCCTCACCGATGAGGCCGGCGCCGTCACCGGTGGGATCGGCTTGGCCGCCAGCGCCAACATCAACCTCGAGGGGACGTATCCTTCGATGTTCGAACCCGTCCACGGCTCCGCTCCCGACATCGCCGGGCAAGGGATCGCCGATCCGAGAGCGGCCATCCTCTCCGGAGCGCTCCTCCTCGACCACCTCGGCCAACCAGAGCGGGCGACCACCATTCGCTCCGCCGTCGAAGCCGACATCGCCGCCACGGGAACCGCTCGCCGCTCCACCACCGAGATCGGCGACGCCATCGCCGCCCAGGTCTCCCGCTGAGATCACTATGGTCGTTCGCATTGAGTTGTGACACAACGAGGAGGGAACGTGATATCACGTTCCCTCCTCGTTGATACAACATGATCGGGCATCAGCCAACGATCGTCTTGTTCAGCAGGTCGACGAGACCAAAGGCGAGCGTACCCAGCCCGTAGGACAGGTTAGCAACCGTGTTTCCGAGACCGAAAGCAAGCGAAGCGAGCCCGGCGACAAACGTGGAAATGGTGAGCATTATTTCACCCCCTCCCAATATTTCCAGCGGAGCAACCATTCGAGGGGCTAACTCCACACACCAACAGAAAATTACGCTAAGACTGAAGTGGCTTATTGCCATTCCTCAGAGTTGACTCCGGAAAACCCGGAACAAATTTATTGCGGATCAACGAAACAGATCTGCGAGCCACTCCGACCCGGCTGCGACACCGGAGAAGAGAAGCTGAAGGATCTCCAATATGATCGACACCATCAGTGAAT
Source organism: Propionibacteriaceae bacterium (assembly GCA_031262485.1). Taxonomy (GTDB): domain Bacteria; phylum Actinomycetota; class Actinomycetes; order Propionibacteriales; family Propionibacteriaceae; genus WQYJ01. The sequence continues at coordinate 59,688 of JAISHO010000035.1, forward strand.
TCTCCTTTGTTCGGAGGTGGTGGCCATGAATCCTCATGGCCACCACCAACCATGACGATGAGTTAAGGCGCTAGCCTCGGCTCACGATCAACGATTGAACAGATTGCTCAGCCACGTCACAGCGGAATCGTAATAAGTGTCGATCCGCCCCAAGGACGATTCGACGACTCCATCCATGAAGCCACCGAGCACATCCCCGACACCGGTCATAATCGTCTGAGCCAAATCACCCAACAATTGCAGAATCATAATTTTCTTACCTTTCCCCATAGTGAGGGACGGGAGGCAAGAGCACACCTCAAAGACAAGGAACACTCCACACCTCGGATTATTACACACGGGAGACAACCACTAATGAATTGATGATCCCCCACCACTGATCCCACCAGATCAATAGGTTATGTGCAATCCGAAAGCACCGTAGATAAGCTAATAAAACCCTAAGAAATAGGATCCCGTTCTTGTGGGGAAACGATCCCCATCCTCCCGGGACGGATCACCATGCTGGGTAAAAATATTGAATTATAGAAAATCTCTGATCACCCGCGAATCGCCACTCGCGGATCCCAAGGAAATCAGGCGCCGAAAACTTGGCCGATGAGGCTGACGACGCTGTTGTAGTAGGTGTCGATATCAGCGAAAATGCCATCAAGGAACGTGCTGACGTGCTTATCGATATTCGTCAGCAATGCGCTGACAAGGCTGCTCAGGTTTTCTAAGAACATAATTATGCCCCTTCCCCATGAATCGAGAACAGGCGGAGAAAGCATTGGGGGGCCACTCCACACCTTACAAGTGAAAGGGATCAACGGTTGATTGATCTCTTCGTTCTCGATCCTAAACCGATGAACGGATTGAGTGCAAGCTGATACCCCAGTTAGATACCTGAGAAAAATCTGAGAATAATCTCCAGTTCTTGCAACTAGTTAAATGATAATTTAAATAAGCTGAAGAATATGCCCCTGGCAAGGTAAAATATGAGCAATGACAAGGATGACATGTTCCCATCTTCATCGATTCACAGCAATTCCAACAACTTATACTTCAACTAGAAGTTGATCACGGCATGAGACAGGGGCCGTGCCCCGGTCACCCGGAACACGGCCCCTCAGGCTCTTTTCCTCGATACTCGAGGGCTTTCAAAGCCCACGATCAGCGATCACCGCGCGGCTTGCCCCTCGACGTAATCATCTTCCGTCTTGACCCACCCCATGAGGGCCCGGAGACGACGTCCCACACCCTCGATCGGGTGGGATTCTCCCTCGACCCGCAGACGGGTGAATTCCGGGGCGCCGGCGTCCTGGTCGGCGATGAAACGAGCGGCGAAGGCGCCGGATTGGATATCGGAGAGGACCTCCTTCATCGACTCCTTGACGTGATCGTCGATGACACGCGGGCCGGAGACGTAATCGCCGTATTCAGCGGTGTCGGAGACGCTCCAGCGCTCCTTGGCGATGCCGCCTTCGTAGATGAGGTCGACGATGAGTTTCATCTCGTGCAGGCACTCGAAGTAAGCCACCTCAGGTTGATACCCGGCGGCGACGAGCGTGTCGAATCCGGCCTCGATGAGGTGGGCCAATCCACCACACAACACAGCCTGTTCGCCGAAGAGATCCGTCTCGGTCTCCTCGGTGAAGGTCGTCTTGATGCCACCGGCGCGCAGCCCGCCGATGCCCTTGGCATAGGCCAAGGTGAGCGGCCAGGCGCCTCCCGTGGCGTCCTGCTCGACGGCGACGACGACGGGCACGCCACGGCCGGCGGCGTATTCACGGCGGACGAGGTGGCCGGGCCCCTTGGGGGCCACCATGCACACGTCGACGCCTTCCGGCGGCGTGATGTAGTCGAAGCGGATGTTGAAACCGTGGGCGAAGAAGAGGGCGTCGCCCGCGTTGAGGTGGGGTTCGATCGACTCCTTGTACAGACCGCGCTGGACTTGGTCGGGAGCGAGGATCATGATGAGGTCGGCTTCCTTGACGGCGTCGGCCACCGACAGGACTCTCAGCCCCTCCTCCTCAGCCTTGGCCTTCGATTTCGATCCCGGCTTGAGCCCGACCCGGACGTCGACCCCGGAATCGCGCAAGTTGAGGGCATGGGCGTGCCCTTGGGAACCGAATCCGATGACGGCGACCTTGCGGCCTTGGATGACCGTCAGATCGGCGTCATCGTTGTAGAACATCTCAGCCATGAGGCTTCACTCCTTTATTCATGGGCGTCGGGCCGTTCCGGAGTGGAACAGCTTGAGCGGTCGTCGTCTTCAGAGTCAGGACGCCGTGCCGCGTTGGGATTTCGGTGTGCGATCGAATTTGCTGCGATCGGTGATCGTGCGCGGGCCCCGGGCCAAGGCGACCTGGCCCGATTGGACCAACTCCTTGATGCCATAGGGAGACAACAATTCGAGCATGGCATGAATCTTGCCGTACTTGCCCGTCACCTCGACCGTCATCGAATCGGCCGCGACATCGACGACGTGGCCACGGAACGTCTCGACGATAGCGAGGATGTCGGTGCGCGTCGAGGCGTCGGCGTGGACTTTGACGAGGATGAGCTCGCGGCGGACGGCCTTGCCCCGCTCCATCTCGGAGACGCGGATCACCTCGACGAGCTTGTTGAGCTGCTTGATGATCTGTTCGAGGACGGCGTCGCTCGTCACCAAGGCGACGACCGTCATCCGCGAGTAATCCTCCCGCTCGGTCGGGCCGACGGTGAGCGATTCGATGTTGAAGCCGCGCCGAGCGAACAGACCTGCGATCCGGGCCAGGACGCCTGGATTGTTCTGGACGAGGACGGACAGCGTGTGGACCTCAGGGGTGGCCACCGGGTTGTTCTCGCTCACAGGTCATCATCCTCCCAATCCGGAGCCATATCTCGGGCGATCTTGATGTCATCGTTGCTGGCGCCGGCCGCGACCATGGGCCAGACCATGGCGTCCTTGGCGACGACGAACTCGACGACGACGGGGCGATCGTCGATCTCCATCGCCTGGGCGATGACGCCGTCGACCTCGTCGAGGGTCTCGGCCCGCAATCCGACGCACCCCATCGCCTCGGCCAGTTTGACGAAGTCGGGGACGCGATCGGAGTGGAGATCGGTGTTGGAATAGCGCTCGCCGTAGAAGAGCTTCTGCCACTGGCGGACCATGCCGAGGACGGAGTTATTGATGATGGCGATCTTGACCGGGATCCCGTTGACGGCGCAGGTGACGAGTTCTTGAGAGGTCATCTGGAAGCAGCCGTCGCCGTCGATCCCCCACACGACCTGATCGGGCCGCCCGGCCTTGGCGCCCATGGCTGCGGGCACGCAGTAACCCATCGTGCCGGCGCCGCCGGAGGTGAGCCACTTGCCCGGCTTCTCGTGAGGCAGGAAGTGGGCGCTCCACATCTGATGCTGACCCACCCCGGTGACGAAGATCGTCTCCGGCCCGGCGATCTCGCCGATCCGACGGATCACCTCTTGGGGCTGGAGGACGTCGTCTTCCGGATCTCCGGCCCACGTCGGATATTTCGTCTTGAGACCGTCGAGGTAGCCCACCCACTCGCTCCAATCGGGCTGGTCGCCGTCACGGAGCACACCGGTCAGCTCCTCGAGCATGCGCCGGCAGTCGCCGACGATCGGCACGTCGACGGCCCGGTTCTTCCCGATCTCGGCCGGGTCGATGTCGCAGTGGATGATCCGCGCGTCGGGGGCGAAACTGTCGAGGGCGCCGGTGACGCGGTCGTCGAAGCGGGCGCCGACGGCGACGATGAGATCGCTGCGCTGAAGCGCCCCGACCGCGGAAACAGAGCCGTGCATCCCCGGCATCCCCATGTGGAGGGAGTGGGAATCGGGCAGGACGCCGCGGGCCATGAGGGTCGTCACGACCGGCATCGGCGCGACGTCGAGGAGACGGGCGAGCGCCTCGGAAGCGTGAGCTTTGGCCACTCCCCCGCCGGCGTAGAGGACAGGTCGGTGGGATTCAGCGATGAGCGCGGCGGCTTCACGGATCTGACGGACGTGCGGCTCCGTCGTCGGCTTGTACCCGGGAAGGTCCATCTCAGCCGGCCAGTCGAAGGCCGTCGATCCGGTCAGGGCGTCCTTGGTGATGTCGACGAGGACAGGGCCGGGCCGCCCCGTCGCGGCGATGTGGAAGGCCGCCGTCAGCGCCTGAGGAATGTCATCCGCGCTACGCACAAGGAAATTGTGCTTGGTGATCGGGAAGGTGATGCCTCGGATGTCGGCCTCTTGGAAGGCGTCGGTGCCGATGGCCCAGGAGTTGACCTGCCCGGTGATGGCGACGATGGGCACGGAATCCATCATGGCGTCGCCCAGCCCGGTGACGAGGTTGGTCGCGCCCGGCCCGGAGGTGGCGACGCACACCCCGACCCTTCCCGTCGCGACGGCGTAGCCTTCGGCGGCGTGCGCGGCGCCCTGCTCGTGACGCGCCAAGATGTGGCGGATCGAGGAGTCGAAGAGCGGATCGTACAGTGGCAGCACCGCCCCGCCGGGGATGCCGAAAGCCACCTCGACTCCAAGGTTCTCCAACGAACGCACCACCGCCTGGGCGCCCGTCATCACGGTCGTCTTCCGGTCTGCCGCCATCTCACTCCTCGTGTAGTCGCCGCCACGCGCTGCTGCGGACGGGTCGGCCCGACGCCGGGTACCCGTGGCGTCATCCTTCAAGAATGCCCGGCGGCAAAAGCCCCCATCCGCAACGGACGAGGGCTCATAGATATCGCACCCGGCAAGGGGCCATGAACGACGAACGCCACATCGTGGCACACCCACTTTTCCTGATCCCGTCACAGGTGTCAATCAGCGTTCACATGCTGGGAAGAGACCACCACGGTGTCTGTAAAAGCGGACGTCGACGCGCGGATCGTGGGTCGTCCCCAGTGGGACGAGCGCACGCAGGGTTCACCGAGGAAGCGCGGAACCCAAAGATCACCAGGCATGGGAGGGACGACGCCGCAGGGACCGTTCGCGTGCCCAGGCCAGCGCCGCGGGGACGGCGAGGCGGACGACGAGCCCGGCGATGAGGAGGATGACGACCGACCCGAAGACCGGCCCGGCGTTGGCGACGATCGACTGCCCCCGGGTGTAGGTCCATTCGACGCCGCCGCCGTAAGGCAAGATCGCCAGCGGCAGGCACAGGGCGATCCACCCGACCCAGGCGATCCCGGCCCACCGGATGAGGCGCGGCCACCAGGAGGCTTCAGTCAGCAGGCCGAGCAGGAGGACGATGGCCCAGACGTGGTGGTGCGTCCACGACAGCGGCGAGGCGAGGCAGGTCGCCAACCCGGTGAGGCCGACCGCGGTGATCGGATCGCCCGATCGCCACAACCAGGCGGCGGCGATAGTGGCGATCCCCGCGACGACGACGCCGATGACGAGTCCGAGGAGGAGCCACTGGTCCTCGTCGGTGTGCAACCGCGTGATGACGCCGTCCCAGGATTGATTGCCGACGTAGGCGACCGACCCGGTGTTGAACTCGCCGTGACGCAGATCGTCGACGAACCGGGCCGTCGACCCCGGCATGATGATCCATCCGAGCAGCGTGAGACCCGCGAAGACGGCGACGGCCCTCAGGGCGGCGGCCCAGCGCCCGGCGCATGCGAGCAGGACGACGAAGAGCAGCGGGGTGAGCTTGATGGCGGCCGCCACACCGATGAGGACGCCTTGCCAACGCCACGGCCGCGGGCCGGCTGGCGCCTCGCTCTGACCAGATTCGCCGGCGACTAGGGCCCGGAGTCCGGGCAGGAGGTCGACGACGACGAGGACCATGAGCAGGGTGTTGACCTGCCCGTAGCCCAGTGTCGTGCGCAGGGGTTCCACGGCGATGGCCACGAGCACGGCGACGAGCCCGAGCACCACCCCGCGTGGCGCCCGGCAACGCCGGAGCACGACGACGATCGCCCAGGTCGTCGCCGCGATCCAGACCACGCGCATGAGCCACACCGGGATGAGGGCGAGGGGGACGAAGAGGATGGCCGCGATCGGCGGGTAAATGAATTTGAGGTAGTGGGTTGTGGCGACGGTGTCGTAGACCGAACGCCCGGCCAGCAGATCGACGACAGCCGCCCGGTAGACGTCGAGATCGACCATGGCGGGGTCCCAGGGCCACAGCGTGCCGTCCTCGATGATGAAGCCGACGAGCAGGAGGGAGACGAGGAAGCAGGGAAGGAATTCGATCGCCGCCAGCTGCCAGGCCCGCATAGCCGCTGGGCGGTCGACGTCAGGCCGGACGGCCGGCGCCACTGTCGTCGTCATAAGCTCACTCTCCCCCACCACCGTGGGCCGGCCGGCGTGATCATCGCCGGGAGGCCCTGCTCAGGCTGTCATGATGCGCTGGACCTCGTCGAGGTCGCCGGCCGTCCGGTCGGCTTTGAGCAACCCTTCCATTCCGGGGTTGTCGTCGTAGCGTGGGATGACGTGGACATGGAAGTGAAAGACTGATTGCCCAGAGACGGCGCCGGCGTTGGAGAGGATGTTGACGCCGCTCGCCCCTAGCTTCGCCTTGGCGGCCTGGGAGACGGCGACGATGCCGGGAGCGACCTTGGCCCAATCGGCCGGCGACGCGGTGCCGTCGAGCACATGGTCGCGCGGAACGATGACACTGTGGCCCCGGTGGAGCGGGGCGATGTCGAGGAAAGCGATCGCGTCGTCGTCGGAATAGACCTGGCGCGAGGGGATCTCACCGGCGACGATGCCGCAAAACAGACACTCGCTCATCTTCACTCCTTGTTCGACATTTGTTCGGCTGGCACGGCTCAGCCCCGACCCCGCTTGGTGGGCCGGCTGAGGGCATCGTATCGTGCCGGGGAACAGAGCCATTCCTTTGTCATCAACCTCATCGCACCACCGTGGATCGTTCGACGATCATCGACCGGAGTCGTGGCCGCCCCGATCCGATGACGAGCGGCTACGGTGAGGGGCAGCCGCTCAGCGCACCGGATAGCCGGCTGCCCGCAAGGCCTCTTTGACGGCGGCGATCGTCACCGTTCCGAAGTGGAAGACGCTGGCCGCCAAGACGGCGTCGGCTCCGGCGGCGACGGCGGCGACGAAATGCTCCGGTTCACCCGCGCCCCCGGAAGCGATGAGGGGGACGTCGACGACCGAGCGCACGGCCGCGATCATCTCGAGGTCGAAGCCCGCAGTCGTGCCGTCGGCGTCCATCGAGTTGAGGAGGATCTCCCCGGCGCCCCGCTCGACCGCCTCTCTCGCCCAAGCCAGGGCGTCGAGTCCGGCCGGACGCCTCCCCCCGTGCGTCGTCACCCCGAAGCCGGAGGGATGGCCCGTCTCCCGGCGGGCGTCGAGGCTGAGGACGAGGACTTGGTTGCCGAACCGTCCGGCGATCTCGTCGATGACGGCGGGACGGGCGACGGCGGCGGTATTGACGCCGGTTTTGTCGGCCCCCGCTCGCAGCAAACGGTCGACGTCGTCGACCGAGGAGACGCCCCCGCCGACGGTGACGGGGATGAACACCGTCTCCGCCGTCCGTGTCACCACCTCCCGTGTCGTCGCCCGTTGTTCGTGCGAGGCCGAGATATCGAGGAAGGTCAACTCGTCAGCACCCTCGTCGCCGTACCGGCGGCCCAATTCGGCGGGATCGCCGACATCGCGCAGATCGCGGAAATTGACGCCTTTGACGACCCGTCCGGCGTCGACGTCGAGACAAGGGATGACACGGACAGCGACAGACACGGCCCCACTCTACGTCCCCGCCGCTCAACCGGCGGGCGGCTCTCACCGGGGACGGAGACTCATTCGTCGGTGAAGTCGACGACGCCCCGGCGCATCGAGCGGGCCAGATCGCGCGCCCGCCCCGCCAGCGGCCTGCCCCGGGAGGCGTCGGCGATCTGCCCGGCGACATCGATGATCTGACGGATCCAACGGACGAAATCACCGGCCGCCAGATCGGTCTCCTCGAGGATCTCGCCGAGATCCTCCCCCTCGGCCCAGGCGTGGGCGGCTCGGGTGAAGCCGATGTCGAGCGGCGGTTGCTGCTCGAGGCGATGATCGCGTTCGGTCAGGCGGATCTCTCGCCACAGGCGCCGCATCTCCTCCATGGCCCGCTCGGTGGCGCGGTCAGGCAGGCGGATCGGCTCGCGGTGGCCGCCTCCGCGCGCCTCGTAGACGAGACTCGACAGCACCGCCGCCAACGCTCCTGGGGGGCAGTCGTCGAGGATGCCGGAACGCACCGCCTCGGCCGCCAGAAGATCGTGGACGCCGTAGACGCGGGCGAGCCGACGTCCGGGCTCCGTCACCGTCAACCCCGTCT
>JAISHO010000020.1 GCA_031262485.1 Propionibacteriaceae bacterium
GTCGGCGAGCATCTCGGTGGCCGTCAATCCACCTCCGACAAGGTACGACAGCACCGGGTCGACGTAGAGGATCTGATCGTTCGACCAGGCCGTCGTCGGGGCCATCACCTCGTTGTCGAGCAGGGCACGGGCGGCCTGGGCGCCCTCCGTGCCGATGGCGGCGTCACGATCGATGACGATGAGCCAATCGGGATTGTGCTCGGCGATGAATTCGAAGCTGATCGGATCGCCGTGGGTGGCGGCTTCGACATCCTCGACGACGGGCGCCCAGCCGAGGACATCGTTGAACCAGCCGAAGCGCGAGCCGGGGCCGTAAGCGGAGAGCTTGCCGCCGGTCGTGAGGATCGTCAGGCTCGTGCCCGCCCCGGCGGTGGCCTCGGTGATCGTGGCGACCTTGTTATCCAAGCGGTCGAGCGCGTCGAGCGCCTCGTCCTCCTTGCCGAAGATCTCCCCGAGGGTCTCGGTGTTGGCTTTGACGCCGGCGTAGAAATCCTCCTGGGTCAGGTCGATCGTCGGGGCGATCACGCTCAATTCGGCGTAGAACGAGGCGGAGCGCCCGGCGATGATGAGCAGGTCGGGGGCGAGCGCGTTGATGGCTTCGAAGTCGGGCTCCTTGAGGCCGCCGATCTTCGGGTACTCGTCTCCGGCATATTTGGCGAGGTAGTCGGGGAACTCGGAGTCGGGCACGCCGTCGGCTTCGACGCCGAGGGCTTCCATGATGTCGAGCGAGGCGAGGTCGAGGGTGAGGACGACCTCGGGATTCGTCGCCACGACCGTCTCGCCTTGGGCGTGGGTGACGGTGATGTCACTGGCGGCGCCCTCGGAAGCAGCTGCCTCGCTGGCGGGGGCGTCTCCGGCCTGAGCAGTTCCGGCGCAACCACTGAGCGCCAGGGCGATGACGGCCCCCACAGTGGCCATCGCGGATAGGGAGCGTCCCTTCGACATGGGAATTCCTCTCATGAAGGTGGCGGACCCCGATCGGGGACACGGCCCTCGCCACACTGGCCGCCGCGGATGAATGACGTCCAAGTTCAGGTAAGGCTTGCCTAACATTAGGTGATCCTCATCGAATTTTGCAAGGGGATCTGCACGAAATTCGCGAGTCGCGTTTTCAGGAGACGACGCCGGGACGAAACGATGGGCAAGACGTTCTCAGCAACGACAACCAGGCGCTAGGGTGGCTCTACCTTTCCGAACCATTTCATCCATCCACTCGGAAGAAAGGAAGCGTGACCAATGAAGATCGCCATCCAACACGAGTTCCTCAACGTCGACAGCGACGGCCATGTGACGGGCCATGAGGCAGGGGACACGTTGGTCCGCCGCCTCCTGCGGGTCTTCCCCGGCGCCCAACTGGTCGGGCCGCGCACCCACCGCTACGCCGACTTCGACATGGTGCCCCTCGGCATGATCGACGCCGAGAACACCGTCCTCATCAATATGGATGTCGTCAACTCGGTCGAAGCCCACCGGGCCCTGCTGGCGACCTGCCCGAAGCCGAAGATCATGAACTTCGTCTGGTGGAACGAGGACCGTTTCACCGACGACGTCGAGGTGGCCCAGATCGCGCTCTCGTGCGCCCTGTTCCCCACCTTCACCAACTCCGACCGCACCACCAGCGGCATCGGCGCCCTCGTCAAGAATCTGACTGTCCAGCAACTCTCCGAGCAAGCCCACATCACTGGCGTCAACCTCGGCATCCGGATGGAGCACGTCCAGCCGCGCGAGGAGACCGACGTGCCCGTCGTGCTCTACCCGGCCATCTACGTCACCGAACGCAAGCAACCGGATATGTTCATCGACATCGTCGAGCGGGTGGCGAAGCGCACCCCGATCAAAGTCGAGGCCCGCCTGGCCGAATCCCACCTCGTCAGCGCCCCGGCCATGCGGCTCGGCGCCAAGCACTGGGCCAAGGTCGGCCCGCTGCTGCCCTCGCGCGAGGACTACTGGAAGTCGCTCGCCCGCACGACCGCCTTCGTCGCCACGGCGAAAGAGGAATCGTACGGCCTCGAATACGTCGAAGCCCTCGTCGCCGGCGTCATCGGCATCTTCCCCGACGCCGACTGGGCCCACGCCCTCGTGCCCGAGCGCTACCCCTTCTTCTACCGAGGCGTCTCCGAGGCCGAGGGTCTCCTCCTCAAAGCCGTCCAGGACCCGGCCGCCTGCCGGGCCGAGATCGACCAAGCCGTCGGGCAGCCCTTCTCCGACTGGCTCAACGCCCACCACAACGACGACAACTTCGAGACGGCCATCGCCGACGCCATCGAGAAGTGGTTCGGGAAAGTCGACAACGTCAACCGCCCGAAGCGGTGACATCACCCCGTCGACTCTGATAGACGCCAGTGGCCCCCACCCGGAAAGGTGGGGGCCACTGCCTTGTGGGGCCGCGCGTCATCCCTAGCGTCGACACGCCTGGCGCGTCGACGACGAGGGGTCAGGCGATCCCACTACCTCGACGGTGTCCGTAGACGCAGAGCACTCTAGCCCACGAGACGACGATCATGCGCGTCTTTGTGTTGTGCTCCTCAACTGCTGTGGGATGGCGCGAGGCAGAGGATGGGGCAGATATGGAGGGTCATCCGTCCGTGGTGGATTCCCCTCGACTGAAGCCCATCTCAGGCGACGTCGCGGCGGACGCGCAGGAAATACCCGGCCACTCCGAAGACGACGCCGTAGGCGAGGAGGACGAGAATGCCCTGCGGCACCGACAACAGATCGACCGTCCCGGTGTCGCTGACCAGGCTGTAAGCGGATTCGCCGCCGGCGGCCGCCTCGCTGGCGGCGGAGGGGAGGAAGCGGCTGATCGACCGGGTGGATTCGAAGATCATGAAGATCATGCGCAGGATCGGTTCGAGCAGGAGGGTGAAGACGAGGACGCCGATGATGACGCCGACTTGGCTGCGCACGAGCAGGCCGAGACCGGTGCCGATCGCCGTCCACAACATCAACGTCACCAGTTGCAACCCGGCCAGACGCCAGGTGGAGGAGTCCCCCAGGTGGGTGGCGTCGCCGGCGACGACGAACCCGAGTGCGCCCAACCCGAGGGCCGAGACGACCGCCACAACGGCGAGGATGAGGCCCATCGGCAGGGCGGCGACGACCTTGGCCAGCACGACGATCCAGCGGCGCGGCTCGGCTAGGAACGTGACAGCAATGGTGTTATGACGATATTCGGCCGTCACCGCGAGTGCGCCCATCATGGCGGCGATGAAGTAGCCGAGCGAGGCGGCCATGCCGTAGACCATGCCGTGGTAGTCGCCCATGGCGGCGGTGATCATGCCGACATCCTCGGATCCGGCGCCGGCGCTGGCCATCCCGTCGGTGAGAAGCCACCCGAGGGCCCAGGCGGTGGAGAGAGCGGAGAGGCCGACGTAGCCGACGGTGACGATCGCGAGGACCCACCACATCTTCGTCGAGAGGAATTTGCGCAGTTCGGACTGGATGGCGGGGATCATCGCATCCCTCCTTGTCCTTCGGTGAGATGGAGGAAGACGGCCTCAAGATCAGAGGACTGGGAGGCCAACTGGTCGAGGATGATGTGGGAGGCGCCGGCGGCGGCGCCGATCTCTCCCGCGCTCGGCCCTTCGATGAGGAAAGAGTGTGGTTCTGTCCCGGCGCTGACCCGCCAATGGTGGAATTGAGCCAGGGAGATGAGGGCGTCGCGCTGTCGCGTCGACACGATCGTCCGGGGGACGTTGCCGGCCTCGAGCGTGGCGAGCGAACCGGAGTGAACGAGCTTGCCGTGCGCGATGATGACGACATTGTCGACCGTCTGCTGGACTTCGCTCAGCAGGTGGGAACTCGTCAACACCGTCCGTCCGGATTCCGCCAGCGCGCGCATGAACTGCCGAATCCACCGGATGCCCTCCGGGTCGAGCCCGTTGACCGGCTCGTCGAGGAGGAGCACCTCAGGATCGCCGAGGATAGCGGCCGCGAGGTTGAGACGCCCGCGCATGCCGAGGGAGAACTTCCCGACCCGCTTGCCGGTGGCGTCGCCCAGCCCGACGAAACCCAACACCTCCTCACAGCGCTTCTTGTCCGCCCCGACGTAGGGGGCGAGCATGAGGAGATGGTTGAGCGCGGTGCGGCCAGGGTGGAATGCGTTCGGCTCCAGCGCGATGCCGATGTGGCGTCCGGGTTGGGGGATGGCGGCGTAGGGGCGTCCGTCGAAAGACACCGTTCCGGCGTCGGGACGGATGAGCGCTGTCGCCATGCGCAGTGTCGTCGTTTTTCCAGCGCCATTCGGCCCAAGAAAACCCGTCACCTTGCCCGGTTCGACAGAGAAACTCAAATCGTCGACCGCCACGAGGGGTCCATAACGTTTGGTCAAATGGTCGAAAACGATCATGGAACTATTGTCCATGAAAATGTGTGGCTGCTAGGGGAGATCGGCGGAGTTCAGGGGTAGATCAGGGTGGGCGTGACCGTGGCCCTGAGCGACCGGGAACGACGACTTGACTGCTGCCCCCACTGAACGCCACGAACGCAATGCTTGAGCCACGACGGACCACCAGCATTCACGAGCTCAGTACAACACGTCCTCGCCGTCGATCGAAGCGTCGTCGTCGACGATGTGGATGGCCGCCTCCTCGGCACAGGCCGCTCCGCCGTCGATGCCGACCTCGCCGCCGACAAGCTCGCCTTCCTCGTCCTCGCCGTCGTAACCACCATTGGCGTCGATGAGGCGCCCGGAGCGACGGAAACCTACTTCGCGTTCCTCGCCGGCGTCGTCGGGCCGCCACGAGTCGTCATCGCCGGGCAGAGTCTCCGGCTCCTCCTGGCGCAGGCGTTGATCGATCGTCTCCTCTTGGGCCATCTCCTCGGCCGTGTTGCCGAACCCCTGGGCCGGCGACCAATGGTCGGGGGCGATATACCCCTCGTCGAGGACGTCATCCACCCCGCGCGAGAGCAGCGTGTCATCCGGTTGCAGCTGGTCCAGCTGTTCGGATTCGTCGGGCACCATCTCGAAGTCGGTCATCTCGGTCATGGGGATAGCCTGCCACGATTCCGGGGTCCCTCGCCCGCCATGCCATCATCGACAGAACGACGACGGGTTGTGGTAAACGAGCTCGACCCGTCTTCGAAGCGAAGACTCCTGGCACCGTCTCTCTTCTCGCCGCTGGCACGGCCACATGCCTGCGCGGAGAATGACTATGTGAAAAATGGCGGGGCGAAAAATTGAGCTGGCGACCAATGAGAAGAGGGGGCGTCAGGCCTCGTATTTCTCTTCGAGTGCTTTCGCGACGGCCAAGGCGACGCGGATGAATCCGCTTTGCGGTTCGTCGCCGACGTGGCCGGGGATGCGGCGGTCCCACTCCCCCTCAAGGGAGTCGGCGGCGTAGAGGAAGTGATAGACGTCGACGCCGCGCAGCTGGCTCATGGCGGCCAAGGAGGCGGCCTCCATCTCGACGGCGACACAGCCTTGTTTGACGCGACGGTCGACGAGCGCGCGGGTCTCGCGGTAGAAAGCGTCGGTCGTCCACGTCATGCCGGTGACATAGGGGGCGCCGATCTCATCGAGGATGCCGGCCAGTTCCGGGGCGGTGGTGAGCGCGATCGTCTCGCTGGCGGGGGCGTAGTGGTAGCTCGTGCCCTCGTCGCGGACGGCTTCGTTCGGCACGATGAGCCGCCCGGCGGCGACCCCGGGGATGAGGACGCCGCAGGAGCCGAAGACGACGAAGCGTTTGACTCCGCAGGCGATGAGGTCTTCGAGGACGGCGACGGCGGCGGGCCCGCCGATCGGAGAGAGGCAGGTGGCGTAGAGGTTGCCGTCGCTGGCGACGCGTTGGACGTCGACGTCGATCGACATGCCGAAGGAGAGGAGAGTGAGCTGCCCGGAGGGGTAACTGGAGAGCAAGAGCCGCATCGTGTCCTGTTGGAAGGTGACGATGGCGGTGGCGGGGCAATCCTCGATCGGGTCGATGAACATCCCAGCGGTGATGACTTCGGGGCTCGTCGGGTCGAACGTCTCAGTGATCATAAGTTCAGTTTCGCACGCCCACGGGACGCCCCGAGTGAGGGCGGCGTGACGCGTCGCTCAGCGCTGGGGGGTCTCGGTGTTGCCCGTCTGGCCTGGCTGCGAGGGGGCGCGGCCCTGCTCTTTCTCCCAGGCGGAGAGCTGTTGCTCCAGGGCTTTCATGAGTTCGAAGACTTGCGACGGAGGGATGCGCACCCGTGCGACGATCGAGGAGGTGTGGACGAGTTCGTCGGTGGTCTCGTTGAGGACGGCAGGCTCGGTGAACGCGGCGAAATCAAGAATGAACGAATCTTTCGTATGCCACGCTCGGATGAAATCCGCGAAAACTCCGGCCGCTTGCTGGGGCGGAAGGGCCATCTGGAAACGGTGGTCTGCCATGGTGCGAGCCTATCGCGGTGGGCCCAGGACGACTTCTGTGTCGCCATGCGAACTGATGATTCTCAGCAGTTTTTCAGGAGACTCTTCTTGTTTATTGTCATAAAGTGACGGATTGGTGCGCCAAACGCAGGTGATTCGGAGCGATCGTCGCCTTCACATCGCGCGCCGCGGGCGGCACTCGTTCTCGGCTTTCGGCTCCGCTTCTTCGGGGAGGATGAGCTCCTCGAGACGGTGCGGCATCGGCTCCACAATGGCACGACGCCCCACAGGGTGAGTGTTCCTTGGCTGCTCAGGAGGGCGAAGCCCCATGAGCTCCTCGAGTGTCATCCTTCGATCCTTCCTAGCCGGTGACACGCCAGCAGCAGCCCCGTTCTCAACCCCTGACACATCGAGTCTACACGATGCATTGGGGAAGGCAGGAATCCACGGACCCCGGGGACGTCCACTAATGTTGATCATTTGTTGATGTCACCTCATCTGGTTGGGAACAAAAGCAAAGCTACCTCCGTAATTCAAGAATTTCTCAGGAAAACCGAGGGGAATCCTCAGGGAAAACTTGTCGGATTTTTCACACCGCCGCGAAAAACTTCCATTTTCTACAGAAAGACGGGCATGACGGAACGATCGGATCATGGTGAACGGCGAAAATCGTCCGCTGGGAAAAGCCGCACGCCCCATGCTCCGCTGGAGCCGGGAGAGGATCGCCGAAAAAGCGAGAGGATCACCGGTGGGCGGGCGAGAGAGTCGGGGCGCAAGAACCCCGCCCGATCGCGTCCGAGAGGGAGAGTCGCGCGCGAAAAGCGGCCCCGACCCGCCCAACCGACTCAGAGGTGGTCGATGATGTCGCGGAAGGCGTAGCGGACGATGTCGTGGGCGGCAGCCTCCTCATGCGACGTCGTCGTGACGACGGCTCGCTTCTCCGGAACGACGATGATGAACTGCCCGTACATGCCGTCGGCCCGGAAGGTGCCAGGGACGGTGTTGCGCCAGACCTGATAGCCGTAACCGGCGTTCGACTCCTCGTCGGGAAAGTGACCATTTTGTGGGATCGTGTCCGTCGCCATCGCCTCGACATAGTCGGCGCTCACTAACTGCTCGCCCTCCCAACGCCCGCCGTCGAGGAGGAGACGGCCGATGCGGCTCAACTGCGTCGTCGTCACCTGAAGCCCGGAGGCGGCGAGGGTGTGGCCATCGGGGCTGATCTGCCATTGCGGGTTGTAAATGCCGAGGGGATAGAAGAACCGGGGAAGGAGGTAGTCGCGCAGGGTTCCCCCGGTGAGCGAGGCGACGATGCGACCCAACATATAGGTGCAATTGTTCGCATAGAAGAAGTGGGTTCCCGGCTTCGAGACCTGCGGCGAGCGGAAGAACAACTCGACCCAGTCCGTCGTCTCGAGGGTTTTCTCGTCCGTCTCCTCGAACCAGGGGCTGAACTCCTTGCCGCCGGCCATATGAAGGAGATCGCGCACGGTGATCTCCTCAGACCCCTCGGCCGCCTGGGCCGTCACCGAGGCGGGGAAGAAGTCGACGACGCGATCGCCCAACGACAACCGCCCCTCGTCGAGGCACATCCCGACGCCGAGCGCGGTGACCGTCTTCGAGACCGACCAGACATTGTCGGGATCCTCGTTGATCCAGCGGTGGGCGACCTCGCCTTGACCTTCCTGCCAGACGTGGAGCCCATGAAGATGGAGCCCCCGCTCAAGGACAGTGAGGCGGAACTGGTCGATCAAAGAAGGGGAAAGCATGGGGCCAGTTTAAGGGTGGCAGGCCCGCCCGGGATAGGCGTCGACGAGACTCAGGGTTACTGCCCGTGAGTCTGGGCGTCGTCTTGATCTCCAGACAAGGTCAGTGCTCACCGCGCGGCACGCACGCGTCTTTTCGTCCCTCGAAGCCCTTGTTGCCCCGCCGGTCCGAGCCTCACTCCGGCTCGAGCGTGAGGGGGTAACCACTCGCGTCCACCCGATGCCACTGGGGAATAATCCGTTCGATGACATCGCGGTAGTGATAAGCGGTCGTCGCGATGACGAGAGAGTCGGCGTCGAGTTCGTCAGGTGTGTACCAACGCAAGTCGGTGGATTCGCCAGGACCGGGCGGGCGTGTGGGTTCAGCCTCGGCGACAAGGGCGTAGGCGAGGTCGACGTGATAGTGGGGTGTGTCGTCGACGCGGTGGGAGTTGATGTACGCCGGGAGTGGAAGGTCGTTGCCGGAGGGGGCCGGGCCCACGTGGGGGAAGGGCTGGAGCACCTGAAGATCGTCCAGGGTGTATCCGGATTCCTCGGTCAGTTCGTGGGCGAGCGCGGCCCAGGGCGTCTCGTCAAGATCGATGTGCCCGCCGACTTGCATGAGCGTGCCGAAGCGACGGTGCAGGTGGACGAGGCAGCGCCATTCGTCGTCGACGAGACGGACGATGAGGGCGCTGACGGTGATGTCGCGTTGGCCGGGTTCGGTGTGCAGGTGGGGCATGGTCCCAATGTAGAGGGTCGTTCGGGCATCGCCCGTGAAGCGGGCTGACCGCCCAGGTGAGGGCACTGGAACGCCGGGCGACCACAAAGTGGAAGGGCAACATCGACGAGTGCGGCTCCACGATACGGTGATGATGTCGCGTCGGCTCCGCGCCGGCGTCACGGGCAGGTTGAGATCGCACCGGTGCGCCGCGCCGTCAGGTCGATGGCGTGCCCGGATGACTCCCGATGATCCCCCCGGATCCCGCTCGAGACCGACGAGGTGCCCCCATGACGACGAACCACCCCGCCTGGACGATCGTTGCGATCGTCATCTACTTCGCGCTCATGCTGTTCATCGGCTACCGCGCCTACCGTCGCACCTCCGATCTCGACGACTATATGCTCGGCAGCCGCAACCTGCCGCCCTTGGTCGCCGCGCTCAGCGCCGGGGCGGCCGACATGTCCGGCTGGCTCCTCATGGGTCTGCCCGGCGCGCTCTACCTGACTGGTTTGGCCGAAGCGTGGATCGCCATCGGGCTCACCATCGGCGCCTGGTGCAACTGGAAATTCGTCGCGCCCCGTCTCCGGGCTTACACCGAGGTCGCCCGCAACGCCATCACGATTCCCAGCTTCTTCGGCAACCGTCTCCATGATGGCTCGAATGCGCTGCGCATCACGTCTGGGCTCATCATCCTCGTCTACTTCACCTTCTACGTCTCCTCCGGCATGGTCTCCGGCGGCACGTTCTTCGAGGCCACCTTCGGCGTCTCCGGGCTATGGGGCATCGCCATCGTCGGCGCCGTCACAGTCGGCTACACCTTCTTCGGCGGTTTCCTCGGCGCCACGTGGACCGACGCCGTCCAGGGGATTCTCATGCTCATCGCCCTGCTCCTCGTGCCCGTCATCGTCGTCATCCAGATGGGCGGGATCGGCGAGGTCGTCTCCGCCATCGAGAGCGTCGACGCCGCCGGCGGGACGAACCACTTCTCCTTCGTGCGCGGGGTCGGCTTCCTCGCCATCGTCTCCGCCGCCGCCTGGGGCCTCGGCTACTTCGGCCAACCCCACATCATCGTCCGCTTCATGGCGCTGCGCAGCCCCCAGGAAGCCAAAGCCGGGCGGCGCTGGGGCATCGGCTGGATGGCCTTGTCGATGGGCGGGGCCGTCGTCGCCGGGCTCATCGGCGTGGCCTACTACGCCGACAGCCCCCTGGCCGACCCGGAGACCGTCTTCCTCGCCCTCGCTCAAGCCGTCTTCCACCCGCTCATCGCCGGGTTCGTGTTGACGGCCGTGCTCGCCGCCATCATGTCGACGATGTCGAGCCAGCTCGTCGTCTGCTCCTCGGCCATCGTCGAAGACCTCTTCAAACTGACCGGCCGCACCCTGAGCGCCCGCCAAGGCGTCATCGCCGGACGGCTCGGCGTCCTCGTCGTCGCCATCGTCGCCGCGCTCCTCTCACTCACCGCCTCCGACACCATCCTTCAGTTGGTCGCCTTCGCCTGGGCCGGCTTCGGGGCCTCCTTCGGGCCCGTCATCCTGCTCTCCCTCTACTGGCGTCGCCTCACCCGCTGGGGCGCCCTGGCCGGCATGGCCGTCGGCGCCGTCACCGTCTTCGCCTGGAACAAGATCTTCGACCTGTCAGGCGTCCTCTACGAGATCGTCCCCGGGTTCGCCGCCAACCTCCTCGTCGCCATCGTCGTCTCGCTTCTCACCCCCGCCCCCGGCCCTGAGATCGCCGAGGAGTTCGAGGAGACGAAGAGACGCGTGCGCGCCGCGCGGTGAGCGTTGGCTTATGAAGCTTCGAAAACCCTCAGTTTCGGCCAGATGGCAACCAGAAATCCGGCCAGATGTAAAATAGAAACCCTGCCAGATGTAAAACAGGGCATGTCATAAGAGCCACGCGTCATATATGAGGAGTCGGTCAATCCGATCGCGGCATGGCTATGCCCCCTCTTCATTGCTAAGTCCGCTGAGGAACCGGGCGACCATCCCGATCCAACACAACACGATTATTCAACGGAGCAGACAGACGGACATCGACAGTGGTTGGCACCCCTAGCGCCACATGAGAGTTGTTCGGTCCATCGCTTCGTTCTCGGATCCACACTGTGAGCGTGATATCGGCTGGCGTTTCATCCACATCGACTCGCACGTCGTGGTCGACTCCTGACATCAACGAGATGGCAAGGGCAGAGGGATCATCCGGGATTGTCTCCCAGGCATCGGGAGTCACCTCGATCCATGGCGAGCGAGACGAAGCGAAGAATAAGAAGACGGCCAGGATGACAACAAGTCCTCCCAAGGCGAACAATCCTCGACGCTTCACGTCACTCATCTCATTCCTCGTCGCGGTCTGCCCTGATCTGCGCCACCAACTCCTCAGCGCGGCCCTCAGGCCAAGAGTATTCAGGTAAAGGACTACCGACGGCTTCGTCAGTTCGTCGCGCCGACTCGTCGATTATCCTCCAAAGAACCTCAGTCCGTTCCGTTCGCTCAGGCATCACTCGGGTTCCTCTCCTATCAAGACACCTCAAAGGACGGTCCCCTTAAGCTCACAAGGATGCTGTAAGGGGACCGTCTCAAACGAGATGGAACTAGCTTGTCAGAAAGCTGACGCCCCGCGGCCGAGAGCCGCTTCGATGTCGGCGAAGACGGCCGGCTCGAGCGGGCCGTGGGCGAAGGCGCCGAGATTGTCGCGCACCTGCGTCTCGTCGCGGAAACCGGGCAGGGGGACGGCGACATCGCTACGGGCCCAGATCCACCCCAGGGCGCCCTGGGCGAGGGTGCGGCCGCCGCTCATGAGGAACTCGCGCACGGCGTTCAGCTGGGCGGCGTAGCTCGGGCTCGGCACACCGTCGGTGAACCACTTGAGCCACTCGGGCTGGCGGCCGCGGATGTCATTGGCCGGGATCTTCGTCGCCTCGCTGTACCGCCCGCCGAGCAACCCCATCGCCAGCGGAGAACGACACAACACACCGAGGTCGTGATCCGCACAGGCCTGAAGGGCGGCGGCGTTGTCGTCGAGGACGTTGAGCTGGATCTGCGCCAGCGTGCAATGCTCGCCCTGGGCGAAGCGTGCGATCTGGGCAGGGTCGTCGTTCGACACCCCGTACCAGCGGATGAGGCCCTCGGAGACGAGATCCTCGAAGACGTCGACGATGGCGTCGACCTCATGATCGTTCAGCGGGAACGTGTGCAGTTGATAGACGTCGATGACGTCTCGACCGAGCCGCTCAAGCGAGGCACGCACCGCCTGCTGGATGTATTCCGGGGTCAGATTCGGCCCCAGCGCTGTCCGCGAGCCGATGTCGAAAGAATTGCCGACCTTCGTCGCGACAAGCACCTCCGGGTGATCGCGCAACACCCCCCGCAGCATCTCCTCCGAATGGCCCATGCCGTAAATATCGGCCGTGTCGATGAAATCGACCCCCGCTTCGACGGCAGCGTAGAGACCCTTCTCCGACTCCGCGTCGTCGACATCGCCATAACCGCCAGGGATCCCCTCGGCGTTGACGACCTCACCCCCGAGCGCCCAGGTTCCCAGCCCCCACGCCGAGACCTCGAGTCCGCTCCGTCCTAACCGTCGCTTTGCGACAACATCATTACTCATGAAGTCAGCTTACTGGGTGATCGTCAGGACGCAGCCCTGGTGACCGCTTCAAGAAACTCGACTTCAGTTCATAACTGCCACCCCAGTTTGCGGAACCAATTCGGCTCCCGGCCAGTTCACGCTCAAGCTTCTCGAGCATCGGAACCTTGGCCACAAGATAATAAGTAGCGTCAGCCACGGAGATCATCTCACGATCCATCGCCTCGAGGACCGCCGTCGCATAAACATCACCGAGATTGCGCCGCATAAGTCGTTCATGAGGAACGAAGCCGCTGCCGCGCTCCTGAGGATGCTCTCTCGCCGCACGGGAGAAACGGAGCACCTCATCAAGCGTCTCCCGGTTGATTAAGCCAGGGCTTGTCCCGATGATCGTGGATTTTGAGGGGGGTGCGGTCCCTCGTCTGACCTGTCGGTTGTGACAGGCTCAGGCGTTAAGAGTTAATCAACGATCGTTCTGAAAGGACGAGGGAC
>JAISHO010000048.1 GCA_031262485.1 Propionibacteriaceae bacterium
GGCGAAGTCGAGGTCGATGTCCTCTTCGCGGGCCATCGTCTGGAGGCGCTCCATGGCGCTGCGTTCGATCTGGCGGACCCGCTCGGCGGTGATGTTCCAGTGTTGGCCGATGTCGGCCAGTTTCTCCTGCCGGCCGTCGATGAGGCCGAAGCGGCGGCGGATGATGTCGCCCGAGCGGGGATCGAGCCGGGTGAGGAGGCTGTCCATGGCGGCGGCGACATGGCCGTCGGTGACGACCGCGTCGGGGGAGGGCGAGGGCTCGAGCGCGATGAGGTCGCCCAGCGTCGTCGTCTCCGACTCCTCGACCGGCGCGTCGAGCGAGGCGTGGTCACGGGCATAAGCCATGAGTTCGATGACCTCATGGGTCTGCCAGCCGAGATGCTCGGCGATCTCGCTCGTCTCCGGCTCGCGGCCCAACTTCATCGTCAGGGTCCGTCGCGTCGTCGCGATCTGGCTGATCTGCTCGGCGATATGGATCGGCAGTTTGACGATATGCCCCTGGCTGGCGATGCCGCGGGTGATGGCCTGGCGGATCCACCAGGTGGCGTAGGTGGAGAACTTGTAGCCCTTCGTGTAGTCGAACTTCTCGACGGCACGGATGAGGCCGGTGTTGCCCTCTTGGATGATGTCGAGCAGCGGCATGTGGTCGCGGGTGTATTTCCGCGCGATCGAGACGACGAGGCGCAGGTTGGCTTTGATGAACCGTTCCTCGGCCATCGACCCCTCCCACACCATCTGGCGCAGTTCGTCATCCGTGGCGCTGGCGCTCGTCGTGCTGGCCGGTTGTTCCGTTCCGGCGAGCAGATGCTCGGCGTATTTGCCGATCTCGATCGTTTTGGCCAGGGCCACTTCCTCGTCGGCGGTCAGCAGAGGGGTGCGGGCGATCGACTCGAGATAGAGGCCGACAGCATCCTTGCCTTCGATTCCGTCACTGTGCCGATAGTTGGGTCGTGGCGTCGTCATTGTGATCCTTCCAAGTAACACTTCCCCGATATCAACGGCGCGTCCGACGCACATTTCCCCCGTCGCGTCCGGGCGCCATGGCTGTCAACTGAGAAACAGCCTTCCCTATTCCCGTTCTTTCAGTTTCTACCAGGCGCGCAAAATCTCAACAATAGTTATTACTCGGCCCTAGCGAATTGCCGTCTGACAAGGTAAAACAATGAGTCGTTTATTGTGAGAAAGGTCACGCTTGCGGCAAGCCCGATCACCTGCCACAATAGGGATCAGTGGGTTGACAGGACCGGACTTTTTTATGCCCCCAGTTCGTTACGGGTGTTCGGGAGTCGCCCCGATCAGATGTCCTCATCACTAGAAGAGGTTCTATGCCCCAGCCGGTTGCCACCGTTTCCGAGGCCCCGATGACCGAATCACCAGCGACCACCGAATCCGTTCCCGCGGCGTCGTCGCCTGCCACTGAGTCGTCTGAGACGAAGACGACGCCGAAGCGCACGCGCAAACCGGCGGCGAAGAAGAAACCTCAGACGAAGCCCGCCACCGCCGATGCGGCTGGGCCGGCGACCGAGGCAGAGACCACCGAGGAGTCCGTCGCCACGGCCAAACCGGCGGCCAAGAAGCCGGCCACGAAGAAGCCGCCGGCCCAGCCGAAGACGGCTTCGACCGCGACGAAGAAGGCCAAGCCGGCGGCCAAGAAGGCGAGCGCCGCGAAGGGCAAAGCCGCCGAGGCCGATGAGATCGACGAGGCTGACGAACCGTCGGTGGCCGACGCCCTCGACGCCGTCGAGCACGGCGCCGCCGAAGTCGAGTTCTCCCCCGATGGCAACGAGGTGACAATCAAGGTCGGCGGCAAAGGCCGAAGCCTCGATTCGGTCGACGACGCCGACTTCCAGCAGGAGCAATCGGCTTCCGCCGAACTCGAAGCCGAGTTGACGGAAGATCAGGGTTTCTCGCTGTCCGACGCCGACGACGCCGACGAGCCGGAACAGCGCGTCGTCTCCGCCGGCGCCACCGCCGATCCGGTCAAGGATTACCTCAAGCAGATCGGCAAGGTCGCCCTCCTCAACGCTGAGCAAGAGGTCTCGCTCGCCAAGCGGATCGAAGCCGGCCTGTTCGCCGAAGAGCGGCTCGATCAGGATCGCTCCTCCTTGAGCGAAGCGGACATCACCGATTACGAGTGGATCGCCGAGGACGGCCGCCGGGCCAAGAACCACCTCCTCGAGGCCAACCTGCGCCTCGTCGTCTCCTTGGCCAAGCGCTACACCGGGCGCGGCATGCTCTTCCTCGACCTCATCCAGGAGGGCAACCTCGGCCTCATCCGCGCCGTCGAGAAGTTCGACTACACCAAGGGTTACAAGTTCTCCACCTACGCCACCTGGTGGATCAAGCAGGCCATCACCCGCGCCATGGCCGATCAGGCCCGCACCATCCGCATCCCCGTCCACATGGTCGAGGTCATCAACAAGCTGGCCCGCGTTCAGCGCCAGATGCTCCAAGACCTCGGCCGGGAACCGACGCCGGAGGAACTGGCCGTCGAACTGGACATGACGCCAGAGAAGGTCGTCGAGGTTCAAAAGTACGGCCGCGAGCCGATCAGCCTCCACACCCCGCTGGGCGAGGACGGCGATTCGGAGTTTGGCGACCTCATCGAAGACTCCGAGGCCGTCGTGCCGGCCGACGCCGTCAACTTCACCCTCCTCCAGGAGCAACTCCACGATGTTCTCGACACGTTGAGCGAACGTGAGGCCGGCGTCGTCGCCATGCGTTTCGGGCTGACCGACGGCCAACCGAAGACGCTCGACGAGATCGGACGGGTCTACGGGGTCACCCGGGAGCGGATCCGCCAGATCGAATCGAAGACGATGTCGAAGCTGCGCCACCCCTCGCGGTCCCAGGTGCTGCGCGACTACCTCGACTGAGGATCGTTGTGAGATGACGCCCCGGCCGATCACCTTGATCGTCCAGGGAGTTGGCGCCAGGGTGCGCCGATCCGGGCGTCAATGACGGTTCTCCTCGCTCGAGCCCGCTAATCTGTGACGGTGGTTCAGACGCAGACAACCGGTCATTCACAAGGGAAGACGGCACATTCCTCGGCTTACGACGCCCGGCATCTCCTCGTCCTCGAAGGGCTCGAGGCGGTGCGCAAACGCCCGGCCATGTACATCGGCTCGACCGACACCAAGGGGCTCATGCACTGCCTCTGGGAGATCATCGACAACGCCGTCGACGAAGCCCTCTCCGGTTTCGGCCAGCGCATCACCGTCCGCCTCGCCCCTGACGGCTCGATCGAAGTCGACGATCGCGCCCGCGGCATCCCCGTCGACATCGAACCGAAGACCGGCCTGACCGGCGTCGAGGTCGTCTTCACGAAACTGCACGCCGGCGGCAAATTCGGCGCTGGCACCTACAACGCGGCCGGCGGTCTGCACGGCGTCGGCGCGTCGGTCGTCAACGCGCTGTCCAGCCGCCTCGACGTCGAAGTCGACCGCGGGGGCAAGACCTACGCGATGAGTTTCCGCCGCGGCGTCCCCGGGATCTTCGACGGAGATGGGCCAGCCGCCCCCTTCACCCCCCGCTCTGGACTGACGATCGCCGGGACGGTCCGCAAGGGCGTCACCGGCACCCGGGTGCGCTACTGGCCCGATCGCCAAATTTTCCTTCCCGACGCCGAACTGTCGTGGCGCCACCTGGCCGACCGGGCCCGCCAGACCTCCTTCCTCGTGCCCGGCCTCGCCCTCGACGTCAGCGACGACCGCCACCCCGGCGAGGAGACCCATGAGGTCTTCCTCCACGACGGCGGCATCTCCGAATTCTGCGACTACCTCGCCCCCGATCCGCCCCTGACCGACATCCTCCGCCTCCAAGGCCACGATCAATTCACCGAGACGGTGCCGATGCTCGACGACGACGGCGCCATGACCCCCCAAGACATCGAACGCGACCTCGGCGTCGACATCGCCCTGCGCTGGGGCACCGGCTACGAGACGACGACCGTCTCCTTCGTCAATATCATCGCCACGCCCAAAGGCGGCACCCACGTGCAAGGCTTCGAACGCGGGCTGGCCAAAGCCTTCGTCAAAGCCCTCGACGGCACCCGGTTGACCAAAGCCGGCGACGAGATCCTCAAGGAGGACATCGCCGAAGGGCTCACCGCCGTCGTCACCGTGCGCCTGGCCGAACCCCAATTCGAAGGCCAGACCAAAGAGGTGCTCGGCACCCCGGCTGTCTCCCGGCTCGTCGCCAAGATCGTCGAGAAGGAGATGACCGACTTCCTCACCTCGACCAAATCCGCCCTCAAACCGCAGGCCCGCACCCTCATGGAGAAGGTCGTCCAGGCCTCCCGCACACGCGCTCAAGCCCGCGCCCGGCGCGACGAACAACGGGTCAAGAACGCGCTCAAATCCTCCTCGCTTCCCCCCAAACTGGCCGATTGCCGATCCAACGACCCGGATCGCACCGAGCTGTTCATCGTCGAAGGCGATTCCGCCCTCGGCACCGCCAAACTGGCCCGCGACTCTGAATTCCAAGCCCTCATGCCGATCCGGGGAAAGATCCTCAATGTGCAAAAGGCGTCGCTGACCGACATGCTGAAAAACGCCGAATGCTCCGCCATCATCCAGATCATCGGCGCCGGCTCCGGACCCTCCTTCGACCCCGACCAATCCCGTTACGGCAAGGTCATCTTCATGGCGGACGCCGATTCCGACGGCGCCCACATTCGCTGCCTGCTGGCCACCCTCTTTTTCAAGTACATGCGTCCCCTCGTCGAGAAAGGCCGCGTCTACACCGCCGTCCCGCCGCTGCACCGCTTCGAGATCACCAACCCCCGCAAAGGCCAAGAGAAATACATTTACACCTACTCCGATCCGGAGTATCAACGCACCCTGGCCGAATTGACGAAACGCGGCGTCCATTTCAAAGAGCCTCAGCGTTACAAAGGCCTCGGCGAGATGGACGCCGACCAGCTGGCCGAGACGACGATGACTCCCCGGCGTCGCACCTTGCGCCGCCTCAACATCGGTGAGGCAGAGCAGGCCGCCGCCACCTTCGAGAAACTCATGGGCAGCGATGTCGCCCCGCGCAAAGACTTCATCATCCAAGGGGCCTACGCCCTAGACGCCGACCGCATCGACGCCTGAGAGGGGTTCAGGACGCACGCTGGCCGCGTTGTCGTCAGTCGCGATATGTTCCGATATCGCTCCTTCCTCCGCCTTGCCATCGCACGCCCTGAACCCCTCTCAGATGGGGGGGGACTCGGTCAGCTCAGCTGGCGGGTGCCCAAGGCGGCGACGGGCTGGGGGAGCGGGGTCCCGGAACCGTCGCGGCGAGGATCGGGCTCGGGCAGATCGATCGGCGAGCCGGAGGCGGCCGCGGCGACGGGGGCCGGCCCGGCCCAGGCCCGGGTGAGGACGTCTTCCCCCTTGAGGAAACGGTGGCAGCGCACTCCTCCGGTGGCGCGGCCTTTGGCCGGGTACGCGTCGAAAGCGGTCACCTTGATGGTTCCCGTGTCGGTGCCGGGCAGGGCCGAGGAGGAGCCGGCGACGGTGACGGCGAAGGACGCCGCCGGGCCGACGACCCCGAAGAAGATCGCCTCCGCGCCGGATGCGAGGCTGATCCCCGCCACACCGCCGCCGGTGCGGCCCTGGGGGCGCACCTTCGCGACGGGGAAATGAAGTAGCTGGGCGTCGGAGGTGATGAACACGATCTCGCCGCCGTCGCCGTGCGTCTCACAAGCGGACAAGACCTCGTCGCCGTCATCGAGGCGGATGACCGTCCACTCGTCCTTCGAGAGGAACTCGGGGCGGACCCGTTTGACGATGCCGCCCCGGGTGCCGACGGCGAGACCCAGATCCGGCGCCTCATCGAGGGAGGCCAACCCGACCGCTCGTTCCCCGGCGGCGAACCCGAGCAATTCGCGCAGAGGCACCCCGCCGGCCAAGGAGACCGCCGACGCCGTCAACGGGATGGCCGGTAGTTCGATCGCCGGCAGACGCAGCAACCGGCCCTGGCTCGTCACCACCCCCAGGTCGCCGCGGGTATGGCCGCGCACCGAGGCGACGATCGTGTCATGGGCGGAGCGGGGACCGTCGCAGGGGGGAGTCTCCGCAGTGTCGAGACGGGCGATCAAGCCGGTCGACGACAAAGCCGCCCACGCGGGCACATCGGGCACCTCGAGAGGGGTGGCCGGGGCGGCCATGACCCCGGACTCGGCCAGGAGCACCGTGCGACGCGGCGTCCCGAACGTCCGGGCCGCCTCGGCGAGATCATCGGAGACGACCTGACGCAAGCGGGCGTCGTCGTCGAGGATGGCTCGCAACTCGGCGATCCTCTCCTCCAACTCGCCCCGCTCCCGCTCCAACTCCAACCGCGACAACCGCGTCAACCGGCGCAGCTGGAGGTCGAGGATGTAGGTCGCCTGGATCTCCGTCAGCTCGAAGGTCTCCATGAGACGGCGGCGCGCCTCAGGCACGTCGTCGGAGGAACGGATGATGGCGATGACGTCGTCGATGTCGAGCAGGGCGAGGAGGAGGCCGTCGACGAGATGGAGCCGGTCGGTCGCCTTGCCGAGACGGAACAGGGTGCGCCGACGCGTCACCTCGAGACGATGATCGAGATAAACACGCAGCATTTCGAGCAACCCGAGGGTGCGCGGCTGACCGTCGACGAGCGCGACGGCGTTGATCGAGAAGGAATCCTCCAATTTCGTGTGACGGAACAGCTGGGCCAAGAGGGTCTCGGGATTGATCCCGTTCTTCACCTCGATGACGAGCCGGGTGCCGTTGGCCAGATCGGTCAGATCCTTCATGTCGGCGATGCCGCTGAGCGTCTTCTTCTCGACGAGCGTCTTGACCTGCTCCATGATCTTCTCGGGGCCGACCTGGTAAGGCAACTCGGTGACGACGATGCCCTTGCGCCGGGCCGAGACCTGCTCGATCCGTGTCGTCGCCCGAATCTTGAAACTGCCCCGGCCGGTCTCATAGGCCTCGCGCACCCCGTCCAAGCCGACGATCTTGCCGCCGGTCGGCAGATCGGGCCCCGGGATGAACCGCATGATCGCGTCGAGGTCGGCATCGGGTTCGACGAGGAGATGACGCAACGCCCCCACCACTTCGACGAGGTTGTGCGGCGCGATGTTCGTCGCCATCCCGACGGCGATGCCGGTGGCGCCGTTGACGAGGAGATTGGGGAAGGCGGCCGGCAGGACCGTCGGTTCGGATTCCTTGCCGTCGTAGTTGGGCCGGAAATCGACGGTGTCCTCATCCAACCCGGCGCACATCGCCAGCGCCGCCCGGGCCATCCGGCACTCGGTGTAGCGCATGGCGGCCGGGCCGGAATCCAGCGAGCCGAAATTGCCATGGCCGTCGACAAGAGTGAGACGTTGCGCCCACGGCTGGCCCAACCGCACGAGCGCGTCGTAGATCGCGGAATCGCCGTGGGGGTGGAGCACACCCATGACCTGCCCGACGACCCGGGCGCATTTGACATGGGGCCGGTCGGGGCGGATCCCCATGTCGTTCATCGTCGCGAGGATGCGCCGCTGCACCGGTTTGAGGCCATCACGGGCGTCGGGCAGAGCCCGGGCATAGATGACGGAATAGGCGTATTCGAGGAAAGAGGCCTCCATCTCCTCGGAGACGTCGATGTCGATGACCTTGTCGTCGGCTTCTTCCTCAGGCTCGGTCTTCTTCGCCACTCAGACTCCTTCAGGCTGGATTCGGGTCGGCCACTGCCCCCCTGAGCATAGTTTTCACATGGGGGGCGAGGATGGAGCCGTCGTGCCCGCGTGTCTCCGGAACCGTCCGCTTGAGCCGGCGCGGGCCGATCGCCGAGGTCCGCCCGGTGAACGTGCCGTGGGCGAGGACCTGCTCGACGGGATTGAGCTCGCGGATCGCGATGCCGGCGACATGGTCGGGATGCGCGGCGGCGAACTCGGCGTACAGACGTGGATCGAGCTGCCCGTCGTCGCCGACGAGGAGCCAGCGGATGTGGGGGAAATCGAGGATGAGCCGGTGCAATGACCGGATCTTGTGCTCCGGGCCCGAACGGAACCATCCGTTGTTTGTCGGCCCCCAATCGGTCAACAACATGGGGCCTGGGGGGAAACCGTGGTGGCCGATGAACCGTTCGAGGAAAGGCTGAGTGTTCCAGGCTCCGGTCGACAGATAAATGAGCGGGGAGCCGGGATGGTCCCGCAGGAGGTCTCGGTACATCCGCGCCATTCCCGCGACGGGGATCCGGGCCGATTCGGTGACGACGAACGAGTTATAGGCCGCGATGAAGATGCGTGGCAGGTAGGTCGTGATGACGGTGTCGTCGATGTCGGAGATGATGCCGAAACGGATGTCGTCGGCGACGATGAGGACGGGCAAGGAAGCCGGCCCGGAATCGCGCGTCTCGACGGTGACATGGTGCCAGCCCGGGCTCAGCCCGTGGTCGCTCACCGTGATGTCGATGTAGCCGCTGCGATCGGTCGTCGCGCTGATGACCTTGCCGGCCACCGTGATGTTGACGAAACGACGAACGGCCGGCTGGGTGATGAAATTGCGCCAGCCGCGTCGCTCCGACCACGCCTGCTCACGGGCACTCTCTAATGCTGTGTTGTTTTTTCCGGGGGGGAGGAGGATGACACGCCCGAGCACCCGCAGGCGCTGGGAGGACCCGTAACCGGTGTGGGCGACGATGGCGTCGTGCCAGCGCAAACGCCGCAGCACCGATTCGACCCTCCGGTTGAGCGACGATTCGATCCGGGCCGCCACAAACGGCTGGTTTGTTCTCATCGTTCCCCCTCTCGGCCGGTCTCGCTCCCACCTGACAATGCCCTATGGCAACGGTGAAGTGGCCAACACGCCGTATGCCATGATGTCACATATGACCGAACCCTCGTCCACGATCGCGCCTGGTGTGCCCCAGGCCGGTGTTGGTGGGGACGGGCCGGTCATCCCGTTGCGCGACCTCCTCCCCACGATCGCCGACGATTGGGGGATCGACGGGGGTCGTGGCAGCGCCTTGACCCTGCCGCGATCCGAGCGCTTCGTCCTCGTCCTCGTCGACGGTTTGGGCCGCGAACCGCTCGACCGCCTTCCCCAGGCGGCCCCCACCTTGACGGCCGCTCTGCCGACGTCCCACCGGCTGGCCGCGCCGCGGCCGACGACGACGGCGACCTCGTTGACGACCTTGGGCACCGGGCTCGACCCGGGCCAACACGGCGTCGTCGGCTACTCTTTCCGCCATCCCGTCACCGGCACGATCATCCGCCCGCTCAGTTGGAGCCCACGGATCGACCCGGCCCAGATCCAACCCTTCACCCCGCTCCTGCCCCGGATGGCCCAGGCGGGCGTCACCGTCATGAGCGTCGTCCCCCCGCGCCACCTCGGTTCAGGGTTGAGCCGGGCGGCCTGGGACAGCCCCCAAGAGACGGGGGTGGAGGAGGCCGACCTCGACGGATGGGTCACGACGATCGCCGCCGCCGCCCGTCGCGGCTGGCGCAGCTTCGTCTACGGTTACACCCGGCTGCTCGACCATGAAGGCCACCACCACGGGGTCGCCTCACCGCAATGGGTCTCGGCTCTCACGACGATCGACGGGCAGATCGCCCGCCTGCGGGCCGCCCTCGACGACGACGTCACCCTCCTCGTCACCGGCGACCACGGCATGGTCGACGTCCCGGCCCCCGAGCGGATCCGCATCGAGGACGAATCCGATCTCATCGCCGATGTCAGGATCATCGCCGGCGAGGCCCGCTTCCGCCATCTCCACACCTCGCGTCCGGCGGCGGTGGCCCGGCGGTGGCGAGATCGGATCGCCCATGACGGGCAGGTCTGGACCCGTCGAGAAGCGATCGACTCGGGTGTCTTCGGCCCGGTCGACCGGCGGGTGCGCGGCAGTCTCGGCGACGTCATCGTCGCCGCCGGTGGGGGCCAAGCCTTCCTGACCCGGCACCAACCGGGGGAGGCCAGCCTCGAGGGGTTCCACGGCTCGCTCAGCCTGGCAGAAACTATTGTTCCTCTCATCGTCCTGTGATCAGCGCTCGACTCGATGAGAAGGGGAGCGGAGGATCGTCCCATCGGTGAGAGAGATCGTCCGTCCAGGAAAAGCCGCCAGGCGAATCGCCCGCGACTCGGCTCTATCGCCGAGGAACCGCTCAGCTCGGTCCGCGACCGCCGAACATGATCTCATCCCAACTCGGCACCGAGGCGCGTTGCCGCTTGGGGCGCGGCTTCGGCTTGCGGCGCGCCGGGGACGGTTCCGGATCGACGACGTCGTCCACCTCGGTGGCCTCGTCGACGACGGGGAGGGGTTTCTGCTCCTCAGCCGGGGCGGAGGCGGAGCGAGACGAAGGGGAACGGAAGGGAACGACGGTGGCGTCTGAACGACGGCGATGCGAGGAGTGCTCGGCCCTGAGATCGACGACCGGCGCCGGTTCCGGCTCCGGGGCCAGATCGGCGGAGGCCTCGTCGAAATCCTCCGCGTCGAACTCGTCGTCGAGGGGGAGGTCGAGGCTGGCGTCTTGGACGACCGGATCGCGCAGCCCCCGGTAGATGCGCACAGAATCCTCGTCCATCTTCGAGATCATCTCGTAGAGCAGATCCATGTCGGAGACGAAACTCGTCTCCTCGCGATACTCCGGTTCGGGGTCCTGCCGCAAGGTCTCGATGCCGATCGTGTCCTCATCCGGGGCGAGGACAGGATTGACGGGGCGGGGACGGCGGGTGTGGACCGACTCGACCTCGACGGTCGGCTCGGAATCGGGATCGCTGTGGCGCCGGGGCGGGGGAGCGGAGCGACCCGGATCCCCGATGAGGTGACGAGCCTCGTCGTTGTCGGCGACGGAGAAATGCCCGCGCGGATCGAAGACGAATTGCGGAGAACGATCCCAGGCCTTCTCGTGGCATTCGCCCCGGATCACCCAACGCCCGTCGGAGCGGCGCCAGGAATCCCAGGCGAACAAGTCGATGTCGAGGCCGTCCTCGAGGAGGGATTCCGCCAACACCTGGCGCAACCGGCGCGACGAGGCCGTCTCACCCAGACGACGGACCGGTGACGACAAGGCCAGCGCCCACATGTGCTCGCGCTCGGCCAGGATGGGGGCGGCGAAAGCCTCGATCTTGCCCGGGGGCATCCCGCTCTCGGCGACGAGATCGGCGACGGACTCACCGGAGCGCACACGCGTCTGAATCTCGCGCGGAGTGAACGAGGAATTCGTCGGCAACGTGTCCTCCTCAATGCTCTCGGGGGCCCATGTCCGCAATCATGGGAATGTCCGCTCATGGGGGGTCGTGTCCGTGAACGAAAGGCGCTGAGGGCCTTGACCTTCCCCTAAGATACACCAGGCCACGCCGAACAACGTATGCTCTCTTCCGCGCGTCTTCTCGCGCTGATCGCCACGGTGTGATCACGGCGGATCAGGCGGGCGAAGAGCACGGGGAAGAATGTTCTCGACAGATTTGGCGGCCTGTGATACACATGTCCGGTCAATCCAGGAAAGGTGACCTCTCATGGCGACCGACTATGACGCCCCGCGCAAGTCTGATGACGACATCGCCGAAGACAGCATTGAAGAGCTCAAGACGCGCCGGAACGACAAGAACTCAGGCAAAGTCGATGAGGATGAGGCCGAAGCGGCCGAAGCTTTCGAGCTCCCGGGGGCTGATCTATCCCACGAGGAATTGACGGTGCGTGTGTTGCCGCGCCAGGCCGATGAATTCACCTGCGCTGGGTGTTTCCTCGTGCGCAGCCGCAGCCAGATCGCCGCCACCCGTGACGGTAAAGATTATTGTATTGATTGTGTGTGAGCGCTTGCTCACACGATGAAGCCGGAGGCGCTCCTCACAGCGGGGAACACCTCCGGCGACATGTCTCAGGCGTGCGGATTGAGGTGCTTTTGAATCCGGCGCGACGTCATCATCTGGGCCAGCCCGATGCCCACACCGGAGGCGAGGAACCAGGCCAGTGCGGCGCCGATCGGCACTTCGGGATCTTCCGGGTTCGGCGGCTCGTCGCCGGTGGAGACCTTCCAAATCTTTTTCAGCGCGAAGCCGGTGGCGAAAGTCACCACCGCCCCAGCGGCGACAGAGTAAATCTTGTCGACGATAGCTTTGTCCATACCCCCAGTGTACGGAGAAATATGAAACCGGACGCCCCCGTCCCCGTCCCGGTGATGCGAATCGACCCGGATCTTCCCGTCCCTCGCTACGCCTACCCGGGAGACGCAGGAGCCGATCTGGCCTGTGGCGTCGACATCCGCCTCGAACCCGGTCGGCGGGCCCTCGTGCCGACGGGAATCGCCGTGGCCCTGCCCGAGGGCTACGCCGCCTTCGTCCACCCCCGCTCCGGGCTGGCCGCGCGCACCGGACTGACGATCGTCAACACCCCCGGCACCATCGACTCCGGCTATCGTGGCGAGATCAAAGTCTGCCTCCTCAACACCGATCATGAGACCGCCATCGAGATCCACCGCGGCGACCTCATCGCCCAACTCGTCATCCAACCGGTCGTTCAGGCGAACTTCACGGTCGTCGACGTCTTGCCCGAGAGCGTGCGCGGCGAGAAAGGCTACGGATCCTCCGGCGGAACCGGCCGACTGTGAGGTTTCCACCAAGACGTGTACCGTGTCTGAGTTGATGAAGACCGCCGGTGAGGCGACCCTCCCGGCGCCGGACGATTCCACCTGGAGCATGTCATGAGATTCTCTCGCCGCCGCTTAGACGACGCGGCCGCCAACCCCGCCGACGATCTCGCCACCGACGACCTCCCCCTCGACGAGGACGAGGATGAGGCGACGGCCTCGCCCGTCAGCGCCGACTCCGCCGATGACGACACCGATGAGGCCGACGGCGTCGACGACGATGACGACGACGAGGACGACGACGAGGACGATTCCCTCGACGACGACGAGTGGGACGAGTACGACCGCAGCCAGGATTGGCGCGACGACGGCCCCTTCGACATCGAGGAGGTCGACCTCCAAGCCGACGACGTCATGAGAGTCGATCTGGGAGCGCTCATCGTCACCCCGAGTCCGGGGATGCGGCTCCAATTGCTGGCCGATCAAAAATCAGGCCTCATCCTCCACCTCATCGGGCATCTCGGCGATTCCGGCATCAAAATCACCCTCTTCGCCGCCCCCGCCACCGATGGATACGCCTCCGAGATCCGCCACGACATCCTGCGCCAAGCGCCGGCCGGGGCGACGGTCGAGCAGGCCCGGGGCCCCTTCGGCACCGAGATCCGCCGCGTCATCAAGACGACGACGCCCCAGGGCCAGGAAGGCTTCGCTCCGTTGCGCGACTGGTATGTCGACGGCCCCCGCTGGGTGCTCAACGGGCAACTGCTCGGTCAAGCCGCCCTCGACACCGCCAAGGCCGGTCCGGCCGTCGAACTCGAAGAGTTCTTCCGCAACATCGTCGTCCGGCGCGGCTCCGAGGCGAAATTGCCCGGCCAAGTGATCGCGCTGACTCCGCCCGCCACCGCCGTCGCCGCCAGCTGATGACGGAGACGATCGGGCCGCTCATCGTCACCGACGTCGCTCACGGCGGTTGGTGCGTCGCTCGCGATGACGGGCGGGTCGTCTTCGTCTCGGGAACACTGCCCGGCGAAGTCGTCACCGCCGAGGTGATAGAACGTCGCTCCCGCCTCTGGTTCGCTCGCGCCCGGGAGATCCTCACCGCCTCGCCCGACCGTGTTCCCCACATCTGGCCCCTGGCCGAGCGCACCGGCGTCGGCGGGGCTGATCTCGGCCATGTCGCCCTGGAGGCCCAACGGCGGTGGAAGGCCGATGTCATCGCCCATCAACTGCGTCGTATCGCCCATCTCGAGGCCGAGGTGACCGTCGAGGCGGCGCCCGGCGACGACGAGCGCGACGGTCTGCGCTGGCGCGACCGGCTCGACCTCGTCGTCGACGACGACCACCGCCTCGCCATGCACGCCTCAGGGGCCCATCGGCTCGTCGCTCTCGACGAGATGCCCCTGGCCCATGAGATCGTCGCCGCCGCCTTGGCCGCCGTCGACGACGCTCCCGGCCGTCCGGGCGAACGGGTGCGGATCGTGCGAGCCAGTGGGGAATCGGACGAAGGCGTGGCCCACATCGTCGCCTTGAGCGACGCCGTCGCCGACGACCATGACGTCGAGGCCGCGGATTCCCCGCGCCGGGGACGCCGTGCGTCGCGACCGCCTCGGCAGGTGGGCGGCGACGATCCGGCGCCCGTCCTCACTCAACGCGTCGAGACCGCTCGGGGAACCTGGACCTACCGCGTGGCCGCCGATGGTTTCTGGCAGGCCCACCGCCAAGCCGGCGCCGTCCTCGTCGACGCCGTCCTCGACAGCCTCGGCGACCTGACCGGCGCCCGGGTCCTCGACCTCTACAGCGGCTCCGGGCTCTTCACCTTGCCGTTGGCCGCCGCGGTCGGGGAGGGGGGAAGCGTCGCCGCCGTCGAAGGCGACGAGCGGGCCGCCGCCGCGGTGGCCGTCGCCACCATCGAGGAGCCGGTGACGGTGTGGAACACCGACGTCCGCCAGGCCCTGGGGCCCGAGGGCAAAGTGGCGCGCCGGGCTGACGCCGTCGTCTGCGACCCGCCGCGATCCGGCCTCGGGCGTGAGGCCGTCGAGGGGATCGTCCAACGCCGTCCCCGGGAGATCGCCTACGTCTCCTGCGATCCGGCCTCGCTCGCCCGTGACCTCGGATTCTTCCAAGAACGCGGGTACGAGCTCGCCCATCTGCGCGCCTTCGACTTGTTCCCTCACACCCACCACGTCGAATCGCTGGCTCTGCTGAGGCCGCTGGCCGACTGAACCGCGCCATCGTCCGGCCACGCTCTTAGGTAGCGGTCTCGGGCTGGTACGTTCATGTCGAACATCCACCGAGCGACGAGGAGTCCCCATGACCATGGGAGAGGCCGCCCCCCGATCCAGCGTCACCGCCCCCGAAGGGCTGGCCCGCCTCACCGTCGGGGAGACGACCGTCGACTACGTCCCCCTCTCCGCCGCGGCGCCCTCGGCGAACCTGCCGTTCAGCCTCAAGATCCTCCTCGAAGACCTGCTGCGTCACCGCGACGGCGTCGTCGTGACCGACGCCGACGTCGACGCCGTCGCCCAGTGGGCCCCCGGGGCCCCCGCCCGCGACATCCCCTTCCTGCCCTATCGGGTCGTCATGCAGGATTTCACCGGCGTGCCCTGCGTCGTCGATCTGGCCGCGATGCGTTCGGCGGTGGCCGCCCGGGGCGGGGACCCGGCCGCCATCAACCCGGCCTGCCCGGTCGAACTCGTCATCGACCACTCCGTCATCGCCGATCACTTCGGCGGCCCCGAAGCCTTCGCCTTCAACACGGAGCGGGAATACGAGCGCAACCGGGAGCGCTACCAATTTCTGCGTTGGGGCCAGAGCGCCTTCGACCACTTCGCCGTCGTCCCTCCGGGCACGGGCATCGTCCATCAGGTCAACATCGAGCGTTTGGCCCGGGTCGTCGCCACCGTCGAGCGGGACGGGCGCACCCTCGCCTTCCCTGACACCTGCGTGGGCACCGATTCCCACACCACGATGGTCAACGGGCTCGGCGTGCTCGGATGGGGCGTGGGCGGCATCGAGGCGGAAGCGGCCATGCTCGGCCAACCCATCCCCCTCGTCGTCCCCGATGTCGTCGGCCTCAAACTGACCGGCGAATTGCCGCACGGGGTGACCTCGACCGACCTCGTCCTCACGATCACCGAATTGCTGCGCCAGGTCGGCGTGGTCGGGAAATTCGTCGAATTCTACGGTCCCGGGGTGGCGGCCGTCCCCGTCGCCAACCGCTGCACGATCGGCAACATGAGCCCCGAATACGGCTCGACCGCCGCGATCTTCCCCCTCGATGGCGCCACCCTCGACTATCTGCGCTTGACCGGGCGCAGCGAGGAGCACTGCCGCCTCGTCGAGGCCTACGCCAAAGAACAAGGCCTCTGGCATGACCCGGCGGCCGAACCGGATTACACCGTCCGTCTCGAACTCGACCTCGCCACCGTCGAACCCTCGATCGCCGGCCCCAAGCGGCCCCAGGACCGCATCCCGCTGCGCCGCGGCGGGGAATCCTTCCGCCAGACCGTGGCGGAGTTGACCGACGATCCCACCGCCGCCATCCCCCTCGGCCTGACCGACGCCTCGGGAGACCAGGTCGTCGCCCACCATGGCGCCGTCGGCGTGGCCGCCATCACCTCGTGCACGAACACGTCGAACCCCTCCGTCATGGTGGCGGCCGGGCTCGTCGCGAAGAAAGCCGTCGAACGCGGCCTCCGCCCCGCCCCTTGGGTGAAAACCACCTTGTCACCAGGGTCTCAGGTGGTCATGGATTACCTTTCCGCCGCCGGCCTGACGCCTTATCTCGCCGACCTCGGCTTCGCCCTCGTCGGTTACGGCTGCGTCACCTGCATCGGCAACACCGGCCCGCTCGTCGAGGAGGTGACGAAGGCGGTCGACGACGAAGGATTGGTCGTCGCCGCCGTGTTGAGCGGAAACCGTAATTTCGAGGGCCGGATCTCGCCCGACACCCGGGTGAATTACCTAGCCAGCCCCCCTCTCGTCGTCGCTTACGCCCTCGCTGGCACCGTCGACATCGATCTGACGAGCGATCCGATCGGTCACGACGCCCACGGCGCGCCCGTCTATCTCACCGATCTTTGGCCGAGCGAGCAGGAGATCGACGAGGTCGTCGCCGCCTCGATCAACTCCCAGATGTTCCGCGACCGCTACGCCCACGTCTTCGACGGAGACGAGCGCTGGCGCGCCCTCGAGGTCTCGCAAGCGGAGGTCTTCGACTTCGCCGACGAGTCGACCTACATCCGCCAGGCCCCCTACTTCGACGACATGCCGGATCGACCGGCTCCGATCACCGACATCGCCGGCGCCCGCGTCCTGCTCTCACTCGGCGATTCGGTGACGACCGACCACATCAGCCCGGCCGGCGCCATCAAAGCGGCCAGCCCCGCCGGACGCTACCTGAGCGAGCACGGCGTCGAACCACGTGACTTCAACTCCTACGGCTCCCGCCGTGGCAACCACGAGGTCATGGTCCGCGGGACATTCGCCAACATCCGGTTGCGCAACCAGCTCGTGCCCGGCTCCGAAGGTGGGGTGACGAAGGATTTCATCCAGCCGGACGCTCCCGTCACGACGGTCTACGAGGCCTCCCGCGACTATCTCGCCGCCGGAGTTCCCCTCATCATTCTGGCGGGGAAGGAATACGGCTCCGGTTCCTCGCGGGACTGGGCGGCCAAGGGCACCGCGCTGCTCGGCGTCAAAGCCGTCATCGCCTCCAGCTATGAGCGCATCCATCGCTCCAATCTCGTCGGCATGGGCGTCCTCCCCCTCCAATTCCCGGCCGGCTCGACGGCCGCCAGCCTCGGCTTGACCGGAGAGGAGACGTACTCCATCGAGGGGATCGCCGCCTTCGCCGAGGGTCGGATCCCCTCCACGGTGACAGTGCGGGCCGAGGGCGGAAAGGAGCCGATCGTCTTCACCGCCGATGTCCGCGTCGACACCGTCCGGGAAGCCGATTACATCCGCCACGGCGGCATCTTGGCCTATGTCGTGCGGCAACTGACGGCGGTTGCGGGAACCCGATGAGGCTGCGGCTGTCGGAGACCCCGTGGGGGATCACCCGTCTCATCTACGCCTACTTGGCCGCCCTCTTAGCCGGGATCGGCTCCGGCATCGGTGTCGTCGTCGCCGCGCCGCTGGCCGAGCTGACGATGTGCGCCGACGGCACCGACATGTGCCAACCGGTCGTGCTGACCTGGGTCGTCCTCATCGTCTTCACCGGTCTGCTCGGCCTCATCGGAGTGGTGTGCTTCCGGCTGGGGTGGGAGTGGATGGCGTGGATCGTCCTCGGCTGCCTCCTGTTGCTCCAGCTCATCGTCGAGACGAACGCCGTCCTCGCCGGATCGATCGTCCTCCTCCTGCCCGCCATCGCCGTCGTGCTCACCTGGAACGATGAGAACCCGCCTGGCGCCCCGCGGCCGAAGCCGTGGACCAAGCGGGTCCGCCGGATCGTCGGGGGAGTGCTCCTGCTCCAGTTCATCGTCTGGGTCGTCGTCTTCATCGTCACCGCATGACCAGCCCCACGGATCGCAGCGCAGCCGTCGCCCCGGCGTCTGATCGTCCGACGCCAGCGGCTGAACCGCCGGGAGGAGAACCGGATCACGACGATCCATCGCGAACACGACGTAGACTCCCTCGCATGGAATGGCTCAACGGCATCACGTCCCCTCTCGATCTGCGTGACCTCACCGATGAGCAGTTGGACGAGTTCGCCGCCGAGATCCGGGCCTTCCTCATCGACCATGTCGCCGCCACCGGAGGCCATCTCGGGCCCAACCTCGGGGTCGTCGAGTTGACCCTGGCGATCCACCGGATCTTCGAATCACCGGACGATCCCATCATCTTCGACACCGGTCACCAAAGCTATGTTCACAAGATCCTGACTGGTCGCCACGAGTCCTTCGCCACCTTGCGGCAAGCCGACGGGTTGTCCGGGTATCCCAGTCGGGAGGAATCCGAGCACGACTGGAACAGCAACTCCCATGCTTCGACCGCCCTGTCCTGGGGGGCTGGCATCGCCGAGGCTTTCCGGCTGCAGAACAATCCGCACGATGTCGTCGTCGTCGTCGGCGACGGGGCTCTCACCGGCGGATTGGCCTGGGAGGCGCTCAACAACATCGCCGTCCAGCGCGATCTGCGCCTCATCATCGTCGTCAACGACAATGAACACTCCTACACGCGGACGGTCGGCGCCCTGGCCGAGCAACTCGACGGCTTGCGCACCGACCGGCGCTATGAACAGTTCCTCGACGTCCTCAAACGCGTCGTCCAGGGCACCCCGCTCGTCGGCGGAGCGGCCTACGAGCTCCTCCACGGCCTCAAGATCGGCCTCAAGGACGTCCTCGCCCCCCAGGGCCTGTTCGCCGACCTCGGGCTGAAATACATCGGCCCGATCGACGGTCACGACCGGGCGGCCGTCGAACGCGGCCTGACCCAGGCCAAGGGTTTCGGCGGCCCCGTCATCGTCCACTGCCTCACCCACAAAGGCCACGGCTACAAGGCGGCTGAGGAGAATGTCGCCGACCACTTCCACACGATCGGGCGCTTCGACGCCCTCACCGGGGCGCCGCTGCCGGGGGAGGGGCCTTCGCTGACCGATGTCTTCGCCGAGGAGATCTGCCAGCTGGCCGAAGAACGGCCCGATCTCGTCGCTCTCAGCGCCGCCATGGTCAACCCGGTCGGGCTCGGGCCGTTCGCCGAGCGGTTTCCCACTCGGCTCTTCGACGTCGGGATCGCCGAGCAGCACGCCGTCGCCTCCGCCGCCGGGCTCGCCATCGCCGGCTGTCACCCTGTCATCGCCGTCTACGCCACCTTCCTCAACCGGGGGTTCGACCAGGTCCTCATGGATGTCGGGTTGCACCGTCTCGGCGTCACCTTCGTGCTCGATCGGGCCGGCGTCACCGGGCCGGACGGTCCCAGCCACCACGGCATGTGGGATATGGCCTTGTTGACGATGGTGCCGGGATTGCGCCTCGCCGCCCCCCGGGACGCCGCTCGGCTGCGGGCCGCCCTCGGCGACGCCGTCGCGGTCGACGACCGGCCGACGGTGATCCGTTTCCCCAAGGGCGCCGCGCCGGCCCCGCTCGAGGCGATCCGCCAGGAGGGCGGGGTCGACATCCTCGCCGAGGCCGGTCCTCGCTGCGAGGTCCTCATCATCGGATACGGGCCGATGGCCGCCGTCGCGGTGGACGCCGCCCATCGGTTGGCCGAGGCCGGAGTGACGGCCCGGGCGATCGACCCGCTGTGGGCCTGGCCGATCAACCCCACGGTTTTCGATCTGGCCGGAGAGGCCCGCCTCGTCGTCAGCGTCGAGGACGGGGTCGACACTGGCGGGCTGGGGGAGAAGCTCGGCGCCGCCTTGGCCGATCGCGGGCTGACGACGCCGGTGGCGCGCCACGCCATCCCCGACCGGTTCATCCCCCAGGGCAGCCGGGGGGCGATCCTCGACGATCTCGGACTGAGCGCCGAGGCGGTCGTCGCCACCGTGCTCGCACGGATCGGGCAGGCCTCGGACATCTCCTCGGAGCACGGGGCGGAAGACTCCCACCCAGGAGACTGAGGCGAATCTCGCCCTGGCCGGTGTTCGACGCCTCAGCGGCGGCTCACCTCTCCGAACGCCGCTCTCAGGCCTTGTCAGCGGCGAGTTCGGCCAATCCGTCGGCGATGATGTCGGCGATGAGCTCACGCTGCCAGGGGCGGGCGCCGAGTTCGGCCAACTGAGCCTCGACCGCCGCGCGGTCGGACCCGACCGGTTCCCACAGCAAGGTGCGCAAGACGACCGGAGAGATGAGGTTCTCGACCGGCAATTCGAGCTCCTCGGCGAGGGCGACGATCGCCGGGCGGATCTTCTTCCATCGGGCGTCGGCCGCCGGATCGCGCCGTGACCATAATTGCGGTTTCGGTATGGCGTCGCTGGGGCGCTTGAGCGGGGGGAGCTGGTCGTTCGGGGCGGCGAAAGCGGCGCGGACGGCGTCGGCCCAGGCATCCATGTGGGGACGGGAACGGCGCTTGCGGAACCAATGGCTGCGCTCCAACTCTTTGAGCGTGGCCGCCTGACCGCCCTTGTCGGCCGTCGTGGCGAGAGCGGTGATGGCGCGATCGAGGAGGAGCTTGGTGGGGGAGAGGTCTTCCTCAGCGGCGATCCGATCGCGGGTCTGCCACATCTGCTGGACGACGGCCATCCCGCGGGCCGTGCGCACGAGATGGATGTCGCTCGTCCGCCGCCAGGGATCCGGCCTCGGCGGCGGGGGGTTGAGCGCCACCTCGATCGTGTGGTCGAACTCCTGACGGGCCCACTCGGTCCGGCCGAGATCCTCGAGTTCTCCGGCCAGATGATCACGCAGATCGGCCAGGACCTCGACGTCGAGCGCGGCGTAGGTCAGCCAGTCGTCCGGCAGGGGACGTTGCGACCAGTCGGCCGCTGAATGCTCCTTGAGCAGGCGCACCCCGAGGATGGATTCGACGAGCGGCCCCAGGCCGACTTGGCTGCGCCCGACGAGGCGGGCGGCCAGTTCGGTGTCGAAGATCCGTCGAGGGGTCAAGCCAATCTCGATGAGGCAGGTGAGATCTTGGCTGGCGGCGTGGATGATCCACTCGCTCGGCGCCAGGGCTGCATTGAGAGCGGTGAAATCGGCGCCGTCTTTGAGCAGGGCGATCGGGTCGAGCAGGGCGATCCCGGTGGCGGGGCTCTTGAACTGGAGCAGGTAGGCCCGTGAGCTGTAGCGGAAACTCGAGGCCCGCTCGGTGTCGACGCCGACCGGCAGCGGCTCGGATCCGTCGAGCGCCGCGACGAAGGCGGTGAAGCCGTCGAGCGTGTTGGTCAAGGGAGGAACGCCGTCGGCGGGCTCCGTCAGTGTGGGCGGCTCGGCTTCGACGGGGGAGGGGACAGTTCGGGGGGTGGAGTTGTCGGTCATGAGTGCTCGAGCAATCGGGGGTGCAAGGAGATGACTCCGTTCTCTTCGGCGGGAATGCCGGCGATGAGGCAGAGGAGGGATTGCCAGGCGCCGATGTGGGCGGAAAAACGGTGAGCGTCGTCGAGCTGGGCTGTCCACGAGGCCCGGATCTCGAT
Source organism: Propionibacteriaceae bacterium (assembly GCA_031262485.1). Classification (GTDB taxonomy): domain Bacteria; phylum Actinomycetota; class Actinomycetes; order Propionibacteriales; family Propionibacteriaceae; genus WQYJ01. The sequence goes on from JAISHO010000048.1 coordinate 21,591, forward strand.
CTCGCCGCGCGCGTCGTCGTCGGCCTTGGCCCCGAACGGGGTGCTGGCGACGGTGGTGACGGTTCCGCCCGGCTCACGGTACACCGCGTCGTCGCTGTCGAGGGCGTCCATGAGCCACGACCAGCCGACCGAAGCGAGGAAAGGGTCATGGACGGTCTCGAGCGAGACGTCGGCCCGGGCGTACGTGACGCAGCGGAAGTAGCCGTCCCAATCGTCACGTCCGGCTGGGTCGTGGAGCAGGATGAGTCGACCGTAACCGACGTCGTCGCCGTGGTGGACGACATCGGCTGAGACCGCCGCTGAAAAAGGGGCCAGGTGGTCCGGCGGACGGAGCTCCTCGATCGTCACCGCCGGCGTCCACGAGAAGGTCGCCAGATCGGTGATCGCGTCGGAGAACCGTGCTGGGGGGAACCCTGCCCCGGTGATGATCGCCACGTTGTCAGGCTAAGCGGTACGGTCACGCTCCGTGGCGGGGACACGCCCGATCAGGCCGACAAGGCCGGAGAGTGGAACTCCTCCATCGGCGTGAAGGTGTCCTCGGGGGTCTCGTCGAGGTCGAGCAGATCCATCGCGGCGAAAGCGTAGCGGGCGATGACGGTGTCGAGGACGGAGTCGTCGGCGCCGATCGGGGAGCTGACGGCCACCGCCCCGAGATGGAGGGCTTGATGGGCCTGAGATTCGAAGGACTGATCGGGGGCCAGGAAGAACGAGCCGACGGCGATGTGCCGGCGCCCTTGCGCGTGGAGGCTCTCCATGGCCGGGACGATCCCGATGCCGGAGCTGTCGGCGGTGGCGGTGACGCAGGCCAGACGGTGGTGGGTGCCCCATTGGCGGGCGCGCCGGGCGAGGAGGGCGGCGCCGCGGACGTCGCACGGCCCGCCGTGGGAGAGGATGAGGCCGTCGAGTTCGGTGACGCGAGCGGCGGTCAGAGCGCTCCGGAGACGTTCGTCGAGGACGTTGAGGAAGCAAGCCTCCGGCCCGAGCGGACGTGAGACGGCGAAGCGGATGTCGGGGTAGGCCGTCTTCACCCGGTCGACGAGGACGTCGATGCCGGGGTCGTGGTCGATGGCGCTGGCGAGCAGGAGGGGGACGAAGACAATCTCGGTGGCGCCACGATTGACGAGGGTGCTGACGACCTGGGGGCCGGTCGGTGGGCAGTGATCGATGAAAGCCGCGCTGACCTCGAGATCGGGGCGCAACGTCTGCATCCGATGTCTCAGATGATGTGTCGTCTCAGTGACTAGGTGGTCTGTGCTGCCATGCGCAAGCATGATGAGCGCCGGTGCGGTCATGTCGCCCCTTCCTTCGATGACCGATGGGAGCGGCGCCGTTGCCCGGTCCGAGTGGCGCTGTGCCACGGGGACTCTGGTGATAACTCTGCGCCATCGGCGAGATGAGACGCAAATTACATTTCACATGATGAGACTTTCCCCTTGGCACTTGCCGAAGTCCCGTGCCTCCGGTAGAAGCAACGAGTCATTGTTATATCGATCCGATGTTCGGGGGCTTCGACGGCGCGTTCAGCCCCACCTCCTTCCCGGCGATGGAACGACGGGCTATTCTCGTTCGGTATGAGACGGCGGTGGCCGCGATGACCGAGCAATCGCATCGCTATGACAACAGCGGCGACAAGAGCGTCGGCGAGAAGTCCTTCAACGAGAAGATCCTCATCGTCGACGACGAGGGCGCCGTGGCTGAGATGCTCGGTTTGATCCTGCGGCAAGAAGGCTACGAGACGGCCTGGTGCGCCCGGGGCGACGAAGCCGTCGCCGCCTTCGAACGGGAGCGGCCCGATCTCGTCCTCCTCGACCTCATGCTTCCCGGGCGCGACGGCGTCGACGTCTGCCGCGACATCCGGGCGACCTCCGGGGTGCCGATCGTCATGCTGACGGCCCGCTCCGACACCAACGACATCGTCGACGGCCTCGAGGCCGGCGCCGACGATTACATCGCCAAACCCTTCACCCCCCGCGAGCTCATCGCTCGGATCAAGACCCGGTTGCGCCGACTCAGCGCCGGGGAGGTCGAGACGATCAAATTGGGCGATCTCGTCATCGCCGTCGAATCCCACCAGGTGCGCCACCACGGGGAGATCGTCAACCTCACCCCGCTCGAGTTCGAGTTGCTCCTCGCTCTGGCCCGCCGCCCCAAGCATGTCTTCACCCGTGAACAGTTGCTCGAACAGGTCTGGGGCTACCACCACGCCGCCGACACTCGGTTGGTCAACGTTCACGTCCAACGGCTGAGGGCCAAGATCGAACGCGATCCCGACAACCCCGAACTCATCGTCACGGTGCGGGGTGTGGGCTATCGGGCCGGCGAAGGGGCCTGACATCGTGCCGCAGGCCGAGCGGGAACCCCGGTCCGCCGCGGCGTCGGGGGCGCTGCTGAGGATTCTTTCCGCCCCGCTCGACTGGTGGCGCTCCTCGTTGTCACTGCGGGTCGTCACGTTGTCGGTGGCCGGCACGGCGGTCGTCCTCGTCGTCGCCGGCATCCTCCTCGTCCACCAGGTCACCGGCGAGGTCCTCGCCCAAGCCAGGCAATCGGCCTTGTCCGACGCCAACGAGGCGATGAGCCTCATCGAACAAGATCTCTGGGCCGCCGGCGAGGAGCAGGTCGGCATCCATGTCATCCCTAGCCAGATCACCTTGTCGGCGATCCAGCGGGGGCAGGTCTCCGGCCGTTACGAGGTCTCCTTCGAATCCGACACCGGGTCCTTGTCGACCCCGGGATTCGATTCCGCCAGCATCCCGGACGACTTGCGCCAAGCGGTCGCCTCCGACCGGTTGGCCGTCCACACCGTCGCCACGAGCGTGCGCCACATCGGCGAGGACGAAGCCGCACCCGGGTTCATCGTCGCCTCGACGGTGAGCGGGGCCGGGTCGAGCCGGTATCCGGTCTATTTCGTCTTCCCCTTCATCGAGGAGGAACGCACTCTCGACCTTTTTCAGACCGGCGCCGTCGTCAGCGCGCTCGTCCTCCTCATCGGCATGGGCCTGGTCGCCTACGGGATGGCCTGGCAGACGGTCCAGCCGATCCGCGCCGCCCGTCAGGCCGCCGAACGTCTCGCCTCCGGTGAGCTGACCCAGCCGATGCCGGTGCGAGGCGTCGACGATTTGGGCCGTTTGGCCTTGTCGATGAACCATATGGCGGAGCAGTTGCAACAACGGATCGGGCAGTTGGAGCAGCTCTCCCATCTGCAACAGCGGTTCGTCTCCGACGTCTCGCATGAGTTGCGCACTCCGTTGACGACGGTGCGGATGGCGGCCGACGTCCTCTACGACCGGCGCGACGTCTTCCCTGATCCGATCGAGACCCGCTCCGCCGTCCTCCTCCACCAAGAGGTCAGCCGGTTCGAATCGCTCCTGGCCGATCTGCTCGAGATCTCTCGTTTCGACGCCGGAGCCGCCGTCCTCACCCTCGACGACGCCGACCTCAGCGAACTGCTCACCTCCGAGGTCGACTCGTTGCGAGGTGTGGCCGAAGCGGCGGGCGCGCCGCTGCGGTTCCACGCGCCCCCGGGACGATGCGTCGCCCAGGTCGACAGCCGACGCGTCACTCGGATCATGCGCAATCTCATCAGCAACGCGATCGAACACGCCAATGGCAACCCCATCGACATCACCCTGGCCGGTGACGACGCCGTCGTCGCCTTCACCGTGCGCGACCACGGCGTCGGTTTCAGCCGCGACGAGGGTCGCCAACTGTTCAACCGCTTCTGGCGCGGCGATCCGGCCCGCACCCGTCGGATCGGGGGGACGGGGCTGGGCCTGGCCATCACCCAGGAGGACGTCCGCCTCCACGAGGGCTGGATCCACGCCTGGGGCCGGGTCGGCCAAGGCGCCCAGTTCAGGGTCACATTGCCCAGGGTCGGCGGCCAGCCGGTGATGTCGTCGCCCCTGCCGCTCATCCCGGTCGACGCCGATCAAGCCGACGTCCTCGACGTCTCGGTGGCTGGCCGTGAGCTCATCGTCGGGAGCCAAGCATGAGATCCCAGGTCACAGACAACCAGGTCAAGCCGGTCACGCGCGTGGGGAAGGCCGCTGAATCGCCGGTCCGGGCCATCGCCGCCCTGCTCGCCATCACACTGTTCGCCGGGTGCGCCACCTTGCCGACGACCGGGTCGGTCGAGACGTATCCACGAGAGCCGGTGATCTGGGCCGCGGCCGACGACGCCATCGAGATCGACGCCGATCCGCCTCCCCAGGGCGCCGCTCCGGCGCTCATCGTCCAAGGGTTCCTCCTGGCGATGTCCTCGGTGCAGACCGGCTACGCCACCGCGCGTCAATATCTGACCGAGGAGGCCGCCGCCACCTGGGATCCCCGCTCCCACGTCCTCATCTACGCCGACGGCGCCAATCCGCGGGTCGGCGATGACGGGGCCGTCACGATCTCGGCCACGACCGTCGGCCAACTCGGACGCGACGGCGCCTACAGCAGCGCCGCCGAGCCAGCCTGGAACCACGATTTCGGCTTGGTCCGCGACGCCAGCGGCGAATGGCGCATCAGCCATCCGCCCGACGGGTTGGCCCTGCCGCATTCTCTCTTCATGGCCGCCTTCACCCGGATCGACGCCTACTTCTACGATTCGCTCGGCGAGGTCCTCCTGCCCGATTCGCGCTACGTCTCCCGGGGACAAGGGTTGAACGCCGCCGTCGACGCGACCTTGACCGGCCCGTCGTCCTGGTTGGCCCCTCTCGCCGGGGAACGGGTGGGGCCGTTCACCCGCACCGGCGAGGTGACCGTCTCCGGGGCGGTCGCGACGATCCCGATCGACGCTTCCGCCACCGCCCTCAGCACGGCGGAGATCACCGCCTTGGCCGCCGAATGCGGCGCCACCTTGCGCCAGACGGCTGATGTCGACCGGGTCCGTTTCATCGTCGACGGGGAGCCCATCATCACCGGTTTGGTCGCCGATGGCTCTCTGCCGGTTCGCGACGCCGACGCCGTCAACCGAGACGGCCATATCGCTCAAGACCAGTTGTTCATCCTACGGAGCGAGGTCGTGGCCCGGGCCCGGGCCAGTGGGGGAGAGCCCAGTCCGGTCGACGGGGATCTCGGGCAGATCCCCCGTCCCTCTTCCGCCTTGGCCGTCTCGGCTGACGCCCTGCGCGCCGCCGTCCTCACCCCGGCGGGGATCGAGACGGGCCTCATCGAATCCGGCCCCACCGCCCTCGCCCTCGCCCAAGAGGGGCTGACACGCCCTCAATTCGATCTCCAAGGCCGGATCTGGACGATGGCGAACGAGGAGGGGGGAACCTCGCTCATCGTCATCGACGAGTCGAGCGGCGCCCCCTTCGTCACCAAAGCGATCGTCTCCGGGTTGCCCGGGACGGTCCAGGACTTCCGTTTGGCGCCCGATGGGCGGCGGATCGCCGTCATCGCCACCGTCGACGACCGGACAGAGCTCGGCCTCATCCAAGTGCAGCTGAGCGCCACCGGTGAGATCGCCGCCGCCGGAAATTGGCGGGGGCTGCGCATCCTGTGGGAGGGAAGCCAACTCAGCCGGATCACCGACCTGGCTTGGACGCGGGCCAACTCCCTCGCCCTCCTCGCCAGCGCCGGGGCCACCGGCACGACCGAGGTCTTTCACAGCGATATCGACGGCCTCGGCATCGAGGAGTGGGGCCGGCCGGATCAAAACGCGGTGACGCGGATCGCCACCGTCTCCGAGCCCGAGGGCACCCATCTCGCGGTGCTCGACGAGGGCGGGCAGGTGTGGTCTTACCAGGACATCTACCAGTGGTCACGCTTGGCCGACGGATGCGCCGCCATCGCTTATCCGGGATGACACGACGGGACGGATCCTCCCCATAGTCGGGGTATGGAACGAGAACCCACCGATCACCGGGCGCCGTCTCGCGGATCCTCGCTGCGGCCCGCCCATGACGGCCTCGTCGGCGCGGCGGCCGATCTTCTTCTCGGCGGGGACTGCCCCGGATGCCACGATCCGGGATGGGGGCTGTGCCGTGACTGCGCGACGGAGGTGTCGCGCAGCCGCCCTCGCCCGTGCCATCGTCCCCGAGTCGCCGGCCCGATCTGGGCGGCGGGGGAGTACGACGGGATCGTTCCCACTCTCATCAACGCCGCCAAAGAGCGGCGCCGTTGGGACGCCATCGCCCCGCTCAGTCGCCTCCTGGCCGGCGCCGTGGCCGGACTTCACGATGACAGCGATCGGGGGAACGCTTTCAGCGGTGGCCCGCTCGTCCTCGTGCCGGCGCCCTCCTCGCCCGCCACCGTGAGGAAACGGGGGCTCGATGTCACCGCGGCCGTCGCCGACGGAGCCGTCGGGTGGCTCCGTCGCGTCGGGTTGCCCGCCCGCCGTCGATCGGTGCTATCCCATCGGCGCCGAGTGGCCGATCAAACCGGCCTCGACGCCCACGAGCGTCGGGCGAACCTCGACCATGCGCTCGTCGCCCGGTCGGCTCCCCGGGGGACCATCGTCATCGTCGACGACGTCGTCACCACCGGATCGACGCTCGCCGAGGCGATCCGAGAACTCGAGGCGGCTGGATCGACGGTGGCCGGCGCCGCCGTCGTCGCTGACCACCGCTTGAGGTGAGGAGGGCGATCCTTCGCGCCTCCACAGAGCGCTGCCCTGGGGCTCAGCCGGATGGCCGAACCCCAGGGCAGCGAATGAGATCTCGTGATCGATGAGGATCAGAGGTCGTAGTACATCTCGAACTCGTGCGGGTGCGGGCGCAGACGCAGCGCGTCGATGTCGGAGCGCTTCATCTCGACCCACGTCTCGAGCAGGTCGGAGGTGAAGACGTCGCCGGCCAGGAGATAATCGTGATCGGCTTCCAAGGCGTCGAGGACGGCGTCGAGCGAACCGGGCACCTGGGCCACTTCGGCGTGCTCGTCCGGAGGCAACTCATAGAGGTCCTTGTCGATCGGGGCGGGCGGCTCGATCTTGTTCTCGATCCCGTCGAGGCCGGCCAGCAAGCAGGCGGCGAAAGCCAGGTAGGGGTTCGAGCTCGGATCGGGGCAACGGAACTCGATGCGCTTGGCCTTCGGGTTCGACCCGGTGATCGGGATACGGATACAAGCGGAACGGTTGCGCTGGCTGTAGACGAGGTTGACCGGCGCCTCGAAACCGGGCACGAGACGGTGGTAGGAGTTCGTCGTCGGGTTGGTGAAAGCGAGCAGAGAGCCGGCGTGCTTGAGCAGGCCGCCGATGTAATAACGCGCCATGTCCGAGAGCCCGGCGTAGCCCGTCTCGTCGTAGAAGAGCGGGTCCTCGCCACGCCACAGCGACTGGTGGACGTGCATGCCCGAACCATTGTCACCGAAGATCGGCTTCGGCATGAAGGTGGCCGTCTTGCCCGCTGCCCAGGCGGTGTTCTTGATGACGTACTTGAACTTCTGGACCTCGTCGGCGGCGGCCAGCATCGTGTTGAAACGATAGTTGATCTCCGCTTGGCCGGCCGTGCCGACCTCGTGGTGGGCGCGCTCGACCGTCAGCCCGACGGTTTGCAGGTTCGCCACCATCTCGTCGCGCAGATCGCCGAAGTGGTCGACCGGGGAGACGGGGAAATAACCACCCTTGTAACGAATCTTGTAACCGCGGTTGGCTGAGCCGTCGTTCTCATGCTCGACGCCGGTGTTCCAGGCGCCCTCCTCGGAATCGATGAAGTAATACCCGGCGGACTGCTTCGTCTCGTAACGGACCGCGTCGAAGACGTAGAACTCGGCCTCCGGCGCGAAGAAAGCGGTGTCGCCGATGCCGGTCGAGGCGAGATAGGCCTCAGCCTTGCGGGCGATGTTGCGCGGATCGCGGCTGTAAGGCTCCTTCGTCAGCGGATCATGGACGAAGAAGTTGATGACCATCGTCTTGGAAGTACGGAAGGGGTCGATGAAAGCGGTCGTCGGATCGGGCAACAGGGCCATGTCGGATTCATGGATCTGCTGGAACCCCCGGATCGACGAGCCGTCGAAAGCGAGGCCCTCACTGAAGACCTCAGGGCCGAACGATTGGGCCGGCACCGTGAAATGCTGCATGACTCCAGGCAGATCGCAGAACCGGACGTCGAAATTTTCAACTTCCTCCTGCTTCGCGTAGGCCAGCAGATCGTCGGCGCTCTTGAACATAACTTCACTCCTAGGACTGGTACTCCAGAAACGGACAGGCCGGCCGTGGACGCGACAGACCACTAGCGCCAAGCGCTTGTCGTGGTGACAACGCTACCGGATGGTGCATTGCTCCCTCGTTGCCCTTGAGTTTCGGACGTGTAACGACGCCTGTGGACACGAGTTTCATGAGGTGAATGCCGCAGGCGGCGGGGATGTCGTAATCTGGCCGACATGACTGACATCACTTCCACGACCCCGCGTTTCCGCGTCGAACACGACTCCATGGGCGACGTCCAGGTTCCAGCCGACGCCCTGTGGCGCGCCCAGACGCAGCGGGCGGTCGAGAATTTCCCGATCAGCGGCCAGCCGCTCGAAGCCCGCCTCATCCGTGCCCTCGGGCTCATCAAGCAGGCGGCCGCCACCGCCAACGAATCCCTCGGCGTGTTGACGGCCGAGAAGGCCGAGGCGATCAAGCAGGCCGCCGCCTCGATCGCCGCCGGCGAACATCTCGACCACTTCCCGATCGACGTCTTCCAGACCGGGTCGGGCACGAGTTCGAACATGAACACCAACGAAGTCATCGCCTCGCTCGTCGCTCAGGCCGGGGTGACCGTCCACCCCAACGACGACGTCAACGCCAGCCAATCCAGCAATGACACCTTCCCCACCGCGATCCATGTGGCGGTCGCCCTGGCCATCGTCGAGGATCTCGTCCCGTCGCTCGCCGAACTCCAGACCACGCTCGAAGCGAAAGCGACCGAATTCGCCGACGTCGTCAAATCGGGGCGCACCCACCTCATGGACGCCACGCCCGTCATGCTTGGCCAGGAGTTCTCCGGTTACGCCGCCACCCTCGCCTACGCCGCCGAGCGTCTCGAATCCGTTCTGCCACGGGTGCGTGAACTGCCTCTGGGCGGCACCGCCGTCGGCACCGGCATCAACACCCCCGCCGGGTTCGCTCCGGCCGCCATCTCCGCCCTCTCCGATCTGACGGGGCAGTCGTTCACCGAAGCGCGCAACCACTTCGAGG
>JAISHO010000011.1 GCA_031262485.1 Propionibacteriaceae bacterium
ATTCCTCCGTTTCCCTTAATCATCTTCGGAGCATGCAGGTCGCGCATTTTCATGCTGAAATCAGGCCTTCCACCTTCGCCGTTGATCTCGAATAGACGCGTGCCAGCGGGAGGCTCCCAACTATACCCCAAGGCTAAGCCCACCGGGAAAACCATATCCGGATAGAATGAGAAACAGGTTGTGTCATCATCCCCGTTCTGACTTGCTTGAATCTCGGACGCCAATGCAGTGACTTCGTTCCTCAAATCGACTACAATTTCATCCCCTGGATCGAATCTCTCGATGAATGTGTTGCGATTGAGATGGCTTGCGGTTTCCTCAACTATGCGACCGGCATGCCAGCGCGGGGCCGACTCGTCCTGAACTTGAACGATGTAGGCGCTACCTCTTTTCGATTTAATGCGACGCGCCCAAACCAGACCTATTATCAGCAACACAAGGAATGAGACTCCAAGCCACCACCAACGAGAAATGATAAGCGGCTGCATTCCCGAGCTTCCTTTCGCAGAAAGGAGATCTTCGAGAATCAGACCGCCAAACGCTGTCATCGCCGCCAAACTGATCGCAGTGATAACGTTCGGGACAACCACAGACCAACGCGATATCCGCCGAAGAACTGCCAGGAAACCAAAACAATGTCGTCTTCGATATCGCTCCGCCGAACCAGTCTTCTTCAGAGAGTCGACCATGGGCTTGAAATCAGTGACTGGTGCCACCAGATCAGAGGTTATTCCGCTCGTCGTCACTGCACGATCTCCGTCGGATCGTAGGGCAGAACTGGAGCATCCTCTTCACCTAAGAAGGGAAGGCTCTTCCGCTGGCCAGTTCGATCCCTCTGATCTCCCTCGCCAGGTTTCCGACCAGTTTCATTTGCGCCCCACCACTCGTACAAACGTGGTTCCCAGTTCTTCCCCTCCGGAGGACGAACCATTTCCCCCGGAAGATCAAATCGCGGATAATGCACCGCAGCTCCGGCGTAGCCGAAAGCCGCATCGAGGAACTGATCCCTCAGTCCTTTAAGATGATCACACCGACTGAGAAGACAATCATAATGGCTAATGAGATTGCTGGCCTCCCAACATTCGTCAGAGTCCTCGATCGCCGAATCCGGAACCATACTGCGGTAACGAAGTTGAAGGTCGATCACTTCATCTATCCGAACTTCATCCCATACCGCTTTGACCTCCACGGCCCCGAAGCCCAGTGGCTTACCTAGACCTAATCGCAGCACGGCCCCTTCGGGCAAGGCGAGGAGCCAGAAGAGCGCGCTGAGTTCTTCGACAGTGACCCCTTGGATTCGTAATGTGGTGGTGTAACGAGTCCCAACCGGGATAAATCCCTCGATATCAGAGTCAAGAGCTGGTCTGACTTTCTGCTCGATCCTCCTTCTGTATTCCCTTGCCACTTGCTTCCCAGGTCCAAGCTCCCGACTTTCGGGATCCCAATACCCAGCCGCACTAGAGGCCTGCTCCGCATCATTGGAATGATCTGCCTGGAGCACCTCTGTCGGAGGAAGATAAACCTTCCACCCTCTTAGGCGTCCTTGTTTTTGACGATTGAATCCCTCCTCGCGACTCTTCTGCGCGCCCTCGCTCAAAAGTGCACCCTCAGAATTCGTGGCGTAGAAACGATACTGGGATGATTTCGGCTCGGCCAGAGTAGCCAAGGGAATTCTCACGGCAAGTCCAGACCTGACAACAACAGGGTCGGAAACCAATTTCAGCGGATCGATTCTCAGAGCCCCTCGGAGCGCCTCATGCCGACGTGTTTGCCCCCGATCCTCAACGTCTCCCTGTCTGACCCATCCAAACATGCGATCTGCCGGTGAGAGTTCCGACTCATCACGAGCGGGGAGGTGCCCTGAATCCTCCGCGAGATCCGCAGGAGAGTTCCTGTAAGGAATTTTCTTTCCACGAGGATGCCGAAACTCACGGGCCGTCTTCGATGATTCACTCATGACTCCATAACGACTGTTCGTGATGGCCTCATACGCGGAGCGAAGCATTCCTTTCACCGAAGATGGATTGATCATAGGAAGATCATCTGGCCCGCAATGCGTGCGCAACACCCTTGGACGATTCTTCTCCGGGTTTGGTGGAATCGCCCGATTCTGATCCGGAACAAGAATTGGGGTTCGAGCTGTGATCGAGATCGGGATCACTGCAGCCAGATGCTCGCCCGCCAACGTTCCACGTGGAGGTGCGGGGCCATCCGACAACCCGGATGACTTATCGTTTTCCCCCTTCTTGCGGTCAGGAGGAAGAATAAAGTTATAAGGATTGAGAAAATACTCGCCGTTCGAATTACGGGCCTGCTTGGGACGTTCGCCTGCATTGATAACCGGATCAGACACGGTCGTTCTCTCCTTCACTCTTGAGAGCCATCCCGCCCTCCTTATTCCCGATCAAACCGGTGAAACGGACGTCGGTGACGCTGACATTGCCGTGCTGGGGTTCTGTGACGGTGTACTCGACCTGGCGCAAGTAGACCGGACCGCCCGCTTTCGCGTTGGGGCAGGGGACCCAGAAGGAGCCGAGGCGGGCCTCCGTCAATTGCGCCCATCCGTGTTTCACTTGAACGACGGTTCCCCAGAAGAGACGGTGTGATTCCGGCAAAGCACGAGGGCGGTGGGAGCTGGGGAAACGCTCATCCACGGTTATCGTGGCGTCGCTCGTCGGCATACCCTTCGTCGCTCCGGGGCCCCAGACGATGCTGCGGCCCCATTGGTGTTCTTGGTCGAAGGTCCAGCGCAGTTCTGCATCGCCGGTGAACAAGCGGGCTTCGAAGACGGTGGCGAGGAGCGAGTCGGGAACGGTGCGCTCTTCGACGTCCAGGCCCGCTCCATGAGCGTCGCCGACCGCGTGCTTGAGTTCGTCGCTCTTCCCATCCCAGCGCACCCAGAGGGCCTGTGCTGGGGTCAACAGCCAGCCGATCGCTGTGGGATGGCGCCGTGTCATCGCGCTGATCGCGGTGTGGACGTCGACGTTCTCCTCCGTGAGAAGGGGGATGGCGAGGGCGATTTCTTTCGCCGTCGATTCCATCATCATGACCGACCGCCTTCCTGGCCGAGTAGCGTCTCGGTGAACGTGGTGAGGAGAGCGGTGTCCGCCTCGCTGAGGTCGGGGCCGGACTCAACACCGATCGCCCCGACGCCGCCTGGGACTTCGATCGAACCGAGGCCCCGCGTCGTGCCGAAACCGAGGGGGACCCAGCCGTCGACGAGATCGCGGAGAACGAGGGCAAACAGGGTGAGGGCTGTCTTTGGATCAGTGTTATGTGCTTGATCGACATCCGAGGCGTTGTGGGCTGAGCGTAGGCGATCGAAATCGATTTCCACGATGATCGAACGCCACGCCTCCTTGTCGGTGGCATAAGGCTCGAGCGAGGAGTAGAGCATGCCATCGGCCACCCCACCTGTCCACCGGTCGATCGAGTTGCGGGTGACGAAATCGAACCACAGACCCGCTTTCGCTTTCTTCGCCCAGTCGTTGAGATCGTCGACAGCTTTCGCGAATTTGGTGGATTCCTCATTGCGAGCAGTGTTATCGCCCTCCTCTTTTTGGCCACGACGACCCGCTGTGACGACTTTGCCCCATAGGGTTTCAGGGATCACCGCGTCGGTCGCGACGTCGAACACCGACAGCGCGCCTTTGCGGCCACCATCATCGTGTGTATGGTCGCCGGCGCTCCCGAACAATCCGAGGACGCCGGGAAGTTTCGTCGACTCACGCATCTGCTTGAGGAAACGATCGGGTACTTCCGCCTCGGTAACGACACGGCCGATGAACTCCGCCCGTGAACGCAACGTGCCCTTGAGCGACGAGCCGGGAATGACGAGACGACGACCCATCCCACCATCGTCGTCACGGGTGAGGACGGTGCGCGGCCACATCTGACAAACGGAACCGGGGACCTCGTGTTTGACCATGACGGCTCCCAAGGGACGCCAGGGGATCGTCACGCGGATGTGGCGCGGAGGGACGCCCCGCAGCGGTGTGCTCTCACCATCAGATACAGCCCACGCTTCTGGGAGTTCCCGTGGTTTTCCCCCTGCGCTGATCGCCGCGAGGACTCCGTCCCGGCCGGTGTAATCCTCCGTCTGCCACTCGTCGAGAATGACGTCGAGGCGACCCAGACCGGAGGACGTGGCCCCACCGGCGGTGAAACCATGACGCGTCAACCGTTCGCCGACAGCGGTGATCCAAGCGACGACCTTCTCGTGCTCCTCCTCCGTCCGGCTGTGGCTGCCCGGTGTTCCCGGCTCGCCGCGATCCTCCGGCTCCGCTCGCCACGTCTCGATCTGGAGGCCGAACCGGAATCTCGTTCCTGCCCGGATCATCTCACGGCTGAACAGATGGCCTGTGGCAGCGGCGCCGGTGCGACGGTCGATCGAGACGTGATCCCACCGGTCGAGCGGCTCTCCGGGGTCGGTTCCATCGGCATTCGTGGGGACCTGGTTACCATCCGCGATCGGGCCGGTTCGAGCTCTCGCGGCCTCACCGGAGTGCGCACTCGCGATCTCGTCCCCTCCTCCGTTCACGTCTCCGTCGACGGCCTCGTTCTCGTCTATGGCGACCGCGTCCCAGACCGTCACACGGCTGGCCCAGCCGCCGTCGCCTTTCGCGTTCTGATGGCCCCAAGCCCACACTCCTCCGAGGTCGTGTGGGTTCTGCGCGGTGGGAGAGGGACCATCACCGGCCGAGTCGTTACTCCCACCATGTGTTTTCTCGGGAAGGAATTCAACCTTGTCGTGGCCATGGTCGTGGGGTCGGCCAAGCGCCTCGCGCAGAGCGCCCGTCAACCCCGTGGCAGGGATGAGGAGACGGCCCTGGCCGTCGCGGACACAGACTAAGTCTGTTCCTTGCCCGGCGTGGGAGCCGCCAATGAACAGGGGCGTCGTCGCCGTCAACGTGCCGGTGATCGTGTCTCGGAAAGCCAAACCTCGATGCCCGCTCATCGGTGCGCCTCCTCGATCTTCGTCCCGGTCGTCTTCTGAGACACTCCCCTGGGCCCATCGCCCGTCTCCGCATCGTCGTCCGACGCCTCCGGTGAACCCATCGTTCGCTGACGGATGGCTTCGAACAACAACGCTCGGACAGCGTGGACCGTCAGATCCTCACAGGCCTGAGGAAGCGTGGTGTCATGGGGCGCCTTCGTCGAATTTTCCTTGATTGCCATCAGATCAGAAGACTCCACCGTTGCCCCGGGGAACAACCAATCCCAGATCGGATGCCCGGCCCTCCATGGATCCGACATCCTGTCGGACCCCTCGACGGGACCGGTCTCGTCGGGCGTGGGAATGAGTCGGCGGAGCGCGTTCAGTTGTTCGTCACCATGAGATTTGAAGGCCCCCTCCGTGTGAGTCCACGCCTCGAACCGGTCGAGGCCGAGGACACGGAAGCCATCACCCTGGGGTTGGGCGCGAAGCGTGCCGACGACATCGCGGAGTTGGCCCAACGCCGAAGGAGTGGCGTCAGCGAGGAAACGCTCGCCCAAGCGGGCCCTCGTTTGGGCGGTTCCCGCCGGCGTAGTGGAGTCGGCACGGTGGGTCCCTCCACCTTGGACTCCTTCCTCCTGGATAACCTCACTGAGGCTCTCTGCGCCTGAACCGCCAAAGACGGCCCGGGCGACCGCGTCGTCGATCGCCCGGCGCCAGGCCGTGCGGGCGATGAGGAGAGTTTGGTCGTCCCAAGGAGCGTTTCCGGGGGTCACCGCACCGCTTCTATGCTCGGCCATCGCCCCGGGGGCGCGAACACTTTCCAATGGTTCATGGCTTTCGGCGAACCCTCGACGCGTCGACGAACCAGTCTGAGTGGCTTCGTCGACCGTGATCCGACTCCCCCGCAGACACAGCGGATCGATGGCAAGTCGACCGAAACCCTCGACTCGGCGCTCGCCGATCCCCACCGTCTCCCACCGGCGCACCACCTCGGCCATCACCACAGGAGACACACCCTCAGGCGCGACGACGCGCAGAACACTGCCAGCTGCGATCGTCACGAGCGACGGACGCGGAAGACACCAACGGCTCTGCCATCCCTCGTGACGGTTCACCGACAACCAGTACCAGGGGTGGTCGTCGTCACCTGCTGGAACCACCCTCGCTCCCGCCAGCCGCGCGTGGGAAGGATCCTTCTTTTCATCTCCGGCATCAGCAGTCGCAGGAACGTCCTCCTTCCCCAGCCCATGAAGTTGGTGGAGAACGGTATCGGCTGAGTCGTTCAACGCTTCGACCCACTGGCATGGGGTCGGGGCGAAGGCGCCGGCCGCGTCGGTGAGGAGAAGGTCGCTCAGGGCAATAACGGTCAACACGTTCCTCGAGGACACCGTCGCCTCCGCCTCACGGCCACTAGCGCGCGGCATCGTCAATTCGACCTCGACGAGACCATAATCGCCCTTGCGGGCCGTGCCGATCCTCGCTTGACACTTCCTCCCGGTCCCGAGGCCACTGTCGCCCTGTCGGCTCCACACCTCGGCCTGGAAACGCTGGTTCGGGCTCAGGGCGACGAAAGCGAACGGGCCGCCGCGCTCCGTCAATGGGCGTCCCAGTTCGTCGTCGACGACCGCGCGGGAGATCACACACGTCTGAGGCGCCGTCCATGAGAACACCGTCTCCTCGCCGCCTTTGAGGACGGGGGAAGTGGCGAGGTACCGATCTGACTTGGGTTTCCACGTCGCCACCGTGCTCGCCTCGTCATGATCGATGAAGTCAGGTGCGTTCGCGAACTCATCGGTCTTCAAACCCACCGTCGAGTGATCATCCCGTTTCGGACGGACAAGACAGCGCGGCCACGCCGTCGTCGAAACCTCTTCACCCTCCGTGGAAACGACCAGGGGAGTCGCCTCGCTCACCCGGATGTCGCCGGCGCGAACCCAAGCCCCGAACCGCGCCCCGACAGCCTCGGCGAGCAGCGGCAGGAGCGCCGAGCCTGGGATCGTCATCGACGTCTCGACGATGTTGCCCCGCACCTTCGGTGCGACGAGGACGGGACCTAACGTCGTGATCGTGAGATCGGCGACATGGACCATCTGGCCCGCGACGCCGGGTTCGATGAGGTCGTCCGCATCATCCGTGGAATCAGCGCTCGGCTTGCCCGGGCTCCTCGTCGAAACCTCCGCATCGTCAGTGAAGGCAGACTGTTGCGGTTGGAGAGACGGGGGACGGAGGATCCCACCGCGTGACAAGGTGTCGAGTCGGTCCGCGACCTCCTCACGACTCAGCGGTGTGGTGAACTCGCCCTCACCGCGGCGCCTGGCGAAGGTGATCCCTCGACCATCGAGCCGACCAGCGCCCCGGCGTCGTTTGCCTCCGATCGCCGTGAGCGTCGCCCCGGCGGCTTCGAGGAGGAGCAGCGCCGGCTCGACCTCCTCGGACGTCGTCCCCTCAGGGAACGCGATCTCCCACCCATGCGACTCGACCGTGAGCCCCGCCAAAGCCCGCTCCTCGAAGCGCAGGAAATCTTCCCTCGCCGTCCCTGTCGTCGGATCGATCGAGACGCCGACACGATCGCACCGCGTCGCCCGTTGGAACGACTCGCGCGTCGGGGCTAAGGAAGACCGTTCCTCACCTGACGACCCCGCTGTGGGGACGCTCTCGACAAGATGACGCACCGGTTCCGTCAGGCGAAGCGGGGTCGGGCGGAGAGCCGCCGGAACGGGGCGGGGCGATGGAGCCATCGCGCGAACGTCGCTAGCATCGTTTTTCTCTGATCCTCGTCGCCTTCGCTTGCCTTTCACTCGCTCGTCCTCGGCCGGGTTCGATCCGAACAACCAGGTGTGCCATTCGCGCCAGAGGGTCTTCTCTGAAACTGGGGCGTTTGGTGGTGCGGCGGCGTCGAGGCCGTCCGCGATCGCGAGGGCCTGTTGACGGAGCATGCCGACCATGGTGCCGGCGGGCACATACGGCAGCCCGTCATCGTCGAGAACGATGGCGCTGTCGATGTCTCGATCACGGGACGTGCCGGCGCCGATCGACCAATCCGAAGCGAACGTCGCCGAGGCCTTGAGGAACTGTGTTGTCATGCGGCCGTCCCCCGTTCCATGTCGAGAGCGTCGAGGGCGGGAACGAGGAGACGTCTGTTCTTCCTCAAGAAATCCCGTTCTTCAAGGGGAATCTTCATCCGCTTTTCCCAAAGGCCGAGTTGGCTCATCACCGGGGCGATCCGAGCCTCGTACGTCTCCTCGTCGGGAGCCGGGGTGGAGAGAACGGCGCGGAGGCGGTGCAAGGAGGAACGGGAGAAACGCGCGTCCGTCTCCCTCGTCTCGTCCTCCCCCAGCGGGACCCGAGAATCGCACAAGCGCATGAGATACCACAGCTTCTCCAACGTCGTTGTCGGTGTGCCTTCGAAGAGACGATGGTGGATCGGCCCCTCGCGACGAGTCGACGATGGATCGTCCGTTGTCTCTCTCAGCCCAACGGGAATGACGAGCGGGGCGGCGTCCGGAGCGGCCGGCACACCAGGCTTCCACTCGTCGCGAGAGTGGAGATCGTCCCATCGCCTCACCGACGGCTCGTGGAGGACGTGGAATGCCAGCATCGAGGCGTTGTCGCTCTTCTTCTTCGCCATGCCCGTGAGATCTTCAGCCAACTGGATGGCATGGCTGAACGGATGATGAGGTTTGACGAAGATAAGACCGAGACCAAGACTGAGCTTCTTGGGGACGTCCACCTTCTTCTCGGCCAGCTTTCTCAGCGCGCCGCCAAAGTCTGGTTTTGTCTGGATTCTCGTCTCGTACGCCTGGGACAAGGCGATCGCGAAGGAAAGCGCCATCCGGCCAGAGAGAACAGCAGAGATGTCGTCGCCGCCGACGATGATGGGAAGGATCCAATCCTTGTATGGGATCGTGTTCCCGTTCGGGCCCTTCGCCCTCCCGGCGTCCGGACCTGTCCGCTGAACCTCGACGATGGCGTCACCGACGGCGCCCCACACAATCTCGTCGAGATCGGCACTGAGCTTCTTCTCTTGTCTGAGGATCTCCTCGCCCGTGGCATATGCCTCGCTGAGATTCTGGAAGACGCGGCCCATGCCATTGCCATCGGCATGAAGGATTCCGTACCATCCGTTGTGATCGAGGTCGTCGCTACGACTTTTCAGGCGTTCGAGATCCATGAGAGCGGCGTCGATCTCGTCCTCGTCTTTCCCTTTCCGTGGCCCGAGGATCCGCCGCTCCAGACGTTCCCGGGAATTGTTCGCCGGTCTCTCTGAGGGATCCTCCGCCGCTCCCAGGACCATCGACCTCGCCTCCGCGATCTCCGCCAGATCCCAGAGTTTTCCGACGGCCCGACTCGCATAAGCCGTCTCACTCGCAATCGACTCGTTGGGAGAAAAAGACTTGGTGTCTGACGCCGGCCGTCCCGAGTACGAGCAGCGAGCGTCGAAGGGGGTGCCGATCTCTCGTCCCACGGGTGATGATCGGGTGAAACGAGCTTGATCGTGGGCCTGAAAGAGCTTAGCGAGCACTCCCTTGACCACCTCCGCCGAATCCGGAGTCCCGAGTCCAGGATCATGGGGGTCGATGGTGATCGCATCCTCGCGTACGACACCCCACACGTCCACATCCGTCTCAGACCTCACCGCTTGACCGGTCACATGAGAGACGATCGCGCGGGCACTCTCAGCCTGATCGACAAGGAAGATCGCCAGCGCCGACGTCTGGACGATCATGCGACTCCGGGAACCCACCTCATCTCCGAGGACTTTCTGCAAACCCGCGTCAACCCAACGTTTGCCCATCTGGTACAGCACATCCGAGGCGGCCAGTTGGATGCGCTGCTTGTTCGTCGCGAAAACGTACGACTGCTTCGACCCGGCGGCGAGCATGACGAGACACCACTTCTGGAGCCGGCTGCGCACAGTCTGCTCGGTGGTCTTTTCGCTGCCAGACGAGACAGGGGGATCTTCCGTCATGATGAAGCCTCATCGCTCTCACGTGGCGACGATGACGCACCGGATCAGCAACCCGTCATCGTCTCTTTCACTTTTGACGATAGTGATCTTGCTGCACGTTATGACGCCACACTCGCGGCAAGTCTTGGAATCCGTGACAAATCGTCGGGTGCGTCGCCATGGTTTTGATATGACAATCGCACTCGCCGAACCTTCTATGTACACTTTTGCTATGGATAAAGGTGCAACATCGGCCGTCTCTGAAGACGTCGGATTGAGGGATTTCCGCGCTCACCTCTCCAGTTACATGGAGCAGGTCAAGCAGGGGCATTCCTACACCCTCACCGAGCACGGGCAGCCTGTCGCACGGTTGACTCCGCTCGCGGGGGCGTCGAATTATGAACGGCTCGTCGCCGAAGGAGTGATCCAACCAGCCGCTCGGCGGCGCTCTGCCCTCGAGCCACCGGTGGCAGCGAACGGCGTCGTCAGCGACCTCATCGGCGAACAGCGTCAATGATCGGATATTTCGACACCTCCGCCATTATTCCTCTTGTCATCGCGGAACCCGGCAGTATCCGTTGCGCACAAGCGTGGGAGAGCAGTGACATCCGAGCCTCATCCGTTCTCGTCATCGCCGAAGCCCACGCCGCCCTCGCCCAAGCGCTCCGACTCGAACGCCTCACCCAGGAGCACCACAGGAAAGCGCTTGAACTCCTCGATCACATCGTTGACGATCTCGCCCTCATCACCCCCACGAGGCCGATCGTCGATCGGGCGGCCGGCCTTGCCCTCACCCACCAGTTGCGCGGGTACGACGCCATCCACGTCGCCAGCGCCATCGCCCTTGACGCGCCTGATCTCGTCGCCATCACCGCTGATCGGCGGATGCTCGTTGCCCTCACTTCCCTGGGAGTCAATGTGATCGACACCAACCCTGGGTAAGGCCCTGATTGCGGAGGAATCTATATCAAACTTACAATTTTCAGACAAGAGTCACTGTTTTATCTGCCAGAATCTATATTTTTGTAAGTTTACGAGGATAAAAGCTTGGTCTCTAAAGGGGCGGAGGGGTGCCCCACCTTATGATGCATCATTGTGATGCACTGATATGATGCAAGCATGAGAAGCACGGTTGATCTTGCTCCAGCAACGGCAGCTCGAGTAGCTGCCCTGGCACGGGAAAGGAAAATGTCGAAATCAGCAACCCTCGCCGAGCTCGTGACGATCGGATTGAACCATGTCGAGGAGCCAACGCGGTATCAGATCGACCCCTTGACTGGTTTCGCCGTGTTTTCGACGGGAACGAAGATCTCATCGGATGACGTGGCGAAACTGATCGATGAGGATGAGGATGAATGAGCGCTCCCTTTCTTCTTGACGCCAATGTCCTCATCGCCGTGTCATCGCTCGACCACACCCATCACGAACGGGCTCGCCGATGGTTGAGTGAAGTATCAGGGATCGCCGTGTGCCCGATCACCCAAGGCGCTCTTGTGCGCTATCTCATCCGGACCGGCGAATCCCCATCCGTCGTTCACGAAGCCCTTGATCTCATGACCAGGAGGCCAGGGTACGAATTCTGGCCAGACGATATCGATTACCGTGAGGTCGATATGCGCCGAATCCAAGGCCATCGGCAGGTGACCGACACCTATCTGATCGCCCTCGCCGAGAAGCATGAGTCGTCACTGGCGACCTTGGATGAAGGGTTGGCCCACACCTACCCTCATGCATCATTCCTCATCCCCTGAGCAATGACATCGATGGCCGGGCGACCTTTCACTTCGGGGTAGAGATCCAACCGGGAAAATCGCACGTCGTCTGGCGCCGTATTGGGACGCACGACATCCTCAAGCGCCACTGATCGATGGTTCCGGTCGAATGCGGCCTTTGCATCCACGGCATGCGAGATTCGGCAAGCGCTTTCCTCAAATCGCTTCACCGCAGACGACACAGACGATCGTGAATCGCCCATAGTCACTCCGTCATTGAGTCCCATGACGGAGGTGAGAAGACCTTGACTGACCCCAGAAGAATCGCTACCATCTGTTACCAGATTGGTAACATCCAATGATGGTCGCATACGCCTCTCCTCGACTGGAACGCGAATGTTGCGACGATCGGTCGATGCGGCGACGCCACACGAAATCCGTGGCGGCATCTCTTCAACGCCGGATCGCCGAACTGCGGATGGCGCCGTCGTTCTCCGACGTGATCGTCGGTCCTGGGATATGGGAAGAGTTGACCGCCGATCGAACGGGACAATGGTCGGCTAGTGGTCTGTCGCGTCTAAATGTTGAGGTTCGGGGTGACCGGTGGGGTGGCCAGCACGGCGGCGGAGGAGCCGGTAGTGCCCCAACCGGCGACGACGACAACGCGGCTGGGGGCCCCACCGGGCGCCACGAAGACGACATTTAGGCGCGACAGGCCACGAAATTGAGCCCAAATCTGCGGCTCATCGTCGAGGTTGGCGCGAACGGCACGTCCGTCCTCGTCGTCGACATTGTCGACTATCACTGAAGACAAGGAGAAACAATGATGACGGTGACGATTGAATCTCCGACCTTGCGAGCGGTTTCGGCGAAGGCGACTCTGGATGAGTTACAGCCCGCGACGGCGACTCCGAAGCCCCTGACACCGAATTACGCGGTTCCCGCCGGGGAATTCATCAAAGAATGGATGGACGACGAAGGAATCAACGCGGCCGAACTGGCTCGCCGACTCGACGTCTCACGGAAACATGTCAGCGAACTCCTTCGCGGGAAAGCGTCGCTCTCGCCAGAGATCTCGCTTCGCCTCGAACGTGTGACGCGCATTCCATCGGAATATTGGGATCGAATCGACTCGTTCTACCTCCGCGAGAAGACGCGACTTGCCACGATCTCGGCATTGGCGGAGCATTATCGCTCCCTCGCTCGATTCCCGCTCGCCTATCTGCGCGCCGAAGGATTCATCTCGGCGCCGGAAGACGATCACGGCACCGTCGTCCTCGATGTCCTCGAGTTCTTCGGCGTCGGTGATGTCGTTGCGATCGAACACTCGTGGGCTGACAGTTCCGTCGCCTATCGAAAGGAAGCTGCCACTCACCCCCGCTGGGAGGAGTTGGCGACCTGGCTCACCGCCGCCGAGCGCTTGACCGACCTCAGCGCGCTACCCGACTTCGACCGATCAGGTCTCGTCGCCCTCCAGCCGAAGCTGAACGAACTCGCCGCTGTCGGCGACATTGACGCATTCCTAGAAGCGATCTCGTCGCTCAACAACGCCGGGGTCGCGTTCTGCTTCGTCGCCGAGATCCCCACACTTCCCATCCACGGGGCCACCCGATGGGTTCGGAACCATCCCCTCATCCAGGCGTCGCCACGACGAGAGTCGAACGAGCATCTTTGGTCCGTTCTTCTTCAGGAGGTTGATCTTGTTCTCGAGCACCAGACGACGAGTCTGCATTCAATCCCATAAGCACATACGAAGCATCATCATCGATGGCATCAAGCAAATCCGCACGGGATCGAGAGTCGATACCCGGCACCTATTCCGCACGATGTGTCGGCAACCCTGAATTATCATGCTTCGAAGGATCTGACCAGCTCACAGAGCACCACACATGGGGAACGATCTGCGCGCCTGGAGGGACTTGAACCCCCAACCTTCTGATCCGTAGTCAGATGCTCTATCCATTAAGCTACAGGCGCATGGGCGAGGATCATTCTGCCCCATCGAGGGGGGTCGCGGCAAATTCGTGAAGCCCTCTGCCCACGGGATGGTCCGTCGGTTCACCGTCGGTCGTGCGTCCGTCACGTCCGTCGCGTCCCTGAAGCTCCGGCTCAGTTGTCCGTTTCATGGGGCTGGTCAGCCATGCGGCCAAACTCCGGATCAGTCGTTCGGGTCGGGGCCGTCGAGGACACGGACGAGGAAGGCGGCGTCGAGCCAGCGGCCGAACTTGCGGCCGACTTGGCGCAGCACGCCCCCGTCTTCGAAGCCGAGACGGTGATGGAATCCGATGCTCGCCTCGTTCTCGGCGCTGATGACGGCGACGATGGCGTGGACGCCGCGCTCGCGGGCGGCCTCGACGAGGCGCTCCATGAGGGCGCGGCCGACGCCACGGCGATGAGCGCGTGGGTCGACCCAGATCGTGTTCTCGACGGTGTGCCGGTAGCCGGTGTTGGCGCGGAATTCCCCGTAGGCGGCGAAGCCGAGGATGCGCCCGCCTCGCGACCCGGCAAGAGATCCACCCGTCTGAGCGTTCGCGTCGTCTAGCCGTGCATCGGCGACGTCACGGACCAGCTGATCCCCACCCGAGGCAGCAGCCAGCCGATGGGGAACCGTCACCGCAGCGGAATGAACCGGTTCGCCATACATATCCACCCTCTCCCCCCGCGGGGACTCACATTCCGGCGAAATCGTCACCCCAGAAGGTGTCATCGTTGCCGCCCTAACGGGGGCTTCCTCTTCTCGTGTGGCGCTCTCCTCGTGTCTTCCCGTCTCCTCAGTCTCCCCAGTCTCCTCGGCGACGAACACGGGAAACCCGGCCCGCTCTTGGGCTTCGATCCAGGCCAGTCGCTTCTCCACCGTCGACGGCTCGGCCACGAACGACGCCGATGTCTCATAACCGAGGCGGTTGTAAAGATCATCGATCGCGGCAGCGTCGCTCAACACAGCGGGACGGACAATGAAACGGACAACGGAATCAGACACACTAGACACGGAACTATTGTGGACTATCCGGTGCGACGCCGATCGACGTGCCCATGGGCTGTGGATCACCGGATGCGGATTTGTGTCACATGGTGAAATGGATGCCATAACGTTGAGAACGAGCGTGCCTCGATCGACACCAACGCCACCACCGCGGGTGAGGCGAGCCGAGACTACTCGCTCGTTAGCCTCTCCGCTGGCGGCCGTGACGCCGATCGTCTCGCCGAGAGGGGTGAAGACATCATGACAACGACCTTCATGATCTACGTCGTGGCGGCCGCCCTCATCGGCGCGCTCATCGGGGAACTCATGCGCCGGCAACTCGCCCGTCTCTCCTATCGCCGCCGATGGGAAGAGCCGGACGACACGATCGAAGAGATTTTCCCCGCCTCGTGGCGCACCGAGGAGCCGGCGCACAATCACGTCAGTGGAGCCTGCGCCCTGGCCGAGGAACGTGACGACATCGACGCCGCCGCCAGCGCGCCCTGCCATCGGCGAACAGCAACGGAATCGACTCGATCCGAGGAATCGTCGGGCGACGCCCAAGCCTCTCCCGCCGCCTCCCTCACTGGCGCAGCGACTGGCTCCGACCAGGGGAAATCCACACCGGAGAAGAAATACGGCGACGCCGCTTACCCTGAGACGTGGGAAGACTGGGACACCATCGACGAGACCACGCTGCCCCATCCTGGCCCGCGCTGGTGGGTGACGATCGCCACCGGCGTCGCCTTCGCCGCCCTCGTCGCCTGCTTCTGGGGGCCGATCTGGCCCCATCTCGCCTTGTGGTTGCCCTTCGCCGCGATCAGCGTATGGCTCTCCGCCGTCGACCTCGACGTGCGGCGCATCCCGCTGGGCGTCCAGGCTATCCTCGGCGCCTGGTGCCTCGGCGCCGGCATCGCGCTTGTCGCCACCGACCACGCCAACCTGTGGAGCGGGCTCATCAGCGCCGTCGTCGCTTTCGCCGTGTTCTTCTTCCTCAACTTCTATAACCCCAACGGACTCGGCCTCGGCGACGTCGTTTATATGCCGATCATCGCCTGGTCGCTCGGCATCATCAATTTCGTGTTCCTCATTCCGGCCGTGCTCGTCTCCTGCTTCCTCGGCCTCCTCCTCGCCGCCGTCACAAACACGAAACACTTCGCGTTCGGACCCTATCTCGCCGTCGGCGCCGTCATCAGCGCCTGCTGCGCCGGGCTCACCGGGGTTGTCGTCTAGAGAAAAGACGCGCGACTCTCACGCGAGCCCGTCCCGGTCGAGGAGCGAGAACGCGGCGACGCCTGCCGTTGTTGAGTCGACGGCGATGTGCCCGCGACCGCGATCCGACACTGGCACTGAAGAAAACAGACGAAAGTGAGCTGTGATTTCCACAGCCCCGCCGGTTGAGCGAGGAACCAGGGAATTCCCGGCCTTTCAGTGCCCGTTCTTGTCTGAATCGACGACCGACGCGTCGCCCCGATCAAGCCCGTCGATCGCCGCCATCTCCTCGTCTGACAAGGTGAAATCGAAGATCGCGAGATTCTCCGTCTGACGCTGGCGCGAACTCGACTTCGGCACCGTGACATACCCGTGCTGGGTGATCCAGCGCAACGCCACCTGCGCCGGGGTGCGCTCGTGGGCGGCGGCGATCCCCGTGATGACCGGATCGTCGAGCATCGCGGCCGGCTTGATCGGGCTCCACGCCTCCGTCACGACGCCGTGCTCAGCGTGATACGCGACAACGTCACGACGTTGCGCATACGGATTGAGGTTGATCTGGTTGACCTCCGGCAGCTCACCCGTCTCCTCGAGGAGGCGGCGCAGGTGATCGACCTTGAAATTCGACACCCCGGCCGCCTTGATGAGCCCCTCCTCGCGCAGCTTGAGCAGGCCCTTCCACGCCTCGACGTAAGCGCCTTGCTGCGGATTCGGCCAGTGGATGAGCAACAAATCGAGATAGTCGAGGCCGAGACGTTCCATACTGGCCAAGCAAGCCGCCCGAGCCCCCTCGACCGAATGCCATTCCTTGTTGAACTTCGTCGTCACGAAAAGATCGCCCCGGCGCACGTCGGACTCGTTGACCCCATGACCGACGCCGATCTCATTGCCATAATTCTCCGCCGTGTCGACGAGACGGTACCCCGCGTTGATCGCCCCCTTGACCGCCACCGCAGCCTCGGCGTCGTCCATCGGCCACGTGCCCAACCCGAGCATCGGCATCACCGCCCCCCGGGCGAGCGTGATCGTCGGAGCCAACGCGGAAGAAAGAGAATCTGTCATAGGGTCATTATTCCCTCTCTCCCAGCCCGGGTGCCATCCACCCCCTCTACACTTGACCCGTGACTGACACGCATCCGCGCTGGCCCGTGGCCCTGTTCGACCTCGACGGCACGCTCATCGACTCGATCCAACTCATCGTCGACTCCTATCAGCACGCTTTCACCACCGTGCTCGGGCACACCGGCGACGAAGCGGAGATCCGCAGTTGGATCGGCCAGCCGCTCATCCGCGCCTTCCGCCATATCGACGAGGCGCACGCCGACGAGCTCTTCGCCGAGTACACCGCCTACAACGAGGCCAACACCCCGCGCATGCTCAAGGCCTTCGACGGCATCGGAACCGTCTTCGACGCCCTCGACGACGCCGGGGTGCGCTACGGCATCGTCACCTCGAAACGCACCGGCCCGGCCCACTGGGGCTTGGAGTTGACGGGGTTGACGCGCGTGCCCGTCATCATCGCCCAAGAGGACTCCTCCGAGCACAAACCCTCCCCCCAACCACTGCTGAGCGCCTGCGCCAAACTCGGCGTCGAGGCGTCCACCATCGTCTACATCGGCGACGCGACCGTCGACATCGAAGCCGCCCACAACGCCGGGGCCGCCGGCATCGCCGTCACCTGGGGCGCCGGCACCCGCGAAGCCCTCGCCGGAGTCAACCCGGAGGTCATCTGCGACACCGTCGACGAACTCCGCGCCGCGCTGACCGGAGCCACCCGAGAGGGCCAAGCCTGACCGGAACCGCATCAGCGAAGAGGCCTGAACTGCCCCTTCACACGATCATTCCTGGCGGGGTCTAGCGCGCTCGCAGACACTCTTCTTGAGATTAACTCGCTTCCATATGTGGAACTTCCAGATTTGGAAGCTTCCATATCTGATACTTCCAGATATGGAAGCAACTTGCTAGGCTGGGGCGATGACATCTCCGCAAGCATCGACATTCGTTGGACGGACGAGCGAATTTCTCAGCCTCTCCCGGCTCCTCGACGAAGTAAGAACCGGCGGCGACCGCCCTGGCCGCGCCATGGTGATCCGGGGACGTCGACGTGTCGGCAAATCGCGTCTTGTCGAAGAATTCTGTGCGACCGCAGCAATCCCTTACACATTCTTCACGGCCTTGGGGCAATCCCGGGAACTTGATGCCCAGTCGTTCATCGCTGAGGTCGAGAACACATGTGGCGAGACTCTGCCCGTGCAGGCCTCGGATTCTTGGATCGCCATTCTGCGCGCCACAGCCGACGCACTCCCCCAAGACAACCCCAGCATCATCGTCCTCGACGAAATGCCCTATCTCGTCGCCGAGGACAACACGTTCGAAGGCGCACTCCAAGCCTCGTTCGACCGCTTCTTCTCTCGTCTCCCCGTGCTGATCATTCTCATCGGCTCCGACATCTCAGCCATGGAAAGAATCACCTCCCCCGGCCATCCGTTCTACCAACGCGGCTCACTCTTGACTGTCAAACCATTACGCCCCGTCGATGTGAGAACGGCAACCGGCCTCGACAGTTCCGACTCTCTCGACGCTTATCTCATCACCGGAGGGCTTCCCCTTCTCCTGCGGCGATGGCGCGAAGGCGACACTGTCACCACGTATCTTCGCCACGAGTTCGAAGACCCGGCCTCCCCCTTACTCACCTCCGCCGAGTTGACCTTGGCTGAGGAGTTCCCCACTGAAGCGCACGCCGGAACAATTCTCGCTGCGATTGGTAACGGCGAGACCACGTTCACTGCCATCGCACGCGTCTCAAATCTTGCTTCATCGACACTCACTCGTGCCCTCGACGTTCTCACCGGACGCGGCATCGTCACAATCGACACCCCTGTCTCCACCACACGTTCGAACAATCCTCGTTATCGGGTGACGGATCCATACCTGCGTTTTTGGTTCATTTTCGGCGAACAGGCAGCGATCGACGCCGACCGCGGTCGCCCCGACCTCACCTGGCCACGTATCGAAGCAGGATGGAGCGCATGGCGAGGAAAAGCGATCGAACCTGTCATCCGAGAATCCTTGTGGACTCAGATCGGACGCCTCCTTCCCATCACCGGAACGATCGGCAGCTACTGGACACGGACCAATTCCGTTGAAATTGACATCGTCGCGGCCGACAAAGGACCCGTCGGTAAACACCTCGATTTCGTCGGCTCTATCAAATGGCTTGAGCAACGTCCTTTCGGAACGAAGGATTTCACTCGCCTCGTCACCCACCGCTCCCAACTCCCGGGGGCCACTGACGAAACGCCGCTCGTCGCCGTCTCCCGGGCGGGAGTCGATGTCGACGGTGTCATCGCGATCGGGCCCGACGATCTCTTCCCAGACGAGTGATCAGAGCTTGCCTGTGACGTAGCGTCATAAGGGGAACTAGAGTAAGCACCATTGACGAATGCGAGGTTCTCTCCCGATGACGCAGACGAATGATCCCCCGGTCGACGCCGACACCCCTGACAGAATCTTCGGCGGCGACATTCTGACCACCTTCGACGAACGCCAGATCGAGGACTCGGAGCAACCGGATCCGCCAGCCACGCCGACGCCCTCGAAGAAGCAGGTCAACAGCGAGAAGAAACGGCGTGAACCCGAGAACGAACCGGCGTGGACGCCGTCGACCACGTATCCCACCTTGCCCGACCGTACTACCGGATCCCAGGACGCCGCGGTTCTCGCCATTCCACAGGGGGACCCAGGGGCACTCGACAAACCCTGGTACGGGATCGGCTTCGTCGAAGCCATCAAGCGAGCTTTCAGAAAGTACGCGACATTCTCAGGGCGAGCCTCACGCGGGGAATTCTGGTGGTTCACCCTCTTCACCATCCTCGTCGATATTCTCCTCACCATCGCCTTCGGCGCATCGGGAGCGGGGTTCGAGTGGCTGATCGCCGACGAACCGGTGGGCGGCAATCCGTTGTTTGACTCCGACGCCCTCCGCGGCGTCTACGGCGTCGACGGGGCCATTGTCGAAGGGCTGACGGTATTCTTCTATCTCGCGACTTTTCTCCCCTCCCTCTCCATCGGCTGGCGACGGCTCCACGACACCAACAAATCCGGCTGGTGGAGCCTCCTCTTCGGGGCGCCCGTCCTCGGCAGTCTCGGCATGGTCGTCTCGAGCCAACCGATAATCAACGGAGCCATCGACCTCGTCGCAACCGTGTGCTACTTCGCCGGAATCGGTTTCCTCATCGGCAGGCCCAACCCCGACGGAGAGCGGTTCGATCGCCCTTGAGAGATGACACGACCTCAACACGATCAGAACCCGTTGTCGATCAACACTGACATGATGCAGTGTTCAGACGAAATAGCAGGAAAGCATGGCCCGAAAACCCCATTCCGACTACCGCACCGATGACAATCCCTTTCAGGAAGACACTGTTTTCGGAGGCGGCATCCTCGAAGCGTTCGACGAAGCCCGGGCCGCCCAGCAACCTCCCAAGGCGCCACCAGTCGTCGACGAGTCGGCTCACCCGGATCTCGAACCCGCCTGGACCCCATCGACCACCTACGCTGTGTTCGGCACGAAACCATCTGACTCGGCACTGTCTCCTTCAGTGAAGCCGGCGCACACCCCACCCGTCAAGGGAAAACCCTCGAGCATCTCCTTGCCCTGGTACGGCATCGGCCCCATCGACGCGATCAAACGAGGGTTCCGGAAATACGGTGTTTTCACCGGGCGGGCTTCCCACAGTGAATTCTGGTGGTGGTTCGCCTTCGTCGCAGTGATCACGATCCTTCCCGCCATCGTCTTCGATTTCCTCAACATCAATTACTACTCTGCCTTCGACGAGGCAGCTCTTTTCTCAGAATCTGTCGCGTTCCTCCTCTATCTCGTGCCCTTCATCGTCACCGCGATCCCCTCCTTGGCTGTCAGTTGGCGGCGTCTCCATGACGCGAATCTTTCCGGCCTCCATTGCTTCATCGGTTTGCCCTGGATTTTTGCCGCGGCCGTGGCCGTGACCTCAGAGGGGATCAGTGACGTCCTCGGGACTGTCGAGCTTGCCTTCTTCGCCCTGTTCGCATCCATTATGAGTAGGCCGAGCAACCCGGAGGGCAAGATCTTCGACCGCCCCTAATCCACGATTCCCCTTCCCTCCTGGCAAACCGATCCCTATGTCCCCACGCTAAGATGAGCCCATGAGAAGGGGTCTACGGGGTGTTGCTGTTTGCGTCTTGGTAGCTGTGGTGGGGGTGAGCGCTGGATGCACGTCGGGTGACGACGACGATGTCACGGCGACGCCGACGGTGGAGCCGAGCGCGTCGGCCTCGGCTTCCGCTTCGCCTAGTCCGACGGCGGCGCCGGAGCCGGTCGAGGTCGAGATTCCCGACCCTGAGAGCGAGGACGCCATTGTCGTGTCCGTTCCGGTGGGGACGGCGGACGCGCGCACAGTGTTCAGTGAGTACGTCGTCGAATCGGCCGATATCGTCACCGAAGGGGACATCGTCACTGTTGCTTTGGGGTTGTGCGCCGATCCGGGGGCGCAGGATCCCGGGTGCCTCGACAGCGTTCCGGATTGGAGCGGATTGCGCGACGGAGACACTGCTGTCGTCGAGGATTCCCGCGATCCGTTGGGTTGGCTCATCGTCACCTATGAGGGGGACGACCCGGTCTCGATCACGGGGCCACAGGAGCCGTGCGAGTTGCCTGACGGCGGCGTCCAAGGCGAGCGCGTCGGGCAAGGGGAGAACCGTTACACCTGCCAGTGAGGTCAGTCACCGCGTACTCTCGGACGCGCCTCGTCCCGCGTCGCCCTGCCCTCGCATCGCGATCGCCTGCCGACGGTCTGGGATCGACGAGAGTGTGACCTCTTGCATTTGCTGTTAGCGCTACTATCGACGCGGTAGTGGACGTCGAAATTTCGTCAACGGCCGAGTCGGCCGGATCTGAGGAGGGTGTTGTGAAGATCAATATCGAGGACGGGCTGTTCGCGATCTGCAAGCTCGGTTCGGCCGATGAGCTGGCCGATCTCGTGCGCGAGGTGCCGCAGCCGTGCTTCACCGGGTTCGGCAATGGGTCCTATTCGGCGTTTTGCCTGGCCGACCATGTTCCGAGCAATGTCGCCGCCGATCCGACGTGGCGTCTGCTGCGCATCGACGGTCGTCGCGACGCCGCCTACCTCTTCGTCGTCGGCGGCATCCCCGTCATCATGTCCGGCGCCGGCGTGCCGACCTTCCCGCTGTCGACCTTCGACACCGACTACATCGCCGTCAAGCGCGACGGCCTCAGCACCGCCGTCGACGCCCTGCGCCGCTCCGGCCACAGCATCGGGGGCAGCCCGTTCGCCCCACGTCGCCTCGAACTGACCTAATCGGAAAGGGCGGAGACGCCCCCCGCTCTCGCTTCGCCTTCTTCTGACGAGGGGATTTCCCACGGCAGAGGGCGCCGGAACCTGCGCGAGGCCGATCCCGTCAGTGATTCGGAGCGACGGACTTCGTCCATGCTGTCAGTTCGATGAAGACCCTCACCGCGAGTGACGGAACGTCGACCACCGCAGCGACGACGGGCGCGTCATGACGAAGCGCTGACGCGTCGTTTCTCGACGGCGACGGCCCGCTGAATGTCGTGCGATCCGATCATGATCCGGCGGAAAAGCGCGCGCCCGCCGATGGCCGCGACATAGAAGAGAGCGATGACGGCCGCGGCGACGAGGATGAGGATGCCGACGTAGCCCGGGTTGCCGGCGATGTCGGCGAACAGGACGAGGATCGTGCCCGGCTCCGGCCAGTTGACGAACATGAAGTTCTGGTCGAGGAGCTTGTTGATCGGGTAGACGGCGATCATGAACCCGGCCCCACAAGCGACGACGCGCGGGTAGTACTTCCACTCGATCTTCGTCAGCCCGATGGCGACGGAGGCCGCGGCGGTGGCGATGATGAGCGCGTGGGTGAGGTTGAAGAGGAAATAGTGCACCGACAGATACGAGAGGACCTTGTAGGTCTCCTGCGGCATGACGATCGCGGCGATGGCGCCGGGGATCGACAGGCTATACCCGATGTTGAGGAGAGTTTGGTTGCGCGTGTGGACGGCGATGGGCAGGAGGAAACACGACACCGAGCATAAGTGAAGGGGGATGTGTTGAACCCAGCCCTGCCCCGTGTCGGTGACGATGAGGAGGAGGACGGGCAGGAGCCACCAGACGAAGGTCGCGGTCGACAGATGTCGCACGAACGTCTCACCAGCCTCCGGACCGCCGCGTCGACGTTTGTGCCGCGCTAGCCAGATCATCGCAATGACGAACGCGATCGAAAGGGCGAGATAGATCCAGTAGGCCGCGTCTCCGGTGACGAAACGCCACCGTTCAGAGATGTTCTTCGTGAAGAGGATGTCCCAGATCGAATCCTGTGGTGTCATCACGCCGCACTCCTCCCCCGCGGATCCGGATCTCCATCACCGTCACGTCATTCACCTGGTGGACACGCCCGTGGAGCCAGACTCAGGCTCCCACTCGCGCATGACGAATTTCAACTCGTCCTCGGCGTCAACGAGAGCACGGCCACCCGTATTCCCACCGAGACGGGCGCGCGCCGCGACCTGGGCCGGAGAGACGGCGACAACGCGGCCGGGACCCCCACCGTGCGCCACGAACACGACGCTTGAGGCGCGACAACAGAACACGAGGCTCTACCAAAGCCACTGAGAGGCTCGACGACCACCCCCGTCAGCTGAGCAACTGCTTGACGAGCGGCCCGGCGGTGCCGGAGCCGGATTCGCCGTCCTTGACCCACACGACGGCGGCGAGGTCGCGATCGGTGAAGGCCATCATCCAGGCGTGGGTCGGCAACGGGTCTCCCTCGCCGTACTCGGCGGTGCCGGTTTTGGCTCCGACGGCGACGTCGCGCATGTTGGTCGCGCCACCGGTGGTGACGGTCGCGGCCATCATCTCGCGCAGCTGGGAGGCCTCCGTCTCGGTCAGCGGAGTGGCCGCCTCGGAGGCCGGTTTCGACTCGGCGACGATCCACGGAATCGTCGTCTTGCCGGAAGCGACCGAGGCGACGACGCCGGCCATGGCGATGGGCGAGACGAGGACGCCGCCTTGCCCGATCGACTCCTGGGCTTTCTGCGCCGTCGAGCCCGGGTCGGGCACCGTGCCGAAGTTGACGTTGGCGCCGGTGGTGTAGTCGATACCGAGTCCGAGGCTGGCGGCGGCGTCTTGGAAGTCCTTGCCGGAGAGGTTGGCCGACTCGATCATGAACGCGGTGTTGCACGAGAAGGCGACGGCGTCACGCAAGGTGATCTTGCCCAAAGCAGACGTCGGATAGCCCTTGAAGTTCGAGAACTTGTTCGTCCCCAGATCGAGGACAGCCGGACAATCGATCGTGCTATCGGGGGTGTATCCCTTGCGCAACAAAGCGAGCGAGGTGACGATCTTGAACGTCGAGCCAGGGGCGTAGTTGCCGAAGTTGGCGTCCGGTTGCCCGTTCGAAGCGGGGGAATTGGCGGCGGCCAGCACCGCGCCGTCGGAGGGACGGATGAGCACCGCGGCGGCCGGACCGGGGACGCCGGCGAGCACCTCTTCGGCCTTGGTCTGCAGGTCGACATCGAGGCTGACGCTGAGCGTCGCCCCATCGATCGGTTCGGTCCGATAGGCCACCGTCGGGCCTTGCCGGGGGGCGGTGGCGTCTCCCGGAGCGGCCTCGGTGGGCTCCGCCTCGAGCGGGGTGAGGGTGATCGTCTCGCCGGGGATGCCGCGCATGACGGCGTCGAAGTTGTGCTGGATGCCGGAGTGCCCGACGATGTCGCCGGCCGCGATGACGCCGGGGGGCGAGTCAGCGATGTCCTCGGCGGTGGCGTCGCCGATCGTGCCGAGCATCGGCTGGGCATAGGTCGACGAGGGGGCGAGCAGAGCGGATCCGGCGGTGGCGAGCACCCCGGGAACCCCGCCGACAGCAGGGGGAACGATCTCTTGGCGCAAGACGACGGCTTGGACGTAGGCGACCGGACCGGAGGCCTCGACCTTGGCGACGTAGGCTTCCGGATCGATGCCGACGATGGTGGCGAGTTGCCGAGCCGAGGAGGCCCACTGGGAGGCGTCGACGGCGGTCTTGTCGATGCCGATGTCGACGACGGGGCGCTGCTCGACGATGGCCGCCCCGCCGTTGCCGGTGATCCCGGCCCGCTCGGCGGACTGGCGGGCGTAGACGAGGATGTTCGTTCCGTTGAGATCGGGGTGGATGAGGGAGGCCGACCAGACGGCCCGCCACGATCCGTCGGCGGCGGTCAATGGCACGGTGACGTCGTACTCCCACACCCCCGAGGTCATCGTCCAGGCGAAATGGAAGGTCGCCTCAGCGCTCGCCTCGCCGGTGGCGGTCGGCCCGGAGACGATCGTCACCTCGGGGCGATAACCGTTCATCTGCGCGATCGTCGCGTCGAGTTGGGCCTGAGCTTGATCGCCGGGAACCGTGAACGGGACATCGCCGATGGTGGCGACCGCCAGCCCGGCGGCGAGGCGATCGAGCAGGGAATCGGCCGGTTCATAAGAAAGGGTGACGGCAGGGTCGTCGTCTTTGCGCCCGCAGCCGACCAAGGCGACGAGGAGGACAGCAGCGAGCAAGATAACGGTCGTTCGGCGAACAGGAGGGATCCGCCGGGCGACGAGGAGCGGTGGAGAAAGACGCCCTCGATCCTGGGGGAGGCAGTTCATGTTGCAAGATTACATGTCAGTCTATGGACAGACGAGCAGTTCTTAGATTTTTAAGAAATCTGAACATCTAAACTTTCTTTTACCTTGCGGTGAGGGATCTTCCGGGATCAGACGGAGATGGGACACAATCCCCAGCAAACAACGAAATACCTTGTCATAGCCTCAACCGAGTGAAATACTAAATGAATATTTCAATAGGACGCGACCTGTCGAAATCTGAGGAAATCCCGTGAAAGACCGCCCTCACACCCCCGTTTCGGCGTGTCGCAGCTGGGGGCGTCCTCAGTTCCCTCTCAGACAACCTGCCCCTGGGGTTGACTCTTCGTGGCGGACATCCGACTCAAGTCATACGTCCTCACGTCAACGCCCCCTCGATCGCCTCCTAGATCGCCCAGCCGGTCACCCCTCTGACAAGCCCGCCGACGCTCGCTCACCGCCCGCCGAATGACACGACCCCCGCGACCTTTCCTGTTGAATCCTTACGAGAGAGCGCCATTGTCTTTGTGGTGCGGCGCAGTGAATCCATTACCTACGCCGGCGTAACCTACTATTCCGTAGGTTGCATTCCGGGGCCTCCATCCGCCCCTCCGCGCAGCCGCATCCCTCGAGAGGACGACCACCGTGACCGTGGGACTTCACGCCGACTACCTGACTGAGACGCTCGACAGCGACGGCCACCCGAGCGACTTCACGCTCACCTGCCCGCCCGATTTCAACTTCGCTTACGACGTCGTCGATCGTCTCGGGCGCGAGACCCCTCAGCGCCGCGCCCTGCGTTGGTGTGACGACGAAGGCTCCTCCGCCGAGTTCAGCTTCGCTGATGTCGCACGCTTGTCAGACGCCGCCGCCGCATTCCTCGCTCGCGAGGGAGTGCGCAAGGGCGACCGCGTCCTCGTCATCCTCAAGCGCCACCCCCAGTTCTGGTGGACGATCCTCGGCCTGCACAAGATCGGCGCCATCGCGATCCCGGCGACAAACCTTCTCAAGGCCTACGATCTCGTCTTCCGCCTCAACGAGGCCCATGTCTCCGCCATCGTCTGCACGATGACGGGCGAGGTCGCCGACGAAGTCGACGAAGCCGAGCGCGAGACCGGCCTCACCCTCACCAAGTTCGGCATCCACGGCGGAGCTCCGCGATTCGACGGCGGTCCGTTGACGCACGCGGTTGACACTTCGGAACGAGGAGAGCTCCGTCCGGGTTGGACCGACTTCGACGCCGGCGTCGAGAATCTCATCACGTGGAACGCCCCTATCGGCACGACGTGGACACGTCCGCAAGGCGATGAGGCGACGACGTCAGCCGACCCGATGCTGCTCTACTTCACCTCCGGGACGACCGCACAACCGAAAATGGTGCTCCACGACTTCTCCTATCCGATCGGACACATCCCGACGGCGAAGTACTGGCAGCGGGTCGATCCCGAGGGCCTGCACCTCACCGTCTCCGAGACGGGCTGGGCCAAAGCCGTCTGGGGCAAGCTGTATGGCCAGTGGCTCATGGAGACGTGCGTCGACGTCTTCGACTTCGACCGTTTCGATCCCGAACGGCTTCTGGCCCACCTGGCCGAGGCCAAGGTGACGTCGTTCTGCGCCGCTCCGACCGTCTACCGCTTCCTCGTCAAAAGCGATCTGTCGTCCTATGACTTGTCGTCGCTCCAGCACGCCACGATCGCCGGAGAGGCGATGAACCCCGTCGTCTATGAGACCTTCCGGGAGCGGACCGGGATCGAGCTCAAGGAGGCCTTCGGGCAAACCGAATCGACGCCGATCGTCGTGACCCCCTGGTGGAAGCCGACGAAAGCCGGGTCGATGGGCCTGCCCTCACCGGCCTACCAGGTCGCTTTGCTCAACGCCGACGGCTCCATCGCCCCACCCGGCGTCGAAGGCGAGATTTGCGTGCGCGCCGCCTCACCCCTCGAATCCGGCCACGGCGTCTCAGGGCCCGACGGCCTCAACTCGCCCGCTCGCCCGATCGGGCTCTTCCTCGGTTACGCCGACGATCCGGTGACGACCGCCTCGGCCTGGCACGACGGCTACTACCACACGCGCGACCTCGCCGTCGCCGATGAGGACGGCTACTTCTGGTACGTCGGGCGCACCGACGACATGATCAAGACGTCCGGCTACCGCGTCGGCCCTTTCGAAGTCGAATCCGTCGTCATGGCCCATCCCGCCGTCGTCGAATGCGCCATCACCGCCGCCCCGGACCCCCAGGGCATCCGCGGGACCGTCATCAAAGCGACGATCGTGCCCGCCAGCGGTTATTCCCCCAGCCCCGAACTGGCCCGCGACATTCAAAACTTCGTCAAACAGGAGACGGCGCCGTATAAATACCCCCGCATCGTCGAATTCGTCGAGACGATGCCGGTGACGATCTCCGGCAAGATCCGCCGCGTCGAAATCCGCCAGCGCGACGAACTCTCCGCCGTCGGATGACTCATCACACGAACCGACAATCGCCTCTCAAGCGAACCGGCCTCAATCTCCCTGGCGGAGTGATTCGATGAGATCGCGCCTGGCCTCGGCGTGGGCCAGGGAATGGGTGGCCATCCAGTCGGCGACGTCGTCGCGCCCATGGGCGCGCAGGCCGGCGATGATGCGATGGATCGCCTCGGGAGTCTTGTTCTGGTGCATTTTGGCCTTGCCGACAAGGCTGTCGACGACGATCTCGACGCCGACGAGGGCACGGCCCATCTTCGACCAATAGTCCTCGGAGAGCTCGTCGAAATCGAAATCGGGTTCGACGGATTCCCCGTGACGGCGCAGCTGCGCGCGGATCCACGCCTCGTCCTCGTGGATGACAAGATGGCCGCGGACCTGGACGGTGAGGTAATCCCACGACGCCCCGACGACAAGCCCCTCATCCGGATCGGACAACCACGCCGAAGGAATGAACGTGTCAGGGCCACGGAAGAGGACGAGCGCCTCGGCGCCATCATGGCGCCGCTGCGGATTGACGGCGGCGATGTGTGTCGTCAAGGCTCGGAGACCGCCGGAGCCGGAGACCTCAGCGTGGAACGGGAGATAGGAGGCCTCGAGACCATCGTCGCTCGACGTCACCATCTCGCCGGCGCCGACCGTCTCAACGATCGCGATGGCGACGTCGTCATCCATGTGAAAATGCTCTGGAACATGCATGCCTCAACTTTACCGTCACCCCCTCAACATTCGTGGGCCAGTGGTCTGTCGCCCGCCGGGCCAGGTCACCCCTCACCAGTTCTGGATCAGCCTTCCCCGACGCGACAATGACCATTTTTCGCCTGTTCCATGGGTGTGCGTCGCCGAGAGAACGCAGCCCCGGAATGCGGGATAACACTGGCGACCGCCATCGCCCCATTCGTCATATCTGGCAGATTTGGACACTCATCAACGCCGAAACAAATTTCGACATAAGTCATTTTCTACCCGTTGACAAGGTAAAATGCATTGTTTAGGGACAAAGTCCAAAGAAGTCATCATTCGGACTTGATTCTCACGTTACGTCAAGTTGTTAACTTAAAGGGTGTTCGCGTTCCGCGACACAACCAAACGTCCAGGCCGAAACACCCCCGACGCCCTGGTCACATGGCGAAAGAGTTTCGGCGTGGCATGAGCCTGGTTCGCAGACGGGCCCAGGCTCCCTCACGAAAGGAACCGCATCATGGATCTTACGATTCCTCCGGCCACCGAGCCCAGCCCCAATCCTGGCATCAGCCTCTTCGGCTGGTATTGGATCATCAAGATCTAGACTCGTTCTAGGACGGTCCGGCTGACGGGCTCGGACCAACACAACAACTAAATGAGTCGACTGGACTGCTCGAGGAGTGTCTGACTGTGGAGAGTCTGACACTGCACGGCACGAGCAGCCCTTTCACCCAGCGGGGACGTTACGAGCGCTTCCATCGTGTGATAAACCCTCCTTTCCGCGATGGTGTGTCCACTGAACGCAATCTCACAGATGCGACGGCTGCGCCGTTCCCCCATTGGGTCCAGCCGGCCCGGGGAGAGGTCATAGCCCGTCATTGCTCTTCCGCCCCTCCCCGGGTCGGTTGCTCTATTGTGCATGATTTCATGTTCGTAGCGCCACCTCTCACCAGTGTTGGTGATAGAAGATTTATTTATCCCCTTGCTCACTTTTCCTAAGAGCTTCTCATCCAGTAGACTAGCTTCATTGTCGTCAGGAGTCTCCAGTCACTCGCGCTATCCTTGTCCTTATCCTTCACGGGCGAAGTTCCTCCCTCGAAGGTCTCCACACCACCAGGTCGGTGTTCTCGTGGATCGGCCCATCCCCCCTTTTCACAACCGCAATGCGAGCATGATCACCTATACGATCCACCAAATGGCAGAGTTGACGGGCGCGACTGACCGTGCTCTGCGGTATTACGAGGAGATCGGCCTTCTCGTGCCCCGGATCCGCACCTCCGGTGGTCATCGTCGCTACACCGTCGACGATGTCGTCACTTTGCTGCGCATCAACCGTCTCACCAGCCTGGAATTCACCCTCGACCAAGTCAAAACCGTCCTCGAAGATCCCGAAGGGACGACCGCTCGAACCATTCTCAACGAGGTCGACAAGACCATCCGTGCCACCATCGACCGTCTCGTCGAATGCCGCAACGGCATCGCCGCCATCCAAGCTTTCGACGGCCCGATCGACGTGCTGCCCGCCTACGCCGACCGGATCACCGAGTTGCGCGCTTGCGGGGAGACCGAGACCTCCATCGCCATCATCAAAGACGTCGCCGACCTCGTCTCTGTGGCCGGAAGCGCGTCAGCCAATATCCGCTTGCGTACCATCGACGAGCAGACGAGCACCCCCGACGAGATCGATCTCGAACGACGGATCTTCGCCCTCGACGAGAACAGCACCCCTGACGACATCGCCTTCGTCGCCCGATTATGGGGGACCCAACTCGTGTGCCTCTACGACGAGAACGAAGAGTTCCGGGCCTTCATCGAGAGCGAGGGGATGAACAAAGCTCGCGACATGGCGATCGACGCCGTCGAGGCGAGTCTCAACGACCCCCAGCTCGAGGCTCAGAGCCACGCCCGTGACATTCTGCGCCGCCATGTCCGCCAAGCCATCGCCGAACGGTCGAGAGCGCTCATTCGCCAGGAGACGGACGGCGCCAAGCCGGCTCGCCGCGCCTCTTCCACCACAGCGCCGGGGAGTTCTTCGGACGAGAGCAAGGCCCGCAGCATCGAGGTGTCCCAAGCCCATCGCCGCGTGACGACGAATCGACATGAATTGTGACGATGCAATTCATCTCGCTCATGGACCTCGCCCAGATGTGGCCCCGACCGTGGCCTGAGGACGACAAATATTCCCGCGGCGTCGTCGGGATCGACACCGGTTCCGCGCGGTACCCGGGGGCGGCGGTGCTCTCGGTCCTCGGGGCGCTGAACGCCGGAGCCGGGTTCATCCGCTTCATCGGAGCCGAGGAGGCTCGCCCGGCCTTGCTCGTGCGTGCTCCGTCCATCACCTACGGACCCGGCCCGGTCAACGCGCTCGTCATCGGATGCGGTTGGGACGATTCCCCCGACGCCCTCGCCACCAGTCAAGCCCGTCTCGACGCCGCCCTCGCAACTGGCGCACCCCTTGTCATCGACGCGACGGCGCTGCGTCTCCTGCCCGCCCTGATGAAACGTTCCCCGACCACCACAGAGCTGCTCCCCCCTGATTCCCTCCTCACTCCGCACGCCGGGGAACTCGC
Organism: Propionibacteriaceae bacterium; assembly: GCA_031262485.1. Classification (GTDB taxonomy): domain Bacteria; phylum Actinomycetota; class Actinomycetes; order Propionibacteriales; family Propionibacteriaceae; genus WQYJ01. The sequence goes on from JAISHO010000011.1 coordinate 31,159, forward strand.
CCATCTCCTCGACGTCTCGCGTGCCACAGTCGAGCACGACCCGGAAGAGGCGGCCCGTCAGGCGGCGAAACGCTTCGGCGCCGTCGTCCTTCTCAAAGGTGCGTACCAGTACGTCGCCAGCCCAGGGCATGATCACGTCAAGCTCGCCGCCGCCGGGCCCGCGTGGACGGCCCAGGCCGGTTCAGGCGACGTCCTCGCCGGAATCTGCGGAGCGCTCCTCGCCTCCGGGCTGGGCCCTTACCTAGCGGCTCTAGCGGGAGCCAGCATCCAGGCCATGACGGCGTCAGAACACCTCGGGCCCTGGCCGCCGGATCGGTTGGTCGAATTCCTCCCGGAGACGATCGCGCGCTTGACGTCCCCGGATGACCCTGAGTTCCCGATTGAGCCTGAGTACCCGTTTTTCGCACCGCCCGGCCAGTAACCTATCGCGCCTCACATGCTGTGTTCGTTGCGTCCGGTGGGGCCAGCGGCAGGGCCCCACCCTCAGCCGAGGACAGAGTGGGCGTGGGCCAAGAATTTCTTCATGTGCGAGGGCCATTGCGGGTGGCTGCGTCGGAAAGGCTGCGTCAAACGGGTGAGGATGGCTGCGGCGCAGCGGGCTCGCAACTCCCCGGCCTCGGGCAGGGGCCGGACGGTGGCGTACCCCTTGAGGAGGGCGTTCCACAACGGCTCCATGGCGAGGGCGAACTCGGGCGGAGCGACCGGATCGTCGGCGTCGAGACCGGCGGCGTAGGCGTGAGCCAAGTCGTCGGCGGCGGGGGCGAGGCGGATCCGATCCCAATCGATGAGGGAGATCTCACCCTCGTGGCCGAGGACGACCTGGTCGAAGGAGAAATCCCCGTGGGAGAGGACGAGGGACGACACCGGGATCGTCGCGTCGACCGGGGGAATGCGCGTCTCCAATTCGGCGATGATGTCGTCGAGGGCGGGGACGAGTTCCGGCAGGAGGATCCCCGCCATGGCGGCGGTGCCAGCCGCGTCGTCGACGATCTCGCGGGCGGCGCGGGCGGAGGTGACGGCGATCCCGTCGACGGTCTCGCAGGATTGGCCGAAGACGTCGAGCAGATCGGCGGAGACAGGCGTGGCGTGGAGACGCCCGAGGGCTTCGCCGACTTCGACGGCGATGGGGATCGAAGCGACGAAACCGCGCCCGTCACCGGCCGCCCGCGTCGGCAAGCCGAGCACCTGCCCCCCGACGAAGGGGACGGCGACACAATCGCGTTTCTCATCGAAGGCGACGACGGGGAGCACCGGGCCGAGGTCCGCGCAGGCCCGCATCCGAGCGACGAGGGGGGCGGCCTCGCCGGCGGTGTAACCGCGGATGACGAGGTCGCGACCGGCCCCCCGAGCCCGTGCCACCCAACGGCGTTGCGGGTTGTGCACCACGGTTTTCACGGTGAGGTCGCCGAGCCCGAGCGCGGCCATCGTGGCGGCCGGATCACGCAGGGCGGCCAGTTGGCGATCGGCGGCGGGGCGGGCGAGGACGATTCCTCCCGCTTCGTCGAAGGAGACGATCGATCCCTCGGGAGCACGGGAGGCGACCTTGGCGATCTTGGATTGCGACGACGGCACGACGGCGAGCAGCCAGCCCAACTCAGCCCGATCCGCCCCCTCGACCGTCATATCGAAGCTGGCGCACAGCGAGGTCTCCGGTTTGTAACGCAGCCAACGGCGGGCGCCCAACCGGGCTCCCCGTTCGGCCATCCAGGCGTCGAGCCGGCGGTCGTCGGTGACGAGGCCGACCGGCAGCGCCGGATCCTTGCCGGCGAGCGCCGCGAACGCGTCGGCGCCCGTCATCGTCGTCTCAGCAGACATCATGCTCATCCTTCCCGTTCTCCGGGGGGCCGGAGGATTCGTCGTCTCCGATCACGGCACGGCGCCGCAGTCGGCCGCCCGGCTGGGCTCGCACCCCAGGGCCCGGGCATCACCGCCGCTGAGCCGCCCCTCCGTCCATTCGCCGGAGCGGGGCCGGCCTCACCGGCGTCACACCATCACATCTTGTCGTCACCCTCATCTGTCGCGTTCGTCCATCTGCCTCGTTCGTCTCCTCAGGGCATCGCCTTCCTAGTCAGAGGGTCAACGACGGGGACGAGGGGGCGTGGTCTGAGCGTGGCTGAGGGCGGGCCGCGGCGTCGTCCCAGCTATCCGGAACGGCGTGCTCCGCAGGCGCTTCGCGGTGGTTTTCCGCAGCCTCGTCCCAGACCTCCGGGGCGGCATGACGGGGATGTGGCGGCGCTGGCGCCACGGCGTCTGAGCTGGACGAGCGGGACGTGGCCTCTGCGGGAACCGCTGGCGCCGAAGCGGCGTCCGCTTCGATGGCCCCGCGTTTCGCCCCGTCGCCGAAGCCGGAGTCGGCCGCTTCGATCTCGGCCAGGATCGTCTCGGGATCGCCTTGGCCGCGGATGACGCCGGCGTCGATCCAGATGACCCGGTCGGCGTCGCGGGCGTAGTCCATATCGTGGGTGACGATGAGCGTCGTCTTGCCCTCGCAGAGCCGATCGAGCGCCTCGCCGACCTCGACCTGCGTCTCTGGATCAAGCCCGGTCAGCGCCTCGTCGAGAATGATGATGGGGGCTTTCCGGATGGCGGCTCGGGCGATGGCGATGCGCTGGCGTTGCCCGCCGGAGAGCGTTCCGCCGCGTTCCCCGACGACGGTGTCATACCCCTCGGGCAAGCGCATGATGAAGTCGTGGGCGTTGGCCACCTTGGCGGCCGCGATGATCTCCTCCTCGGTCGGCTCGTAGTCGACGCCGAGGGCGATGTTGTCGCGGATCGATTGGACGAAGAGGACGGATTCCTGCAGCACCGAGGCGATATGGGGGCGCACCGATTCGAGCGAGATCTGACGCAAGTCGTGCCCGTCGATCCGCACCGTGCCGAGATCAGGGTCACGCAACCGCGACAGCAGGGAGACGACGGAGGATTTGCCGGAGCCGGAGTGCCCGACGATGGCGACCTTCGTGCCCGGCTTGATGACGAAGCTGATGCCCTTGAGGACCCAGTGGCCGGGGTTGTAGGCGAACCAGACGTCGTCGAAGGTGACCCAGCCCTCGACCTTGTCGAGCTCACGGGCCTTGGGGGCGTCGGCGATGCGCGGGTTGAGATCGAGGATGTCGACGATCCGCTCGCCCGAGGCGCCGGCCTTGGCGATGCGCGCGGTGTATTTCGCGATGTCGCGCAACGGTTTCATGGCCGTCTTGAGATAGGTGAGGAAGACGGTCAACTCGCCCGGGGTGATGACCCCCGCCATGACACGCGTCGCGCCTAGCCCGAGGACGATGGCGGTGCCGACGCCGACGAGGACGTCGGTTTTCCGTTCGAGGCCGGCGGAGAGTTTCTTCGCTTCGACGCCGTTCTTGAGGGTTTTCTGGTTGCTCGATTCGAAGCGTTCCTGGAGGCGTCCGGCCAGCGAATAGCTCTGGATGACACGCATCGAGGCGAGGGATTCCGTCGTCATCGAGGCGAGCGAGCCCTCCGCCTCGCGCTGTTTGCGGGAGACCTTGGTGATCTTCTTCGACAAGCGCAGGTTGAGGAAGGCGAAGACGGGGAAGATGCCGAGGACGACGAGGGCGAGCTGCCAGTCCATGATGGTGATGACGGTGAGCATCCCCAGCAAGGTGACGAAGTTGCCGAGGAGCGGGAGGGCGGCCGTCACCGCGGCTTCCTGGAGGCGGATGACGTCGCTCGTCACCCGGGTGACGAGGTCGCCGGTGCGGCGATGCTCATGGAAGGAGAGGGAGAGCGAGTTGAGGTGGGCGAACAGTTCCGCCCGGATCCGCGTCAACACCCGGTTGCCGGCCAGGGCGAAACAGACCGTCATGCAGTAGGCGGCCAGAGCGCGGAGAGCGACGACGCCGATGAGCCCGCCGGCGCAGATGGCGACGGCGACCTGCCAGGGCAGCGCGTCGAGGCCGGTCGGCGTCTCGGTGGTGGAACTACCGAAGGTGGCGCCGGCGGCGGCGGACATGCGGTCGACGATGTAACCGGTCGGCCACGGTTCGAGCAGTCGGGCGCCGACCTCGGCGAACAAGGCCGCCAAACCGGCGATGACAAGGTATTTCTGAGCGACGAGGTGCGGCCGGCAACGATTGATGACGCGGATCCATCCGGAGGATCCGCCCTTCTTCGCCGCTTTGCTTTTCCCCTTGCCCGCACGTGTGACCGCGCCGGCCGGCAGCGTCACCGTCGCCCCTTTTCCACGGCTCCTACTCATGCCGCCATCCTCCGGGCAGCGGCGTCCTCAGCGCAAGCGGCCAGGGTTCGTTCGGCGACGTGACGCCAGGTGTGGCGGGCCAAGATCTCGGCGCGACCGTCCCGGCTCAACTGCTCGCGCCGGGCAGGATCGGCCCGCAGCTGACGCAGCGCTTCGGCCAGGGCGTGCGGATCGCCCGCCTCGACGAGGACGCCGAGACGACCGCCGTCGAGCGCTTGCGGGATCTGCCCGACCGCGCTAGCGACGACGGGCAACCCGGCCGCGAGATATTCGTAGAGCTTGAGCGGGGAGAAATAGGAATTCTCCACCGGCGGGTAGGGGGCTACGGCGACGTCCATCCGGTGCAGGTGGGCCAATACGCCCGGCTCGGGCACCGCGCCCGTCCATTCCGCCTTGTCAGCGAGGCAGACGTCGGCGGCTTGGGCTTGCAATTCGGGCTGGATCGGCCCTCCGCCGACGACGAGGAGGCGCCAGGTCGGATCGGTCGCGACGAGTTCGCCCATGGCGTCGACGAGGATCTCGACGCCATGCCAGGGACGCAGCGTGCCGACGAATCCGACGGTGAAGACCGCCCCCGTCTCCGCGGCGGCCGGCACGTCGGCCTCGCTCGTCTCGGAGCAGGGCGAGATTCCGCCAGCGGCGTCGAGCGAAGGGTCGGGGGAAAACCCATCCCCCGGCAGGGATGTGGTGGAGGAGCCGGGGGACGGGTGGATTCGGGTGGGGTCGACCCCGTTGGCGAGGACATGGACGTGTCCGGAGCCGTTCTCGGGCAGAAGGGAACGGGCCCATTGGGCGACAGGATCTGAGACGCAGATGACGCTCGTGGCCGCCGCGATCGCCTGGGTGGCTAGGGCTGTCGCGCCCTCGACGTCGGTCAGCCCGCGATGCTGCGCCGCCTCCAGCGGCAGGGGGGCGTTGACTTCGAGAATGCTGGGGACGGAGTGTCGCCGAGCCCAGGCGGTGGCGGTGCGGCCCCACAGGCTGTAGCGCTCGTAGACGAGGTCGGGGGCGATCTCGTCGAGCAGGGGCGCGACCGCGGCGTCAAGGGCGCGGGCCCGGGCCGTCTTGGCGTCCTCGCCGTGGAAGTCCTCGGTGATCTGGTCGGCCAGGGAGAGGATCGGCGCCGCGATCGTCGTGTCGTCGCCCGAACGGGCGGCCACAAGGGTGACCTCGTGGCCGAGCCCCATCAGCTCCTTGACGATCGCTCGGACGTGGATCGACGCGCCCTTCGACCCGAGCACCGGGATGCCCGGATCCGCACAGACATAGGCGATTCTCATGAATGACGTCCTTCGCACAGAGAACAACAATTAATAAAGACAGCGACGGGGCCGCCCGGAGGCTGACGTTCCTCGGCCGTCACCGGGAACGACATCCGCCAGACCGACGCGGTGGGCTCAGGCGGAGGCCGACCGCTGAGCCGGCGCCGGAGCCCGGAAGCAGAGCGCGACCTCGGCCGCCTGGGTGACGGTGTCGAACTCGGCTTCGATGAGCTTGCGGGCGTTGCCGGCCAGACGGACCCGCAGATCGGGCTCGTCGAGCAGGCGGGCCATGGCCCGGGCCAGCGCGGCGGGATCATGCTCGGGCACCATGAGGCCGGTGTCGTCGTCGCGGACGACCTCGGGCAGGCCCGTCACCGGAGTGCCGATGACCGGGGTGCCGAGAGCCATCGCCTCGAGCACGACCGTCGGCAGACCATCGCGGTTGCCATCCGAACCGAGGACGCACGGGCAGGGGAAGCAGGCCGCTTGAGAGACGATCGAGGCGACCTCGTGTTGCGGCAGGGCGCCGGGCATCCGGATGATGTCGGTCAACCCGAGCCGGTCGCGGTGCTCCTTCAATTGCTTGGTCAGCGGGCCGGTGCCGACGATCTCGACGGTGAATGTCCGTCCTTCGTCGACGAGAATTTTGACGGCGTCGATGAGATCGTCGAAGCCTTTCTTCTCGACGAGGCGCCCGACCGTAGCGAACACCGGCTGACGCTTCTCCGGAGCCTGATAGGGGAATTTCCGCAGATCGAGTCCGTTGTGGATCATGTGGACGTTGGCGGCCGATTCGCCGAAGGTGTCGCGGAGATAATCGTCATTGAATTGCGAGATCGCGACGACGGCGTTGGCGCCCTCCAATTTCCGGCGCAGATCGTCGTTGTCGACCTCTTCGTGGAAGATGTCCTTGGCGTGGGCGGTGAAGGAATAAGTGATCCCCGCCAACTGGGCGGCCACCCGGGCCACCGACGTCGAAATCGAAGCGAAATGGGCGTGGAGATGGGTGATGCCGCGCTTCTTCGCCATGACCGCCAGTTCAGCCGCTTGGACGGCGTCGCCGAAACCGAGAGTCTGCAGGAAATCGTCGAGATGATCCTTGAGCGTCGGCAAGTGGCGGGCGTATTCCTGGAGAGCTTCCCAGCGCTCTCGGGCGAGACGGTGATGATCGATGAGATAGGTGACGGGATAGCCCATCTCAGCCAATTCGGCGTGGAAACGCCCGTCGATCGGATAGCGCAGGCTGAAGACTTCGATGTCGAGACCGGCGGCCTGATGCGACAGCAATTCCGTCAAAATGAACGTCTCAGAGAAACGCGGATACATTTTGAGGACGTAACCGATCCGCCCGGGCGCCGGCAATGTCGCCAAGGTCTCGGTCGTGATCGGGGTCGGTGTGTTTCCCATAGGTGTGGGGCTCCTCTTTCAGCTGGCGGTGACCAGTTCTTTCTCATCGGTCATGACTTTGTCGTCCGCCGCCTGCTCGGAGACGGGGACGGAGGGCTCGTTGATCGGCGCGCGATGATTCGACGGCGACATTTTGCGCGAATGCTCGGATTCGGCGAAATCGACGTGGCGATCGGTCTGCACCTGGATCTCACGCCCGGAGTCGATGAGCTCGGCCGCCAGCTTCGGAACGACCTCGAGGCCGTTCAACGCGATCGGCACCCGTGGCTCCGGGAGCGTCGGATTGCGCAGCCAGGCGGCGATCCGCTCCGGCGACATGGACCGGGGATCGAGAGCGGTGACATAGCCCAGTTCGGCCAGCCGGTTGGCACGCAAGGACTGCTCGAGACGGGGGATGACGCGCGGAATGAGCAACGTCGGACGCCCTGCCGCCAACACCTCGCAGGTGGAGTTGTATCCCGCCATCGAGACGACGCACTCGGCCCCGGCGATCAACTCGGGAACATTGCTGACGAGCGACCGCACTTCGACCGACGCGCCTTGTGAGAGGGCATCGTTGAGCTCAGCCCGGGCCCGCTCCGGCATGAAGGGACCGGTCACGACGATGCCACGCTTGCCGGCCATCTGAACGCCCCGGATGAAATCGGCCGCCATCTCGGCGCCGTCTTGACCGCCGCCGCATAGGCACAGCGCATACGGCTCGGTCGGGACATCGGCGTTGACACCCGACGAGGGCTTGCTGGCTGCCGCGAAACGACCCTCGCCGAGGTAACCGGTGAAGGTGACCTTCGCCTTGATTCGTTTGTGTAGGTCGTATTCCTCGATTGTGTCGTAGACGCGCTGATCGCCGTAGATCCACACAGCGTCGTAGTACTTCTTGATGGCCCACGACGTCCTCATGACATCCCACTCATTTTTGGCGACCTCAGGAGTGTCGAGGATCTCGCGCAGGCCGAGGACGACCCGCGTGCCATGGCGGTGCTTGAGTTTGCGCAGCGTCGCATCCAACTCCTTCCTGAAGCCGAGGGGGACTTTGTCGACGATGAGCAGATCGGGATCGAAGTCTCTCAGCGTCGCCTTGATGAGAGACTTGCGCATCTCGACGACCCGCTCGATATCGACCGTCAAGGTGCGGCTGCCGTACGCTCCTTTCGCGTTCTTCGCCACCGTCGGCATGGCGACGATCTCCGTGTGCGGAGGACGCGGCAGCGAACCGGCCTCCGGGTTGCCGGTGATGATGAGGATGTTCGTCTCTGGATCAGCCTCCACCAGCGCCGATGCCAGAGAGAGGTTCCGACGGATATGGCCCAACCCTTGGGTGTCGTGAGAATAGAGCGCGATACGACGCCCGGACGGCAGGCTGTGATGTTCTCCCATAGCCCCAAGCTTGGACCCGAGTCATGGACGCGCTATGAGGCTAACGTGAGAGATTTCTCACTAATTTTTAAGTAACGTTGTTCTCATGGTCGTCTCAGACGAAATACCGTCTGGCTAGGCCATCAGTGACGCGGGCGCTGTCTGGGAAACGATGCTACCCCAAGCTCCGGGTGAATCAGACGGCGGAATCGTCGGTTATCGGGGAGACTCTTTAAACAAGATTACCATCGTCTGTTTGCGAGCGTGTCTCCTCGCCTTCGCCACCGGGCTCGATTCAGTTGGCCGGATCCTCAGTCACTGGGAGGGCGCCGGACTCGATGGCGACCTCCTCGGTGGGGTCGGTGGCGCGAGGTTCAGTGTCTCCACCTGCGCCCGGATCTCCGGCCGGCTCGGCTGGCTCGGTCGGCTCCTCCGTCGGCTCGGGCTCAGGTTCCGGGGCGGGCTCAGTCGGCGCCTCAGTCGTCGGCTCCGGTGGCGCGGGCTCGTACGTCGGCACGAAGGGCGGGGGTTCCGGGGCAGGCGCCTCCGTCGTCGTCTCGACCGGCGCGGGCTCGTACGTCGGCTGCACCGGCACGACCTGCGCTTGAGTCGTCGTCTCCGTCGGCAACGGCTCAGCCGTGGTGGGGGCGACCGTCGGGGTCGGCGAGGGCGTGGGAGTCGGCGACTGCGTGCCCAAGGTCGGCAAGGCGGAGGTGCTCGGCGTCGCGCTCCTGGCGACGGTCGGCGTGTTCGTTCCCGTGGGGTTGTCCTGCGGATCGTCCCCATCGCGCATGACGAAGAAGAGGACGATGAGCCCGATTCCGACGACCGCGAGCAGGGCGATCGGCAGCCAGACCTTCCAGCGCGACGGCGCCGGGGAGACGACCTCGACACCGGTCTCGTCCTCAGCTTCGCTCGGGCGGACCTGTTCCGTCCACCCTTCGCCGTCCCACCAGCGCTCTTGGCTCTCATCAGCTGGGTCGGGATACCACCCCTCGGGAATCATAGAATCACCCATCCTCCTCGGGGAACGACATGAGTTCGGGCCAGGGGGCCACGTGCGCCAACCCTGCGGCGACAGGCATTGACCACGTCATCATACGTCACACCCCTATTCCTGCGACAGAGGAGCGGCCCTTTCCACCCCACGTTGTAGCGACAAACGACGACAACCGCGCCACGACCGGGAACGGCGCAGTGGTGCCCCCTCGATCATCCCCCGTCACGACGTTGAAGCCGTCACAGCCCATGGTAACCCGGGCGGGCGGTTCGTGGCATCTCCGTCAATCGCCATAGTGATAACGGCACAGGACGATCTCAAGCGAATCGGACGTCCAGCGATAGACGAGACGATGTTCGTCGTCGATCCGGCGCGACCAACACCCGGAAAGGTTGTGCGCTAGTCGCTCTGGCTTGCCGATCCCCGCCTCCGGATCACGGCTCGCCTCCGTGATGAGCCGGTTGATGCGCTGCAGCAGACGACGGTCGTGGCGTTGCCACCAGAGGTAGTCCTCCCACGCGGTCTCGTGCCAGACGATCCTCATGGCGTCAGGCCGCCTCGCCCAACACCGGTTCTTCGAGCGCGTCCCCTGCCTCGATGAGCGCGTGCTCGACCCCCCGCCCAGCGTCGAGATCGGCGATCGCCCGTTGAATCCGCCGCGCGTTCGCCGGACTCCGCAGCAAGTAGGCCGTTTCCTTCATCGCTTCCCACTCCCGCAACGAGACGATGACGACCGGCTCATGGCCCGACCGCGTCACGACCGCCTCCTCAGAATCGTCGACGACGGCGTCGAGCACGGAGGCGAAGTTCGCTCTTGTTTCGGTGTAGGTCATGGTCTTCATGCGATCGCTCCTTGAGTCTGTACAGATAATTGTACACACTGGACTCCATATCCAGCTCGGGCCGGAATGTGGCCGCCATCAAAGGATCACTCGCAGCCGACACCGTCTCCGTCGCGGTCGAGGTGCCTGCCGTATCCCGGTTCACCGATATAGACAGGGTCGGCGCCAGCCGCCCGAGCCGCAGCGCAGTTCTTGTAGTAGACGTCAGCCGCGGGTTGATCGAATGAGGCAGGCTCAGGTTGAGGTTCCGGCTCCACAACCACTTCAGGGACCGGCTCAGGTTCAACTTCGGGGATATCAGCGACCGGTTCTTCCACAATGGCGGGCGCTGGTGGCTCCTCAATAATCACTTCCGGTGGGGCCTCCGGCGTCGGCTCAGGAGTCGGCGTCACTGTGACAATCACCGTGGTTTCCACCGTCGCGGTCCTGGTCACTGCCGGTAGCGGAGTGGCATTCGTCCCAGCTCTACTCATACCCATCATTGCCCCCAACAAGAAGAGTGCTGGTGCGCAAATGACAACTGCCAACGCATTGAGAGACCAGGTCGATTTCGGCCATTGAGCCAACCGCGATAGTTTCGTACTTTGGACCGCAGGTTCAACGTCCACCGGTGGAACAGATACCGGCCAAGTCAATTTAGTCCATGCTTGCCCATCCCACCAACGCTTTTGCTTCAGTTCGTAGGGATCCTGATACCACCCCTTCGACCATGTTGATCCACCCATGGTAGAAAAATAGCACTTGCCGATACTTTATCGATACCTGGAACCTAGGATTATTTCTTCCTGTCAATAATCTCGGTGAATCGAGTCTGCTCACTCATCGCGAGATTGTGGCTCGAAGCTATGCGGCGCCACTCGCTCAACCCGGCATCGATTTCTTCAAGGGCCGCGCTGGCTTCTCCCTTGTCGAGGCCGAAAAGTTCGCTGGTTTCGAGGAGAGCTGTCATTCCGGCTTCGGGAGCGGTCTCGCCTCCGATCGCGGTGGCACGGGGGGCGCCGATCTGCGGGGACGGGTTGATATCGAAGACAGGAGACAGACGCCACCCTTGTTTGGTTCGGATGACTCCGTGGTTGCGGAGGTGGTCGTCTGTGTTGTTGATGGCGATGCTGAAGGCGATGCGGCGCCAGAGTTCGATGAGATCGGCGGTGGGGTCCGCGCTGATGGCGGCGAGACGGTCGGCGATGTCGAGGTAGTCGCCCGGTTGCCCATCCGTGGCGCCGCACAGAGTCATCGCGCTCATGTATCCGAGTCGCGTCGTCCCCTGCCGGTCGAAGCGTTGGGCGAGGAGGATGGGGGCGTCGTCGAGCCAGATCAACCGATGTGGAGGCACGGTGATCCCGGCGGCTTCGGCGAGGTCGAGGGCGACGGCCTCCCAGGCGATGACGTTCCACTCGTCGGCTGGGTGGGGGAACTTGGCGATGTGAAGGGTGTCTCCGTCGACGACGGAGGCCTTGGGGCGGGCGCCGCCGAGGGAAGCGCTGCCGAGTTTGAGGAGGAGGGCGATCGCCTCATCGGCCTCGGCTCCCGTGGTGTCCGTCACCGCCAATCGGGCCGCCGCGAGCAACTCGGGGAGTTCGACGAGCGGGGGGATCGGCGCGGAGGGATGTTGGAATGGCCCTTCCGGCTCGGTGTGGAATCGCAGGGCTCCCTGGCGGGTGGCGTCGCCGACTTCGAGGAGGTAATCGACATCCGTGAGCGTGCGGGTGGCTCTCTCCTCCCGGCGGGCTCGCGCCGTCAGACGCCGGTTGATGAGGTAGCGCCCCCACCGGTCTGGGGCGGCGTCACTGAACGCTCGGGGTAGCGGCGCCGTCACCGGCAGTGTTCCAGCGACAAGGGGAAGCTCGGGGTCGAGTTCGTAGGCCTCCGGCGACTCCAAATAAGCGGTGTCGTAGGTGAAGGTGGACGTCACCACCCCTCGGCGCGCCGTCGCGTAGAGCGTGCCGGCGGGACGCGTGCGACCGTCGATCTCGACGGAGACGTGGATTCTCATACGCGCACCCGCTGACCGAGGACGTGGTCGGCGCGGGCTCGGCCGAGGTCCGTCTCGTAAGGATCGGTCGCGGTGACGACGCGATCCATCTGACCGAGGGCGCGCATGACCGAGAGGAAGGCGGCGAAGTTGACCCCGGGATCGCCTTGTTCGATGCGACGAAGGGTGCCTCGTGAGATTCCCGCCCGGTCGGCCACCTGGGTGGCGGTCAGACGCAGGAGTTTGCGCCACGTCGTCACCTGCTGACCGATCGACTCGGCCGCCTCGATGACCCGCGGAGACGTCGGACGGGCGACCATGGCACTCCTCCCTCTCCTCGGTTAAGTAGCAGGATTATGATCACATCTTCTGATAATGATCAGATACTTGACCCTTAACTATCTGAGGACGAGTGTACCCCGTTTCCTTTCGAAGCGGGATTGAGCGCCGCTCACGCTCGTGCGACCGCCGCGCACGTCGGAGAGGCGGAGGGGCGAGTTCCTCTCAGCGGCCGAGCCAGGCGGCGAGGCGACGGGTCTCGCCGGCGTCGGGGCTGACCTCGACGACGGGGGCGAAGAACTTCGGATCGCGATTCTCGGCCGGGATCTGTTTGCGGGCGAGCACGAGGGCGCGGGCGGCGACGTTCGAGGGGCCCTCGGAGTGCTGGCCGGTGGCGGTGGCGAGGTCCCAGCCGTGGACGAGGAATTCGGCGATGAAGTGGCTGAGGAAGGCGCCGCCGCTTTGCTCGCCGAACATGGTGGCGTAGCGTTTCGTGAGGATCTCCGGATCGGCGATGGCCTCGTCGAGGCGGGCCAGCGCGGTGGCGTAGGCCTTCGGCCAGCCTTCGTCGGGGACGTCGTCGTATTCGGCGGTGGCGGAGCTGGTGAGGGTGGCGGGCAGAGAATCGGCCACGCCGACGAGGTGAGCGACGAGTTCGCGGACCGTCCATTCGGAGTTCGGGGTCGGCTCGCCCCATTGCTGGGGTGTGATGGCGTCGACGAGGGATTGGACCCATTCGGCGGCGGAGCGAAGATCGGCTCTCGGGTCGAATTCGGGCAGGTCAGCCATGGCGCTGTGCTCCTTCATGATGCGATGCTGCGCGGCGGGTTCGCGTGAATGAGATGGGAGCCTCGAGGGGGGATCCACAGGCCCGCTTGCCATGATGCTACTCCGGTTGAGCCGGTGATCCGGCTTTGCCCCGTCGTGGTTCAATGATGATGGAGGGGGATGACTTCTCAGAATGCGGAACCTGACGTCCGAAGATTGACACCGCGATGAGATATTCCGAAAATAGTTCCATGAGTTTACGCAGCGCCACAACCGATGTGATGCGCTGTCTCCTGCCCGGGCGCATGATGCCCGTCGCGTGTCCGCGTCGAATGCCCTGCTGAGCACTGCTCGTACCGACGCCGGACCAGATCTTTCGCTGAAATGGTCATTATTGTTGTGCGTCGTGAGGGGTGCTCAGGGACACCATCGCAAACGTTCCGCCGCAGCGGGCCACGGCTGATTCAAACCCGCATCACCACTGTCAAGGAGAACCATGTCCACTCATAGCAATTATATTTCCTCTTCGGGCGCTCGTCGCGGCCGTGGAATCGTCGCCGGCGCGATCGTCGCGTCGCTCGCACTCGCGTTGACGGGCTGCGGCGGCACGTCGTCTACGGAGCCGGCCCCCGACATCACCTTGCCGGCGGAGGTGGTCGACGGGTTCACCGTGCCGGCGGCCTCCGACAAGGGCGGGGAGGACAATCCCGTCCGCATCGGCGTCGTCGGGGCCTCCAACCCGCAGTTCCAGGTGCTTCAGGACGCCGCGCTGGCGGAGGGAATCCACCTCGAGTATCAGGATTTCACCGACTACGCCCAGCCCAATCCTGCCTTGTCAGCGGGTGAGTTGGACCTCAACCAGTTCCAACACATCATCTATTTAGCCCAGTACAACATCGACGCCGGTGACGACCTCGTGCCGATCGGCGCGACGGCGATCTACCCGATCGGGCTGTATTCGAAGGAGTACACCTCACCGGCCACAATCCCCGACGGCGCCACGATCGTCGTGCCGGACGACCAGACGAACCAGGCCCGCGGGCTCCAGGTCTTACAGTCGGCCGGGCTCATCCAGATCCACTCCGGGGCGTCGCCTCTGTTCTCCCAGGTCTCCGACATCGACGAGGCGGCCTCGCGGGTCACAGTGACAGCGGTCGCAGCCGATCAGACGGCCCGCTCGCTCGACGATCCGTCGATCGCCGGCGCCATCATCAACAACGACTACATCACCCAGGCGGGGTTGTCGGCCCACGACGCCATCGCCCAGGACGATCCGGATTCCTCCGCAGCGGCTCCCTTCATCAACATTTGGGTCTCCCGCCCCGACGAGGCGGATTCGCCGGTCTACGCCGAGATCATCCGCTTGGCCCACTCGAAGGAGTGGAGCGACGCCCTGCAAGAGAACTCCGATGGCACCGCCGTCCTCATCGACCAGACTCCGGCCCAGTTGCAGGCCACCTTGGACGATGTCGAGCAACAGCTTCGCGACAACGCCTGAGAGACTGCAGCGATGAGCACTCCCACTGTTGACCGGGCGCCGGGGCCTCCCTCATCGGAGGCCCCCGCCGCCGGGCGTCACACGGACGAGGCGACCACGGCCGAGCCGATCGTCCGCTTCGACCACGTTCACAAGACCTTCCACACGAAGTTGAGCGACGTCCACGCCGTCGACGATGTCAGCCTCACCGTTGAGAGCGGGGAGGTCTTCGGCGTCATCGGGTACTCCGGGGCGGGCAAGTCGACGCTCGTGCGCCTCATCAACGCGCTCGAGATGGCCGACGAGGGAGAGATCGTCGTCAACGGGGTCACCGTGCTCAGCGGTGACGGACGGCGCATCTCGGAGAAGGAGTTGCGCCGGTTGCGCGGTGAGATCGGCATGATCTTCCAACAGTTCAACTTGTTCTCCGCTAAGACGGTCGAGGCGAACGTCGATTATCCGCTCCGGCTGGCCGGGTGGCCGAAGGAGAAGCGTCGCACGCGGGCGCTCGACCTGCTCGACTTCGTCGGTTTGTCAGACAAAGCGGGGGCGTACCCATCGCAGTTGTCCGGCGGGCAGAAGCAGCGCGTCGGGATCGCCCGGGCACTGGCGGCGTCGCCCCGTCTCCTCCTGGCAGACGAAGCGACGAGCGCGCTCGACCCGGAGACGACGCGCGACGTCCTCGACCTGCTGCGTCGCGTCAACCGGGAACTCGGCGTCACCATCGTCCTCATCACCCATGAGATGTCGGTCGTGCGGCACATTTGCGACCGGGTCGCCGTCATGGAAGGGGGCCACGTCGTCGAGACGGGTCCCGTCTACGACGTGTTCGCCCACCCCCGGCGTGGGATCACCCGACGCTTCATTCAAGCGACGTTGCGCGACCGGCCGCGGCGCGCCACCGCCGCCCGGCTCCATGATCGCCACCCCGGCCGGCTGGCCATCGCCTCGATCGTCGACACCGGCGGCGAGACGGCGGTCAACCTCGCCTCCGTCGCCGCTCACCAGGGGTTGACGACCGATGTCGTCCACGGCTCCATCGGGGAGGTCTCCGGGCGACCCTTCGGCAACGTCGTCGTCGAGATCGGATCCGTCGGAGGGAACACCGGGACGGTCGACGAGGGCGCCGTCGAGGCCTTCTTCGCCGAGTTGCGCTCCCTCGGCAGCGAGGTGACCGATCTCGGAACCGCCGACGCCCCCTTGGACGACCCCCGCTGGGCGGACACCGAACCGCTCACCGGCGACGACGGCTCACTCAAGAGTCTCCTGGCCTCACGCCGACCGGGCGCCGGAGAGGCGGGCGGTGACGGGTTGGATGAGCCCCCGCTCGAGGTGTCGCCCACCGCGCCCACGTCATCGTCAAACGGATCATCCGCCGACATCTCTCCTACGACCGATGAGGAGGCCGGACGATGAACTTCGCCGTGCTCCCGCTCAAAAACGAGTGGAACGATTGGCTGACCGAGACCTTCTGGACCTCGCTGGGCCAAACCCTCACCATGGTGGCCGCCACCCTCCTCATCGGCGGCACCCTCGGCCTTCTCCTTGGCATGGCCCTGTTCGCCACCCGCCGCGGCGGACTCATGGACCATCGCGTCATCTACACGGTGCTCTCCGTCATCGTCAACATCATCCGCCCGATCCCCTTCGTCATCTTCATCACGGCGATCCGGCCCGTCACCCAAGCGGTCATGGGCGGCTACATCGGCACGATCCCGGCGATCTTCCCCATGGTCATCGTCTGCTCGGTGGCGACCTCCCGACTCGTCGAGCAATCCCTGGTCGCGACCGATCCCGGCGTCATCGAAGCGGCCCGCGCCATGGGCGCCTCCCGGTTGCACATCCTCTTCCGCATCCTCGTGCCCGAGGCCCTCGCCCCGCTCATCCTCGGCTACACCTTCCTCTTCGTCGGCGTCCTCGACCTGTCCGCCATGGCTGGCGCCGTCAGCGGCGGCGGTCTCGGTCAATTCGCCATCTCCGACGGGTATCGCAAGTTCAACGACCTCGTCACCCTCGTCTCCGTCATCGTCATGATCGTCCTCGTCCAACTCGTCCAGGTGATCGGGAACGCGGCCGCCCACCGCATCCTCAAGCGGCGGTGACATTCGCGGACCTCGGCCGGCGGTGGCGCCGATCGTTGCCGCGGCGCCTCGCTGTGCACACGATCGGCTCGCGAACTTGAGGTTCCTTGACACTGCTGCCCGATCTAATGGCCACCCTGCGGTTGAGTAGCGCTCTCGCCTCACGAGAGAAACACGGTCACCCATTGACGATGGGTATATCGGTGAGGCGAAAGTGCGTGTTCGCGTGTCTCGCCTGGAGGGTGACGGTGTTCGCCCCGGGGATGTCCGGGTAGATGGCGATGTAGGTCGCGGGGTTGTCGGGTGCGAGCCAACGGGTCGTCAGGAGATCAGCCGCCCCGGTCCAGAAATCACCTGATAACACTGAACGATTATTTTCATCACGGAGGAGGAGGGAGCGCAAGGGATAATGCTTCATTGTCCCTGAGACGATCACGGGGTTGAACCCGAGCATGACAACGTTGTAGTAAGAGGGTTCCCATTCGATGATTTCCCCGATGTCGGCGATACCGCCGAGGAGCGCCCCCGTGTCGACGACGTTGGCCGTGACTTCGACGACGAGATGGCCGTCGACCCTGGTCGCGCGCGGCGCAGATATGACAACTTCCCCGTTGCGAGTCGCCACCCCTTCGATCCCTGTCCCCGTGACTGCCTCATCGCCTAAACCAGCGGAGAGCGGAGGGAGTTCTCCGTCGCTCAACCTCACCTCTTCGCTCGTGTTCTCCGTCGTCGCCAGGACGATCTCGACACGACGATTCTGCGCCCGCCCCTCGGCTGTGTCGTTCGAAGCGATCGGGTCGGACTCCCCTCTCCCGGAGGCCTCGATCGGGTAGGTGAAGAAGCCGATCCGTTCGGACAACGCTGCGGCGACCGCGTCTGCCCTCTCCAAGGACAGCGTCGCGTTGTAGGCCTCGTCACCATCGGAATCGGTGTGCCCGATGACCTGGATCGTTCCGCCTTCTCGCCCTTCGACTTGCATGGCAGCGGCGTCGACGATGGCGTCGGCCGTCTCGGTGAGGGATGCCGAATCGTAAGCGAAAAGGACATCGCTCGTCAGCGTGATGGTGATCTCTTCGGTCGTCTCGACGACTTGGACGGCGCCGTCGAGTTCCGTGCTGAAAGACTCGACAGTGGTCGTGGCGGCCGTGACGACCTGGGACCAGTCGACCGCCGAGGTTTCCTCGGCCACCTCCTCGGAGGCGCCCGCAGGATAGGGCGCGGGAACAGGACCATCGACGATAGGAACGTCAGGGATGTAGGCGCCTGGGAAAATCATGCCAATTTTAGTTTGCGAAACTGGTGGGGCGGCGTAGGCGCGTTGAATCCGTTCGTTCGCCGACGCCCACCCGAGTCCGAATCGGTAGCACCCAGGTCCGACGGCTTGACCTTGATCGTCGACGGCGACGAAACTCATCGTTCGCGTCGCCAGATCGAGGAGCCGGGTGGCGCCGCAATCGGCCCCGACCGGGTGGCCGTAATACGTCGGAGCGTTCATGAAGCCATCTTCGAAACCCTCGGCGGCGAGATCCTCAGGAGTCGCGACATCCCACGTAGCGATGACGAGGTCTTCGTGACGGACCAAGGGGTAGACGGTCAGGGTGAGAGTGTCGTCTTCGACGGCCACCGGGATCGTCGCTACGACGGGGAGGTCGGATGAGGTGGACCCCTCTTGATTCCCTTTCGGAGAGGGTTCATTCGTGCCGCCGATGTAGCCGTTCTCGTCGAAGAGCGGATCGTCGCCGAGGGCCTCGCCGGAGCAGGCGCCCGCCATGAGGACGAGGGCGAGCGACGCCACCATCGCCACCGCACGAGAGCGTGCCCTCGTATGAGATCGGCCCACCAGGCATCCCGAGTTCGGGTTCCCCGAGACGCCATGGGACGCCACGGGCTCCTTCTTCACCCCGCGCGCCGGCGGCGTGACGCACACCTCGTCGACCGACATGACCACCTCCGTGAGCTTTCGTCTCTCCGGACGGCACGTTGATCATCCGGTTCACCTCACCGTAGTGTTCCCCGTCTCTCCTGTGGTCGGGATCGCCGAAGTTGTGGATGAGATTGCCAATCTGTCGGATGCTGTGGATAGGTGACATCCCTCGCGGGGTGACGTCATGGTTCAACGAGATCACACAAGTTCGCGGGCGGGCACGCTCTCGCCGACGAACGCGAACCTCATGTCCTCACTAACCTGGCAAATCTTCTTGGGGCCTTGTCGCACCGCCATCACCGAAGGAGGAACGGCACCATGAGCGTCCTCACCGCAATTGCATGCGATTCACATGCCATCTATGATACTTGCATGACAACGTTGCAGGTCCGCGATATTCCCGATGAGACGCGGCTCGTCCTCAAAGCCCGGGCGGCCAGGGCGGGGCAGAGTCTCTCCGAATACGTGCTCACGCTTTTGACGGCGCATGTGTCGACACCGACCATCGAGGAACTCAGCGAACGGATCTATGGCACTGTCGCGCTCCCCCATGTCCACTTCGACACGCTTGCCGCTCTCCACGATGCTAGAGCGGAACGCGAAAGAGAGCTGCAAGGAGAATGACCTACGTCCTTGATGCTTCCATTCTTTCCGACTATGTCATCGGCGGCGACGTTGGGCGCAAAGCCCGTCCCTATCTCACGAGCGCATCGCTCGACCTGCACATTCCGCACCTCTGCGTCATCGAGACGGTGTCAGCGCTCCGGGGCCTCGCCATCGGAGGGAAAATCTCCGATGATCGGGCACGACTGGCGCTCACGAACCTCGCCGATTTCCCGGCGAAACGATGGCCACAAGATCTCCTTCTTCCCCGGATCTGGGAACTACGCGGCGCCGTGACGAGCTACGACGCGACGTATGTCGCGCTGGCCGAGGTTCTCGAAGCGACCCTGCTCACCCACGACGCACGCCTTGTGAAAGGAGCCTCGGCCATGGCGCGCTGCGAGATTCTCTTGTTATGAACCCGTGGTTCAGGCCCGCCCGCGTCGCCCAAGGGCGATCGTCGCGGCGCCGGCTACGAGCACAGCAGTGGCGACGCCGGCCAAACCGAGGCCGAAGGTGGCGCCGGTGGCGGGCAGGGTGGCACTCGTCGCCGCGGCCGCCGGGGCGGGAGCCGAGACGGGAACGATCGTGGGGCTCGGCTCGGCGGGTGCGGCCACGGGCTCAGGCGAGATCGGAGCGGGTTCCGTCGTGGGAGCGGCCGGTGCGGGCTCCGGGGCAGGTTCGTCCTCGGGCGAGGGTTCCGGAACCGCCGGTTCGTCCGTGGGCTCCGGCTCCGGGTCGGTCGTCGGGCTCGGCTCCGGTTCCGGCGCGGCTGCGGGGATCGCCTCGACGGTGAGGGTGACGTCATTGGGCCGGATCGGCGAGGGGCCGATGGCGGCGCGCAGACCGGAGGCGGTGATCGTCAACGTCGGACCCTCGGACAGCGCGGTCGGCTCGCCGCCCCACGGTTCGACGGTGATCTCGCCCCAGGTGACGCCGTCGATCGTCGGCAACGTGACGTCGGTGAAGGTCACCTCGGTGGTGACGGGCAGTTCGTCGGCCCGATTGCGGCCCTCGAGGGGAACTGCGAGCGAACCCGTGCCCTGCCCGGCGAGCGAGCCATAGGAGTACACGACAGCGATCTCCGGCGCGGCCGCAGTGACGAGATCGGCCGCCTCCCCCGTGACGGCGGTTGTGACGGTGAAGCGCGCTTTGGCGACGGTCGGCGTGTAGACGGCGGTGGCGGTGTTCGCGGCCGGGTCATCCGTCACGGTGATCTCCGCCGGGGTGAAGGCGGGGTCGAAGTCGCCCCATCGGATGTTCGCGACGTCGGGCAAGGTCGACGAGGAGAAGGTGACCTTCGCGCCTACGGGGAGTTCGGCCGAGGTGGTCGGAGAACCGCCAGCGGTGATGTCGAGATACCCCACGCCGGAGTCGTCGGCCGTCTCCCACAAGTAGAGGACCTCGAACGCGGTTCCGGCTGGCACCCAGGGGGCGCCGTCGCCGGTCCCCAACTCGGGTTCCGGCTGCGCCATCGCGGCGGCGAGCGAGAAGGTCGTCATCGCCACCGGCGCGGGCTCAGCGGCGGCGAGCGCCGTCGGAGAGACCTCGAAGGGAAATGTCGCCGACGCGGAGTCTGGCGCCCCGAACGCCAACGATCCGTCTTGGCCGAGAGGGGATCCGGCGAGGGACCACGGCGCGCCGTCCCAGCTGATGCCAGGGACGTCGGGCAGCGTCGTCGAGATCGACAACGACGACCCTGGCAGCAAGGCGGGCGACGTGTACGTCTCACCGTCCGTCAACGTCTCCGTCACCGTCGTTTCTGTGCCGTCGGCCAGGGTGAACTCGATCCCGAGGGTGATCGCCGTCCCGGCGGGAACCTCAGCGGCGGATTCCCCGGCGAACGCGGCCGTCACCGTGAAATCCCACCCCGTCTCGGCGGCCTGAGCCGACGGCGCCGTAATCATCGACATGCTCATGAGCAAGGCGACGACGAGCCCGACGAACGGAAGCCGCCGACGCCACGGCAGAGGCGGAGCCGAGGAAGAGGGGGTGGGCATGACGGGTTCCAGCGAATCCGGTCTCCGGTTCAGCGCGATAGCCATGGGTGAGGGACACCTCCGAAAAGAAAGAAACACCTTGCCAGGGATGGAGGATAAGGCGGGGGCAGGACAACGCGGCGACGATACGCGCCCACGTCAACCCATTCAATCTCAATCTCCGTCATCACCCTACCGGGCCATAGACAAACAGAAAACAGTTTTATGAGGTTTTCTCGTCGTCGCCCCTGCTCACATCTCATCACAGAACCCATCCGTCGTTCCACCTCATGCGTCGGGCCGTGAAAACGAGAAGGTGAGATCGTCGAGACCGTCCGTGTGGGGGTGGAGACGTGACCGCCATCGACGACAAGAATGTGCTGACGGGCAGATCGTCCGTGTGGGGGTGGAGACGCGGGTTGAGGGCACGGAGACGTGAAGAGGAGAGATTCCCCCACCCCGACGACCATCGGCGGCGACCTTCACCAGGCCGCTCACCGTGTGACTCAATCCCGATCCATGGAAAGACCGCCGACGCCTCGCGCCAGTGCGATATGAACCAGTGAGATATGAAAGGGGCCGCCCGCCCCCGCTCGTCGACCGTCACACCCGCCCCGGGCGCGGCCCGGACACCCCGAAGGGGCCACCCGTCGCCGGATGGCCCCTCCTTGTGGTGATGAATGGATGATCAGATGATGCCGATCCGGTAGGCGCACTCCCATTGGCCCCAGCCGTAACGGGCTTGGAGCATCTGGGCCCGCATGTTCTGCTCGTCGACGGAGGCGTCGGCCGGGTTGCCGGAGCCGCCGACCCCGCGCCAGGTGGACAACGAGAACTGGTAGAGCCCGTAGTAGCCGGCCGGGTTGACGGCGCGCGGGTTGCCGCTCGACTCGCACATGGCGATCTGGCGCCACGTCTCGCTCGGGTACCAGACCGAGCCGGAGCTGACGGCGCCGGAGGAGTTGGACGAGCTCGACGAGGACGAACCGCTGGACGAGGAGGACGAGGACGAACTGCTCGAGCTCGACGAGCTGGACGAGGAGGCCGCCGGGCGCTCCTTCGTGCCGTTGAGGGTGACTTCGGCCACCGGTTCGCGTGTCACCTGTTCGCCGGTGACGGCTTCGCTGACGAGGGCGCCGTCGTGGAAGGTCTGCAGGATCGTCTCTTGCTTGACGCCGTTGACGCCCTCTTGCTCGACCTCGGTGTCGCCCTCATAAAGGCTGTCGTCGTCCTTCGTCTGCTCGGCGAAGGGGATCTCGACGTCGCGGGTGATCGTCGCCGTCGTCACCCGGACCAGCTGGATGGCCAGGCCGTTGGAGACGGGCGTGTCCGCGGCGGGGTTAATGATGTCGTCGGCGTCCCACGTCAGCCCAGCCAGCTTGAGCGCGTCGCCGACGGTGTCATAGGCGTGGAGGGGGCGGGCTTGGCCGTCCGCGGTGATGGTGACGTCTTTGCCGGTGTCGACGGTTAGGTCGATGCCCTCGCGGGGGACGACGACGTCCTCGTCTTCGGAGACGACGGCCTCGGCCGCGTCGACGCCGAGGTGGTCGAGCACCCCGCCGACCGTCCGTTCGGTCGTCCAGAACTCGCCGTGCTCCCCGTTGAGGGTCAAATCGATGAGTCGGCCGTATTCGACGACGATGTTCGTGCCATCGGAGACGACGGTGCGCAGATCCGGCGTCACCTCGTCGTGGGCCCGCAAGGTGACCCCTTCATCGGTGAGAATCTCGGCGACCGACCCGTAGAGGACGGACACCTGTTTCGATTCCCCGTCGATCGTCACCGTGACGTCGCGCCCGATCGTGCCGATTCCGGATCCGGCCAGCCCCATCCCGAGGAGGGCGCTGACGACGAAGTAGGGAACGGTCTTCATACAAAAACCCCGCTAGTAATGTCTGTTCTTTATGTCTGTGGTGTTTGCCCGGTTCTCCCGGTTCCCGTCCGCGCCCCATCCGAGGGGTCCGCAGTCCGGTGAATTAACAAACGTTTCTCATACGTTTATTGCGATGATGTCACGCTACCGCGCTTATCAGAAAATACCAAAAGGATCCTGAGAAAATCTCATAATATGGCCCTGACTGCGTCTTTCACTCGCGTCAGGCTTCTGCGACGGTGTAGTCGCCCGCCTCGTCGACAGCGGCCGCGACCGCTTCGAAGGCCAGGGGCGCCTGGGCCGTCACCGTCATCTCGCCGCTGAGAGCGACCGCGACCGAGGTGACGCCGGGGATGGCCTCGACTTCCTCCGTCACATGGGCGACGCAGTGGACACAGGTCATCCCGGAGACGATATAACGCTGTTCGGACATAGAGGTCACTTCCTCATTCGGTTCCTTCGGCGCCGCGCGAAACCGGATGCCAGCGCTCTCTTCGGCGCCGGTCAGCGGTCGGGCGGCGTCTCGCCGTCCCCCCGGAGCGATCACTCCGAAGAAACAAGCATGAAATGGTAGCACTCGACGGGACACTGTCGCATCTTGCCGATCGCCGCGCAGTATTTTCACTCGCTCCTTCAAGAGTAGGACGTTGACGATCGTTGGGCCAGATTTCCGGGCTAGGCCATGTCATCGACGGGGTGTTCGAACCACACCAAGCAGACGATCAACACCTTCCGTAAAAATATCCCCAAGACCTGGGGATAACTAGGGAAATCAGACTTGTACCTTACGGAAACCTGGTCCGTCAAGTCGTCTCTTCCTGCGTGCCTACCCCCACCCGCGAGGTGGAAAAATTCTTTTTATGCACCGCCTGGGGAAGAGCGTTATCCCTTGCCATAGGTATTTTCCGAGAGCTTTCCATTTCAACGAACCACAGCCCTTGTGGACAACGAGGGATGATATTCCCCAGTCAACGCGAGGCCATCCACAAGGTATCCCCAGGGCCTGTGGATAAGTTAATGGCGCGGGGGTCTCCGGGGGGCTAGCTTGAGCCCGTCAGTGAGTGATGTCAGACCTCATGGGTAGCCTCGGCGACCATGAACCTCATCGATGGAATTTCACCGGCGACCTGGTCCGAGACCAGGTTCCGGCCCCCTCCAGCCCGGCCCCCCGCCGGGTCGTCCATCGGTGGCGCCCCGAGGATGTCAGGGCGGTGTGACGCTCCCCGCTCGCTGGCCCGTCTCGTCGCCAGCTTCCCGGGCGGCGCGGGATGGTACCCCCCGGAGCCAGAGAGGAACGGCCCGTGACGCAGGTTCACGAGCTCAGCGCTTATCAGGACGCCCCCGATCGTGTTCCGCCGCAGGATCTCGCGGCGGAACAGTCGGTCTTGGGCGCTATGATGATGAGCAAGGACGCGATCGCCAACGTCGTCGGCATCATCCGCGGCCGTGACTTCTACAAGCCCGCCCACGAGCTCATCTTCGAAGCGATCGTCGACCTCTACTCCAGCGGCGAGCCGGCCGACGCCATCACCGTCGCCGAGGCCCTCATGAAGCAGGGCGACATCGCCCGCGTCGGCGGCCACGTCTATATCCACGACCTCCTCGCCTCCGTCGCCATCGCCGCCAACGCCTCCTATTACGCCGAGATCGTGCGCGAGAAGGCGATCCTGCGTCGGCTCGTCGAGGCGTCGATCAAGATCGCCCAACTCGGCTACGCCGGCCAAGGCGAGATCACCGACATCGTCGACTTGGCCCAGAAGACGGTCTACGACATCGCCGACGGCGCCTCCGGCGAGGACTACAAGTCGATCCAGGAACTGCTCGGGCCGACGTGGGACGAGATGGACGCGCTCGCCTCCCACGGCGGGCGCCTGGCCGGCGTGCCGACGGGTTTCGCCTCCCTCGACCACCTCACCAACGGCCTGCATCCCGGGCAGATGATCATCGTCGCCGCCCGCCCCGCCATCGGCAAATCGACCTTGGCGCTCGACTTCGCCCGTAGCGCCGCGATCCACAACCGGATGTCGACGGCGATCTTCTCCTTAGAAATGGGCGCCACCGAGATCATGATGCGCCTGCTCTCCGCCGAGACGGGCGTCAGCTTGCAGAACATCCGCACCGGCAACCTCGACGACTCGTGGGATCGCCTCTCGGCCGTCACCGGGCGCCTCTCTTCGGCGCCGCTGTTCATCGACGACTCGCCCAACCTCACGATGATGGAGATCCGCGCCAAGGCCCGCCGACTCAAGCAACGCCACGATCTCAAAATGGTCATCATCGACTACATCCAGCTCATGAGCTCGGGCCGCAAGGTCGAATCCCGCCAGTTGGAAGTCTCCGAGTTCTCGCGTCAGATCAAACTCATGGCCAAGGAGCTCGACATCCCCGTCGTCGCGATCTCCCAGCTCAACCGTGGCACCGAGCAACGCTCCGACAAGAAGCCCATGCTCTCCGATTTGCGCGAGTCGGGTTCGCTCGAACAAGACGCCGACGTCGTCATCCTGCTGCACCGCGAAGACGCCTACGACCCCAAGAACCGCCCCGGCGAGGCCGACCTCATCGTCGCCAAACACCGCAACGGCGAGACGAAGACGCTGCCCGTCCTCTTCCAAGGCCATCTGGCCCGGTTCGCCGACAACCCGGAGGAGAACTTCGGCGGGGGGTTCGGCTGACGGTCAGACGACTGAGACGATGCGAGACGGCGGTGAGACGGCCGCCGCGCGACAATCACAAATACGCTTTGGCGACGGTGTGGGCTTGGCCACCGTAGGTCCCGCCGAAGAGGACGGTGTGGACGAGGAGGGGGTGCAGTTGGTGGAGTCCGATGAGTTCGCGCCAATGATCGGGCAGGTCGAAACACACCTCTTCGTAGGCCGACCAGATCGTCTCGAGGTGGGGCATGCCGAAGAGGGCGAGCATGGCGAGGTCGGTGAGGCGGTGCCCGCCGTGGGCGGCCGGGTCGATGAGGACGGCCCCCTCGCTTGAGAAGAGGACGTTGCCGGCCCAGAGGTCGCCGTGGATGCGGGAGGGCTCGAAACCGTCGTCGAAGTCGCCGTCGGTGAGGCGCTGGGCCAGGTCGACGATGTCCTCGTAAGCGCGGCGCGACAAGGCGCCGGAGATGAGCGCGGTGTCGGCGTAGGGCATGACGCGGTAGGCGGCGTAGAACTCACCCCAGCGCAGGCGCGTCCCGGAATCGGGCATGGGCAAGGTAGTGTCGCCGATATAGCAGGGGCCGTCGTAACCGTCGGGTTTGGCGCCGAAACCAGCGGCCCCAGCGTCGTGGGTGGTGGCGAGGGCGCGCCCGAACTCCTCGGCCATCTGTGCGGTCGGCTCGGCCCGCTCGATCCGCTCGAGCGTGATGGCATCGTCGTCGACATCGATGACGCCGGCGACTTTCGCTCCTCCGTCGACGGCGAGCCAGCGCAGCCCGGCCGCCTCGGCGGCGAAGAAGCCCTCCGGCGCTCCCGGCACGCGCTTGACGAACGTCGTCGCATCGGCGACATCGGCCACGCCGAGCGCGCCGAAAACAGAATCAGTGACAGTCACGGTTGTCCCTCCCCTAGGTAAGAAGTAAGACTAACCGAACATCGTCGGCTGGTGAGATTCGACGCCTCAGTTACGGCTCGGCAACTGCCCTGAGAGCCACGAAACGAGGGAATCCGGGTTGCGGCTTTGGGTGAGGACTTGGGCCGGCCCGGCGATGTCCATGACGAGGCCCTCGCCCGATTTCACCGATTGGACGATGCCGCTGGCCGCTTTGCGGACCTGCACCTGGGCGCTCGCCTGGTAGGCGACAAGATGGCCGGTGTCGAGCGTGAACCATTGGCCTTGCTCGAGGGTGACGAGGTCCATCGCGCCGTAAGCGGAGAGGATCACCGGCCCTTGACCGGTGGCGTGAATGACGAAGGCGCCCTCGCCACCGAAGATCGACTTCGCGCCGCCCCACTTCGTGTCGAGCGTGACGCCCGTGCCGCCGCCGAGCCAGGAGCCCCGCGTGATGACCCACGGCATCTGTTGTGTCACCTCGACAACGGTGGCGTCACCAGGCAGGTTGGCGGCGAGATCGACCCAGCCGCCATAGCCCGGATCGGCCGTGAACGTCGTCACGAAGAGCGACTCGCCCCCCATCGTGGCGCGCATGAGCGACTTCATGACCCCACCGCTGGCCTGGGCCGCCATCGTCACCCCCGGCGAATGGGACGCCATCGCCCCCGATTCCGCTAGAACCGATTCCCCCGCGTCCAACGAGACCCGGGCTGTCGTGAAACTGGGCTGATGCCGCATGTCGATTCGCATGAGGTCACTGTAAGCCAAATTTCTTGACGCTCACTTCGCATGTCGGAAGCGGGACGCTGTGACAGCGAAAACGATCGGGATCAGGGCGCACAACAACAGCGCCGGGCGCAACCCGCTCCCTCCGTCGTCGGGCAGAATCGCGGCCAAACCGCTGAGAGGTCCGGTGGTCGCCTCGGCGAGGGCGCCGGCGGCGAGGGGGCCGAAGGTGCCGCCGGAATCGCCGGCCAGGGCGAGGACGGCGAACATGGCCGCGCCGCCGAGGGGGAAGCGCGCGGCCGTCAGGGAGATCGTGCCTGGCCACAGCAGGCTGACGGTGAGGCCGCAAAGCGCGCAGGCGAGGAGGCTGACGATCGGGATGTCAACGGTCGCGGCGACGATGTAACACAGCGCGGCGGCGGCTCCGGAGCCGGCGAGGAGGGGGCGCAGCGGGATCGCTTGGCCCCATAACCCGTAGACGAAACGCCCTGCCCCCATGAGAAGGGCGAAGAGCCCGGGCCCGAGGAGGTCGCCCATCTCCTTGCTGACCCCGACCCCTTGCTCAGCGAAGAACGACGACCATTGCGACATCGTCAACTCTGCGGCCCCGCCCGTCATCATGAGGACGAGCGCGGCGAGGAACAATGGTGCGCCGAACAGCGCGCGCAGCGAGGTGCGATCTTCCTCGGCGACCGTCTGCGGCAAGGGAACACGGAGGAAAGCGACCATGTTGGCGAGCGGGACGACCGCCCACAACACGGGCAACAACGCCCACCGCTCCTGCCCGATCGCAGCAATGAGCACCGTCGTCCCCACGACGACGACGAGCTGGCCCCAGCAATAGAACGAGTGCAGGAGCGCCATGCCGGCGGCCTTCGCCTCCTTCGGCGTCGGCAGATGCTCGATGACGGGGCTGACGAGCACCTCGAGCAATCCCCCGCCAACCGCATACACGATGATCGCGACACACAAGCCGAGGAACGGCGACGGTGCGACCGTCGGCAAGAAGGCGAGCAGAACAAGCCCGGCCGCGGCGAGCGCATGGGCGAGCACGAGCAGCGGGCGATACCCGACCCGGTCGGCCACCTTGACGACGGCGAGATCCGTCAGCAGCTGCACCCCGAAATTGAGCCCGGCCAGCCCGCCCAACTGCGCGACGTCGATGCCGAGCCGCGTATGGAAGACGATGAACAGCAACGGCGCCAGATTATTGACAATCGCCTGCACGGCGAGCCCGAGATAACAGGCCCACCGTGTCGGCGTGAAGTTAGGAGCGGGAGGCACCGGATGAGTCTAGGGGGCCTCATCGCTAAGGGTTCGCATCGATAAACGATCCACGAAATCAAGTGCTTCTTCTTCGTCTTCGCATGGAGCACTTTCAGCGATCAGGCCCCCGCCGAAGTCCTCGTCGACATCGTCCAGGCTCGCCGTGGGATCATCCCGCAGCGCGATCGCGACCGCCTGGCGGTGCCGCGCCGTCATCTCCGGCAGCGCGTCGACGGGGAAGAAGCGCGCCTCGGTGTTCTCATCGTCGCCCGGGGCGGGCTCGCCGGCGATCCAACGGCAGCGGAAGACGTGTTCGATGTATCGCGACTCGTCGCCGTTGGCGTAGGTGATCATCTCCGAGACAGTGAGCCAACAGAGACGTTCGATCGTGGCCGTCACCCCCGTCTCCTCGAGGACCTCGCGGATGACCGTCACCTTCGGGTGCTCGCCCGGTTCGACGACGCCGGCGACGGGGCTCCAGCGGCCCGTCTCCGCCCCCTTGACAAGAAGAACTTCCGTTCCCCGCTCCGGATGTTCACGGATGACGACAGCCGACGCCCCCGAGAGCCACAGCGGGGAGTGCCCGACCTTGTCACGCAGCTGAACGATGAACTCAGGAACTGGCACGTCGTCTCCTCCAGAACAGATGGAACAGTTTCCCCCAACCCGAGAGCGA
Organism: Propionibacteriaceae bacterium; assembly: GCA_031262485.1. GTDB lineage: Bacteria > Actinomycetota > Actinomycetes > Propionibacteriales > Propionibacteriaceae > WQYJ01. The sequence goes on from JAISHO010000011.1 coordinate 60,409, forward strand.
TTCTACGGGCCGCCTCTCCCTACTCCCACCTCCGACGAGCGGGCAGAGATGAGTGCGCGAATCGCATGGTTTGTATCAGAAATTGATTCAAACCATGATCCTGCGGAACTGCGAGAACTCAGGCGGCAAGACGCGTCGCAGCGAGCCGGTTGAGCGAGATGTTCTGCTCAGCCGCCTCGAGGGCGAGACGACGGTGAGCCTCCGGCGGGATCCGCACCATGAACTTCCCGGAGTAATCCTTATCAGCGATCGCCTCCGGCGGCGTCTCTCCGTTTGTCCTCATATCAGCGACGACATCGGCGACGAGTCGCCGGATACCGGAGAACGCCGTGTTCGGGTCATCAGACACCCAGGACAGCGATGGCATCTCCGCGACCGTGCCGATGTGGCAAGCGTCCTCCGGCGACCAATGGACGCTATAGGTGTAATGCTCGTATCGATTCATCGTTCATCTTTCTTCCTAATCGAGGATCATCAACGCCGCTGGCAGTGGGGACAGTAGTGCGTCCCCCTCCCGGCGACTCTCGTTTTTTTGATCGTCGTGCCGCAGCGGTGGCAGGGGTCGCCGTCGCGGCGGAAGACGTGGGCGAAGTCGAGGTAGGCGCCGCGGCGGCCCTCGGCGTCGACGTAGTTGCGGTCGGTCGAACCACCGAGGCTTAAGGAAAGCTCCATGACGTCGCGGGCGGATTCGAAGAGCTGGCGCAGTTTGACGGCGGAGACGTCGGCGACTAGACGGGACGGGTTGACGCGGGCCGCCCACAGCGCTTCGTCGGCATAGATATTGCCAATTCCAGCGACGACGGATTGGTCGAGCAGGGCCGCCTTGATTGAAGTGCGCGGATGGCGGGCGACGCGGCGTTTGAACTCGTCCAGGCCATCCGGCTCGAGAGGTTCGGGGCCGAGGCGGCGGATGAATTCCATCTCCTCGACGGCCGATGTCGGCATGAGACGGATCCAGCCGAATTTGCGTTGGTCGTTGAAGAAGAGGCGCAGGTCTCCGTCGAGGGTGAGGATGACGCGGGTCGAACGGTCGGGCAGGGCGTCGACGAGGGAGTCCGACGGGTGCCCGCCGCCCCAGGTCTCAGCGCCGCGCACGACCATCTGGCCGGTCATTTTGAGGTGGACGACAAGCGACGTGGCGTCGTCGAGATCGAGGATGAGGACCTTGGCCCGGCGGCGGGCGGCGATCACCGTCGACCCAACGGGCGACGATTTCACACGTTCGTCGATGAGAAAAGATTTACCTTCGCGCACCTCTACGCCGAGGATGCGATGTCCGACGACGAGGCGTTCCAGGCCGCGTCGGACCGTCTCTACTTCGGGGAGCTCAGGCACAGCTCGATTGTGCCATGCTTGAGAAGACGACGATCAGCGCAGATCGTTGCCCTTGTAGATCGCCCCGTTGGGGTTCTGCTGCGGCGCCTGCGTGAACTGTTGCGGCATCTGTTGCTGCTGCCCCGGGGGGAGCATCCCGGCCGGCCAGTTGATCTGGATCATCGGTTGCTGCGAACCGGAGCGCCACCCGAGGGTGACGGCGAGGATCGCGACGACGGGAATGGCGAGGAAGACGACCCAGGCCGTCGCCCAGGCCCAGAAGTTGAAGCCGAGATAAAGGTAGAGCGACGTCGCGAGCATCGGCGTGGCGATGAGCGCCAGGATCGCCCACGGGGACATGCCCCCTCGCCGTTGCGGCGCAGGATAGTAACTCATTGGATTCCCTCATCTCCGGCGCGACCGTCAGGTTTGTGCTCTTCGATCCCCCGACCTAGCACAGGGCCCGCACGCCTTCTCTAGAGTAACAGAGCCCTCCAATCAAGAACAAAGCTTTCATCACCATGTGGCTAGGGGAAACGCCGGAGAGCCAGCGTCGGTCCGGGCATGACCCTCAGTGAACCCTGAGGCCCTTGGGAGGAACGAACCCGACCGGCTCATGTCGTCGACACCTCTGACGTCGCATCGCTCTTCCTCGTCCCGTTATCGTCGGTCGTCTCCCCCGGCGAAACCTCCTCGCTCGGGCGATACCAGATCAACGTCGCGATCACGCCGATGATGAGGAGGACGAACGTCAGCGCGATCGGGAGGGCACGGTCGAGGTCGGAGAGCCCCCCGGCGATCCAGCCGAAGGGGGCCGTCGCGAGCATGATGATGGTGCGTTGCACAGCCATGACGCGGGCGCGCTCAGCCGGGTCGACATGGAGGGCGACGAGGGCCTCGCCGAGCATGCCGAGGATGGCGACGCCGAAACCGGCGGCGATGAGCGAGACGACAAGGAGCGTGTATGTGCCGACACCGGGCCCACCCCCTGGCACCGGGGTGAACGTCAGGAGAAGTTGCCCGACGGCGAAGACGCCGAAGCCGAGGAGGAGGGCACGGCGCTGGTTGAACGCGTGGGTGACGCGCGGGATGACGGTGAAGAGGAGGATGATCGCCAGCAGGGAGCGCAGCATTTGGAAATACGGCAGGAGGACGTCGGGGACGCCGAGACGCTGATTGACGACGATCGGCCAAAAGGTCGCGTTGACAAGGCCGACGATGCTGACGAGCGTGGCGACGACGATGGCGAAGATCGAACCAGGCGACCGTCGGATCACCCCGAGCACCCCGCGATACCCGGCCAGCAGACTCCCCCAGCTTTGGCCGGCTGTCTCGCGCATGCGGATCTCGCCGCGGGCCGTCTCGTGCGACCAGACGTATAGCCAGATGATCTTGCCGAGCATGATGACGGCGGCGTTGACGTAGAGCACGCGCACCGCCGTCTCGAGGCCGAACTGGGCGACGAGGAGGGACGCGATCGGCGCGAAAATGGCGGAGAGATGCCCGGCCATGATGATGAGCGAGTAGATCCGCGTGATCTGGTCGCGCTCGGCGTCCTCGGCCAAGAGGCAATCCCACGAGTTCGCCGTCACCGTCCAGGCGCCGTTGATGATCGACGCGACGAGGAAATACCAGAAGTTCTCCGCCACCGCCCACACGACGCAGGGAATGACCCAGGCGATGGCGTCGAACACGGCCGTCGTCCAGCGGCGTCCCAGCTTGTCGGTGATGACGCCGCCAAGCAGCGCGAACGCCATCTGGCTCAGCGCCCCCAATGACGTGACAAGGCCGATCGTCGAATCGGACAGCCCGAGGGCGACCATGTAGACGGACGCGTAGGGCAGACACAGCGCCACCGAGATCCCCCACAACGGCTCGGTGTAGACGCAGGCGCGTGGGTTGCCACGCAGCGAGACGAGGGTCGCGACCAACGGGTTACGCGGCGGGCGTCGCTCGCGCTTCAGCTTCGTCATCGTCGTCGACGATTGGTCTGATGGCACCCGCTCATCGTAGGGGCTGGGGGTGAACGCTCACCCCTGGAGAACCTGGATTCAGTGGACGGCCCTCAACGTCTCAGCATCTGCTGCCACCAACGGCTCACAGTCGTCACCCATGAGCGACACAAACACGTGGGGAGTCAGCTCCGGTACTCCCGAGGCGTCATCCCCGTCGCTTCTTTGAAGAGTCGGGAGAAATAGTTCGAGCGGAAACCGAGGTCGTGGGCGATTTGCGCGACGGGGAGATCGGTGTGGCGCAGAAGGAGACGGGCGCGTTCGAGACGGCGGCGAGAGATGTAGGCGACGAAGGTCTCACCGGTGTGGGCTTTGAACCGTTTCGAGGTATGGCCGAAGGAGAGGCCGAGGTAGGCGGCCGCATCGGTCAGCGTCCAGTCGCGCTGGGGTTGGCGGGCGAGATGGTTGAGGAGGCGTTTCATCGTCGGCGGGCCGGGGGTCGCTTTGGCGAGGGCGTCGACGACGAGGACGAGGAGCGATTCGGCGTAGAGCTGGGCGCTGTGACGCGTCAAGGCCGAGGCGCGACGGTGCCGCTGCTGGCCGACCGCGTGACGTACGGCATCGCGCGCCGCAGGGCTGACATGCGATGCCATTTGTGTGACAACGTCTTCCAATCCGGCGAGCTGTTCGCGGGCGATCGTGTCGGCCCAGGCGAAGAGGACGTCGAGGTGGGCGGTTGTCGCCGCCATCGCTGCGGGGAGATCTTCATCGGCTAGCGACCGGGCGATCGCCGTGAGGCGTTTGCCGACGGCTGAGTTGTCAGGGCGGTCGTCGAGGCTCAGGAACGAGGGGTGCGGGGCCTGCGTGGTCGACTCGTCTCGTTCGTCTCGTGAGCGCGTCGCCGGTTCGACCAGCATCGGCCTCCGGGACGAGAACGGAGATTGCTCTGCCACAGAAGACGGAGAAGACGCTGGACTCTCCTTCCGACCAGAGGGAACAGAGAGCGATTTGGCATTGTCGATCGGCAGGAAGAAGGAGGGGTCGGCCTGGACGAGGCCACGCGTCAACCGGGCGAGCACGTTCGAGGCCGCCTGCACCCGGCTCAGGCTCATGGGGCGGATCTCGTCGCGCAACTCATGGAGGCTCTCGTCAGCCTGCCAACTATCGTCGGAGCCGAGAAGGAAGCCAGGCGCCTGCTCCCCTTCGAGACGCACCTGCCCGCACAGGATCGCCCCGAGATACCGCCGCCCGGAGACGATCGGCACCGAGAAATCGATGAGCCCCGTATGGCACCGATACGCGCGCGGGCGGCCGTCGATGACCGCCTGAAGCCCACCATGGGCGTCACACTGGTGGCAACGCGCCCGCAACCGCGGATTCTGCCGGATGGCAAGGCAGAACTGCGAGAACCCGCAGGCCGGCGTGACAGGAACGCCGCGCGAGTCGACGGTGATGACGCCCAACGATGTGGCGTCGGCGAACTCCGCCTCCGCCGCATGCAGCGAGGCGATGTCAAGAGCGGCCAGATCGCCCTCTAGGGCGACCGGGGGATCCGTCTCGTCCATGAGACCTCTTCCTTGGGGCTCGTCGTCGGGACCAAAGGATAGGGCCAGGGTAGCCAACTTGTGCGGTTCTGTCATCGGCGCCCTTACGTGGGCTTGTGCCTATGAGACAGCTCGCGGAACGACCCCATCAAGGAGGGGGCAGGCACGCGGTCCGCCCGCATCGTCACGGCTCCACGGGCGAATATGGAGCGGGACCGGGGCTCCTTATTATGACTTAGTGCCCTAACTCGCAATATGGAGCTACAGTGCCGAGGTTTGCTCCCTAGCGACCTATCACGCCCACAACGTCGCATTCATGGTGTCTGGTGGAGCCCAGACGCATTATCGTCATCGCTGGCATCACGATCAGAACGCACGGAGGTTGTGCAGAAATTGCAAACACACGGCTGAAATCGTTGCAAACACCGGTCTAGAATCATTGCAAACACCGGGTTAGTGCTAGTCAAACGATATTTGAAGTAGTCCTGACTGCGCACCCCCAGTGGAACGTCACAGACCTTCCCGATCCGTCCGCTCACGCGCTCTCATAACGCCTGGAAACAAGCTCCTATGTACCCGGCCGCAGCAGGTCCAGGTACTCCCGGTAGGCGAAGACGCGGTTTCGTCGCCCTTCGCTCACCTGCTCGACAATCCCCGCCGTTCGCAGGCGTGTGATCGCGGAGTTGGCCGCGCTGAAACTAAGACCGAGATCCTCCGCCACTTTCGCGATGGTGACGATGGGGTGCGCCTCGAGATGATGAAACACGTTCACCACCGTGCTCGAACTCCTGCCTACCGCGTCTACACGAGCGAGAGATCGTTCGTGGAGGGCGACAAGTTTCTCGATCGTCGCACTGGCGTCTTCAGCTGCTTCGGCGAGCGTGCGGAGGAAGAAAGCGACCCACTGCTCGAAGTCGCCACGTCGCCTCACGTCCGTCATACGGTCGTAGTACTCGACGCGGTTGGCTTTGAGAGCATACGAGGGGTAAAGGATCGGCGATGCGAGCACCTTCTGATCGAGGAGAAAGAGGACGATGAGGAGACGGCCCAGCCGGCCGTTCCCGTCGAGGAACGGGTGGATCGTCTCGAACTGGTAATGAATGAGCGCGGCCCGAACCAGCGGGTCTGGGACGTCGGGATGCCCTGGTTCGACGTTGATATACGCCTCGAGATCAGCCAGAGCATCGCGCATTACCTGCGGCGCCGGGGGAACATAGGGCGCCGTCGTCGGATTGCTGCCGGCGGGGCCGATCCAGTTCTGAGAGCGACGGAATTCGCCTTGCTCCTTCTCTTGGCCGCGCGTGTTCGCCATGAGGACGGAGTGCGTCTCCTTGAGCAGACGATTGCACAATGGCAACTCCCCAAGCCGCTCGACTGCGAACTCCATCGCGTGGATGTAGCTGACGACCTCGGCGACATCACGATCGGCGTTCTCCTCGACATCCGGATCGAGGATGTCCTCCAAAGTCGCCTGCGTGCCCTCAATCTGCGACGACATGAGGGCCTCTTTGCGGACATACATCGAGATGAAGAGGTGCGAATCCGGGACATGCTCGGCGAGGGCACCCAAGCGGGCGAGTTGGGCGTTGGCCCGCACAAGCAAGCGAATCGCCTCATCGTCGAGGTTGAGCGGCGGGTTCGGCGGCAATGGCGCCGGGGAAAACGAGAGGTAGGAGGCATCGCCCGAGAGGTTTGACGCAGTCGTGCCAGCCCGGCTAATCATCGGGTCCATGAGCGCCCCCTTCCCGTCGAACAGCGAATATGGACGTGCCGTCGACCTCCATATTATGACTTAAGACCTTAACTCATAATATGGAGGCTTCCGCGAAGGACTGTCTCCGAACAGTTGTCGCTCACTCCAACCGGGGAAGCAGTTCGTCGAAGCCCTCGCCGGTGATGGAGCTGACTTCGTAGATCTCCTTGACGCCGGTGAGGTCGAGGAGGTGTCTGGCGTGGGCGATTTGGGCGGGGGTGGCGAGGTCGATCTTGGTGACGACGCCGATTGAGGGTTTGGGGAAGAAGGTCGTGAAGGCAGGGGGGATCTTCTGCATCGAGACGGTCGCGGCTTGGAGGAAAACGACGAGGTCGACCTCGGAGGAGGTCTGTTTGAGGGACGATTTGAAGAAGAGGGAATCCATGTATTCGCCGGGGGTGTCCCAGATGCCGTCGTTTGCGCCGATCGTCTGGGTCTTGGAATACTCCTGGACGTCGCCGTGGAGACGTTGCATGAACGTCGTCTTACCGCAGCCGACTGAGCCGATGAGCATGAGACGTTTCATCTGACCTCCATAGGCCGGGTCTCCTTCGCTTCGCTCGGAAGAAGAGGGGAGAACGGAAAGAGCTTCACGTCTTGGTGATGGGGGCGGGGGTGAAGTGGAGGGTCGCTTGCATCGTGGCGACGACGTCGCGCAGGGCTGATTCGACGTCGCCGTAGGTGCCCTGGATGACGACGGCGCCGCTGAAGCGGTCGACGAAGCCGAGGGTGATGCCGGACGCTTTCGTGGCGACGTCGGCGGCGATGATGGCGGCCTCGCCGGGGGTGATGGTGATGACGCCGATCGAACCCTGGGACGCCTCCAAGCCAACCTTGGGATACAACTGATCATCCGGGTTGGCAATGAGGTGGGCCAAGGTCACCTGGCGGCCGGGGACGAACTCCTGGATGATCCGCGGAGGGGGATCGGAGCGCGTGAGAACCTCAGGAACGTCTGCCATGCCGGCAAGTATCGCTGGAGCCGATCTGCCCTTGTCAAGGGAATCACCAAAGAGTGCACACGAAGCTCCTGCCACGATTGACCAACGATTCACCGCTCCGCTGATATTTTGCACCTCACGGCTCGCTCGACCCGCGTCTCTACGAAGGAGAGAGTCGAAGTCCTCAGCGATGTCGGCGCGATCATCATTCATGAACCGCACTACTCCTATCCTCTCCAGCCTCGGGGACCCGAAAATCCAGCAATGACGCCGATGTGCACTTTTTAGCGATCGGCAGCTCATCCTCGTCACGAAAAAATGAACAAACTCCACCATTCAGTCATGGTGCTTTCCGCTTAGCGTGGGCCTATCTATCCGTCACCAGGCCTGGTCGCAGCGGACCAGCCCCTAACTACATGGAGTGAGGTTCACAATGCAAGAAGCCCTCGGAATGGTGGAGACACGAGGTTATGTCGCGGCGGTCGAGGCCGCTGACGCCATGGTCAAGTCCGCCAATGTCACGCTCATCGGGTCGCAGAAGGTCGGCTCCGGGTTGGTCACGATCCTTGTGCGCGGCGATGTCGGCGCGGTCAAGGCCGCCACTGACGCGGGCGCCGTCGCGGCCAAGGGGGTCGGGGAGCTCGTCAGCGTCCACGTCATCCCGCGTCCGCACAACGACGTCGAGAAGATCCTTCCCGCCGCGCCCGCGCCGGCCGGCAAGTGAGGATGAGCCACCATGGCCACTGAACAACTCGTCAACGACGTCCTCGCCAAGGTGCTCGCCAAAATGGGCGCCCCCGAGGCCGCGCCCGCGCCCCAAGCCAGCCCCCGGCCCGCCATGGGCGGCCGCCCGGCCTGCACCGAATTCGTCGGCGTCAACCCGGTCGGCGACACGATCGGCCTTGTCATCGCCAACGTCGACCCCGCCTTGCACGAGAAGATGCGTTTGGCGAAGCCGTACAAGTCGATCGGCATCCTCGGCGCCCGCACCGGCGCCGGCCCGCACAACTTCGCCGCCGACGAAGCCGTCAAAGCGACCAACACCGAGATCGTCACCATCGAGCTGCCGCGCGACACCAAGGGTGGCGCCGGGCACGGCTCCTTGATCATCTTCGGCGCCGACGACGTCTCCGACGCCCGCCGTGCCGTCGAAGTGGCCTTGGAAGACGTCACCCGCACCTTCGGCGACGTCTACGGCAACGACGCGGGACATTTGGAGTTCCAATACACCGCCCGCGCCTCGCACGCCCTTCACCAGGCCTTTGGCGCCCCGCTCGGCACGTCCTTCGGCATCACCGTCGGCGCGCCGGCCGCCATCGGCGTCGTCCTCGCGGACACCGCCGTCAAGGCCGCCACCGTCGACGTCGTCGCCTACAACAGCCCGGCCCACGGCACGAGCTTCTCCAACGAGGTCATCGGCTGCTTCTCCGGCGACTCCGGCGCGGTGCGACAGTCGATCATCGCCGCGCGCGAGGTCGGCATCCAATTGCTCGGCGCCATGGGCGACTGCCCGGCCTCGACGACGACGCCGTACATCTGAGAGGGGTTGACCCGATGACACGATCGAAACGCTTCGAAGTCCTCGACGCCCGCCCCGTCAACCAAGACGGGTTCGTCACCGAGTGGCCCGAGGTCGGCATGATCGCGATGGAGAGCCCGAACGACCCCAAGCCCTCCATCAAAATCAGCAATGGTGTCGTGACGGAGTTGGACGGCAAGGCCCGCGCCGACTTCGACATGATCGACACCTTCATCGCCGACTACGCCATCAACCTCGACAACGTCGAGAAAGCCAACGCCATCCCCTCGACGGACCTGGCCCGCATGCTCGTCGACTTCAACGTTCCGCGCAGCGAGATCATCCCGCTGACGACGGCGCTGACGCCGGCCAAGCTGACCGAGGTCGTCAGCCTCCTCAACGTCGTCGAGATGATGATGGTCGTCTCCAAACTGCGCTCCCGCAAGATGCCGGCCAACCAATGCCACGTCACCAACGTGCGCGATAACCCCGTCCAGATCGCCGCCGACGCCGCCGAAGCCGCCATCCGTGGCTTCGCCGAGATGGAGACGACGGTCGGGATCGTGCGCTACGCCCCGTTCAACGCCATCGCCATCATGATCGGCGCCAACATCGGGCGGCCCGGCATCCTCACCCAGTGCGCCGTCGAAGAAGCCACCGAATTGAAACTCGGCATGATGGGGTACACCGCCTACGCCGAGACGGTGTCGGTTTACGGCACCGAACCGGTCTTCATGGACGGCGACGACACCCCCTGGTCGAAAGCCTTCCTCGCCTCCTGCTACGCCTCGCGTGGGCTCAAGATGCGCTTCACGTCGGGGACGGGCTCGGAAGTCCAGATGGGCTACGCCGAGGGCAAGTCGATGCTCTACCTCGAGGCGCGCTGCCAATACATCACCAAGGGCGCCGGCGTCCAAGGCACCCAGAACGGGTCGGTCTCCTGCTGCGGCGTTCCCGCGGCGGTGCCGAGCGGCATCCGGGCGATGCTGGCGGAGAACCTCTTCGCCATGGCCCTCGACCTCGAATGTGCCTCGTCGAACGACCAAACCTTCACCCACTCGGATCTGCGCCGCGTGGCCCGCACCATCATGCAGTTCGCGCCGGGCACCGACTTCATCTGCTCCGGGTACTCCTCGACCCCGAACTACGACAATATGTTCGCTGGTTCGAACTGGGACGCCGAGGACTACGACGACTGGAACGTCATCCAACGCGACCTCAAAGTCGACGGCGGGCTCATCCCCGTCGGCGAGGACGAGGTCGTCGCGGTGCGCCGTCGGGCCGCCACCGTGCTCCAAGGCTTGTTCCGTGAACTCGGCGTCACCGAGATCACCGACGCCGAAGTCGAGGCCGCGACCTACGCCCACGGCTCGCAAGACATGCCCGAGCGCAACGTCGTCGAAGACCTGCGGGCGGCTGACGATCTCATCAAACGCGGCGTCACCGGCGTCGACTTCGTCAAGGCATTGCATCGCTCTGGCCATGACGACGTCGCACAAACGATCTTCAACGTGTTGAGTCAGCGCATCTCCGGCGACTACCTTCACACGGCGTCGATCCTGACCGAGGACTTCCACGTCGTCTCGGCCGTCAACTATCCGAACGACTACCAGGGCCCCGGCACCGGATACCGGATCTCCCCCGAACGCTGGGAGCAGATCAAGTCCATCCGTCACGCCGTCGACCCCGCGACGATCTGAGGAGCCACCATGAACGAGAGAAACCAACTCATGGACGAGAAGACGCTCCGCGCCATCATCGAAGAAGTCCTCAACGAGGTCTCGGCCGGCTCCGCGCCGTCGAAGGCACCGATGGGGATCAACGGTCGTTCCGGCTCCACGCCGGCCGCCGGGTCACGCACGCTCACTGTCACCGAAGTGGGCGAGGCCAAACCGGGCACCGATCCGCGTGAGATCCTCATCGCGCTCAGCCCCGCCTTCGGGACGACGATGTTCCAGACGATCACCGGGATCCCCCTGGCCGATGTCGTGCGCGAGATCACCGCCGGCATAGAGGAGGAGGGGTTGCGTTACCGCTTCATCCGTCTCTACCGCACCGCCGACGTCGGATTCATCGCCCATGAGGCGGCGAAACTGTCCGGCTCGGGGATCGGCATCGGCATTCAGTCGCGTGGCACGACCGTCATCCATCAGAAAGATCTGCCGCCGCTGTCGAACCTCGAATTGTTCTCGCAGGCGCCGCTCATCGACCTGCCGACGTTCCGCGCCATCGGCAAGAACGCCGCCAAGTACGCCAAGAACGAGTCGCCGACGCCGGTGCCGGTCAAGAACGACCAAATGGCCCGTCCGAAGTACCAAGCCATCGCCGCCCTCCTCCACATCAAGGAGACGCAGCTGTTGGATCCGCGCAAGAAGACCCAGGAGTTGCGGGTCGAGGTCCGCTGACCGTCACCCAAGATGACAAGGAAGGACATCATCATGGACGAAGCGTTGATCAAGCAGATCACCGCCGAGGTGCTCAAGAACCTCAACGCCACTGGCTCCACCGGCACGCCCGCCGCCCCCCGCTCCAGCGGCAGGGCCGGCACGGTGACGGCGGCGCACTATCCGCTCGGCGAGAAGATCCCCGATCAACTCGCCTCCGCCTCCGGCAAGAGACTGCCCGAGTACAGCCTCGACAAGGTCATCTCTGGTGAGTTGACGGCCGAGGACTTCCGGATCTCCCCGGATGTGTTGAAGATGCAGGCCGACGTCGCCGACTCCGTGGGACGAACGCCGTTCGGCGATAACTTGCGCCGGGCCGCTGAACTGACCGCCGTGCCGGACGACGAGCTGCTCGCCGTCTACAACGCGCTACGCCCTTACCGTTCGACGAAGGCCGAGTTGCTCGCCATCGCCGACAAGCTCGAACGCGACTACCACTGCGTCGTCTCGGCCGGGTTCATCCGCGAGGCGGCCGGCGTCTACGAGGCGCGCGGACGCCTGCGGGCCGACTGAGATTCTCAGGGGTGTCGGGTCCCTCATCGCGTCCCGCGACGCGTCTCCCCGCTCCCCTGCTCGAACGGGCCGATCGGCCCACCCTCCCACCTCCCGAAGGGCCGGTGCGGAGCCGCGAGGAGAACTCCGACTCCACACCGCCCTCGGGAGCCACGACGACACGACGACAGCTCCCCGGTTCGACGACGATCCGGGCGGAGCGGACCGAACAGGAAGGGCGACCATGGGCTTGATCGCAGGGGTCGACATCGGCAACGCGACCACCGAAGTGGCCTTGGCGGAGACAACGTCGGGCGCCTCGTCGTCCTCGTCCTCATCGTTTCTGCCGTCCTCGTATCCGTCATCCCCCTCCTCCGCGCCGTCCCTGCGCGAACCCGCATTCCTCGCCTCCGCCATCGTCCCGACGACCGGGATCAAAGGCACGCCTCAGAACCTCCAGGGAGTCGTCCATTCACTGACGGATGCCCTGACGAAGGCCGGACGTCGTCTCGCCGACGTCGAACTGATCCGCATCAACGAGGCCGCCCCCGTCATCGGCGACGTGGCCATGGAGACGATCACCGAGACGGTCATCACCGACTCGACGATGATCGGCCACAACCCCGCCACCCCCGGCGGGCTCGGCATCGGCGTCGGCGTCACCGTCGCCCTCGACGACCTCGCCCGCATCAGCGCCGGGACGGACACGATCGTTGTGGCTGACCGGAGCCATGACTTCGACGCCATCGCCGAGGCGATCAACACGGCCGTCGCCCGGGGCGTGCCCGTGACCGGCGTCATCCTCCAACGCGACGACGGCGTGCTCGTCGCCAACCGTCTCACCCGCCCGCTGCCGATCGTCGACGAGGTCGCCTCGATCGACAAGGTCCCCCTCGGCATGCCCGCCGCCATCGAGGTGGCCGAGGCCGGACGCATCATCGAAACATTGTCGAACCCTTTCGGCATCGCCACCCTCTTCGACCTCAGCCCCGACGACACGAAAATGGTCGTTCCGTTGGCCCGCTCGCTCGTCGGCAACCGGTCGGCTGTCGTCATCAAAACTCCCCAGGGCGACGTCGCCGAACGCCGCATCCCCGCCGGCACGCTCACCTTCATCGGGCCGGTCAAATCAGCCACCGTCGACGTCGAGGCCGGCGCCGAAGCCATCATGGCCGCCGCCGCCTCCGTCGCCGAAGTCCTCGAGGTCAAGGGCGAGGCCGGCACCAACGCCGGCGGCATGCTCGAGAAGGTCCGCGTCGTCATGGCGAACCTGACCGACCGCGCGCCTAGCGACATCTCCGTCACCGACCTGCTCGCCGTCGACACCCTCGTGCCACAACGCGTCATCGGCGCGATGGCCGGGGAGTTCTCCCTGGAAGGGGCGGTCGGGATCGCCGCCATGGTCAAAGCCGACCGCCTCCAGATGGAACGCCTCGCCCACGACATGGCCGCCGAATTGGGCGTGCCGGTCGAAGTCGGCGGGGTCGAGGCCGACATGGCCGTGCGCGGCGCGCTCACCACCCCGGGAAGCTCGCAGCCGATCGCCATCCTCGACATGGGCGCTGGCTCGACCGACGCCTCCGTCCTGCGCGACGGCGTCACCCGCTCGATCCACCTGGCCGGGGCGGGCACGATGGTGACCCTCCTCATCGAATCGGAACTGGGCCTCGACGACACGGAGCTGGCCGAGAACATCAAGCGCTATCCGCTCGCGAAAGTCGAGACACCGTTCAACATCCGCCATGAGGACGGCTCGGTCGAGTTCTTCGACGCCCCACTTCCGCCGCACGTTTTCGCGCGTGTCGTCGTGCTTGCGCCGGATGGCATGATCCCCGTGCCGATCGCCCAGCCGCTCGAGGTGATCCGGCAGGTGCGCATCCGGGCCAAGGAACGCGTCTTCGTGACGAACGCGATCCGGGCGTTGCGCGCCGTCAGCCCGACGAACAACGTCCGCGACATCGACTTCGTCGTCCTCGTCGGCGGATCGGCCCTCGACTTCGAGATCCCCCAACTCGTCACCTCGGCCCTGGCCGACTTCCGCGTCGTCGCCGGGCGGGCCAACATCCGAGGCAGCGAAGGTCCGCGCAACGCCGTCGCCACCGGGCTCGTCCTCTCGAGCGGGGGGCGCTGACATGGCCGTCGCCCTGCCTATCGCCTTGTCATCGGCCCCTGTAGCCGAGCGCGATCGGCCGGCCATCGTCGTGCGCCACGACGCGACCCTTGGCCGGGAACGGTTGGCTGAAATCCTCCTCGGCGTCGAGGAGGAAGGGATCCCCGTGCGGATCGAGAGCGTGGGGGCGCCAGCGTCTGACGCGGCGGCGGGGACGACGGTGGGCGCGGAGAAGTGGGGACCAGCCGGCTCACCAAAGGCGACGAGATCGGTTTCCCAGGGAACGGGTTCAGTCTCGGCGACGACGAGCGCCGCCGCCACGTTGGCCCATGAGGCGGCCGTGGCATCCCGCTTGGGTGTCGGCATCGGGATCGACCCGACGAGCGTCGCCGTCACCTTCGAGAAACTGCCCGCCGCCACGCCGTATCTCACTGAGACCCTCAACCGGCGTCGGGCGGCCGACCGCACCATCGGCGTCAACGCGGCCCGCCTCGTCAAACGGATGCCGCTGCGTTTCGACGATGAGGCGCCCTTGTCGCGGACGAACCACCCCGGAGAGGATCTGTTGTCATGAAGGGAGCGACCATGCGAGCACTGGGCGAGATCGAGACGGTGGGTTTGACCGCCGCCATCGTCGCCGCTGACACCGCCGTCAAAGCCGCCAACGTCGACCTCGTCGGCTATGAGTTGACGAACGGTGGGGGCATGGTCGTCGTCCGGCTCGAAGGCGACGTCGGAGCGATCAAAGCGGCCGTCGACGCCGCGACCGTCGCCGCCTCCGCGACTGGAAAGGTTGTCTCCTGCCACGTCATCCCTCGCCCCAGCGAGCAGATCGCTCCGCTCATCCGTGGTGAGGAGACCGTCGGGGTGAGCAAGAATGGCTCTGCCCCCGCCCCCGCCCCTGCCGCGACGCCGGCGCCAGTCGCCACGGCGTCGACGGACCCGGGCGCCGCGCCCTCATCGCTCGACCCCGCTCCCTTGCCCGAATCCTCTTCGCCCGCACAGCCCGACCAGGCCACCCAGTCGAATCCGAACTCGTCAACCTCGACGCCCGCCTCACCCGTGGGCGCGCCCCCGGTGAAACCCGCGAAACGGAAACCGAAATCATCGCCGACGACAACCCCGAGAACGAAATGTGGAACGAAACAGGCGCCAAGCGACGGGGATTCCACACGGACTGGGAACATTCCGCCCGTTTCACTTGATGGTGACAGCGCTCAACGAGCATCATTAGGGGAACACGAGTCTCCGTCACCTCGAAGAGAGGAGGACTCCGGTGATCCCCCCACAACGAGCTCCTCAACGCCCCCTGAACCCGCTTCTCAGCGTCGAGAAGGGAAACATTCCGAAACACCGTCCCGCTCCCGCCGGGGTTCGGCTCGAAAGTCCCCACCGCCGACCGAGGGGAAGGAGCAGTGATGGCGACCACGACGTCACCGCTCGACCCGGGTTTGGCGGACACCGTCGCCCAGCAGGTGTGCGCGCAGGTCGGGTGGATGCTCAACCCGCCCTTGATCGTCACCGGGGTGTCGAACCGCCACGTCCACCTCTCGGCGGAGGATCTGCGCACACTCTTCGGCGTCGAGGAGTTCACACCACACCGCCAGGTGCGCCAGCCGGGCGAGTTCGCCGCCGCCGAGACGGTGACAGTCGTCGGCCCGAAACACACCTTCGAACAAGTGCGTTGCATGGGGCCGTGCCGGAAAGCCACTCAAGTGGAGATCTCCCTGACGGATGCCCGGGCGCTCGGTTTGGAGGCCCCGGTCGCCCAATCCGGCCACCTCGAGAATGCGGCCTTGGTCACCATCGAAGGACCACAGGGCACAGTGCGGCGCCCAGCGGCGATCGCCGCCGCACGACACATCCACATGGGCGACGCCCACGCCGCCTCCTTGGGACTTAAGGATCAAGACACCGTCAGCGTCGCCATCGACGGCCCGCGTGGTGGGATCATCGACCACGTCATCATCCGGACGAAACCGGAATGGGTGCCCGAGTTGCACGTCGACACCGACGAAGCCAACGCGCTCGGGCTGACCTCGACCTCCTTCGTCCGCCTCATCCGCCCCGACGGCGTCGAAACGACGGGGGGCCGGCGATGACGGAAGCCGAACTGCGCCACATCATCCGTCTCATCCTCGAAGCGGTCGAGGAGGCGACGGCGCCGCGCCCACCGCGCGCCCTCGTCTGCTTCACCGGCGCCCTCCTCGGCTTCCACGCCGCCCTCGCCTCGCTCGCGTCGTTGAAATACACCACGCTGGAATGCTCGGCGGTCCTCAGCCCCTCAGCCGACCATGTCCTCGACCGTGAGGCCATCGATCGACTCGGGATGAGCGATCCGGGCCCCCACCTCGTCACCGGCCACGACCTCCTCGTCTTGCCGACGTTGACGGCCAACACCGCCGCCAAGGCCGCCCTCGGCTTCGGCGATTCCCTGGCGACGAACCTCGTCATGGAATTCCTCCTCGCCGGCAAACCGGTCATCGCCTCGCGCACGGGCGTCTGCCCCGACAGCCCCGTCAAGAAAGCCATGTTCCCCGATATGACAAGGGGATACGCCGACCTGTTGCGCGGACATCTGCGGGGGTTGAGCGATCTCGGGGTCACCATCGTCGACGCCGACGAACTCGGCCACGCCGTCCGGGCAGCCTTGGGAGACCGGCTCTCGGCGCGAGCGGACGAGCGCGCTGGACGGGACGAGCACAACACAGACGCTCTCCGGGACGAGCGCGCAGGCTGGGACGAGCGTGCGACGACGATCACCTCGAGCGGAGATGCGGTTGGCGCGAACGATCGCGGGCCTCGGGGCGCCGCCGGGAGCGTGGCCGCGCCCGTCTCCGTCGCCGCCTCGACCATGCCTTCATCGACGCCCGCGCCCACACCGGCGACCGGGACGAACGACCCTACGACGAGGACGGGGACGACGATGACATCAGGGATCATCTGGGGACGCGACCGTTCCGGGCCCATCCGTTCGACCGCCCCGTCGCCGGTGCGCTGGAGCATCGAGCCGCACGATCGCGGCGCCTCGCCCGAGCCCGCCGCCCCGCCGCCGATCCGCTGGGCCGAGGGGCGGATCAGCGATGCCACCCCGGTGCGCCCGCGTCCCGCCTTGCCAGAGCCCGACCAGGCGCCAGCGGTTCCGAGCAATCCGGCCCCGGCGATCCGCTGGGCGAAAGATCTCTTGGTCACCGAGTCGCCGGCCGAGGTGCCTTTGCGTCGCCCAGGCCGCTCCTGGGCCGAGGACGGGGCGAGTTCGCACACGACACCACCGCTCAACCAGCGCGACCCGAACCGTCTCACCCCCTCGACAGCCACCCCCGACGCCGTTCCCAGCGCCCACCAGGCCCGCCTCTTGGACGGCGCCGCGCCTGCGCCAGAAGCGTCGGCGCCGGGCCAAACTCCCCGGGGCGACGTCGTCGATTGCCCGGAGCGTGTCATCGCCGCCCACGACTTGGCCGGGTTGGCCCCGCGGACCGTCGTGCGGATCGCCCGCGACGCCCTCGTCACCCCCCTGGCCCGCGACCAAGCCCGCGCCCGCCGGATCGAATTCGAGAGGATCTGAGATGTACCTCGCCAAAGTCCGTGGAACCGTCGTCTCCACCCAGAAAGACGACAGCCTTGTCGGTTTCAAGCTCCTTGTCACCCAGCGCGTCGACGCCGAGGGCGGCTACATCTCCGACCCGCAGGTGAGCGTCGACACGGTCGGCGCCGGGGTCGGGGAGACGGTCATCGTCACCGGCGGATCGTCGGCCCGGATGGCGGCCGGGCGCGCCATCGGCGGCTCCGAATCTCGCGACCGGTTCGACGGGGCGGTCGACTCGGCCATCGTCGGCATCGTCGACACGACCGAGATCGACGCCTGAGGAGCACTCATGGGGTTTGACATGACGCGACGAGGCGGGAGCGGATCGGTTGTGGCAGTGACGCCCCTGGTCGGCTCGTGCGCGTCCGGCGCGACTCAGCTGAGAGAGCAGGAGTCTTTGGCGCGCGCGTCCGGCGCGACATCGGCGGGAGGGCGATGACAATGTCCGCTGTCTACACCCGCACCGGCGACGGAGGCTCGACCGGGCTGTTCGGCGGCTCGCGCGTGCCCAAGGACGACATCGCCGTCGAGTCGTATGGGACGGTCGACGAGGCTGAGTCCGCCATCGGCGTCGCCCGTGCGCTGCTCGCCCCGTCGCGCCCGGACATCGCCGAGACGCTCCACCACATTCAACAGCGCCTCTTCATGGTGGCGGCCGAGTTGGCCAGCGACGAGGCGGGCCGGGCCAAGCTCGCCGCGCGAATCGGGGACGAAGATGTCGCCGACCTCGAGCGAGTCATCGACGACGCCGTCGCGCTGACGGGAGCGCCGAGCGCGTTCGTCGTGCCCGGTTTCGACCCTGCTTCCGCCGCCCTCCACCAGGCCCGCACGATCGTGCGCCGAGCCGAACGTCAGGTCTTGCGGATGGGCCACGAGCGCTCCGTCTCCCCGGATCTTGTGCGCTACCTCAATCGTCTCTCCGACGCCCTTTACGCGCTCGCTCGTGTCGTCGAGGAGCAGGTCGACGAGGTCGAGCCGACGACGTGGGATCGCGCGAAGCGGACGAAGCACGAGAAACCGAACCGCGCGATCGATCCGGCCCTCGTCGAGCAGGTGGTGCGTGCCGTCGTCGCGTCCATGAGATCGAACTCATCGCTCCCCCTTGATCTCACCACCGCGAAAGCACTCGCTGAAGCGGCTGAGAAGACTGCCACCGAGATGAGCGTCCCCATCGTCTTCGCTGTCGTCGACGGTGGTGGGACCCCCCTCCTTCTCCACCGCATGGATGGTTCTTTACTCGCCAGTGTCGACCTCGCCGTCAATAAGGCGTTCACCTCCGTTGCCATGCGTCAACCGACCGAGCAGTTGCGTCTTTCTGCGTCTACCTCTGGACCGCTCTATGGGATCGAGACATCGAATGCGGGTCGCATCGTGTTGTTCGGCGGTGGGATTCCCGTATTCGATGGCGACCGTCTTCTGGGCGGCCTCGGCGTCTCCGGCGGTTCCGTCGAAGAAGACATCGCCATCGTCACGGCCGCTTATCGTTCCGTCTTCCGTCCCTCTGCCGCTCCCGTCCACCACCCCGACAAGGAGAACTGATATGTCCACGATCACCGCTGAACAGATCGCCCTCGCTCTCAGCCGTGCGCTCTCCACCGTCAGCCCAGGGCAGTCAGGGGCAGGATCGACGGTCGGCGCGGCCGAGGTGGCGTGCGACGGGGTGTTCGCCACGATCGACGAGGCCGTCGCCGCCGCCAAGGCTGCCCAGCGCGAGTTCATCGGGTACTCATTGGCCGACCGGCGCCAGATCGTCCGCGCGATCCGCGAGTTCGCTCTCGCCCCGGAGAATCTCGACTTCATGGCCAGTGAGGCGGTGCGGCAGACGGGTATGGGCAACCGGGAACACAAGATTCTCAAGAACCGGGCGGTGGCCGAGTTGACCCCCGGCGTCGAGGACCTCATGACGGAGGCATGGTCAGGCGACGACGGGCTCACCACCCTTGAGATGTCGCCCTACGGTGTCATCGGGGCGATCACACCGACGACGAACCCGACCGAGACGATCATCTGTAACTCGATCGGCATGTTGGCCGCTGGCAATGCTGTCGTGTTCTCACCCCACCCTCGGGCGAAAGAGTTGTCGATCTGGCTTGTGGCCCACCTGAACCGGGTACTCGACAGCGTCGGCGCGCCCGTCAACCTCATCACCATGGTGCGCGAGCCGAGCATCGAGGCGACGAACGAGATGATGGCCCACCCTGACGTGCGCCTCCTCGTCGCGACCGGTGGGCCCGGCATCGTCGACACCGTCCTGCGCTCCGGCAAGAAAGCAATTGGCGCTGGTGCGGGCAATCCCCCCTGCGTCGTCGACCGCACCGCCGACATCCCTCGCGCCGCCCGTCACATCGTCGACGGCGCCTCCTTCGACAACAATATTCCCTGCGTGGCGGAGAAGGAGATCATCGCCGTCGACGCCATCTGCGATCTCCTCATCTTCCACTTGGAGAAGAACGGCGCCTACCTCGTCACCGACCCCACGATCGTCGATCAGCTCGTCGCGTTGACGGTCAACGGGAACCATCCGCGCACCGAGTGGGTCGGCAAATCGGCCACGGCGATCCTTCAGGCCATCGGCGTCACCCCGCCGGCAGGCACGCGGCTCATCATCCTCGAGACTCCGCTCGACCATCCCTTCGTGCAGAACGAGATGATGATGCCGATCGTGCCGATCGTGCGCGCCCACGACGTCGACGAGGCGATCGACTGGGCCATCGACTGCGAACACGGCAACCGGCACACCGCCATCATGCATTCGAGCGACGTCAATGCGCTCACCCGCATGGCCAAACTCATCCAAACGACGATTTTCGTCAAGAATGGCCCGAGTTACGCCGGCCTCGGCATCGGCGGAGAGGGGTTTTGCTCCTTCACCATCGCCGGGCCGACCGGCGAGGGGCTGACGAGCGCACGCACCTTCACCCGCAAACGGCGCTGCGTCCTCGTCGGCGCGCTCAACGTGCGGTGACTCCGATGAGCGCATGGACCAAAGACACCCTCGTCGACAAGGTGTTCTCCGCCGGTGTCGTCGGGGCGGGCGGCGCCGGCTTCCCCACCCATAAGAAACTGGCCGACGGAGTGGAGATGCTCGTCGTCAACGCCGTCGAATGTGAGCCATTGTTGGCGTCCGACCGCTATGTCATGCGCCAGTTCCCCGGCGAGATCGTCGAGGGGATCGCCGCCGTCCTCGACGCCTTGAGCATTCCGAGGGCCGTCATCGGCGTCAAACGACACAACACCGAGGAGGTCGCCGCTCTGCACGACGCCATCGCGGCGTCCGGGCGCGCACCCATCACCCTCCACGAGTTGGATAGTTTCTACCCGGCCGGCGACGAACAGATCCTCATCTACGAGATCACCGGGCGGACGGTGCCCCCCGGCGGGATCCCTCTCAACCTCGGCATCGTCGTCATCAATGTGACGACCGCCCTCGCCATCGCCCATGCCCTCCGCGATGAGCCGATGACGAGGCGATATATCACCGTCAACGGCGCGGTGGCGGAGCCGGTCATCGTCGACGCGCCCGTCGGGGCGACCCCGGCCGACCTCATCGCCGCCGCTGGCGGGGCCACCATCGACGAGTTCCAGCTGGTGCGCGGCGGCCCGCTCATGGGGCGTCAATCTCCCGGCTCGACCGCAGCCGATTTTGGCTACGGCAAAGCCGACGGCGGGCTCCTCGTCCTCCCCCTCGACAACCCCGTCGTCACTCTCCTGGCCAAGCCGAAGGCCCGTGTCGTCGCCGAAGCCAAGAGCATTTGCATCCAGTGTTCGTTGTGCACCGAGATGTGCCCGCGCTACCTCATCGGCCATCAGATGCGACCCCACCGCGTCATGCGGTCCGTCGCCGTTCCGGGGCACTCCGAGGACCTCCTCGACGCCCTGCTGTGCGTCGAATGCGGTGTGTGTGAACTGTTCGCCTGCCCCATGGGGTTGAGCCCCCGGCAGATGAACATCCTCGCCAAGAACGAGTTGCGCGCCGCCGGGATCCGCACCGGCGACACGACGATCCACCCCGAATACACCGCCCTGCGCGACAACCGCCGGATCGCCCAATCGCGCTTCATCGAACGTCTCCACCTCGACGACTACCCCGCCAAAGTCATCCGTGTCGTCACCTGTGAGCCCGACCTCGTCCGTATCCCCGTGCGGCACGGGGTGGGCCGGCCCTCCACCCCGGTCGTCGCCGAAGGAGAGACGGTGCGCGCCGGCCAGGTGATCGCCGAAGTCGCCCGCGACGACGTCGGAAGCCTCGTCCACGCCTCGATCGACGGTGTCGTCACCGCCGTCGGGCCAGAACACATCGTCGTGGAGCGCCGATGATGTCACTCTCCCCGGGGATCATCGTCCTCAAACCCACCTGCGCGCTAGGCAGGAAGACCTGTCTCGCTCACAGCGCCCGTATCCACCCCATCATCGCCCCGAGGAGCTGACATGGACGTCTCGATCGGCCTCATCGAATTCACCTCGATCGCCTGCGGCATCGAAGCGAGCGACGTCATGCTCAAAGCAGCCCACGTCACCCTCGACTTCGCCAAACCGGTCTGCCCCGGCAAGTTCATCGTCATGGTCCACGGCGAGATCGGCGCCATCGAAGCCGCCATCAAAGCCGGCCTGGCGGCCCGGCCCACCGTCGTCAACCACCTCGTCATCCCGCGGACCCACCCCGACCTCATCCCCGCCGTCAACGCCACCCTGCCCGCACCCGACCCGGCCGCCCTCGGCGTCGTCGAATACTTCGACATCACCTCCGCCGTCATCGGCGCTGACACCGCCGCCAAAGCCAGCAATATTGCCCTCATCGAAGTCCGCCTCGGCATGGGCATCGGCGGCAAAAGCTTCGTCAAGCTGACCGGACAGGTCTCCGACGTCACCACCGCCGTCAAAGCCGCCGAACGGCTCTCCCACGACCAAGGCTCGTTAGTCTCCACCTGCGTCATCCCTTCCCCCAGCCCAGCGTTGTTCCGGGAGATGTTGTGACCACGGACCTTGAATCGATCATCGAATCAAGGTGATCTACCCTTACTCGGGGAGGTTAGATGGGCACGATCACGGTGACAGCGTCGCCGGTCCTCAAGTAGTTCCTCACGCGTCACTGTGACGATCGCAGCCATTGGAGCTTCCTTCCCTCTCGTATGCCACGACGAGTCAGCTTTCTTCCTTCGCCCCTTGGCGACGTTCAACTGTCAGTTTTCATCGACAGGACTGGATATCCCTTCAGCTGACTGGCGGAAATTCTCCAATGGTTCATGGACAGGGAGTTTCAGCATTTCCCGCACGGCTGAGACGACACGGGGAAGATGATCGGTCAGGATTCTCCAGAGAATCTCTGAGTCGACGATGTCGTAGCCGTGAGCGACGAGGTTTCTGGTGTCCTTGAGACGCCGAAGTTCAAGGGACGGATGCGATTCGACGAAACCCGTCCGCGTGAGATCGATCCGATGCACGGCCTCGCCAGCACGGATGAGGAGGTCCTCAGCGGCGAATCGCAACATCTCATCGGCGTCATAGGCTTCTTTTCCTCGGGACACGAGGCGGGCGGCAGCATCACCATGCTCGACAAGATCGGAGAGTGAACGGCGCACCGTCTCGCTGTATCGCGCGGCCATCGGCGACGGATTCTCCGTCATAGTGGTCGCGCTTCGGCTAAGAGCGCGTGATGCTTTGGTTTGAGCCCACCCTCGCTGACGACGTCGACGTGGACACCGAGAAGATCCGACAGTTCACGGGGGAGAGAGACGAAGTCCCACGCCTTCTCCGGGCGGATACGCACAAGAATGTCGAGATCGCTCTCCGGGGTGTCAGTGCCACGGGCGACGGAGCCAAATACTCTCGGGAGCTCTGCTCCGCTCTCGGCGATGAGAGCGACGACCTCATCCCGATGGGCGCGTAGCACCTCCGAAGGACGAGGTTTGAGAGCGGTCGTCGTCATGTGGGAAGTATACCGAGACCCTTAGTTACGCCAGGTCAGCATCCAATCGGGCCGCACATGGAAATCCGCTGCCAATCCCGCCGTTCTGCCACTAATCGCGACGATGTGAACGGGGGAAACTGGTTGTGCCACCGGTCTTATGGAGATCACTCACCCGACGTCGGCGAGTGCCTCGACGGGGGTCGCTTTGGCGGCTCTGCGCCCGGGGAGGATCGACGCTAGCGCGGCCGCTAGGAGGAGGATGGCCAGGAGCCCGAGGGTGATGCCCCAGTCGACGGCGAGGCGGGTGTCGATGTTCTCGATGCCTTCCGCCTCCAGCTGGACGACCATGGCGCTGCTGCCGAGCCAACCGAAGAAGACGCCGGCGATGACCCCGACGAGGGCGCCGACGCCGACGAGGAGGAGCGCTTCGATGAGGAGCATGCGGCGCAACTGAGAACGCTGCAAGCCGAGGGCGCGCAGGAGGGCGGATTCCCTCGTCCTTTCGATGACGGAGAGGGTGAGCGTGTTGGCGACGCCGACGATGGCGATGAGGACGGCGACGGCGAGCAGGCCGGTCAGCGCCAAAAGGATGATGTTGAGCGCCTGTTCGATGACGGACGCCTCGAAGACGGCTCCGGAGATGGTGAAGGCGTTTTCGGGGATGTCGCCCGCGCCGGCGTGATCGTCGAGGAGTTGGCTGATCTCGGTGACGATGTCGATGGCTTCGCCTCGATCGGCGACGTCGATAATGAGCGCCGTGTTGGGAACCGGTGCGCCCAACTGGGCGAGGATCTCGGGGGCGACATACCCGGCCCCCCAGGTGTCGGCCAGGTCGGTGCCACGGAAGGCGAATTGACGGGTGACGGCGCCGCAGGTGACGTTGATCGGCGCGCCTTCGTCGTAGACGTTGGCCATGTCCTCGCTCAACCAGATCTCGCCGGCGGGGATCGCGGCGGGCGCCGACGGGGTGATCTGCTGGAAGCGAGCGTCATATCCGGCGAGGGTGAGGTTGGTGGAGATCTCTATCTCACCGCCGGGTTCGACGGAGCCGGACACGCTGCCGTTGCCGCCGGGTATCACCACACCGGAACCGTCCGAGATGACGGTGCGAACGATCGCGCACTCAAGGGTGGAGAAGGGCAGAGTCGCGGTGACCCCAGCGATGGCGGCGATGTCCGCCTGAAGGTTCGCCGGGATCGCCGGGGTGGGCGCATCGCCCCCGCCGTAGCTCATCGGAGCGATCATGAGGTCGACCGGCATCGTCTGATCGATCCGCGCCAGGGCCGTCTCGCGCATCGAGGCGGAACCCAGTTGGAGGGTGACGATGAGCCCGACGGCGAGCATGAGGGCGGTCGCGGTG
Organism: Propionibacteriaceae bacterium; assembly: GCA_031262485.1. GTDB lineage: Bacteria > Actinomycetota > Actinomycetes > Propionibacteriales > Propionibacteriaceae > WQYJ01. The sequence continues at coordinate 85,332 of JAISHO010000011.1, forward strand.
GTCGCGGAGCGTTTCGGGTTGCGTGCGGCGTTGGCGGCGGCCAGCCGGGCGGTGGGCCCGAACAGGCCGACGAACCGGCCGAAGAGGCGGATGAGGCTAGGCACGAACAGGACGGCGCCGAAGAGGACGCCGAGCGTGATGAGGGCGGCCCCGGCGACGGCGAAGACGACGGCGTTGGTTCCGCCGTTCAACGCGAGGACGGCGAAGGTGACGCCCCCGGCGACGAGGAGCCCGCACAGGACAGCGCGGACGATCGAGACGCGTTTCTCCCGCCCGGCACTGGCGCTGACAGGGCGCAACGCTTCGATCGGGCGGACGCGCGTGGTGCGCCTGATCGGCAGGAACGAAGCGAGCACGACGATGAGCACGCCGAGCCCCACGGACAAGGCGAGATCGCGCCAGGGCAGGACGAGGCCCCAGAAGATCGAGCCGGTGAACACTCCGACGAGAGCGGCCAGACCGACGGCCAACCCGAGCCCGAGGAGCGCGCCGATCAGCCCGAGGAGGACGGCTTCGACGAGGGTGGAGCGGCGCACCTGCCCGCTCGTGGCGCCGACGGCGCGGACCAGCCCGATCTGGCGGCGCCGCTGCGTCAACAGGATCGTAAAGGTGTTGCTGATGGTGATCATGCCGACGACCATGGCGATGGCGGCGAAGATCCACAGGACGTATTTGAAGACGTCGACATCGCCGGTGAGCTCTTGGGAGCGCTGGTCGGCGGCGGTGGCGGCGTCCTCGATCGTGGCGATGACACCGAGTTGATCGAAAGCGGCCTTGAGGTAGCTGGTCGTCTCGTCGGCCGCACCGGTATCGGCGGCCACGCCGTCGTCGAGGGAGACGATCCAATCCCCGTAAGGAGAGGTGGAGCTGTAGCCGAGGCCGGCGAGGGCTTCGGGGATGACCCAACCGGTGTCGCCGATGAGGGTGGAGGGGTCGTTCGTCACCCCGGTGATGACGAAGGTGGCCTCCAGCCCGAACGACAAGGTGACCTGGGCGCCGATCTCGGCCCCGAGATTGTCGAGGGCGGATTGGTTGAGGGCGAGTTCGCGGGTTCCACTGGGCCAGGCGCCGTCGCGCAGGCTCGACCAGCGCATGCTGTCGGGCGGCAGCGAGGAGACGGTGATGAAGGCGCTCTCGCCCCCGTATTCCAAGGCGAACGACGAGCTGACGGCGTGCTGGTATTCGTCGATGCCGATGCCGTTGCGCAGCACGGTGCTGATCTGGTTGCTCTTGATGCTCTCCGGGGCTTCGGTGACATCGATGACGAGGTCGGCGGCGAGGATGGCGATCGATCCCTGCCGAGCCATGGCGTTTTGTTCGGTGGCGGTGACGACGGAGGCGGCCGCCATGAATCCGACGCTGATGGCGATGGCGATGAGCGTGGCGAGATAACGGCCGGGATGGTGACGCAGTTCGCGCAAAGCCGTCTTAACCACGACGGCCCCTCACCAGCGGCATCACCACCGACGGGCAGGCCAGCAGCGGCTCCCGACCGGGGAACCTCGACTGACACACCACCGTCATCGCCTAGGCCCCCAACCTGCGCAACGCGGCGAGGACGTCGTCGGAGCTGGGAGCGTCGATATCGTCGACGATGCTCCCGTCGGAGAGGATGAGGGCGCGATCGGCGAAACTGGCGGCTTTGGGATCGTGGGTCACCATGACGATCGTCTGCCCTTGATCACGGGTGGCGTCGCGCAGATGGGTGAGCAGACGCGTGGAGTTGCGGCTGTCGAGGGCGCCGGTCGGCTCATCGGCGAAGATGACGTCGGGGCGGCCCATGAGGGCCCGGGCGACGGCGACGCGCTGCTGTTCGCCGCCCGACAGCTGGCTCGGCAGGTGCTTGAGCCGTTTCGTCAGATGCAACGACGCCGTCACCTCGTCGAACCACTCCTCGTCGACTTTGCGGCCGGCCAACTCCACGGGTAGGACGATGTTTTGCCTTGCGGTGTGGGTGGGCAGGAGGTTGAACGATTGGAAGATGAAGCCGATCCGATCGCGCCGCACCTGGGTGAGGCGGCGATCGTTGAGGCTCTCCAACGCGGTGTCGCCGATCGCGACATGGCCCGAGGTGGGGGTGTCGAGCCCGGCCAAGCAGTGCATGAGGGTGGATTTGCCGGAACCGGAGGGGCCCATGATGGCGGTGAAAGAGCCTTGTGTGAAGGACGCGGTGACGCCGTCGAGGGCGCGCACCTCGGCTTCCCCGGAGCCGTAGATCTTGACGAGGTCGTCGCAGACGACGGCGGGCGGACCGGCCGGCACGGACGTGCGACGCGAGCGCGATGGCACGCGGTGGGCGCCGACGGCGTGATGAGCGCCAGCCTCGCCTGGGGCGGCGGCGGGGACCTGAGCGGGTGTGGCGGTGTCGGAATCGGCGATGGAATCGACCGTGGTCACGGCCACGGCGTCGGTGGCCAGCGCGGCCTCAACCTCGGCCTCACGGTGCGGCGCACGGGTTCGCTTGGGGCGACGACGACCTCGGGCGGCGGGTTCGGCGCGAGCGGCGGTCTTCGCCTGATCCGCCGTCTCAGCCTCGGGGGCGACCGCGGTGACACGCCGCTCGGGGACCTCGCGCGGTTCGGGGGCCGATCCTCGCCCGCGCGTCGACGCGACCGGGGGTGGCAAGGCGCTCAGCCCCACACGACCGCCCGGCAGAGGCGTGGAAGCGACACGGTCGTCGAGGAATGGCGCCGGTGAGGCCTCGGGTGAGACCGGGGTGGCTTTCCTCGTCCGTTTGACGGGGGCCGTCGCCGGAGTCGGGACGCTGGCCGGCGCCACCGCCCGTGGCGCGCGATGGGGCGAGACGCTCGAACGGATGGCTTCGGCTTTCCCCTCCGCCGTCGACAGGTTGAGCCGAGACGACCGGGCGGTCGTCGCATACCCGGCCTCCGCCCCCGTCACCGGGCGAGGGTGGGGTTGACGATGCGTCGGAGGAGAGGACGGAGTGCTCGGCCTGACCGCGCGTTCGACGGTTGGCCGTTCGCGTTCCCGTGGCGAGGGATCGTTCGGGCGAGGCGTCGCGACGCCCGCGTCCCCAGAATCGGAGGTGCTCATGGCGCCGCTTGCGGGACGTTCCTCCCGTGGGCGGCTCGGGCGGATCGGGCGCCGGTGACGATCGGTTTCTCCCCGTGCGGTGGGGCCGGGCCGGGCATGGTGGTGCGCGGCCGACCCGTCGAGGTCGTCACTGAACGTGGCGGGCCCCAAAAAGCGGGTCGAAGGATCCGAGGAGAGCGCGCCGAGTTCGGACGATCGCGGCGCCGCGTCGTAGGGACGCGTGGCGGGCTCGGACGGCGCCCCCGGATCGGCGGCCGGACGCCACGTGTCTCGCGCTCGCTCCGTCGGCTGAGCCGTGGCCGCGGAGGGCGTGGCCGGGCGAACGGGGCTGGTGGCCGCGTCGCCGGAATGATCCCCGGCGATGGGATCACGGCCCACCCGTGGGGCACGAACCGGCGTCTCCCCGACTGGGGCCTCCTCGGCTCCCGGGATGGCTGACGACGTCGGATAGCGCAGGCGCCACGACGGTGGCTCGGAGTATTCCGTCCGGCGGTGGGGGGTCGGCGACGTCTCCGGCGAAGCGCCCCGCCCTTGGGGATCGCGGCGGCGCCGGTAGGTGCTAGCTTCAAACAGCTCATGCGGTTCGTCGTCGACGGAGGCGACGGGAAGCTCATACGACGAGACCGGATGCGCGGAGTCAGAAGAGATATCACCTGTGTGACGCGACACTACAGGCATTGTGTTTTCCTTGGACGGCTCGGCCGACCACGGGGCCGACGAGACCTCCGAATCAGCCGTTGTCAAGGGAAAACGACGGGATGATGAGAATGATTCTAAAGCCGGCGACGGGGTCGAGGCGGATTCCGGGCTCGGTGAACTCGGAGTCACCGGAGTGATCTCGCTCCGCGGGAGGGACGGGCTCATGATCGGCTCGCTGTAGGCGCGCCGCGCCCGCCGCGCAGGCACGCGCCGCGAAGAGGAGGAATCATCCAAGGCCATGACGAAGACACTAGCGGAGAGCACCGACAGAATGTGGAATACGTCACCCACTCGTTCGAATGAGCTGTGGATAATCCCGGGAAATCCCCGGCCCGGCGCGACACTCCCCTTGCCATCCCCTGAGACCACCGGACAACTTGTTTCTACCAGGCGGCCCCAGAGGACGACGGACGAAGGTTCGCTCTCCCGTCACCGGCAGTTCATGGTCTGCCGCACCTCAGGCATGGAGACGATGGTGCGGCCCCGCAGCGATGACGAGCGCCGAGGTCTTCGGTTCCAGCCAACGCAGATGGATGCGTTGATCGCCCGCCTCGAGGGAGAAGTGGCCCTCCCAGGGCGTCGCGAGATCGCAGAGCCGCACGCGGGGATCGTCGGGGTCAGCCACCCAATCGACGAGCGTCTGGGCGACGCGCTCACGTTTACGACGCGGCATCGCCGCCATCGACTCCTCGAAGGTGGGAGAGAATTCCAGGTGTCTCATCACGATGACTCCTTGTGGGAAGAGTGGTTCAGGCGTTGACGAGGTCGTTGAGATAGTCGCCGACGGCGGCGGGGTCGATTCCCCCATCGACCGCCGGGTTGACGCTGTCATCGAACACGGCTGCCGGCGTGGCGCGTTCGGCGCGAGCGATCTCACCGACGAGCCACGGCGTCAACCGAGGCGACACCGGGGGAACAGGGCCGTTGTCGTCAAGGATCTTCCGAGTGGCGGCGACGATGAAGGCAGCCGGCGTCATGCCGAGATTGTCGGCGGCATGACGCACGTCAGTCGCTGTTGCGGGATCAAGATGTAGCGTGACATTGAGGGACATGTCACACAAGATACTGAGACAAACAAGACACAGTGAAAAACATCACACGGAATCCGGTGGCTTTTCCCACAGTCCCGTCTGACAAGGAGATATATCGCACGAAAATGCGCCGCAGGGTGACGCGACGGAGGCCCCCGAGATCAACCCGGGGACCTCCGTCGTCCGACAATCAACGAACAAGGACACTACGCCTGCGGTCCCAGGCGCGGCGCCGTCGTCGAGAAATCTTCACTTGAAGGTGATCGCTTTGAACTCCTCCGTCTGCTGGCGGATGCCGACCTCGGTCGGGAAGCGCTCGATCGAGGAGGCGCCGTAGAAGCCGACGATGCCGTCGGTGTGATCGAGGATGTATTGGGCGTCGGACGGGTTGGCGATGGGCCCGCCGTGGCACAGGCAGAGGATGTCCGGGTTGACGGACTTCGCCGCGTCAGCGAGCTGTTGCACCTTGACAGCGGCCTCTTCGAGGGTGAGGGCGGTCTGCGCGCCGATCGTGCCGGAGGTCGTCAATCCCATGTGGGGCACGAGGATGTCGGCGCCGGCCTTGGCCATGTCCTTGGCCTGCTCCTCGTCGAAAACATACGGCGAGGTGAGCAGATCCATCTCGTGGGCGAGGCGGATCATGTCGATCTCGGGGCCGTAGCCCATGCCCGTCTCCTCGAGGTTGGCGCGGAAGACGCCGTCGATGAGGCCGACGGTGGGGAAGTTCTGCACCCCGGCGAAGCCGATCGCCTTGACCTGCTGGAGGAAATACGGCATGACGCGGAACGGGTCGGTGCCGTTGACCCCAGCGAGGACGGGTGTCTTCTTGACGACGGGGAGGACCTCGTTGGCCATCTCCATGACAATGGCGTTGGCGTCGCCATAGGCGAGCAGGCCGGAGAGCGAACCGCGGCCCGCCATGCGGAAGCGGCCCGAGTTGTAAATGACGAGCAGGTCGATGCCACCGGCCTCGGCGGATTTGGCGGTGATGCCGGTGCCGGCGCCGCCGCCGATGATGGGTTGCCCGGCGGCGACCTGAGCGCGGAAACGATCGAGGATCTCAGTGCGGGTCATATCTCACTCCTTGTGGTTGTGTTCTCATGAAAGTGTGTCTGGGTATCCGGGTGATAGTGCAGGGGACGAGACGGGTTGGCGCCACCACCTCCGCTGGTCTCCAGAACGAGGACTAGGTCTCGGACTTCAGGACGAGGCGGGTTGCCACCCCGCGTCATCTCCGATGTGCGCCCAGCGCGAGGCGACGTGGGCTTGGCGAGCCGCTTCCGTCGTCTCGTCGTCACTTGACGACCGTCGTTGTGATGAGCTCGTGGAGCCGGTCGGCCATCTTCCGTCCGAACCCCTCGTCGTTGATCGCCGCGTCTTCCTCGTGAACGACGACGTCGCTGCCGGCCAAGCCGATGCGCAACGCTTGGAAGAGCGCCTCGTCGGCGTCGGCGTCATAGAACGGCCCGCCCTCGACATCGATCGCGCTGACGCCCCGCAAGGGGAGATACAGATCGACGGGCCCGGTGGCGGCGGCCAGTTTGCGGGCGATGCGCCGGCCCAATTCGGCGTTCTCGTCGACGGTCGTGCGCATGAGAGTGACGGTGGGATTGTGAACGAGGAGTTTCCGCTCGGCGAACTGCGCGGGGACGGTGTCCATCGGCCCGAAGTTGACCATGTCGAGCGCGCCGACGCTGACGACCTGTGGCACACCCAACTCGCCGGCCTTCTCGAGACGGTGCGGGCCGGCCGTCAACACCCCGCCGACGAGGTCGTCGGCCAGCTCCGTCGTCGTCAAATCGCACACCCCGACGATGAGCCCCGAGTCGACGAGTTTCTCCATGGCCAACCCGCCGGCGCCGGTGGCATGGAAGACGAGCACCTCGTAGCCCAACTCGCCCAGGCGTTCCCGGGCCTCGTTCGCGGCCGGCGTCGTCACTCCGAACATCGTCACCCCGACGACCGGCTTCACCTCCTGGAGCGCCTCGGCCCGGCGGCGCTCGTACGCACGCGCCATCCCCAGGATCGCTGCCGCAGCATTGCCGAGGATCGCTTGTGAGACGGAGTTGATCCCCGCCACGTCGACGACGGAATACATCATCGTGACGTCCGTCTCGCCGACATAGGGAGAGACATCGCCCGACGCCATCGTCGAGACGAGCACCTTAGGGAACCCGACCGGCAAAGCCTGCATCGACGGCGCCGCCACCGAGGAGCCACCCGAGCCGCCGATGGCGAGGAAACCGTCGATCTCCCCCGCCCCGGCCAACCGGCGCAGAATGATCGCCGCGCCCTGGCCCATGACGCCCATCGCCTCGCCCCGATCGCGTCGCTCGCGCAACCCCACCGGATCGACACCCGCCGCCGTGATGACCTCATCAGACGTCACATCGGCCAGCGGACTAGACGAGAACGGCCCCACGTCGATCATGAGGACATCAGCCCCCGCCTCCCGAAACTGGGCGTGCAGCCAGCCGTATTCCTCACCCTTGGTGTCAAGGGTTCCAAGCAAAGCGATCGTCGTCATGGCGTCACCCCTTCGTGATTCCTCGCCCGCCCCGCGGCGGACTAGGTCAGTCTAGAACGAGCAGTCGATCACCGCTCTCACGGAGAAGAATCGATTCGAAAGAGGGTTGATAAGGCACCATCATGCGAACAGATATATCAGCATCATCACAAAAAAATTTGTTGCTCGGGCGGTGGGAATACCATCCGCCCGAGCAACAGTCTCGTATTTTTGATGTCTTATGCACGAGGCATGACATGAGAGAAGACGACGCGAGCCAAGCTCAATGGTCTCTTCTCACATCACCAACCGCTCATTCATGAATCCTTCTCATGACGCTCGCCCGTTTCGGACGATGGTCGCACCACTGGCGATCATCAGGCCGCCAGCGATCAGCGCCAGAGGCAACAACCCATCAGTGGGGCCCGTCGTGGGAAGAACCGTCGGAGTAGATGAACCACCCTTGTTCTGGTCGTTAGTCGAAACGCCGGATTGGTTCGCGGAAGGGGGATCAGCTGGAGAAGAAACCGTGGTAGAAGCAGAGGGTTTCAGCGGAGCCGTCGAGGCTGACGGTGTCTCCGTCGGAACTACAGATGGCTCGGGTATCTCGGTTGGCGTCGGCTCAACAGTGGGCGTCGGCTCAACAGTGGGCGTCGGCTCAACAGTGGGCGTCGGCTCAACAGTGGGCGTCGGCTCAACGGTCGGCGTCGGCTCAACGGTCGGCGTCGGCTCAACAGTGGGCGTCGGGGTAGGGGTCTCCTGAGGGGCGACGGTAATCTCTAATACTGCGGAGGTCCCATCATCTGAAATGACCGTAACCGTCACATCACCACTCGCAGAAATGAATGTATCGCCCGTGGTAAATCTTCCAGATATGTCACCAATGGGTTCTAACAAGTAACTTGGTTGAAAACTAGGAGCGATATCATTTCCATTATTCAATTGCGTTGCCGATATCGCCAGTCCAGGCTGGCATCCAGGAAATACTTCCGCATAACTAGCGTTTCCTAAGATGCATTCATTTGGCCTGTATTCAATGGTATAACCACCCGGTCCACCATTTGGGCCATAAAGCGAATTGATTCCAGACGGCTGGTTCGCCGCCCCGTCTTCCCATCCCGGGTCAGGAATAACAATCAAGCGATCTCCAATATTTTGGCTCCCCGGAGTATTCGCCTGAACAGTAACAGTTGTAGTTGTTCCAGTCTGATCCAGAACGCGAACCCCATTACCGGAAGTGATGAGGCCTAACTGATATTTCCCGAGAGCGTTTACGTATTCCCACATTGCTCGCCCCATCAATGTTCCATAATCCATCGATTCAATGGCTTGACAACCTACGGAATCAGAACTCGTCTGATCCCAGGTTGGCTCACTTCCAGCGGCAATATCACAAGCAAACAGACTCGCATGATCAAGCCCGAAAGTATGCAAAACCTCATGAGCGAGAGCGTAAGATGCCCCACCTTGTCGATTATAGCCCGGGGCAAGATATTGATCAGAATTGATGGATATCACGCCACCAGCTCCGTATTCTGCTGTTTCTCTTGGCAATGCGATGCCCTCAGCCTCAGACAATGGACAAGTCTCAACATCACGGATAACTATAAGTTCTCGCCCGTTTTCCATATAATCGGCAGGATTCGTTCCGAGCTGTTCATATATCCCTTCAGGAACGCTGTTTGACGAACATTCAGCACCTGTGGAAGTAAAAGTAGACCAACTGATCGGCGTGAACTGGGTCGAAATCCCAGTCTGTTCAGTGAGCATGGCGGTCGCGCCGTCAACAATAGCCCGCGCCTCGGCTTCAGTGATAAAATCACCGCCATTTGGCCCCATGAATACGACATCGGCGGGGTTCGACACTGAAGCAGGAGGCGTCACCGGCGGCGCCGCCACCGAGTTTGGTGCCGCCAAAATCATTGCAACCACGGCAATTCCAGTACCCAAGACTAGAAAACCGGGAACTGCCGCAGCAGGGGATTGTATCAAAGTATTTTTGTTTTTCTTTAGGTATATCTTCATTAACCACATCCTCAGTTGGGGAAACAAACGAGAGCAAGCCTGATAACAACCACGAATCATTTTTACTCGTATAACAGGGCATCAGAGGGGGGTCAACCTTGCTTCGCCGAGTCTTTCACTTCCGTGAAATTGAAGCAAATTTATTGATTTGACGGCGATCTCAGATTGATATCAATCAAGAATGGGTCGTGTTAAATATATATATAATATTGTGAAGTATATATAGCGCTGCCTTTTCGCTTGTCATACGCATAGCAGTGTCTGCATGACAATTCCTCTTGAATACGACCCCAGAAAAATATGACTTGTAACAACCATTATTTTGCCGCTCCTTCATACTCTCGGCATTCCACACAAACGGGCGAGACTGACCGGGAGCCACGGCGACATGGTGATGAGAACGGTCAGCTGGGACCCCAGCCCCTCAGCACTTGTGCGCACCATCCGCTCGTCCGCTCCACTAATGTTGTTGCCGTCATGGGAGCGATGTCGCGGATCTCGTCATCGTGTGAGACTGTCATGATCACGTCAGGAAGACGCTCGGCCATAGCTCGGAATTCGGCGCACAGCCACTCGGGGTCGACGTCCATGTCGCGGGCGGCTTGGCGCCAATGGGTCGGTGTGATGTGGTCGAAGCGGTCCTCGCCGCCGATGCGCATCGCGGCGTGGGTCGCCCAACGTTCGCCGAACGACAGAGTGCTGTTGAGGTCGTACAGCGGAGCAAGACGTGCCTCGCCTGGGGTGAGAAGGATCGAATAGTTTCTGGCGTGGGCATCGGAACCGCGAACGAGATGGTTGAAAACAAGGGAACGGGCGAATCGACGGACGTCCTCGTCTCCGCAAGATCGCCGGATGATTGCCGCGCACATCGCCACACCTGGCCCACCTTGCGACTCGTACTTGAGCTTCGGATCGACTCCAGCAGCTTGGCAGAGATCTTCTTGATGGATTCGCGTCCATCGTCCATCGACAAGGAAGCGGTCGTAGCGTTCGATGCCGATGACGCGTTCGCCATCGAATGTCGAGATCGACGTTTTCGCCGTTGGCAAGCCTAAGAGCGCCGCCGAGCGCATCGTCACCATCTCCGTCACGTCTTGATCGACGAGTCCGGGGATCGCCGGTTTGAAAATGTGAGTCGACGGTTCAGCGCCACTGGGCAACCCCCACCCGTCTGGCGTGCGTTGAAGGGCGAACTTCGCTTGAGCTCCCGCTAGGGAGAATCGTCCTTCGGCGGCCGTGTCGTCGTACGGCAGCATGTCGTGACGAGCAGCTCGGACGATATCGCCAAGTTCTCGGTCGGAGAGAACTTCAACAAAACCCTTCCGCTCCAGCACCGTCTCCAAGCGGTCAGGCCGGACGAACTGAGCCGCGCCAGCGACATCTTCGCCGACGTGTTCGAGAACACTCTCAACGTGGAGATCACGAATGCCGAATTGCGCCCTCCAACGGTGAATCACACCAGCGCGATCCGGAAGCAGACCGGATAACCACGTGATGATCGGTTTTCCTCGCCACCGCGCTTGTGTCGGCGGCAGATTCACCGAGAGGGGGACGAAATCCTCCCGCCGAAGAGCGGTGGGATCATAGCGAAGACGCAGCCGCGAACCGCTTCCCTCGATATCACCGATGATCGTGCCGTTCATGACGACGTGGAGCGTCGTCATCGTCGCTCACCCGCCCCGTTCATATTCTCCGTATCTGCGATGGCGTATCGGGCGAGAACCTCACTAGCAGAGATGATGCGTCGTGACCCCTCCTCGCTGCTTCGCGGGGGCAAGGGCGGAGCCAATGTCACCTGAAGATCGAGCACGTCGAGCAGCCGCCAAATCATCGCCAGCGGAGCTGACGCTTTAGCCCCGGCTTCAAAACCGACGAGCCACTGGCGGCCCACCTGGGCGTCCTCGGCCAGTTCGGCTTGAGTCAGCCCAGCCTCGAGACGCGCTTGGCGGACGAGATCGCCTAGTTCTCGAGGAGTCCGTACTATCGGCGGATCCGTCGGCGACGGGTAAGATGTCGTCATGGGACGACTCTAGCAGTATGTCTCCGTGCGGCGACACAGATTGACGCCCGTAATGCGTTTGGCATGATAAACCCACGATGATTGTCTCCATTCAACGACATCGATTGATAGGCGCCTGACCTCGTCAGGAATCCCCTCATCAAGGCCCAAGAATCTGAAACTCGACCGGTGAGCACAAAACCGCCCGGAGGATGAAGCCGACGGCAATAACCACAGCGCTCACACCGATGAACCAAAAGGCCACCCGGCGCCCCTTGAAAGGAGGAAAGAAACCCAGGATCACCACTCCAAGAGCGGCGCCGACATATCCCACACGCAGAACTATGGCGATCACCGGCCAGGAAACTACTGTTCCTTTATAGATCGTGAGATCGCCTCCGTAGCTCGAAACCGTCACACGAGGATGATCCTGTTCGACTTTGAAGCGCGCATAAATCACGTCAGTTCCCAATAATGCTGAGTAATCGATTTTTTCCCGGTTGACTGGGACCGGAGTTCCATCGGCTTCTGCCACCGCGATAATGGCAGCACTCCCTGAACCCAGGGTCGCTTCATATGCCACAGCGGCGTAGCTCCCCGACGACAAAGTCACAACCCTCTCAATCGGCAGATTCGAATCCGTCTCCCATGAAATGCTCTGGCCGTATGACGAATTGAGAGTAATAGTGATCCACATGAGAAGAGGGACGGCATAAATTGCTATACACAAGACAATGAAGCCGACAACTACACTGATGAACGCGAAGCAACCAGATCGTTCGCCACCGACATCGACTTCGTCAATGGAATCGAATTCGTCGATAACATCGGTCTCATCATGAGAAGCGCTGTCGCTCACGATGAACCTCCTAGGGTTTCATGCACTGTTGGTTTCTGGAGTTCTGGGCTGTTAGCCGGTGCTTATGTTAGGAGGTAAGCAGGCTTCTGCTTCGATGGGGCTGGGATACCTCTGAGGCAATGTGATTGTAGTGAGGCCACGTCGGGTGTACCGCTAAGAGCGCCTCACTCAGGTCCCTAAAACACGGTACTCGACGGGGACACAGAGGAGCCATCGAATAAGGAAACTTATAGCAATTACACCAATTCCTATTCCCATACCCCGGAAAGCGACGAGTCGCGCCTCAGCGTGAGGGAAAAATCCCAGGAGAGCCACACCAAAAGCGAGGAAGAGATATCCAAAGACAAAAAGCACAGTTATTAGAGGCCAGAAAGAAATCGTCTCTCGGTAAATCTCGATATAACCTACGCAGGTGAGACGAGGATGATCTTGAGTGATTGTGAAGCACCCCACGATCGTCTGCCCTTGGTTACCCCCGAAGATAGGGAGGCTTATTCATAATGAGAGTTTGTAAAAGTGGAGTGATATGACCGCAGTAATAGTTTGTGGGTGTGTGCGGTGAGGTCTTCGGTAGTCGGTGTGGAGTATTCTCCAGTTTTTCAGATGGGAGATGGCTCGTTCGATGACGTATCTGATTTCGTGGATTTCTCGATTGAAGACTTTGTCTCTTTCGGAGAGGTGAATTTGTCCGGGTTTTTTCTTGATCGGGGTGATCATTCCCAATCCGATATACCCCTTGTCTCCGACATACGAGGCTCCACCTTTTTCCAGGATGTTCGATTCGCGGATGGCTTTGGCGTCGTGGGTCGATCCTGGCAGGGGGTCGGAGATCCAGGCGAGACGGCCGACCGTGTCACAGGCGACTTGGAGGTTCAACCCGGTGGTGTGGTGTTTGCCGGAGTAGTCCTCGGGATAATCGCTCCACGACCACGCGGGAACCAGTGTCCCGTCGACAATGTAGCTGTTACGGGGATCGAGGTCGTCTCCAGTGGGCACCCAGTCAGCCAAAGCCCGTTCGATGACGCTGGTGAGACGGGTGATGATTCTGGAGATCGTCGGCTGGGACACGTCGAACCGTTCGGCGAGTTCGTCTTGTGTGGTGTTGTTCCTCAAGTAGGCCAGTGTCGCGACGATCTGATTGTGGATCGTCAATTTCATGCGCCGTCCGTTCCATTTTTGCTTCACTGGGATGAATGGACGCATCAGCGAAGTGAGATCGAGAATCTGACGATAGGTGAAACCTGTGGTAGCGTACATAGCGGCGGTCGATTCTGCGAAGAATATTTTGGTTTGAACACTTCATATTCTTTCAAAGGGTCGACCGCTTTCACG
>JAISHO010000026.1 GCA_031262485.1 Propionibacteriaceae bacterium
TGCGGTCGGGCGCCAGCGCCGGAGCGCCCTCCCCCGCTCGCGGATCGGCGGCAGCCGGAGACGCGCGGGGGCAGAGCACGCGCGGGGCGCGAGAGGGAGAGGGAGAGACGGGGACGGAGAGAGAAGACTACACAAGGCGAAAGAGACGATAACCACACGGCCTTACGACATTGTTCGCGCATTCTCGGGAGTCATGCGAGTGTTATTCGCCATCAATAGACGAAGGAGGGGTGTCCTTGACGGACACCCCTCCCAGGCACCAAGCAATTGGCGCCACCAGCATGGTGGCTCGCGACGCCGATTCGCTAGTTTCGGCTCAGATGAAGACCGCGTGAAGCAGGTCGACCAGGTTGTAAGCCAGAACGCCGAGGCCGGCGGACAGGTTGGCGACACCGAGGCCGAGGTTGCCGAGGCCGATAGCGAAAGCGTTGATGAGACCAGAAAGCATGTTGGTAGTCCTTCCCCAATTTTACTGTGATGATGACATAGGGATTCATGGCGAACCCCATATTCCTTGAGGAGCGCAACCCCCTGTGCTGCGTTATCCCCTCGTAATACAACTGTAGAGGAGATCAACAGGATTGGCAAATCCTGGGGCGATATTTTCAACTCTTCGTTGATAAGTACATTCTGACTACGCCTTTCACGCCGCACAAAACCGAGCAATGGAGCGAGCCCCGCCACGAATCGTCGATCTGTCGTGGTGACTGCGCCCTCCTAGAGGTGACGTCATCGTCGCGTCAATGACGCCTGATGCGGTTCGTCCTCGTCCCGGCAGACTCCTGATCAAGGGGGATCGGCGCGGTGAAGAGCGGCACCGCCGCAGCGCTCCTCTGATCCGGCGACGACGACAACGCGGCTGGGGCCCCTACCGGGCACGCCACGAAGACGACATTGAGGCGCGGCAAGCCACTGAGTCAAACTCACAGCCCGATCGGGGTCTGCTCCGCGTCCCTATCAAGGTCGGCTCCGCGTCCATGATGGGGATGACTTCTCATCTCATCCTTACTCCGTCATCGTCGTCTAGAGGGACACCACCGCACCCGACCCGAGCCAAGCCCGTGCTCAGCACGCACCAAGCCCGCGTTACCCCGTCGTCCTTGAAACGGGACGCGAAGATTGAGGCGTGGATCACAGATTCATCTCCACTCGATTTGCAGTCTCTCAACAGAATGTCTAAGATTGATGACGGGGAAGTCAACAAAACGTTGAGCCAAAACCAGCGGAGACCTTGTCAGCGATGGCATCAGCTCCGCCCGACCTCGTCGAGAGGGGGTGAAAATTATGGTTAGTTGCATCAATATGGTCGTTGGCCAGATGGCGGGCATGTTCGCTGGGGCTTACAGCCTGTGCGGGCTCACCAGCTCGGTCTACGCCAACAACTGCTTTGGTACGCTCAGCTACAACATTTGTGGTTACCTGTCGAACTGCTTCTTGGGCACCGGCGCCGTCGTGATGTGAGGTTCGCCTCGATCGATCGGTCCTGCTGCAAGGGCGAGTCAACACTTCTCAAGCGCACGCGATTGCCCGAAGCTTCTCTCTAGAGTCTCTCGGAATCGCCTCTCGGTCTTCAAGCTTCATGCTTCGAGTGGAGGGCGCACAACACAAACACCCACGAGGTGATGTGCCCTGTGCGCCCGAGTGCGACTGGGTTATCGCCCGCGTGCGCACCAAGTGGTGCTGACAATTCAACACGGTGGGGGGATGACATTAGGTGGCATCCCCCCACCGTGTTGTCATGCCCGAATTCTGCCCATTATTTTGTCTCGAATGTTCCTCAACACTCACAACCTACGGTAGCGTAGGTTGTGCCGTCACGACCTTGAGACGGCCATCGCCGATCGATCGCCACTCGCGAGGACGGCGAGGATCACACGCGAGACATCAAGGGCTGTCATGAACGACTTCACGCGCTTCTACGAACCTGGCGTGCCGGCACAGATCGTTTTGCCGACCGAACCTCTGACCGAGCTCTATGAGACGGCCATGCGCGAGGCGGCCAGTTCGGTCGCCCTCGAATTCTTCGGCAAGACGACGACCTACGCTCAACTGGGCGAGGCGATCGAACGAGCGGCCGAAGGATTGCGCCGCCTCGGCGTCAAAGCCGGCGATCGCGTCGCGCTCGTCTTGCCGAACTGCCCCCAGCATGTCATCGCCTTCTACGCGGTGCTCCGCCTCGGCGCCATCGTCGTCGAGCACAACCCCCTCTATACCTCCCGCGAACTGCGGCACATGTTCGAGGATCACACCGCCCGCGTCGCCATCTGTTGGGACGCCGCCGTCGAGAAACTGCGCGCCCAGCCCGATGACATCGAGCTCGACACGATCATCGCCGTCAACCTCCTCAAAGAGTTCCCGACGGTCAAACGCCTCGCCCTCGCGCTGCCCGTGCCGAAGCTGCGCGCCACGCGCGACCGTCTTCACCACAGGGCGCCCAACACGATGAGCTTCGAGCAACTCGTCTCCGCTCCGCGGATCGACCCGACCCACCCCCACCCAAGCGTCAACGACATCGCCGCGATCCAATACACCTCGGGCACGACCGGCCTGCCCAAGGGCGCGATGCTGACCCACTACAACCTCTACGCCAACGCCCGCCAGGGCGAGGCCTGGATGCACGGCGCCCAGCCACGCAAGGAGACCTTCTACGCCGTTCTGCCGATGTTCCACGCTTTCGGCATGACGCTCTTCCTCACCTTCGGCGTCCTCAAGCAGGGCCGCATCGTCTTGTTCCCGACCTTCGACGTCAACCTCGTCCTCGACGCCGCTAAAAAGAACCCGCCGACGGTCTACTGCGCCGTCCCGCCGATCTACGAGTCGACGGCGAAACGTTCGAAGGAGCGCAAGATCTCGCTCAAATCGGCCAAGTTCTGCATCTCCGGGGCGATGAATCTGCCCGATTCGACGGTCGAGTTGTGGGAGTCGGTCGCCGGCGGCCTGCTCGTCGAGGGCTACGGGATGACGGAGTCCTCGCCCGTCGCGCTCGGCAACCCCTTCTATGAGACGCGGCGCACCGGCACGATCGGCATCCCCTTCCCCTCGACCGAGATGCGCGTCGTCAGCGTCGACGATCCGACCGTCGAGGTCGCCCAGGGCGAGCGAGGAGAACTGCTCCTGCGCGGCCCGCAGGTCTTCCAGGGCTACTGGAACAACCCGGAGGAGACGGAGAAGACGCTCCTGCCCGACGGCTGGCTGCGCACCGGCGACGTCGTCACCGTCGACGAGGACGGTTTCACGACGATCGTCGACCGCATCAAGGAACTCATCATCACCGGCGGGTTCAATGTCGCGCCGACCGAGGTCGAGAACGTCCTGCGCTCCTGCCCCGGCATCGCCGACGGCGCCGTTGTCGGCCTGCCGAGCGAACGGGGCGGGGAAGAAGTCGTCGCCGCCGTCGTCATGGAGGAGGGCGCCACCCTCGACGTCGAAGCCCTCCGAGACTTCTGCCGTGAACGCATCGCGCGCTACAAGGTGCCCCGTCGCATCGTCGCTGTCGACTCCTTGCCGAAGTCGATGCTCGGCAAGGTGCTCCGGGGCCAGGTGCGCGAAAAACTGGTGCGCGCCGCCTAGTGGTCTGTCGCGCCTAAAACGTTGAGGTTCGGGGTTACCGGTGGGGTGGCCAGCAAGGCGTAGGAGGAGCCGGTAGTGGAACTAACGGCTAAGACGACAACGCGGCTGGAGGACC